>JAFWOP010000022.1 GCA_017545365.1 Bacteroidales bacterium
CTTTCCCATTGTCGCGTCCCTCCGGGACGCTGAGTAGTAGGGTTTTCGTTGACCCCACACTGCGTTCCTTGTGTGGGGTTATTGAAATTCAGCATCTTCGATGCTGTTAAAAAATCAGTCTTTTATCAAACTAGAGCCAATCGAAATAACAATGAATACGAACATTATTGATACAGAAGCCTTGAAAAAAGGGAAGGTGCAGTGGTTAGCATGTCTAGCACTCTTGGTTGCCCTATTCGTCTCATGCAGTAAAGAACAGGAAGCCAACAAATACGGCCATTCTAACAATATTAGTACCAAGGATGGGTACAGCATGTTGTCATTCCAAAACACGTTGCAGCTATACCAAAAAATACTAGAAATAGAAAGTCAGGATGACCTGACGCAGTACGAGACCAACTTGGGATACACTTCAATAGGCCGACTTTCGGATGCTTTTTTTTCCTCAATTGATTATTCTTCATTCAATAACGCAGGTGAACTCACCGCATACATGGCGGCAAACAGCAAATATATTGACACGGAAACAGAGTATGACAGTGCCATCAGCTATGTGCCGAAGTTCTTCCACAGCCGTTATCGGTACGTGGCAAATGAAGATGGCATGTACCAAGTGGGCGACAGCATTTACAGGCTCTTCAGCACAGGGACGGTGTCAACGGCAAGCACCAATCTCGACAGGCTGCGTTATTGGACGGATGACTCCCTGTCGCTAGTGGCCAACAGCCAGGCATTCCGATTTGTCCCCAACCATGGACTGCATTATGTTGCCGCAGTGTCAGGCACTGCATCACATACGCCTGCATCGGTGTCCGCAGACGGGTGTTTCGCCTTGCCGATGGACACGGTCTTTGTAAACACAAATAAAGATATGAGAATATATTCTTTATTTGAAACCTTTTACACCCAGCCAACAGGTCATTTTGATGTGGGTATTGATTCCTATTGTAAAATAAAGGTTTTTGGCCTGTGGTTTACCTGTAAAAGGAACATAGAGTATCATGGCACTGTTGTCTGCCACTATCGCCAGTATCTCGGCAGCGGGACGGGCCCAGACGCATACGAAGACGAATGCACAGAATATACGTATACGATGAATGAGGGTCCGGAAAACAGTGTTCACCATCGCAAACCCATCACAGATTTGACGTTCGAGTATCACCCTAATGAGGTTACTGTATTTTGGTTCTTTCGTAGTTTAGAACCCGCATGGTATGAAGTCATACGGTTCAAGAACATCAACATTTCCGTGCAAGCGGTATCAGTGTCACAGACAATAGCTATTTCAAATAATCAATAAGTAACAATCTAAAAAACATCGTATCATGAGGAAATTCACATTGGCAATGGCATTCTGCCTGGCATCTTTTGCGGTATGCGCCCAAGAGGGCGACACACCATTCCCGCAGACTGGTCGCAACACCGTAAAGCTGGCTTTCCAGTACAACTACAACGGCTCGAATGAGCAGTATTCATCAGCGAGCCGCTACTGGGTGGGCAGCATCCTTTTGGCCGAATACGACCGCAGCCTGTCAAAGACGTTCGACCTTGGAGTAAGCATAGGCACAGGGATGGTTGCGTACAGAACATACTCCCCAACTATGACCATGAGCGAGAGTACGGATATGGCGTACCATTTCGGCTTGAACGGTTATTACCGCTTCCTGCCCCAATATAAGTCGGGCTACAGGAGCTTCGATGTCTACGCAGTGGGCCGCTTGGGCTACTGCATAGGGGACAAAGGCTATTGGGAAGGCTCCATCGGCCTTGGCAACGAGTACTACTTCAACTCCCACTTCGGACTGTCAGCCGAGGTGGCCTGGGGGAACAACTTTTTCTTCAAGTCTAACGACTGGGCCAACTTCGGCCATATCCAGCTACAATGCGGTTTGAATTATAGGTTTTAGGACTTCATGTCCAGAAGAGCCACAAAGCCCTCTATCCCTTGTTCCTTGTGGCTCTTTCCAATAATTTAGAGCATTATTATGAAAAAAGCTGTTATTATAATATTGAGCATCTGGACAGTAGGCTTATGGGCGCAAACTCCAGCATCGTATTGGCAGGAATTTGCCAGTGTGCGGTATAAGAGCCTCAGCGAGGTCAGCTACACCCTCATACACAAAAGGCACTCCCCCGAAGTGGAATATGTCGACACGGCCTATGTGGAGGCCGACACCAATGCGGTGGTATTCCTACGGAACGACGGCTTCAGCCTCAAGGTCAGCGACGATTCTCTATGCCTGATAGACGCCGAATGCGGCAACATCTCGTACGGGCCGAAAGAATACCAATTGCCGCGGCCCACGAGTATGAACATGTACTACTACATCCGCGACCACTACCAGTGGGACTTGCTAAGGTATGCCCCGTTCTACCTCCACCCGTCGCACACACGCTTGTACGCGGAAACAGACAGCGTTTACGAAGCTCTTGTCGGCAGCGCCCTCTACCACGTGATGAGGCAGCACCTTCTCCGTGGGTACCAATACAACGAGGAGACAAAGGAATACGACATACCTGTTTCGGACCTTATCGTGGTGTACTGCAACGACAACACCCACTGGGTGGACCGGGTGGTCGTGTATCCGAACGACGACACCTCCTATTACACCGAATTCGTTTTCCTAGACATCCGTCCCAACAAGCGAGGCCGTGTCGGCAAAGACCTGTTCGACCTGCATGCCCCGCAATATAAGAAGTATGCCAAGTACGACTACGTGCAGGCCGTCGCTCCGTCGGTCATCGGCATATGGTCCCGTGACACCACCGTGACCGACAAACTGCTGGACTTCCCCTTGGAAGGGTACAACGGCGACACCGCCTACCTCCGTCAGGAGAAGGGGTGGGTGCTACTGGAGTTCTGGCAGTATGGCTGCAAGCCCTGTGTGGAATTCCTGAACCGGCTGGAGCAGGAGAAGGAGGGCCTCGGCTACCGTCGGCTGGAACATGCCGGAGTCCGCATCTTCTGCGTCAACCCCAAAGGCGGGGTGACCCCCACCTTCAAGCAGCACGCCGACAGATACCATGCCCAGGACATCCTCTATGGGGCCAGAGGGTAGTTCCTGCTGAGCGTCGATTACTATCCGAAGTACTATCTGTTCTCCCCCAGCCGCGAACTGGTGTTCCATGGGAGTACAGAAAGCATTGAAGAAAACATCATTGACATATTACTAGAGGCAAAGCAGCGATATGAGGCAAAGCAGACAGGCTCCAATATCAGGCAATGAGAAACAACTCGTGCCTCAAAAGGCTCCCTATAGGGATGTCCGCCGAATCATAATCATGCTCGTGCTGGCGAGCCTGACTCCCATGGTCGTGAAAGCACAAGTGCAGAAGTCTGCCCCGCGCATCGAGTTTTTCCAGACGGTGTATGATTACGACACGATAGAGCAGAACAGCGATGGCTGTTGTACATTCACATTTAAGAACACCGGCAATGCCCCTTTGCTCATCTCAAATGCCTCCACATCATGCGGCTGTACCAAACCCCAGTTCAGCACCAGACCCGTCATGCCGGGCAGGACAGGTCGCATAACCATCCGCTACAACACCTCTTTGGTGGGCAGTTTTCGCAAAGCCATCGCGGTAAAGTCCAACGCCTCCAACCAAGCCACCGCCATCCTTTTCATCAAAGGTTATGTGAAAGGCTCTAGTTTGATAAAAGACTGATTTTTTAACAGCACCGAAGATGCTGAATTTCAATAACCCCACACAAGGAACGCAGTGTGGGGTCAACGAAAACCCTACTACTCAGCGTCTCGGAGGGACGCGACAATGGGAAAGATTGGAAAAAATCAGTCATACTTTATACTAGAGCGATGTGAAAAGGGCGACTCCACAGTTGGCTCGGCGAAAACGTGCTGGCTGAGATGTTTTAGTAAAGGGGAGTTCTATAAATTAAACGGCTAAATTTCATTTGGTTATATCAATATTTTTGGCCCTTATGTAACACATGATTGATTTTTGCATACTTTTCTCAATGTTGCGTATCTCCGACACGCTGAAATCAGTCAATAATAGCATAAGAGCGTTTTTAGTTTCTACTTTTTAGTTTGTCAAAGTCGAGTATCTCTAAATCCTTCGGGGTTCCATCGATGGTGAAGCGCACCAATGTTGCAACTTTGTGCCAACCCTGACGGCCTGCCGCGCCGGGGTTGATGTGGAGGAGGTTCAGCTCCTGGTCGTACATCACCTTGAGGATGTGGCTGTGGCCACAGACGAAGATGTCGGGCTTGTCGTGCTGCAATATCTTCAATATCTCGGCAGGATAATGACCGGGCCATCCGCCGATATGGGTGAGCAGCACCTTCAGCCCTTCGCAGGTGAAAAGGTCGGAACCCGGCACCTGGTAGCGGAGGTCGTAGTCGTCCATATTGCCGTAGACAGCCCGCAGTGGCTTGAACTGGCTCAGCTCCTCATACACGCCACGACCCATGTCGCCCGCATGCCACAGCTCGTCGCAGTCCTTGAAAAAGGTGTATACCTGATTCGGCACCACGCCGTGGGTGTCCGACAAAACTCCAATCCGCCTCATTCGTTTGCGTGTATCTCGGCCAGGTTCTCCGCCACCATCTCCTTCAGATAACGGATAATCGTGAGGTCGTTCATGCTCATGCCGCCGAGAGCCTCTTTGATTTCGTCGGTGTCGAAGACAAACTCGCCCTCGTCGGTAATATAGGTGATGATAAAATGTATGTCCTCATGCTGCGACACCAACATGACCAGCGTGCCGGTAAGGTCGCCCATCGGGGGGCGGTCCCAATGGTTGTGCTGAAACCAGAACTCCAGCCGCGTGCCTTTGCCCACCTCGCTGGTGATACTCATCCCTCCGCCGCAGTTCTCGGTATTCATCTTTATCAAAGGCAGCCCCAGCCCTACCTTGCGGGTGGTGCGGGAGGTGGTATAAGGGTCGGTAACCTTGGCCAGAAATTCGGGCGTCATGCCCTTGCCGTTGTCCTCGATGGTGAAATGAAAGTCGTTGTCGCGGATGCTGTCGCGGATTGTGAGCCTCACCTCGGTGGAGTTGGCGGCAGTCGAATTCTCCATCAAGTCATACACATGCATCGATAGTTCTTTCATTGTAGCATATATTTTTTCGGTGCAAAGATACTAAAAAAAACAATAAAACGTTACTTAAACGTATGAATTTTTTTAGAAATCATTTACACTACCTAGCAGCATCAGTACTCATAATGCTGTCGCTCAACGCTTGTCAGCGGTTCGAAGGCTCGGTGACGGTGCCTTCGTATATTTATATCGGAGGCATCGACGTGGTGCGTCAGGCGCAATATGCACCATCCAGCGAGGACGGTTTTTACTCATCCAACATCGACGTGGTGGAGCTATTCGCCTATTTCGAAGGCGACGCCTCCGAGACACGCCTCGGGGCCTTCGAACTCCCCTGCACCGTCCCCATCCTGCGGGAAGGGAAGATGAAATATCTGACCGTCAACCCTGCCGTGAAGCAGGGCGGCATCAGCGGCGTACACATCGCCTACCCCTTCTACCAGCCCATACGGCTGGAGAACGTAGATCTCACGGCCACCGACACTACCTTCTTGGGCACCTACGACTCCGCCGCACACGACTACATGCTCCACGCCCACTACTACCCCAAGGGCAGCCGCCTGAAGGTGCTGACAGAATGCTACTTTGAACCCACCAGCTTCTCCACCTGCTTCGACAGCAACGTCGTGTGGGTCGCCAACGACCCTGCCGGCGCCCGCACCGGCCAAGGCTATGGCCGCATCCATCTGGACGACACCACGGCCCTCCTCAACTTCGGCTTTGCCGACAGCAACGAGTTCAACCCCGCAAACTCCCGCATCCTCTATTTGGAAATGGACTTCAAGATTGACATGCCCCTGTGGATTCACATGCTCGGATTCCTCACCAGCTCCACCGGCACCGTCACCTCCAAATCAGTCCAAGCACTCAACCCCACCACCCAATGGAAGAAGATATACATCAACCTGGGACGCACCTGGAGCCAGTTCAACTACAACACACCCATCACCATCTACTTCCAGGCCGTCAACGAAAAAGGCATCAATGGCGACCTACTCATTGACAATATAAAACTCCTCACCACTGAATGAAATCCAACACTATCACCCTTCGATACATACTGCTCGACGTCGTCGCCGCCATGATGGCATGGGCGCTGCTTTTCCTATTCCGCAAAATTGGCATCGAACACCACGGCATGGTGGATGCCAACCAAGTGTTCGACGACCGCAACTTCTGGCTCGGCATCGTGCTGGTGCCGCTGGGCTGGCTGTGCCTCTACACCATCCAAGGCACCTACAAAAACGTCCTGCGCAAATCGCGCCTCAAAGAGTTCCAGCAAACCCTCCTGGCCAGCATCTTCGGCGTGGTAGTCCTCTTCTTCGCCCTGATGCTTGACGACGAAGTGAACAACTACCGCGGCTACTACCTCTCGTTCCTCTTCCTCCTGGCCGTCCACTTCGGCCTCACCTACCTCTTCCGCGTCGTCCAAACCTCCAGCATCGTCCGCAAAGTCCACAACCGCCAAATCGGCTTCCCCACCCTCCTCATCGGCAGCCACCACAAAGCCTACCAAACCTACCTCGACCTTGAAAACCAAGAGAAATACTCCGGCAACATATTCACCGGCTACGTCTCCGTCGACAGCGCGAGCCCCACCGACCCCGAAAGCCGCCTCACCGCCGTCATCCCCTGCCTCGGCACCATCGCGGACATCAAACAGCTCATCGAGCAATACCATATCGAAGAAGTAATCATCGCCGTCGAAGAAGGCGAACAGCAGCACCTCCAGGAAATACTCCGCACCCTCGACGGCTGCGGCGAAGTCATCATCAAAATCACCCCTGACGCACGTGACATCATCCTAGGCATGGTGCGGGTCGACAGCATCTTCCACTCCCCCCTCATCACCATCAACACCCGCCTCATGGAAGAATGGCAGTACAGCATCAAGCGCATCAGCGACATCATCCTCTCGCTCATGGCCCTCATCATCCTCTCGCCCGTCTTCCTCGTCACCGCCATCATCATCAAATGCACCAGCCCCGGCCCCGTGTTCTACGCCCAAGAGCGCATCGGCTACCGCGGCAAACCCTTCAAGATGCACAAATTCCGCAGCATGTACGTCGACGCAGAATCCTGCGGCCCCGCTCTCTCGCACGACGACGACCCCCGCATCACCCCCTTCGGACGCTTCATGCGCAAAGTGCGGCTCGACGAAATACCCCAGTTCTACAACGTCCTCAAAGGCACCATGTCCATCGTCGGCTACCGCCCCGAACGACAGTTCTACATCAACCAGATTATCAAACGCTGCCCCGAATACCTACTCCTCCAGCGCATCAAACCCGGCATCACCTCATGGGGTCAAGTCAAATACGGCTACGCCAGCAGCGTCGACGAAATGTGCGAACGCCTGAAATACGACCTCCTCTACCTCGAAAACATGTCCATCACCACCGACATCAAGATACTCCTCTACACCATCGGCATCATCTTCCAAGGACGAGGAAAATGAATTCGTGAATTCGTGAATCAATTTGACCGCGCCAAAGACTAATACATTAACACGTTAACACATTCACACATAAAAAAAAACACATTAACATATTCAACAACATGAGACACCACCTACCCCTCGCATTGGCCCTGACGGCACTCGTCTTCGCCTCCTGCAACAACAACGAAAACGTAGTCCTCAAAAACCAGGCCGACACCCTCAGCTGGGCCATGGGCATGAGCCTCGCCGAAACAGTACAGAGCGGCTTCTACCAATTCGACGAAAAGCTCATCCAAAAAGCCATAGCGAACACGCTGAAGGATGGCAAACAGCCCCTCAGCAACGAAGAATACCGAGAAGCCCTCATGTACATCAACTTCCTGGCCCAGACCTACGAGCACAACCAGTCGAAGAAAGCCGAAACCGAAGCCAACAGCAGCCAAGAACAGCTCTTCGCCCAACTGGCCAAGAACCCCAACATCCATAAAGCCCCCGAAGGCTACTACTACGAAGTGCTGCAAGAAGGCCACGGCCCCAAGGCCAAAGAAGGGCTGCGCGTCCGTTTCGACTTCAAAGGCACCGAGATGCAGTCGGGCAACCTCATCGAGCAGACCTACGGCAACCGCGAACCCATCATCCATGTCCTAGGGCGGCCCATGTTCGAAGGCCTCATCTACGGCATGCAGCTCATGAACGCCGGCAGCAAATACCGCTTCTACTTCCCCTACCAGCTCGTCTCCGGTGCCAACGGCATACCGCCACACACACCCGTCATCTACGAAGTCGAACTCCACGAAATATTTTTGAATTGAAAATTGAGAATTGAGAATTATCCGGGTGCGGCAGCTAATTCTCAATTCTCAATTCCAAAGGCGCCAGCGACTAACACATTAACACGTTAACATCAAGAATTCTCAATTCTTAATCACTCCACCACCAGCCTCTTCACCGCGTTAAACTCACCACCGGCAAGACGCACAATATAGATCCCCTGCCCCAGCTGCGAAGTGGGCAGGGTTGCCTTTGTAGTACCCGCTGGCAGCACCTCCGAATACCTCACCCGGCCCAGTCCGTCCACAACTTCTACCCGCACCGCTGCGCTGCACCGCCCTGGTAGCGCAAGCACCACTCCGCCACGAGTGGGGTTAGGCGACAGCGTCACCCGCGCATCGTCCGTCACACTGCCGACATCGCTATACTGCGTGGTGACGGAGACAAAGCCCCATCCGTCGCTGAAGAAATCGGCACCGCACACCGACCTGACATAAATATCGTAAGACGACTCACCCGTCAGGCCTGTCACCAGGAACGGATGGTGGTCAGCCATGACCCTCACGCCCGTCCCCTCCTCGAAACCCACAGGCCCCCATTCAATCATCCACCTCTCAACCTCTCCCTCGTCGGCCCAGTCCAGCAGCACACTGTTGCCCCCCACCTCCAAGGCGGCGAGCCCTGCCACATCGGGACAATAGTCCGTCACAAACGAAACCGTGTCGCTCCACCGGCTGGGGCTGTCGTGATACTCACACACCACCTCTACCGAGGCGTAATAGCGGGTGTTGGCGCTCAAGCCGTTCACCCTGCCGCCCGCCAGGTAGGTGACAAAGAACGTGTCGTAAGACGCGCCCCACACATGGACGCGGTAGCTGATGTTGTTCCCCTCAGGCGACCACGTCAGGCGGGCAGTCCTGTTGGTAACATCCGTCACCCAAAGATCCAAAGGTGGCAGACAAGGCATATCGCCAGTGTTGAAGGAGCCAAACACCCAGTTAGAGATGCCTCCATCTGATGCCAATTCGAGTTCTGGTGCGCAATATTGTCGCACATGATAAACATAATCAGTATCAAAGAAGTAATTGTAGATGACATAAAATGTGTCTGTGAGAACACAATTATCCACAATCCATTGGTTGGTCGATGCCAGCCGATAACCAAAGAGATAGCGTCCGCCTGATTCTTCATGAACGGATTCAGGCGTGCTATTCCAACGCAGCAGCACACTGTCTGGGCTCACCCGCGGCATGCGCAAGCGTGGGGCAGGGCAATCGTTAGTCGGACATACGTCGATAGACATCACTGTACGATAACTCAAAAGACTCCTCCCGCCCACAAAAGAACCCAGCGCAGTACTCGACGAACAAACCACGTCGTCCAAATTGCTATAGAACGCCAAAGCCATGGGGTCAAAAGTGTTAGAAGTGCAGAACTGATAATACACGGCACCTTCATCCTGAGCCATACCTGAATTATCATCAATGGCAACAACCAGATTGCTACTGCCGTCATAAGCAAAAGGGTGGTTGAAATAGATACGGTTCCACCCCTCCACACAATTTAGGCTACCCATGTAAACCACCTGCATGTCGACTGGTGGCACAAAGTCCTCCATTGATGCAAAACTACTGAGTGTAGTATGTCCCATATAGATGGTACAATGATTTTTGGCAGACATATTCCTAGGACCCGAATACAGGAAGTTGATGCTTGAAATCTCCCCTCCACCAAACTCAGCCCCGCCTAACTCCGAGGCCAGCACCAGCTGCTGTGTATACGAGTAATTATACGAATTGTGTATTGGCAGGTCATAATGGGTATAGTAGTTCCCCGAACCACCGATTGTATCAGACACCCCTCCATCGCACATAGGCGTCTGTAATTGGGCAGCCCTATACGCTGTCTCATATCCATGACATAAGCGGCTCACCCGCACATTATATTTGGTACCCGGCATGAGCGTTATATACTGAAAGCCAGTACCCACAATGGTATCTGAACGTAAAAGCGTATTGTTGGTTGAAAGCAACAACACCCGATAGGTTTCCTCTGCAACCCCATTCCATGTTATATTAGCCGTAGTGGTAGTAGCCGACAATACTCGGATGTTGGAAGGGGGAGGACAAGAGTCATATAAATAGTTGAGGCCAATGTTATCAACAATAGCAGGCGGCCCAAAGCTATTAGTACCATTGACAGTGGAACCAGCACCATTAAACCAATAAAATACCAAACGACGAACCCCTATAACACTATCAATCCTTATAGAATAGTCACTCCATTCGGTAGTTCCTCGAATATCGGTGAGCAACGTAAGATTGTACAACCACCCCCATGGCGACTGGTAGTACCTGCCCGACGGCTCCATCATGACACTCGGATCGGCCAAAAACACTGCCAAGCCATCATAAAAGGTTGAGCCACTATATTCTCCCACAACCTTGGCACTGAATGTGAGGACAAAACTGGTGTCAATACTACCAAAGTCAATATCGCGGTAAGCTACGGCATTGACAACTTCGTATGTATGAGTGCCTATCGTGTTGCCACTATCGGCAGAAACATACATGTATGGCGGTATATATCTGCCGTTACCCATGGTTCCACCCATACCACAATTCCAGTTGACGGACGTGTTGGAAAACGTTTGCCAGTTGCCCCATTCCGCCAATGAGTCAAAGGCGTAATTGTATGGTATAGTAGCGGGCTGCTGCTGAGTAATAAAAGTGACGGGGATATAGCACCACTCTGACGTGTCGTCTGCCGTACAGAAGCTACGTACATAGAAGTCATAAGAACTGTTTGGGGCAAGACCCGTGACCGCCAAGGTTGTGCCCATCACATCAACACGAGTACCCATACCCAATGACCCTCCGTGCGGCATATACTCCACTTGTCCCCCAAAGGCACGGCCATACGGCTGCCAGGCAAGGATTGCAGATGTGTCAGTGATAGCTGAGGCTATAAGGTTATAGGGACGCTGACAATTGACTGCGGGCTCCACTGCCACACTGTCAAGCAAAACGTAGTTCCGTCCATTAGGAGTCGGACTAAATGAAATAAAAGTGATGTACTCCCCGGCCCCTCTTGCAGCACTCAACGGCACTGTATAGACCGACGAAACCTCACTGATGATGAGCGTATCTACTGGGGTAAATGTGGATGAGACATCATTTGGCAATCGGGACACACCAACAATCAACCCATAGTTCTGTGGCTGGCTAGATTGTCTTCCACCGTCGAAAGTGTACTCTCCGTAACCACAATCTGCCTTGATTGTAACCTGAAGTGTATGAATAGGAAACAAAGTTGTATCAATAGGGGGAAGTGCTGCATACGTCCCAGCGGGAAAGCCATAGTTCATCAAAAGCAAAGAACGCCCTACCACCTGCCCCATGCCGTTCGTCCTATTTACAATAGAGGGTGAAAAGATAGACATCGCAGCACCACACTCCCAACATGTCGGTTGTCCTCCTACAGGAATTGTTCCAAACCTAATGTCTTGTGTATAAGGCAGACTGTCTATCCGACCACATACCGTAGTAAAGGAAGTGACAAGTGTCCAATTAGAAGTGTCTGTGGCACACAAACTGCGCACATACACATCATAAGTAGTGGCAACACTGAGACCCGCCAGCACCACGCTGTCAAAATAGTCGGAAACGACGATGCCGGTTCCTTGGACAAATCCCGTAGGACCATACTCTATTTCGTAGACAAGCGCACCGGGTCCGGTCCATTGCAATATGGCGGTACGGTTTGTAACCGAAGTAACCGTTATGTTGCGCGGACGTGGGCAGGGCGGCTGATACTCCACTCTTAAATCATCCACATATACGCTACCGCGCATATCGCCCGGAACCGTCAGTGCTATGTATCTGCCTTGCCCTTGATATTCCTCAAGCGACACCTCCACCAATTCCCATGTACTGAGGTTGATAGGTGACACCCTCGCCACTTCGTCAAAAGAAGAATAGTCTGTCGGGTCTGTCAACACCCCTATTCTTAACAAATAGTCGCCTGCACCATAGGCATAGAAACTAACTTGCAAATTGTCCACCGATATGCCCATAGGAGGTAGAACGATATATGACCACTCCGAAGCAAAACAAAGCGACTGCACCCCACCATGAGCATAATTGGAACTAACGCAAGGATAAAGAGCATATGTGGGATGCTCTGACCGCCTATACCAGCAGTATTCAGTAGGACTGCCCGCTGCAACCGAGGCCTCAAACTCCTCGAAATCCTCCACATATGGCAGCGTGGCGATAGTAGCACAAAGTGTGGCAAACTCAGCTTGCACAAACACATTGGCATCGCCACAATTAGGCAGCACCCTCACCGCATACTGCCGCATAGGGTCAAGGGAATCCAGCCTGTAGTGAGTGGTTACGACATGGGTATCCGCCACTATCCATCCCGTATCACGGCCATCATCTGCCGTATCGCTCATCGGGCGATAGAGCAAGCTCCAACTTGTCTCATGGTAACCAGGCATCCACGATAGGCAGACTGCGTCGGCCTCCACAGAATCTATGACCAGCATATTGGGAGGCAGACACTCTTCCGCCTCACCGCACGACATCGTATAGAACGCCACTGTGGGACGGCAAACGCTCTGCGAACAATTCCTAATGACATTGGAGCTAAAAACATTATCGGGAGTATATGGCAAGGTATCTCTCCAACAGCACATCGTCAACCTCTCTCCTGCCATTGTACTGTATGCTCCTAATATCGTAGTATCGCCATACAATGTGTCATGATGAATCATGGTTGTGACCGCAATGTCACTCAATCCATCCCATAGAAAAGGATGGTCGAAATCATAATGATGCACCGTATCTGTTGTGCCGCAATTATGGTGTGTGGGACCGTAAACCAAATCCGCAGACGACACGTCTACAGGCAGACTTGCCGCACGATTAGTCGGTGTGACATAAATGCTTATCGTATAGTCTGTGCTTCCTGCAACATAAGTATAGTCCATCCCCACCAGACCGTCAGACACACCGCTTCGGTGTAATTCTTCCGCCGTATAAAGACTCACACAATAGGATTCAGAATAGTCTCCCCTAGCCGGTACCCCCAGTTCCCGAACCGTGTCGGTACTGAACCTTATCGTGTCCGTCGCCGATGAGTCAAGTGCCAAACAATCCAACGGATGTGTGCTAAAACGAACACTCTGCCACTCGCTGAGACTATCATTCTCACAACGCACCCGCACCCATGCCCTATATGCAGTACCCGATTCAAGTCCATTCATCATACAATGTGGCACATCTGTCATATAACGCAAACAGCCATTCTCTGGCACTACCGACACATCGCCCGTGTCCACACATGCCAATCGCACCTCAAAACTATCTGGCTCAAACCTCGTACCCTCGTATACACCCCATGTCAGCAATGCAGTAGCGGCGCCAACACCACCCACAGACAAGGCATACACTGTCCGACAAGGCGTAATTCGGTCTATTACAAAATCATCCATATAATAGATGCCTCCTGTCGTCCTCCTAAAAGCAACAAAGTTGGCTCCTGCTGTCTGGCCATGGAATTCCGACACGTATTGGTCAGAACCCAAATGAATGGTAGGAACTGGGACAAAGCTGCTCGCGTCTATGGGGTTGGACATCAAACCAATCTCAAGGCCCCGATTGTCGGTACTCCGGAACGAGACCTGAAGGTCTGCAACTGACAGCACATTCGTATCAATGCCTCGTAGTATGACATATTCGGGTTCGCCTACCACTCCGACTGCCCAATAGAGCCTGCCCTCCTGACGACTCACATGAGAAATATCAGTACCCAACCAAGACCAACAAGGCACAAAATGATTGTTTCTTATCGTGCTGAAATCCTCGGCATAGGGCAACACCGTAATCAGTTCGCAAAGGGTATGCACACGCAGCCAGACCACACTGTCAAGCGTGTCCTCCCCACAAACTGGGCGTATATACACCGTATAGTTCGTATCAGGCCTTAAACCCGCAAAGCTAATCAGTGTATCATTAGTCGAATACATTGTGCCTTGCCCTTGTGTGTCTGGCTCTAGACAAAGCTCCACCAGCCACTCAGTCACACCTCCGCCTGACAGATCCGACCAACATATGTCAAACGAATGGTCGACCAGTCCTTCAATATGCACACCAACGGGAACAGGGCAACTATAGCGCGTTATCAGCAAGTTGTCCACCGCCGCAGGCGGCTGGGAAGCATTAAACGAATTATTAGACCAAGAAAACACCAACATGTAGGTGTCTGCATCAGTAACAGCCACATCACACTCGTACGTATGCCAGCTTGCAATAGGTGGTACTTCAGCATTAGACGAACCCGTCCAGTCCCACTCCGTCAACGGGCCACCCCCATCAAGGGCAATACTGCCCGCTGGCAGACTGTTTGGCGCGAACAATTCCTCGCCCACTACACCTTGTGTAAGTACCACCGTACTAGGCACTACGGCCACGCGCATATAATCACTCCCAGCATATCCTGCACGCCCCCAACCGTTCCAACCCGTACAACGCCAATCGTAACTGACATGATAAATACCTCTAGGCAATATCACTTGACGGTAGGCATAAACGAGACTATATGTATAGTAGCCATTGGAAACATAATAGTTGGCTAGCGTGTCCACATTGGTGACAAACAATGTATTGCTGGTCATACTGCCGTCCCTGCCAATCGTCCAGCGGTTGGGCTGCGAGCCGTTCAGCAGCACCCAGCCCGCCGTGTCGGTCGGCTGGTCAAAATTGCACGAATACACCATCTCCTGCGACCGCACACACCACGGCAGCAACAACGCGCCCCATAAAAATAAAAGTAAAAAAACAGACATCCTTTTCATAATACAGCCATTTTATTGGAAAGAACTTCTATATATATAATAACCTTTAAAAAACGAAAATCTCTACAATATAGTATAATTTTTAACTATAATTAATTATTTTTATGCATAAATTAACAATACTACCCTATAAAAACCATCCATAATCAGTCCTGCTTATACTTTCGCTCGCGGGCATTCGGGGTGAGGAAATCGGGCATCTTCACGTTGCCGTAGCTCTCGGCGGCCGCCGTCAACGCCTCCTCGGTGGTGTACTGACGGTAGAGCTGGCAGGTGGAGAGTACCTTCTGGGGCGACGCATTCTGCTCGTCTTTGCCATACAGCACCACTGCCCACCCCACATTCTCATCGTCCGCGCCTCCAATGGCCAGAAAACCATCCACCGAAAGAAACTGCCAGTCTGCCAGCCACGGCTTCGGACGTAGGTCTTCCTCCAAACACAAGTCAAGGCAGGTCACACCCACACAAGGGCATCCTTCCCGCACCTGCTGTTCCAACCGATAGATTCTGAGCCTGTCGCCCGGCATCAGCTGAGGGTTGCGGCTGGGACTCATCAGCAGCCCCCACATGTCCGCCTCCGACCCTATGGCGAGCGGCTGCACCACGTCGGCAGCCATGCCTGTGGACAGATTGGTCAGCACCACCCGCCCGCCGCCCGCCAACGTGGCGAAGTCATACTTCACCTCCGGGAGCCGTCCCGACGACACCACCATGCCGTCAATCAGCAACGCCGCCCCACGGGCAGCCCATGCCTTAGGCAGGTAGACGGTAGGCAAATGTGCATTGGCCCCTAAGAAAGCATTGTAGCACCCCCACGATTTTCCTCTATCCATCAAAGGCTTATCGGGATTGCTAAAACAGTTCCACAAGGCGATGGAATGCCTCATCTTTGCCCGTGTTTTAAATTGTTTCAACGACTGGCGGTCCGGCACGCTCCGTGTGCCTATCCGCGCATACATCTTCCCACCACGTTGGTAGAAAGTCACCCCCAGCCCCGCTATGCGTCCGCTGAGGAGAAAGTTTTTCCCTTGAATTTTTGCCATAATACTATATTTATTTAATTGAACAATATTTCTATCGGGGAAAGAATGGGGAAGAAAAGAAGAAAGATAAAAAAAAACAAGTAGCGGATAAGCAGTTGATTTGCAGCGTTATCGAGACGGCACCCCTACCCTGTCGCCCACTGCAAATATAGAACTTGTTTTCTGGCGAGAAAGACGAAAGGACCTCTTGGTTCCGATATTGTCTAATATCTTTCCTTAAGGCCCGTATGGAAGTAAGCATAGGCTAGAGGTTAGTGGTTAGAGAGGCTGCCGTTCTCGGACAAGCCCTAAGCTCTAACCACTAACCTCTAACTTTAATTGCGTACGTGTACGTACACGGGAGTACGCCCTCTTACCGAACGAGTACGACTCGCTGGGCGGGGAGGTCGTCGACCACTATCATGTAGACTCCGGCGGAGGGGAGCTGAAGGGTCTGCTGCTCTTGCTCGCAATGGCGGCTGACCAGCAGACGGCCCATGATGTCGTAGATGCCGACAGTCTTGTTCGCCACACCGCTGAGTGCGATTGCAAAACCGGGCAGGGGAACTGCCTGGAACGTGGCGGCCTGACTGTCGTCGATGCCCTGCATAGCCACGAAGTTCGCCACATAGGTGGCATCGGAAGTGACGATGATGGTACGGGGGTTTTCGACAGCGGCATCGTTCCAGTGGCTGAACTGGTAACCGGCGTAGGCAATGGCCTTGATGACGGTGGAGGTGCCTTGTGGGAAGGTGCCACCGCCTTCGACGGTGCCCATGGCGTTGTCAGCCGCCTGGACGGTGATGGTGAAGTACTGCACTTCGTCGGCGGCGAAATAGGCGGTATAGACCGCATCGGCGGTGACGGTGATGGTGCGGATGGCGTCGGTGTTGCCGTCGTTCCACTGCACGAAGTGGTAGCCGCTGTTGGCCGTAGCGGTGATGGTAGTGACGGTGCCGGAGGCGAAGGTGCCGCTACCAGTGACGCTGCCCATGAGCGGGTCGTTGGGCAGCACTGTGATGGTGTAGGTGTCGGGGGCGTTGGCGGCAAAGTAGGCGGTGTAGGTGGCGTTGGCGGTGACGGTGATGGAGCGGACGGCGTTGGTATTACCGTCGTTCCACTGCACGAAGTGGTAGCCGCTGTTGGCTGTAGCGGTGATGGTGGTGACAGTGCCGGAGGCGAAGGTACCGCCGCCGCTGACGGTGCCCATGGCGGGGTTGTCGGAGAGGACGGTGATGGTGTAGTTGGTA
>JAFWOP010000088.1 GCA_017545365.1 Bacteroidales bacterium
AGCATTCCTCGCGAGCAGTATCTGCTTAGCAACGATCTTATTATATTAGGAATTGAATCTTTCAAAGACGGGCATCTGCGATTCAGCACTCCCTGTAATCATGGAACGTTAGAAAACTGCGAACGGCTGGCTGAGTTTGAAGGTCGCAACGGTGTGCTGTCGTTGAAAGGTAATGGCAAGATGAGTGTTGGCAAAAATGCTATGCTCATATCAGAAGACAGCAATGGAAAAGCCACCAATGCCTATGCTTTTGAATGCTGGCTATACCTCGACGAATGGACGGAAGGAGCTTATCTTTTCCGCAAAGAAAATGAGGATGGCACACAGGGCTTAAGCATCCGCCTGGGTGACGCCGAGGGGCAACAGGTCTTTGTGCGTGTCGATGGCCGCGACTATGGACACGCAGGCAAATTGGCCGTCGGAGAGTGGATGCATTTTGCAATAGTCAGCCGTACGTCGATTTCTTCCTCGCAACAGTTCGGTTTTGTATATAACGGCACCATGAGCTTAGGAAAGAACAGCATGAGCGACCCTGTTGCCGACAACAGACCTACCAATACCAGCCAGTTCGAAGCTTACATAGGCGAAGGACTAAAGGGTAAGATGGACGACATCATGATCTGGAACAACCGCCCCTTCGACAGCAGCGAGATCAAGGCGAACATGGAAGGCCGATTCCGGATGCCGGCTGTTGGTGGGGAGGTTACTGCAGAACAGATGCGCTGCTACAACAGCTTGTGGCGATTTGACAAAGAGGATGACCCAGGCTATGACCTTTATTCCCAAGACGAGTGGCTTGCTATTATGAAATCAGCATATAAAGGCTATCGTGGTGCCAGGTTCCGCATTTCCGTGAAGAGCCATAACGGATGGGAAAACACTATCAGCAACAAGAGCCGGCGTGAGATTTTTGCCGCCGACCTTGCCCTGCTGAGCGAGCATTACGACGGCGTGGAACTCGACCTTGAGTGGGCGAGCAGTTGGCAAAATTACGGATTGCTTGCTGAAGCCATTCGTGCAGCGTTGCCCGAAGGAAAGAGCTTTGAAGTCTCTGTTCATGCCTACAACTATAAATATCCCACAGCAAAGATGGGTGCTGTGGATGCCTTCACCGTGCAACAATACGGCCCGCAAAAGACCTGGTTCTCTATGAGCAACTTCAGGTCTACGCTCGCGGCGATGGAAAACTACGGCTACGCAAAAGAAAAAATCTATGCCTCGTACAGCACAACCACCTCCGGGCCTTATACGGGTGGGACGATGGCAAGCTCCATCATCAAAGGCGTACGCAACGGCATGATGGAGGGCGACTTCACGCCCAACGAAGAAATGGACTCATGGACTGACGCCACGGGTCTGACCTATTATTTCACAGGCCCTCTGCAAACCTACAAGCGTGCCAAGCATGTTGTTGACAACCAGTATCACGGCATCTTCTACTGGGATATGGGAAATGATGTGCCAGTGAGGCATCAGTATAATTTGGCAAAATGGTGCAGCTATGCGCTGAATGCCAATGTCGACACACTCGTCACACATGTCGATGTCAAGCCGTATGATGCATCTTTAGGCGTCAGGGACATGCGTCTGACCGGCGACGAGACGGTGATGGCAGGTGAGGTCAGCATCTACAACCTGATTGGCGTGCTGGTCAGCAAGGCCGCAACCAAGGAGGAGGCCATAGCCCAATTGCCTCGTGGCTTCTACATCATAAAAGGCAGAAACTCACAAGGGAAAAGGGTGTCGGAGAAAATGAATAAACTATATTAACAACAAATATCATCCGTAATCATGAAAAAAATTCTTTATTTCGCTATCATTGGATTATGCTTATGTGGCATTGTCGCTTGTGAGGAGGAATTCGAGAATCCTGGCGATTTCAGTGTCAAAGCCACATTAGGCTTCAGTCCTGCGAGTGCACTTTCTAAAGTAGATGGCATCACCTACGATTTCAAAGTGCTAAGTGAGAAGGATACTGCTTTTGTAAGCAGTTATACCAGGAATGACACAACCTTCGATGCCAATGGCGAACCCGTGATTGGCCCTGATGGTAAGATTGTCATCAACTACGACACCATCTACTTCAAGACAGGTAAGGTGGCTCGCTACTACGAGATGGACACGATTACGTTCCCATCTCATGCCGACACATTCACCGTGCACATCACGAGCAACGCGCTGTGGAAGGCTCCGCAGTTCAAGCCCAAGAAGACGCAGTGGTTCTTCAACTACAACCTGAAGACTGACGGCACTTCGCTCTACGGTGGTGGCGACGGCTACTTCTACTTCCGCACTACGCGCAACAAGAACAAGTCGCGTTCTGAAAAGGCCGAACAGTACATCTTCACTTCCGATTCAACGGTGATGTACCATTTCGTATTTGGTCAGAAAGGCGAAAAAGACTAGTAAACGTAAAGAGAACACGCTATGAGACAAAGATTATTTACGATTCTGAGCTGTTTGCTCGTATCAGTAGCAATGATGGCTCAGCACAAGGTAACGGGTGTTGTGCTCGACAATGAAGGTGAGCCAGCCGTCGGTGCTTCCATCGTTGAGAAAGGAAATGCGCGGAATGGTGTTATTGCCGACATTGAAGGTAACTTTGCCCTGACGGTTTCCAAGTCATCGGCCACGCTGGTCGTATCGTACGTAGGCTTTGAGCCGCAGGAGGTTCAGGTGGGAGGCAGAAACAAAGTGACCGTCACCCTGCATTCCTCGGCAGTGGGGCTCGACGATGTCGTGATCGTGGGTTTTGCCACACAGAAGAAAATCAATGCCACGGGAGCCGTCAAGACCATTGGCGACGAGATGATGAAAGACCGTCCTACGGTGAATGCCGTGCAGTCGCTGCAGGGTGCTATTGCCGGTCTGAACATCACCAACGATGCCGGTGGTGCTCCTGGTACGGCCATGAATATCAACATTCGTGGTGTGGGTAACCTGGGCGATGGTTCCAATTCTTCGCCGCTCGTCCTGATCGACGGTATGGAAGGCGACTTGAGCACACTGAACCCTGCCGACATCGAGAATGTGTCGGTACTGAAGGATGCCGCAGCCGCAGCCGTCTATGGTTCGCGTGCGCCGTTCGGCGTCATTCTGGTTACAACAAAGAGTGGCTCTGCCGGCAAGAGCGCAGTGCCCGAGGTGCAGTATTCGGGTAACGTGAGAATCAATCAGCCGGTGAACATTCCGAACCCCGTAGACGGTCTGACGTTTGCCTACATGATGAACGATGCCTACATCAACTCGGGTGGCAACGCTCCTTTCAGTTCCAGGCAGATAGAGAGAATCAAGGCCTATATGGACGGCACGTCGACGGAGAACACCGACTACTACCGCGAACTGGACACGTGGTTTAAGAATCAGGCTCTCTTCGGCAACACGAACTGGTATGACGTGTATGTGAAGGACAAGACGGTGTCGACCGAACACAACCTCGCGGTGAGTGGCGGCGTGGGCAAGCTGACTTATCGTATCTCCGGAAACTATCTGAGCCAGACAGGTCTCTACAATTATGCAGATGAGTTGTATCAGCGTTTCAACATCGCCGGTAAGTTCCAGTACAAGCCACACAAGATAGTGACGATAGGTTACAGCGTGCGTTATGCCACTGACGGCTACGACAAGCCGTCGGCCATCGACGACCAGGGACTGTTCTATCACAATCTGGGTCGCCGCGCCTCGGTGGTGCCTGTCATCAACTCGATGAGTGGTGAGTATTCTGAGGATTCAATGATTCCTGCCGTCAAAGATGGCGGAAGACTCAACAAGCGCACACAGAAGCTCTACAACCAGGGTAGCCTGATTATTGAGCCCATCAAGAACTGGAAGATTCATGTAGAGGTCAACAGTCGCCTGGAATGGAATCCATATTCCCGTAATTTCAACCCGCTGCCCTTCCACATGCCTTCCGGCCGGCTTAGCTATATGCTGGTGAACGAGGGTGTGGACCCGAAGCACACCGTGAATGCCAACGGTACCTATTCCGTCATTCCTGACTATGGTGAGACCTATCAGGAAGATGCTGAGACGAAGGTCAACTTCTTCGGCAACAATGTCTATACCGACTATAAGCTCACGCTGAACGATGCTCATAACTTCACGTTCCTGCTGGGTGAGCAGACGGAGTACTGGAAGCGCGAGACCGACCGCACGGGCTACTACTACTCAAAGTATGTGGACAAGGCAACGAAGGAATACGTTGACGAGGGCATCAGGCACGAGATGACACCCACCAACTACCAGGAGGACTGGGCATCGATGGGCTTCTTTGCCCGCTTGAACTACGATTATAAGTACCGCTACCTGCTGGAGCTGAACTTCCGCGCTGACGGCGCTTCCCGTTTCCCCACCGACCAACGCTGGGGCTACTTCCCGTCGGTGTCGGCAGGTTGGAATGTGGCTGAAGAGCCGTTCATGAAGACGGTCAAGGAATCGTTCCTCGACATGCTGAAGCTGCGTGGGTCGTACGGAACGCTGGGCAACCAGAACACCACTTCGTGCTATCCCTACTATCAGCAGATGAAGGACGTGGGCTCGTCGGTCGTCATCGGTGGCGACCAGGTGAACATGCTGCCCGTCTATTCGCCCTATTCCACCTCGCTCACATGGGAGACCATCGAGAATGCGGGTTTCGGCGTAGACTTCGCACTGTTTGGCAGCCGACTGTCGGGTTCGTTCGACCTGTTCCAGCGCACGACGAAGGACATGGTGGGACCTGCGGCCGCCCTGTCGGCTCTTTATGGAGCTGCGGCTCCCAAGACGAACAATGCCACGCTGCGCACGCGTGGTTGGGAGTTGGAAATGAAGTGGCACGGCAACATCAACAAATTCAACTATGGCATCGGATTCAGCCTCTCAGACTACAATTCGGTCATTACGAAGTACTACAACTCCACCGGCCAGTGCACCAATGCCAGCAACGGCACCTACTGGTATGAAGGAAAAACCGTGGGCGAGATTTGGGGTTACGAGGTGAAGGGCATTTCGAAGAGTGATGACGAGATGAACGCCCATCTGGAAGTGGCCGACCAGTCGGCACTTGGCAGCAAATGGGGCGGCGGCGACATCATGTATGCCGACCTCAATGGCGACGGAAAGGTGGATGGCGGCAGCTACACGCTGGATGACCACGGCGACCTGAAGCGCATCGGCAACAGCACGCCTCACTATGCTTATTCTGTGACGCTCGACGGTCAGTACAAGTGGTTTGACTTCCGCGTCTACATTCAAGGCATCGGCAAGCGCGACTTCGTGTTCACGAATTCTGCTCCCTACTGGGGTATTGCCGCCGAATGGCAGCGCACGCTCTACAAAGAACATCTCGACTACTTCCGCTTTGCCGGCAGCGAGCTGGGTGCGAATACGGAACCCTTCTATGGTCGCCTGCGCATTGACGGAAACAACATCAAGGTGAGCGACCGCTACGTGGAGAATGCTGCCTACTGCCGCCTGAAGAACGTGCAGCTGGGCTTCACCATACCGTTCAAGGGCGCTGCCAAGAAGATCATCAAGCACTGCCGGCTCTACGTGTCGGGCGAGAATCTTCTCACGTTCACCAGTCTGAGGATATTCGACCCGGAGGCTCTCAACGGCAGCGACTGGGGTGCCGGTAAGGCTTATCCGAACTACCGTACATTCTCTATTGGTGCTGATGTCAGGTTCTAATCATGTCCAACAATATAAAAGCATAAGAATATGAAAAAGAATATAGGAATAGTTTTGCTGCTGCTCACGGGAATGTTGGCATCTTGTGACGACTTCCTGCAGCGCGAACCATTGTCGTACGGCAGTGAGGCTTCTTACTTCAAGACAGCCTATGACTACCAGTTGTCGGTGAATGCCTTCTACGAAATGCTGCCCAAGAACAACACCTTGTGGGGCGGTCTGTACACGCAGGACATCAAGAGCGACAACCAGGCCGGCAACGGCTACCAGTCGATCTTCCTGAGCGACGGCAACTACAAGACCGTGGCTCAAGGTGCGTCGGGATGGTACTTCTCGAATCTGCGCGCCATCAACTTCTTCCTGAAAAAGGCCGAGGAGACGATTGGCGGCATCAGCGACGACAAGGCTCTGGCTAATCACTACGTAGGCGAGGGCTACTGGTTCAGGGCCTACGACCACTTCCGCCTGCTCCGCACGTTCGGCGATGCCCCCATCCTAACGGGGCTGCTCTCCGACGACCAGGCTGCGCTCGCGGCTGCCAGCAAGCGCTATCCGCGCAACGAGGTGGCCCGTTTCATCATCGAGGACCTTGAGAAGGCAGCCGAACTGATGTTGCCGAAAGCTCCTGCTTCAGGCCGCCTCTGCAAGACTGCGGCTTACGCACTGATATCGCGCGTGGCATTGTTTGAGGCCACCTGGGAGAAGTATCATGCTGGTACCTGCTTCGTGCCGGGCAACAGCAAGTGGGTGGGTGCAAAGTCCTGGCCCGATTTCAAGTTTGCCTCCGGCAGTGCTGAAAACGAGGTTAACTTCTTCCTTGACAAGGTGATAGAATACGCAGCGAAGGTGGCCGACGAACGCAGCCTCGACAACGACTATGTAGGCATGTTCACGAATTGGGAGACGCAGTTTGCCGACGACGATGAAGTCATTCTGGCACGCTATTATAAGAATGGCGTCGCTGCCCATAGCTGCTCGGCTTTCCTGAAGAATGGCGGCGGTTGCGGCGTCACGCGTGCTGCCGTGAACACGTTCCTGATGAAGAACGGCCTGCCCATCTACGTGGAAGGCAGTGGCTATCAGGGCGACCAGACCACCTACGAGGAACTGCTGGGGCGCGACGAGCGCCTGACGGCCACCGTGCGTGCTGCAGGCAGCTTCATTAACACCGAGAAGGACCCGACGACAGGCAAGTATGTGAACGACACGATTTACTTCTATCGCCCGCAGCTCTGGATAGCAGGCAACGAAAAGTCGACGACCGGCTACGACCTGAAGAAGTGGCTCAGCAGCGACGACACACAGCAGAAGCAGTACTACACGACGACGGCCGTGCCGCTGTTCCGCGCCGCCGAGTGCTATCTCGACTACATTGAGGCTTACTACGAGCGTCATGGCAATCTTGGAGGCAACTGCGACAAGTACTGGAAGGCGTTGCGCCAGCGTGCCGGTGTGGATACCGACTACAGGAAGACCATCAGCAATACGGACCTCGCGAAGGAAAACGACCTTGCCATCTATTCGCATGGCAAGCAGGTGGATGCCACCCTTTACAACATCCGTCGCGAACGTCGCTGCGAGCTGATTGCCGAAGGCTTGCGCTATGACGACCTGCGCCGCTGGCGAGCGCTCGACATGATGAAGAACTATCAGCCTGAAGGCATGCATCTCTGGAACACGCCGTTGGAGAAGATGTACGACAGCAAGCAGATTGATGCCACGGTGGTATCGCAGAGCAATGTGTCGGAATACATCCGTCCTCTGCAAATCAGCTCGACGTCGGCTGCCTATCAGGGCTATACGTTCCCCAAGCAGCACTATCTTGACCCGCTGCCCATCTCGGAGTTCCTGCTGAACATCAGCGCCGACGGTGTGACGCCTACCTCGGCTGGCATGAGCGTGCTTTATCAGAATCCCGGCTGGCCTGTCGATGCCGACGGTCCTGCTGACTATAATTACAATTGCGACTAACGACTGACAATCTTTTAAAAACCTGAAATTATGAAGAAAATGTTATTGATGATTGCTTTTGCTGCATGCACGGCAACTGCAATGGCCGATGCCGTAGTGGCATTCGGCACCAACACCGACGAGCGTGCCTTCACGGCACAAACAATTCTTGCCAGTGTAAACGGATGGGAATCGGATGTACTGCCCGACGGCAACAGGGTGGCTATCACCCAGACTCCTGCCGGCGTGGGTAAGTTCTGGAATGCGCAGCCCGTCATGGGCACGTGGACCAACGAGGCTGCACTGGCCGAGCTGAACGAGTTCTCGGGCATCACCTTCACCGCAGCCGACATGTCTGCAGGTACGACCCTCAACGTCGCTGCCAACTCTAACGCTGCCGTGAATGCCAACCTGGAGCTGCTCCTCGATGCGCAGGCAGAGGGCGATGCCGTGACTCTCTACACGACCTTGTTCGGTTGGAACTGTCCGCTCGACGAGGTGACC
>JAFWOP010000089.1 GCA_017545365.1 Bacteroidales bacterium
CTTTGCGGTCTCCAGCAAAACAAAAGAAAACAAAAAAAAACAAGAAAAAACAATTTAATATAGGTTTTATTTGGTTTTGTTTGGTTTTATGGGGTTTTGCGTAACACCGCGAAGCGGTACCATGAATAATTCAGGCTAAACTCCTTAGAAAAAAGGAAAAAAGTCTAAGGACTCAAAGGACTAAACCATCTGAGACCAATCCTAAGAGTCCCAAATGTCCGTAGTGTTTTTCGCTAAATTAACGCGAAAAACGATACTGGATAAAAGAATTATTAGTACCTTTGCAGCCACTTTTAGTAAAAGGAGATAAAATTAAAACCATAAACAATATGAAAAAGACAATGACATTTATCAGCAGGGCGGCGGGGACGCCGGCCCTCACAGTGAGACGGGCAGCCACCGTGCTGCTCATGATGATGCTTACGACGATGACCGCGTGGGCATGGGAGGGCGACGGCTCCAAGGACAACCCCTACCAGATTTCCAGAACGGACGCAAGGTCGTGATTAAGTAAATTAATGGGAAAATTCATGGTATCACACATTAATAATTTATAAGCAATATGAACAAGAAAGTATATCAAAAGCCCCCCTTCGACCTTAACCCCATTAACAGGATAATGCGCTCGACGGCGTGAAACTGTAAAAAGGATGCCATTCATTTGATTTCATCGAACGTTGTCGCGACTCAGCAGAGTTAAAGTGAACTTTACTCTCATTCACTGCTCCAAAATTTGATTTCATCGAACGTTGTCGCGACTCAGCAGAGTTAAAGTGAACTTTACTCTGCATTCACTGCTCCAAAATTTGGAAGTGTCGGAAATAGTTCGTAACTTTGCACCCGAATATTCGATTTAATTACAATTTAGTTATGAAGACAGGTGACAGTGTATTGATTTCGCCCGAAGTGACGCACAAGAGCGACTGGACTCAGGGCACGGTAATTGACGTGGAAGACAATTCTTTCGTGGGCACGGTGATTTCTGCCGAAACACCCAGCGGAGAGATTTTCTTCGACAAAGAATATCAATTCAAACCAGCCTATTGAAGCCTATGTATGCACTGAGTTTCGATATGAACATCGCCGAACTCAAAGAGAATTACGGCGAGATTTACAATAACGCTTATTATGAGGTTCGCAAACTTCTGATTCGCGATGGATTCGAATGGATACAAGGGAGCACCTACCTCACCCGAAGCGATAATCTTACAAACTTGATGCAAGCTATCATAGACTTATCCAAGGTTGACTGGTTCCGCAAGTCCGTGCGTGACATCCGTGGTTACCGAGTAGAAGAGTGGTCAGACTTCACCGACATTGTAAGGAAGGGCTGACCACCCTTCGTATTTAATCCCCCTCAACCATAACCCCATTAACAGGATAATGCGCTCGACCTCTGGTCGCTTGCTACCAACGGGACGCAAGAACATTAAAAACAACCATAATATGAAAACAGTAAACTTTTGGCGGGCAGCGATGATGCTGCCCGTGATGCTGCTCACGACGGCGACGGCGTGAAACTGTAAAAAGAATGCCATTAATTTGATTTCATCGAATATTTGTCGCGACTCAGCAGAGTTAAAGTGAACTTTACTCTGCATTCACTGCTCCAAAATTTGGAAGTGTCGGAAATAGTTCGTACCTTTGCACCGCAAGATTCAATAACATACAAGTTTTTATGGCAACAGACAAAGTAGCATACTGGCTTGACATAGCTGACTACGACCTTGACACCGCCGAGGCCATGTACCAGACGGGGCGGTGGCTATATGTCGCGTTCATGTGCCATCAGGTCATAGAAAAGACGTTGAAAGCATATTGGTGCGGGACGCAGCCCGACGATCCGCCCTACACCCACAGCCACACGAGGCTGGCTGGGGGCTGCGGACTCTACGAGCAGATGGACGACGACCAGCGCGACTTTCTCGACCTTATCACGAACTACAATATCGACGCCCGCTACCCTGAAGACAAAGACGCTCTCTCACGCACACTAACCGACGAGTTCTGCCGACAGATGATTGACGAAACCAAACAACTGCAGCAATGGATAAAAGACAAGCTTTGACCCGTGACGAGGCCCTCGCCCTTGTCCGTCGATACAAGGAGATCATCAGCTCCCGCTTCGTCGTGGAGCCAAAGGTTATGATGTACGGCTCCTACAGCAAGGGCTACGCCAATCCTGACAGCGATATCGACGTGGCCGTCATCGTGCCCACCTATGGCGACCGCAAGCATGAGATGTCAATGGGTCTGTGGCGCGATGTCCGAAGCGTCAGCTTCCTCATCGAGCCAGTCCTTATGGCCGAAGACCGCTGGTCGCCGCTCTACGACGACGTGATGCGCACAGGCGTGGCAGTATAATCCCCCCTCAACCATAACCCCATTGAACATTGAACAACAAAACCAAGCAATGAGAAATATGAGTATCGATACTTACAAGCTGACAAGCATGGAGGAACCTTCTGACGAGGTGCTCTCCCAGCTGATGCGTGAGGCTGCTGAGGATGCCCGCGAGGCTAATGCCAAGGCAACGCAACGGTATTTTGACGAACTTCGGCAGGCCGCAAACGCCATCCCTCCATCAATTCATCACGCATTGCCAAGCGAGTGATGCAAGGTGGTCACGACGTGCCTATTCCCAAAATCATCTCGCGCTACCAGAAGTCCATCCTCAACTGCAAGCGCGTCGCTGCCATTGCCGACCGCGTCTATGTCTACGACAACTCCGTAGATGACACCGAAGCACGTTTGCTCTTCCGAATGACCGACGGCCAGCTGTTTAAACAATATACCGATGACATCCCAGAATGGGCTACGACGATACTTAAATCTAAATAACCCCAACAGGACATTGAACATTGAACATGAAATTCGACAATATGACAACACGAAACATTTCAAGGGCGGCAATGATGCTCGCCCTCATGCTGCTCACGGCCTCGACGGCGGGGGCACAGGAAGCCATCAGCGGCCTGACGTACAACACGGAGGGCGGGTACTATGAGATTCCCGATGCGGCAGCGCTCAATGCCCTTGCCGATTACGTCAATGCGGGCAACGATGCCAGCTGGAAGACGTTCAAGCAGACGGCCAACATCACCTTCAGCCATTCCAGCGACTGGAACGACGCCAGCAGCAAGGAGAGTAATTTCAACGGCATTGGCAATGACACCAAACCCTTCAAAGGCAGCTACTATGGCCAGGGATTTACCATCAGCGGAGTCCGTATGTATGTCAGAAACACGGAAGTTGGCCTCTTCCGATATGCCCGCAACGCTACCATCGACGGCATCGTCCTTACGGATAGCCGCATCACTGGCGGTACTGTTACCGGCGGCATCGCGGGCAGGACATACAAAGATGGAGGCAACTGTATTGTCAACAACTGCCATGTCCGCTCTAATGTCCTCATTCACATTTATACTGACGAAGAAGAAGTAAATTATCAAGGCGGCATCGTTGGCCATAATACCACGGGGTGCGAAGTCACCAACTGTACCAGTGCTGTTACCATTACGGGTGGCAGCCAAAGCCAGTTTTTCGGTGGCATTGTTGGCGACAATAGTGGTATCATGCGTAACAACATCGCCATTGGTGTCACCATCGGGAACATAAAAAAGTATTACGGTGCCATTGTAGGTACTAAAGGTAATTATGGCGTTCTCAGCAATAACTACTACTACGACTGCACCGTGAAGGGCCTTACAAGCAATATCGGTTGTAATGGTGCTGACATAGCAGGTGCCTTCAATGCCTCGCCCGACCACTTCACCGCAAGCGGCTCTGAGTACACCATCAAGACCGCTACCGGCTGGAACGTCTTCTGCGAATGTCTGAATCATAACGACCGCTACAGCCGCTTCAGCGGCAAGACCGTGAAGCTCGAAGCAAACATCGAGGTCAGCCGCATGGCGGGCAGCGACAGCCACGACTTCTGCGGCACCTTCGACGGACAGGGACACACGCTGACTTTCAACTACGGCACGTCCGATGCTTACTCCAACGAAGAGTACATCGCCCCGTTCCACTACGTCAGCACCGTCACGACCAACAACGTAGAAACCCCCGCAGCCATCAAAGACCTCCATGTCGCTGGCGACATCTTCACCTCGGCCAAGTACGCCGCCGGTCTCATCGCCCAGCACTGGGGAACGGTCAACGTGGAGAACTGCCGCAACAGCATGGTCATCCATAGCAGCGTCTCGGGCGAAGGCACCCATGGTGGCTTCGAGGCCATGAACATCGGCACACTGAACATCAAGGGCTGCGTGTTCGACGGCAAGCTGCTCACCACCAACGGCACCACCAACTGCGGCGGCTTCGTGGCCTGGCACTACGGCGGCACCACCAACATCAGCAACTCGCTCTACGCCCCCGCCGCACTTGAAGAAGGCGAGACAGAGGTGGGGACTGACACCAGTTACCCCAGCGCCACCTTCTTACGCAACGTCAACAACCCTAATATCACCAACTGCTACTACACCCGCGCCCTTGGCACCGCTCAGGGCAAGCAGATCTACAGCATCACGGCAGGAGAGAACATGACATCGCTCGACATTAGTGGCAGCGCCGCCACGGCATACAGCGTGAGCGACATCTCTTTCTATGCCAACAACAGCGGCCTGAAGTATGGCAACACCTGCTACGCCTGCAACGGCGACAACGTGGCCCTCACGCTGAGCCACACCACCGTACCGGCAGGCTACTCCTTTAGCAACTATGCGGTCAGTGCAGGCTCCCTTTCAGGCACGACGCTCACCATGCCCAATCAGGACGTGACCGTCAGCGCCCCCTATACCCTCAATACCTACACCATCACCTACAACCTTGCCGGTGGCAGCGTGGCAGGTGCCAATCCCACCACCTTCAGTGTAGAGAGCGAGACCTTCACGCTCATCAATCCCACCCGCACGGGCTTTATCTTCAGCGGATGGACGGGCAGCAATGGCAACACGCCACAGACCACCGTGACCATTGCAAAAGGCTCGACGGAAAACCGGACGTACACCGCCAACTGGACACCCGATGCCGCACATTTCTCCGTAAGCGGCAACGAGTACACCATCCACACCGCTGAGGGCTGGGGCGTGTTCTGCGACGCCTTGCAGGACAACGCCAACTACAACCGCTTCAGCGGCAAGACGGTGAAATTAGATGCGAACATCGGCACGGCGCAGGATCCCATCACCCGCATGGCGGGCAGCGGCACCAACCCATTCTGCGGCAACTTCAACGGTGGCGGCAACAAGCTGACCTTCTCCGCCACCGCCGCCGACAACTACTGCGCACCCTTCGCCAACGTGCAGGGCGGCAGCACCGAGGCCGCAGCCATCACCATCAGCAACCTCAACGTCAAGACCACCATCACGGCAGCTGACTACCGCCACACGGCCGGACTCATCGCCCTGCAGAGCGGCCACGTCAACGTCAGCGGCTGCAACGCCACGGTCACCATCAGTAGCTCCAAGGGCACCAACAACCCCACCGACCTCTATCCCGCCGGACTCGTCAGCCAGGCATTTTCTGGCAACGACGGCACGCTGACCGTCAGCGGTTGCACCGCTACCGGCACCATCAGCACCGACGGTAAGTACGCCGCCGGACTGGTAGGCATCGTGCAGGGCGCGGCCAGCATCAGCGACTGCGTCAGCAGCGTCACCATCAACAGCAGCATCAAGGGCGACGGCACCCACGGCGGCATCGTGGCCGTAGTCACCGGCTCGGGCACCATTACGGGCAGCGTGTTCAACGGCAAGCTGCTCACCGTCAACACGGGCGAGACGGCCACCGGCAACTGCGCCGGCTTCGTTGCTTGGGGCAACGGCACCATCAGCAACTGCCTCTACGCCCCCGCCGCCATTGAAGGCGACGAGGCCGAGGTGGTGGCTGGCACGGGCGACTATCCCAGCGGCACCTTCTACCGTGGCACAGCGCCCACCGTCACCAACTGCTACTACACCCGCGCCCTCGGTACACCCCTCCAGGGCAAGGCACCGCGCACCGTCACCGCTGGCGATAACGTCACCATCGGGGCCGTCAGCCCCGTAGGCTCGCCCGTCGAGAACGGAACCTATGCCGTCAGCGGCATCACCGCCTACACCAAGGGCATCACCCGTACCGTAGGCCAGTCCACCACGTTCTACTACGGCAGCGGCGACGCAGTGAATCTGACATTGAGCCATGCCGACCGTACCGGCTACACCTTCAGCTGCTACGCTGCCAGCAACGACGGCACACTCACAGGAACGGAGAATCCCTACACGCTGACCATGCCCGACGCCGACGTTACCATCAATGCCACATGGACTCCCATCACCTACTCCATCACCTATCACCCGAACGACGGCGAGTTCACAACCGATAAGAACAGCTTCACCATCGAGAGCGAGACCATCACCCTCGACGTGCCTACCCGCACGGGCTACACCTTCGGCGGCTGGTATGACAACAGCGCACTGACGGGCAACGCCGTGACCACCATCGCCCACGGCTCCACGGGCGACGTGGAATTGTGGGCCAAGTGGACGCCCATCACCTACAGCATCACCTACAATGCGGGCGAGGGTGCTACCTTCTCCACCGACAAGAACAGCTTCACCATCGAGAGCGAGACCATCACCCTCGATGTGCCTACCCGCAAGGGCTACACCTTTGGCGGCTGGTACAACAACAGCGCACTGACGGGCAATGCTGTGACCACCATTGCCCACGGCTCTACTGGCGATGTGGAATTGTGGGCCAAGTGGACGTCCAACACCTACACCGTGCATTTCGACGGCAACGGAGCCACCGGCGGCTCGATGGACAACCAGACCTTCACTTATGACGCAGCGCAGAACCTTACTGCCAACGCCTTCACCCGCGCCTTCATCGTGACCTACAGCTACAACGAGGCTACGGGTGGCAACAACGATGCTACCGCTACTGCCACCGCCACCTTCAACGGCTGGGCAACGACTGCCGACGGCACGGTGGCTTATACCAACCAGCAAAGCGTCAGAAACCTCGCCGCCACCGGTACCGTCAACCTCTACGCCAACTGGACGGACGGCAACGTCACCTTGCCTACGCCGACCAAGACAGGCTACACCTTCGGCGGCTGGTATAGCGATGCAGGGCTGACGGCCAGCGTCGGTGCTGCCGGTGCGTCCTATACACCGAGTGCAAACATCACCCTCTATGCCAAGTGGACGCCCATCACCTACACCATTACCTACGATCTCGACGGCGGCACGGTGGCCACGGCTAATCCCACCACTTATAATATAGAGACGGAGACCTTCACGCTGACCAACCCCACCAAGCCGGGCTATTTCTTCGCCGGATGGACGGGCAGCAACGGCAGCACGCCGCAGCCCACCGTCACCATTGAGCAAGGCTCTATCGAAAACCGCACCTATACCGCCAATTACGAAGATTTCTTCTCCGTAGGCGGCCTCACCTTCCGAAACACGAGCGGAACGGAGGTGAAGGTCACTGTCTGCAACAGCAACCTGACGGCTGTCACCATCCCCGCTACCGTCACCTATAAAGAAGCGACGTACCCCGTCACCGCCATCGATGTGGATGCCTTCAACGGTTGTACCGCCCTGAAATTCATTATCTTAAATGCGAGTACACCCCCATCATTGGGTTCCGGCGCGTTCAACAGTTGCAACGCCCTCACCGACATCTACGTGCCAGCAGGCTCCACAGAGACATACAAGACAGCCACCAACTGGCAATCCTACGCCGACAAGATACAGGGCTGTGACGGTATCTGTGGCGAAACCGTGTTGTGGACATACAACAGCGACAGCAAGACCCTCACCATCTTTGGCATAGGAGCAATGGCTAACTACGATTTCGGGGATGATCAACCCTGGGATAACTATCGTGACAACATCATGACGGTCGTCATTCGTGATGGCGTGACCAGCATCGGCAACTATGCCTTCTCATATTGCACCGGCTTGACCACCGTCTTCATGGAGGCTACCACCCCGCCCACGCTGGGCGACTATACATTCAATGGATGCCGTACACTTTTTGGCATCTGTGTACCTGCTAACAAGGAGGGCGACTACAAGAATGCCAACGGCTGGTCGGCCTACGCCGACAAGATATTTGTCATCGACGGCACCTGTGGCGACGGCGTGTATTGGTCGTACAACAGCACCGGCAAGGTTCTCTCCATCTTCGGCGGAGGAGCCATGGCAGACTTGAGTTCTGGCCAACCCTGGGCCAGCTATCGTAACGACATCACGATGGTTGCAATCGGTGATGGCGTAACGACCATCGGAAAGATGGCCTTCAATAACTGCACCGGCTTGACCACATTCACCATTCCCGCCAGCGTGACGAGCATTGGCGGCTCGGCCTTCAGTGGCTGCTCCAGCTTAGCCACAGTCTTCATGCTGGCTACCACCCCGCCCACGCTGAATTCTGGGGTGTTTGATAATTGCTCTGCCCTCACCGCCATCTACGTACCTACCGGCACCGCAGAGACCTACAAGACAGCCACCAACTGGTCGGCCTACGCCGACAAGATAGTTGCCTTTGACGGCAGATGTGGCGACAATGTATATTATTCGTACGACAGCGACAGCAAGACCCTCACCATCTTCGGCAAAGGAGCAATGGCGAATTACAATTTCTGGGGTGATCTACCCTGGTATTGTGACGAATTTACGACACTCAACATCCTCGATGGCGTGACGACCATCGGCGAGTATGCTTTCGTGTTCTGCTCCAGTCTGACTACCGTCAACATTCCTGCCAGCGTGATGACCATCGGCGAAGGTGCCTTCGTGTTCTGCTCCAGTCTGACTACCGTCAACATTCCTGCCAGCGTGACGACCATCGGCTACGGTGCCTTCCAGTACTGCACCGGCCTGACCAGCATCACCATCCCCGTCAGCGTGACAAGTATCGCCGACCAGGTCTTCGCCAACTGCTCCAGCCTGACCAGCATCAACATCCCTGCCGGCGTGACGAGCATCGGCAACAGTGCCTTCGCTGGTTGCACCGGCCTGAACGCCTTTACGGTTGACAACGGCAACACGGCATTCGTGAGCGAGGACGGAGTGCTGTTCAATAAAGCCAAGACCACGCTCATTCAATATCCTGCAGGTAACAGCAGGGCTGCCTACACCATCCCCAATAGCGTGACAAGCATCGGCGGCGGCGCTTTCAACAGCTGCACTGGCCTGACCAGCATCACCATCCCCGCCAGCGTGACAAGCATCGGCGACGTTGCCTTCCAGTCCTGCACCGGCCTGACCAGCATCGAAATTCCTGCCAGCGTGACAACCATCGGCGACTGGGTATTCTCGTCCTGCACCGGCCTGACCAGTGTCGAAATTCCTGCCAACGTGACAAGCATCGGAGAAGGGGCATTCTTGTCCTGCACCAGCCTGACCAGCATCACCATCCCTGCCAGCGTGACGAGCATCGGCAACCATGCCTTCGACGGCTGCACCGGCCTGACCAGTGTCGATATTCCTGCCAGCGTGACAACTATCGGTCAAAATGCCTTCACATTTTGCACCGGCCTGACCAGCATCACTATCCCCGCCAGCGTGACCAGCATCGGCGGCAGGGCTTTCCAGAATTGCACCGGCCTGACCACAGTCTTCATGCAGGCTGCGACGCCGCCCACGCTGGATTATGGGGCGTTTAATGATTGCTCAGCCCTTACCGCCATCTACGTACCTACCGGTACCGCAGAGGCCTACAAGGCTGCCACAAACTGGTCGGAATACGAAGCCAAGATTCAGGAAAATGACATAGTCATCGCCCTGGCTGACAACGCCGACAACAGCAGTCTCATCGCTGGTGTCAATGGCCTGACGCTCAGTGTCACCCTTGCAGGTCGCACGCTCTACAAGGACGGCGACTGGAACACGCTGTGCCTGCCCTTCGACGTCAGCATCACGAGCGGTACGCTCAGCGGCGACAACGTTGTGGCCATGACGCTGAACAGCACCACCAGCAACCTGAATGACGGCACGCTGACGCTGAACTTCGACGCCGTAGCCACCACCGGTGAACAAGCTGGCCTTATCCCCGCAGGTACGCCGTTCATCATCAAATGGGCCTCGAAGGAGTCGCCCGCCACGAACCTCGTCAACCCCGTGTTCAGCGGCATGACGATTGACAACAGCGCGGAGGCCATTGCCCGCAAGACCGTCACATTTGGAGGCGTCTCGTTCGTCGGCACCTACAATCCCGTCATCATCCCCAGCGGTGGCGACAACACCAAGCTCTACCTCGGTGCCAACAACACGCTCTACTGGCCCAATGACGCCATGACCATCGGTGCCTTCCGCGCCTACTTCCACGTCAGCGGTGCCGCCGGCGTCCGCCAGTTCGTGCTGAACTTCGATGGCGACGGCGAGGCACAGGGAATCAAGGAAATTGACGATTTACCGATTTACGATTTACGATTTGAGGCTGGCGCGTGGTACACCATAGACGGCGTGAAGCTCGACGGGAAGCCGACGAAGAAGGGACTGTACATCCACGGAGACCGCA
>JAFWOP010000090.1 GCA_017545365.1 Bacteroidales bacterium
ACGCCGCGTCCCTACATCAATCGGCTTTCCTCTCCAATAACGCGGCACGCCGCGTCCCTACATTTTATCGAGCTATGCCTTTGTTTTGCGGTTACATTTTGTAACAAAAAGTGCTATTTATGCTTCTATTTGCATTTTTATTGCATTTTTCTTTGTTCGTTCGAAACAATTTTGTACTTTTGCACCATGTTTTTCGGATGACACGAGCCAAAGGTTCCCTTCATGCGAACTTTCCAAGTTTTGTGGCTCCGGTAGTTGGAATGGAATTATACTCACATTATTTATTATTTTAATAACAACAACATGAAGAAATTTACACTGTTCTTGGTGGCGGCATTGTTGATGACCGTCACAAGTATGGCGCAGAAACCCGCCGCGCGCGAGTTCTCGCCAAATCGTGTTGCAGCACTGGCACCGAGCCTGAAGGCTGATGCCAAGAAGATGCCGTCGCAGGCATCGCTGCAGAAACAAGTAGACCCTAACCGTCTGCGTGCCGCACGTGCCGTGCTGGCTGGCAAGAGCCAGAAGGCAAAGGTGTCCGAGCAGGCCTTGAAGGATTCGAAAGGCGTGCTGCGTGCTCCGAAGAAGACAATCACTGGTGACGAGGAGTTCATCACTGAGCAGCCCGAGGGCCGTAAGCAGTACTATTCACGTAGTGGTTCAGCCTACTACGTGTACATCTTCTACGTGATGAATACGTCCTATTCGGGTGCAGCCAGCACCGTGGTGTTCGGTGAGAACAACGAGGTGTACATTAAGAACATCATCTCGCAGTATGCCACAAACTCATGGCTGAAGGGCACCATCAACGGCAGCAAGATCACCATCGACTTCCCGCAGAAGGCCATGGAGCAGAGTGGTTCTGAGTACTACGTAGAGCTCCTCTCCTATGATGCCAATGAAGGATGGTTCAATCCTGCCGAGAAGCAGACGCTCACGCTCAGCTATAATGTCTCCAACGGCACTATCAGCTGTCCTGCCGGTTCGGCTATTGCCACCGGCGGCGAAATCATCGGACTCGTCGACGCCACCGAGGGATGGACAGGCTATGGCGACTTCTCCTTCCGCATGACCGAGATGAACGAAGAGCCTGTCACCGCTCCTGAAGGTCTCCAGACTAGCGACTTCGCCGTGGTGGCCGATGGCTTCGAGGGCACCATTGCCCAGGTGGGCTTTGATGGCAACGACGTCTGGGTGCAGGGCCTCTATCCTGGCATGCCTAATGCTTGGGTGAAAGGCACCATCGATGGCAATAAGGCTACGTTCAAGACTGGCCAGTTCATGGGTGCCGACGACAATGCCGGCTACTTCCAGTACCTCGTGTCGGCCACCGCCGAGGAGGCTTGGGACGACAACTATGAGGAGTACTACACCGAGTATTCGCTCTCTGATGCCGACATCACCTTCGACTACGATGCCGCCACCCGCACCTTCTCTAACGGCAGCTGCTTCCTCGTGAACGCAGGCACCACGGAGGTGTATTATGCCGCCGCCTACGACAAGGCCCGCATCTATCCCTTCACTGAGGTGGCTGCTACACCGGCCACACCCGTGTGGAACACGGTCTACGAGGGTGGTACCAGCTACTACCTTTCCGGCTACGGCTGGGGATATCTCGACTTCGACCTTCCCAACGCCGACAACGAGGGCAACTTCATCCTTTCCGACAAGATGTCGTATCGCGTCTATGCCAAGGTGAACGGCGAGGAGATTCCTCTGACGTTCTCGCACGACTACTACATGTATCTCGATGAGGATATGGAGGAAGTGCCCTACGGATTCTCCGAGGGTTGGGACTTCTATTCTTCGGGAAGCAACCAGAACGTCTATTACTACGTCATTGGCCCGGAGGCCTTCGGTGTGCAGGCCGTCTATCGCGGTGCAGGCGAGGAGCGCCGCTCCGAAATAGCTTGGCAGGAGGTCTACGAGCTGGGTTCCGAGGTTCAGCCCGATGCCGCTACCCCTGACTATCCTGACATCGATCCCTCCGACGTGGGCAGCAACATCGGCTATGGCTACTTCACTGGCAATGAGGAGGTAAATGCCTTCGGTGAAGCTGTCGAGGATACCTACGACGTGGCCATCCACGTGCAGGATCCCTCGCTCGTAGGCAGCTACATTGAGAGCATCACCTTCCCGCTCATGGCTACGGCCGGTGTGAGTGGCATCAAGGCTTGGCTGAGCAGCCAGCTGCGCGTGGAGGGAGGACAGAACGTGCCCGACCTCACGAGCATCGATGTCACCGATGCGAAGGCAGGCTTCGTCACCGTGAAACTTGAGAAGCCCTATGTCATTCCTGAAGAAGGCGTTTACGTCGGCTATAGCCTTACCATCGACGATGCCTCGAAGGAAGTCAATAAGAATCCTATCGCTGTATTCATGCAGCCTAATGCAGGCGGATTCTACCTGCACACAGGCCGTGAGTTCCTCAAGTGGCTCAACCTCTCTGAGCTGATGGGTATGAGCTCGGCCATTCAGGTGACCCTCGGCGGTAGCAAGATTGCCGACAACGCTGCTGCTCCCGTCGATGGCGAGAAGATGTATGTCATGGCCGGTAAGCCCTTCGAGGCTAATGTCGTCGTCGCCAACCACGGTGCCAAGGGCATCTCCTCACTCGACATCGACTACGTGCTTGCCAGCGGAATCACCGGCTCGCAGCACTTCGACGTGAAGCCCTCCGTCGACGGTTTCTACGGCAAGACCTGCACCGTATCGCTGCAGCTTCCCGACATCTCGTCGCGTGGCAACTACAACCTCGAGGTCACCGTCTCGAAGGTGAATGGTGTCGACAATGCCGATGCTGCTCCCACCGCTCTCACCGATATCGTCGTCCTAAATAGCGTGCCTAAGAAGCGCTCCGTCATGGAGGAGTACACTGGCACATGGTGCGGCTGGTGCCCGCGTGGCTTCGTGGCCCTCGAGAAGCTTGCAGAGCTCTCTGATGGTGAGTACGTGCTGCTGAGCTACCACAATGCCGACCCGATGGAAATCACTCAGTACTTCCCCAACGACGTGCCCGGATTCCCCGATGCATGGCTCGATCGCGCCGAGGAGGTTGATCCCTACTATGGCACAGGCAACGACGACTTCTTCGTGGCCCAGGATATGGCCCGTCGCAACAAGCTCTTTGGTGTGGCAAATGTCGAGTTCCAGACTGATATGAGTGATGACGGTCAGGCTGTCAACGTCTCGACGGAGGTTTGCTTCCCGTTCGATTCTGAGGAAGTCAACTATGCACTGGAATACATCCTCGTGGCCGATGGCCTCACCGGTGAGGCTGGCACCGACTGGGATCAGTCTAATTATTACTCAGGAAAGGATGGCGCTCCTGCTGATCTTGCCGACTTCGTGAATGCTCCCGAAAGTGTTCCTGGAGTGGCCTTCAACGACGTTGTCGTGATGGCTCCGCAGTCAGGATGGGGTGTTGAAGGCAGCATTCCTGCCGCTGTGAAGGCCGACCAGCCCATCCAGCACAGCTACTCGTTCCTGCTCGCCGACGCCGTGAACACCAGTGGCGAGAGTCTCCTGCAGCCGCAGGCTAAGCTGAAGGTGGCCGTGCTGCTCCTCGACACCGAGACGGGCGAAATCGTCAATGCCAACATCGCTCCCGTTGGTGGCGCCACGGGCATTGCAGCTCCTCACGCCGACCAGCAGTCGAGCACCGTGGCCAGTGTGCGCTACTACGACCTCGGTGGTCGCCAGCTCACAGCTCCGCAGCGCGGCATCAACATCGTCTCGATTACCTATAACAACGGTACCGTCCAAACGCTGAAGATGAAGCGTTGATAGTTCCGACGGTTATAACGATAAAGCGGGTGTGTCAAAAAAAAGGGACACACCCGCTTTTTGTTTTTTGTCTGCGAATATGAAAGAGAGGACTGCAGGCTCTCTACGGGCGAGGCTTCCCAACATACGTTACCGGCTCTGCCTCACCCTTCAGAATCTTGGCGAAGGTCTGTGGGGTGATGGTGACAGGACCGCGCATGAATTCGGGGATGTTGTAGCAACGCAGGAACTGCCGATGATAGTTGGGATCGGCGGTGGGGAGTTCGAAAGGCTTTCCACAACGGCCGTCGGGGCCTACATGTGCGAAGAAGGGGCGGGTGAACGACCCGTCGTCGCGACGGCTGCTGAACACTATCCATCGGCCATTACTCGACCAGGAGTGATAGCTCTCAGTGTCGTTGGAGTTCACTTCGTCGAGCCGACGCACAGCACCGCTCTGCAAGTCCATCAGCCAGAGGTCGGCATCGTGGTGCCAGATGTGGAAATAACCGTAGCTGGCTAATGTGAACAGCAGGAACCGGCCATCGGGCGAGATGCGGGGCAGAACGGCAGAGCCCGGGGCGATCGCTTTGTTTGCGCTATCACGCTGTGCTATGTAGCTGCGAAGGGTGTCGGCACGCAATACTGCTTCGCTGGGCCCGAACTCGAAAGTCTCGGGATTGAAGCTCTTCTTGAAGATGTTGTAGCGCAGATCCATGCATCGCCTGGCAACTTCCTGTTCCTTCTTGATGGTTGTGTCCTGCCGATTGAAATGGGCGCTGCAGTAATAAAGTGTCTTTCCGTCGGGAGCCCACGCAGGGAACACCTCAAGTTCTAAGGAGTCGTTTTCAAGATTGGTCACCTCATCGCGGTCGATGTTGTAGGCGATGATATCACTCTCCACATCGAAAACCTCAATCTTGTTCGGGTCGGTGGTGTGGAAGTTCTGGTGGGTTTTGTCGGTGGAATAGACAATGAGCTTCAGCCAAGGATGCCAAGCCGGATAGACGCCGGCTGAGAGGATGGAATCGTTCTTCATGTTCACCTTTTTGATGTCGCCGTCGTAGGCGATGATGGTGCCGCCGTTCTTCTGTCTGGCATGAAACTGCATGCGGTCGGGGTTGTATTGCTGGTAGTTGTGGCAGTTGATGCACTGACCGTCGTTCTCGAAGCCACAAAGCATGTTGTCGTAGATGACGCTCTCGTCGTAGTTCTCCAAGCAGCGTTGACTAATGGTGAGCGCCTCATAGCTGACAAACGAGGGCGGAATGAGGCGGTAGCTGAGGTAGGAGTCGATGCTGTCTTCAGAGACGAAGATGCTGAAAGGTTTGTAGTGCGTCCATTGGTCGCCGCGCTGTGCAAAGACATCTACTTTGATGGCATCGCCTTTGGCTTCGCCGATGAGCGAGGCCCATTCGTCGAACGTAGGCTGCATCTTGTCGGCACAGACCACCTCGATGTCGCCTGCTGCATAGCGCGCAATCATCGCGTCGGCCTCTTCGTCGAGCTCGAAGGTCAGCGGAGCAATGTTCAGTGGGATCGTTACATCGACATAGTCAGGATAGATCTTAGGCAGGGCGTCGACGTCGGTAAACGCTGTCGGCACCTTCGTTGTGCATGCACAAAGCAACAGGGTTGCAGCCAAAATGAGATATCTGTATTTCATCATACTCGTTTTTTCTCTACCACCCCTCACTTCTCCTTAGGAAGCAGGGACTACGCAGGGGGTGGGGGTTAATACTCTGGCAGTTGCCCCATAGTGTAGTACTGATAATAATAGGTATGCGCGAACTGGTTGCGGAGTCCTTCACGCGCTTCTTCTACGTCGGCACCGTCGTAGAGCGGGGCAAACCGCATGAAATCATCGTATTCGGCTTTCACTGAACTCTCGAAGGGCATGTTGTCGAGATTCTTTCGCCCTTCCAGCTTGCCGTAGAGATAGGCGGCTTCCTGATAGTAGCGCGGCATCTTGCCATCAGGATGTAGCCGAATGTAGTTGGCGAAATGAGTCCAGAACTGTGGGACGTCGTGTGTGTAGAGCGTAGCCAGCAAGGCCTGCTCTTGGAAAACGGTGTCCTCGATGTTATAATTATTCGCTAAGCGCCGCATGAGATAGCTCTCCACGAAGCCCTGATCCGATCCAAGCACGTTGTCGTGATGTAGCATGTGCTTCACCGCAGCCAGCTCCGGGTCTGTGTCTATCAGTTTCGGATTTTTCAGGAACGACTCAGCCTGGTCTGCCCAGTCAGCGAAGAACAGGGTCTGCTTCAAAAGCCCGATGTACTTGCGTGCCAACTGTTGCTCGCCGTTGAGCAGAGCACTTTTCACCAGATATTTCAGATGTTCCGCCCGCACTCCGAACTCCACACCCATTTCTATACACAGGCGGTTGCAGTAATTCAGCATGCCGTATTGATAATAGGCCAGCGGTCCGACCTCGAGCATCGCCCGCATGCCAAAGGGCGCAGCGAAAGCCTTCGAGCCGTTCTTGTAGAGGAACATTTCATCGCCCTGTCGGCCCAGTCGCGACAAGGCGATGTTGCGCATCATGACGATGGGGCGTGTCGGCTCGTCCTCCTGTTCGCGTGCCTCATCGATAACGCCCTCCCAGTCGGCACAGTCTAGCCTGTGTTGCATGGTCAGTTCGTGGTGGAAATTCTCGTCCTTGAACCAGAAATGGTACACCCCAAATGCCAATGCTGCCACAACCGCTACTTGCGTTGCGGTTCGGATGATGGGCGCAGCTTTTTTCTTCCATTCAGCATGTTGGCTCTTGTAGGTGAGCGTCAGCGCGAGAAAGAAGAGGAAGAGCAGGAGGTAGGGTAGGTAGTAGATCCGATGATTCTCCGTGATGAAGTAAACGGGTAGTCCTGTGTAATAGATGTTTGCGAGATTGGTCTGATAAAAGACGAAGTGGTAGCAGACGAGTGGCACAGCGATGATGCTCGCTATGGCGACAATCGTACTGATCAATGCTTGCGGGCGCTGTTTCTCCAGTAGCCACGACCAGACACCCATGAGAAGAACTGCAGCAAGGGCGTAGATGCCGAATAGCGGATAGCCCATAGTAGCTACAGCAGCGATGAAGAGCGGGCGCAATGCGTACTTTGACGGGAGAGCGCGGAAAGCCCAAAGCGTCAAGACGGCCGTCAGGGTGCCGATGGTGGCAGCGAAGAAATAGCCCGGTAGCTTCAGTACGTAGAGCCAATAGCCCGTGTCGACGATAGCTGTCAGCAGCAATGCGACGGGAATCAGCAACAGCGTTGCCCATCGGTCGGGAATGTTAAAGGTGCGCTTCGCCAGCCACATCAGCAGCAGCCACATGCCACAGAGCAACAGTACGCCCAGCCATGGGAAATGTAGGAACTGCGTGCAGAACGCTCCCAGCCACGATAACATGCCGCCAGAGACGACCATCTGTTGCCGGAAGAACAACGATGAATTCAGGAATAGGTTCTCCTCCTGAATCTTCCAAAGGAAGTCGTGTTCGTAGACCAGAAGTGTGAAGGCGATTATAGCCAAAACACCAACCCAGATGAGTGGATAAAAAGACTTCTTCATCTTTCTCAGTATCACATTATCTCAACATCTCAACGTCTCCGCTCGACCCGCAGGGGCGCTTTCGTAGCGAAGCGGAGAAAGAACGTCTCAACATCTCAACATCTCAACGTCTCAACGTTTTTATCTTACTACTTCTGTGAATTCGGGCTTGGCGCCTTCTTCCTTTCCAACAGTCACGAAGATGGTCGACGTAGACTCGCCTCCATCGAAACCGCGGCTCTTCACGGAAAATTGATAATCGGTGCCATCGGGAGTCTGACGCTTGCCAACTGTGACAGGAGTGCCCAGGGGGAACTGATAGTTGGAGCAGGCGGCGTCGAAAATGGCTTTGTCGGCATCGGTGACGGGCTGTTGAGCTGAATAGTCGGGCAGGGGGGCGACGGTACCTTCCTTGTAGTCGTTCTCAATGAGGAACCGGTCGAGTTCCTTCTTTGCGGCTGCCACTCTTGCTGTACGCACACCATATCCTTTCTGGATCGTTGCCTGAGGGAGCGCCTTCTTGAGATCGTTGGTCGAAGTGTTCAGTCCTCCGCTTCCAAAGGTGCAGAAAGGCACGATGGTCTTGCCGGCAAAGTCGTTCTCCTTCACCAATGTGGCAATCGGCATAGCGTAGGTGCCGAACCAAATGGGATAGCCGAGGAAGATGACGTCGTAGTCGGCAATATTCTTTTTTAATGGCTTTAAGGTAGGTGTCTCGCCGTTTTCCCGCTCACGCTGGCTGCGCTGGATGGTTGCCTGGAAGTCGCCCGAATAAGGCGTCACGGCCTCGATGCACTCGATGTCGGCACCGAGTTGTTTCTGCAACTCTTCGGCTACGGCCTTCGTAGTTCCTGTCTCAGAATAGTAGAGCACTAGTTTCTTCTGTGCAAAGCCTGTTGTGATGGTTGCCATAGCGGCAACAGCCATGATTATTCTTTTCATCGTCTAGTTGCTTTTATAGGTTTTATATCTGTTTGAATGTTAAGGGGGACGAAGCGGGTTCTTCATCACGATGGCAAAATTACGAAGAATTTGCTGAAATACCAAATAATCTCCCCAATCTTTTTTATTGAGAGAAATTCTATCGCTACGTTTACATGAAATGCACATCGCTTGAATGCAATTATATTGACAGGCTCTCATCCGTTACCCATTCTCTATGAATGGTCAGAATTCATGATGAAAAGTGGGCGTTTCGTTGATAATATTTCTTTGTCCGTCTCTTTTTTCTTACTTTTGCAGGCAAAATATAATAAAAGGTGAAAGAATGAAACGATTTTTATCTCTTGTAGTTTTGTGCTTTTGTGTGTTGCTGGCATCGCCTAAGTATATCGGTGATGTCAATGGTGACGGCGCGATTACGGTTGCTGACGTGACGGCAATGGTGAACATCCTTGTTTCCTCCCAGTCTTCCACTGACGGGGTGGAGGTAAATGATAACAACCGCTTGGCTGATGTCGACGAAAATGGGACCATTGATAAAGCCGACCTGATTGCTTTGGTGGATATCATTTTGGACAACCGGGAAGCGAAGTGGCTCGATGACGATGATGTCGACGTCTTGTATATAGACTATACCGACGAGGGTGCCACTTACCGAATGCCGACGGCATGGATGCCTTATGTGACGGTTGCTGTTAATGGTACCGATGTTGTTGTCACTAATACCAACGAAACCGAAGAATATGTGACGGTGCTCAGTGGCTCGTGTGCCGACGGCTCATTTGTCTACAACGGTACCTTCAAAACCACCATTGTCCTGAACGGACTCACCCTTACCAATCAGCGGGGCACGTGTATCGATATCGAGGATGGCAAGCGCATCAATCTGCAACTCGCCGACGGAACCACGAACAGTCTTGCCGACGGCTCAACAGGCAAGGCGGCCCTTTTCTGCAAAGGTCATCTGGAAGTGAGCAAGGGTGGGGCGCTCACGGTGCAAGGCAATGTAAAACATGCCATTAGCACGAAGGAATACATGGAGGTGAAGAAGACTGCAGGCACCATCACTATTGCTGGTGCAGAGAGCGATGGCATTCATGCCGAGCAGTATTTCAAGATGAATGGCGGCACCATCGTGATGCATAACGTTGCCGGCGATGGCATCCAGGCCGAGGCAAAACTGGATGGCGAAGAATTGGATGGCCAACTCATCGTCAATGGCGGCACCATCGATATCACTCTGACGGGAAGCGACGTGGCGGCTTTGCAAAGCGACATGCTCATGACGATTGCAGGCGGCGACATCACCGTGACTAGCATGGGTAGCGATGTGAAGGCCTTGAAGAGCGATGCCGATATCGTGGTGCAGGATGGAAGCATTGAGGTTACACAAAGTGGCGGATACCTTGTCAGCGAAACAACTTCCGGTAGCACTACCATTTACGACCCCAGCTATTGCGCTGCCCTGAAGGCAGAAGGCAATGTCATGGTGAGTGGCGGTAACATGACTATCAATAGCACGGCTGATGGTGGGCGCGGTATCAATGCAACAGGAAATATCGACATACAGGGTGGCGTCCTCAACATCAATGCCAATGGCCGTGGCGGCACACTCGACCTCAGTTCTACGGGCTCGGCGACTACCAACAGTTATCGACTCTACGTCTCGCTCCCAGCTGCCAACAGTGGTGGCTATCAACCTGGCGGCCAGCAGCAGTCGGCATGGAAGAATGTGTATCTCTACGATAGCACTGGCAACCTCGTGTCGGCTCTGGGCAACCAGAAGAGTTTCACGGTGAATGGTACGACCACCACGTTCTACTATTATGACTTCGGCTCGGCTACCAGCGGCACTTATTACTTGAAAAGCGACGATTATACCAGTGGAGGCGGCTGGGGTGGTACCACCTATACCATTCGCACGGCAAACATCAATCTCAACCTGACGGGCAACGATGTGTTCTATAGCATAGTCAACAGCTATACCACCAGCGGCTCTACGCGCACGTACACGATAAATAATGTGTCGAGCACCTATGCCAATGCCTCATCGGCTACAGAGGAAGGGGAGACCTTCAAAGCCTTCTGCCTGAAGAGCGATGCCGACATTCATGTTTCTAGCGGCACTCTGACGCTCGAGCACTCCGGCACGATGAGTAAGGGCATCAAGGCTGATGGAACCGTTGCCGTGAGCGGTGGAACAATCAACGATACGGCTGCTGGCGATTACATGATAGTTGGTGCCGACCCCACTTATTCCGCAGCAATCAAGTGCAATACATATATTGGCTCTGATGGAGAGGTGACCATCCAGGGAACGGGCAGTGCATCGCGTGGCATCTCAGCCGATGCAACGCTGACGATCTCTGGTGGCACCTACGACATCGCACTTACCGGTGATGGTGCTACCTACACTGGCAATGGCGATACGGAAGGTGCCGGCAGCCGAGGATTGAAGAGCGATGGCGACATGCTGCTTCAGGGCGGCACGGTGACGATTGATTGCTCGGCGCGAGGCGGCAAGGGAATCAAGGTGGGTACCAGTGATGTCAGTGGTGCCAATGGCGCTCGTCTGACGATTGGTGATGCCTCTTCGATAGGACAAGGACCCACGCTCAACGTTAAGACCACGGGCAGCTATTTGGCTACTGAGTCGAGCGGTGGTGGCGGCAACCCATGGGGAGGCGGCGGACCGATGGACGCTGGCTTCATTGGCAGCTGCAAGGCGGTGAAGTGCATGGGACCCATCGAGGTCTATGGCGGCAATGTCCATCTGAGTACAGCTTCCGATGGTGCTGAAGGCCTCGAGAGTAAGTCGACGATTACGTTCAACGGCGGAACGTTGGAGAGCGACACCTACGACGATGCAATCAACGCGGCATCTACCATCACTTTCAACGATGGCTTCGTTTGGGCACATGCCTCAAACAACGATGCCATCGACTCAAACGATTCGAGAACGGGAATCGTCGTCAATGGCGGTGTGGCCATCGCCTCAGGCAGTAGCAGTCCTGAAGAAGGATTTGATTGCGACAATGCTGCATTCATCATCAACGGAGGAGTCGTCATTGGCACAGGCGGTGCACAAGGTGGCGGCGGTGGTAGCGGCGGACTGCCCACATCGGCCCAGCAACCCTACGTGACACTATCTTCGGTGAGCCTTTCGGCAGGCACCTATCTCAGTCTGAAGAACAATAGCGGCAGTGTGGTCTGCTCCTATCGTATTCCGCGTAGCACCAGTCAGGCCACTCTCCTCATGAGTGCTCCGCAACTGAAGAATACCAACAGTGCCACGGTTGTCTATGGCAGTACGTCGATATCGAATCCCACTACCAGTCTTTGGGAGGGTGCCTATACCACTGGTGCTACCCTGACAGGTGGTACGTCGAGGAGCGTCACACCGACTACGAAGTAATCAACGGAATCTGAAAACGCAAAAAGCACGGGAAGACAATTCTCGCGCTTTTTGTTTCTTTGTTGCCGAATTGTTTCTTTTTCATTTCTTTTGAAGTTCACGATTTGTCTCTTTCGTGTCTTCCGATGTTAACAAATAAATACTTTCTCATGTTACTTTGTTGACGACTCTCCCTTCTCGTGTGTTTCGGAGTTTCTTTTAGATTTCCTTCAACACATGCATTCTTCCTATTTGGTTATCAATGAGTTTGCCGTTTAAAGTTGCTTGAAAACCGAAAAGAGCATGATGTTTTCCGTATATTAAAATTTGTAAAAATGGAAATTTTCTTCGATTTCATCGCTTGTTGTATCGTCTTTTTTGTTAACTTTGCAGTCAGAATATAATTAACAGAAAAGAAAACTTGAAAGGAGGACCATGAAGAGAAGATTTTCCAAAACGGAAAACTTTTCAGAAAATATCCGCCCAAAAGTTTTCCAAAACCTAAACCGCAATGGAAATAAAAAACTTTACGATTACCAAACGTGACGGTACGAAAGACCGTTTCTCATTAGACAAGATTATGAATGCCATCGTGAAGGCATTCGAGAGTGTTGACATGCCTGTAGATCTTGGCAGTATCTATAAGATACTCAGCCACTTACAGCTTCAGGAAGACATCAAGGTGGAGGACATCCAGAACCAGGTGGAAGAGGCGCTGATGCGCGAAGGCTACTACCAGGTTGCGAAGTCGTTCATGCTCTATCGTCAGCAGCACACCGAAGATCGCGAGACATTGGAGAAGTTGAAATTTTTGTCAGACTACTGTGACGCAGCCAATGCAGCAACAGGTTCGAAGTATGACGCCAATGCCAACGTGGAACATAAGAATATTGCAACACTCATCGGCGAATTGCCCAAGGCCAGTTTCATTCGTTTGAACCGCCGCCTGCTCACCGACCGCATCAAAAAGATGTACGGCAAGCCCTTGTCGGACGAATACATCGACATGCTGTCGCACCACTTTATATATAAGAACGACGAGACCTCGCTGGCCAACTACTGCGCTTCGATCACGATGTATCCCTGGCTCATCGGTGGTACGACGTCGATAGGCGGCAACTCTACGGCCCCGACCAACCTGAAGTCGTTCTGCGGTGGCTTCGTCAACATGGTGTTCATGGTGAGCTCGATGCTTAGCGGTGCTTGCGCTACGCCTGAGTTCCTGATGTACATGAACTACTTCATCGGTAAGGAATACGGCACAGACTACTATAAGGATCCAGATCGCGTGGTTGATCTCTCGCTGAAGCAGCGCACGATTGACAAGGTCATCACCGACTATTTCGAGCAGATTGTCTACTCGCTGAACCAGCCCACCGGCGCCCGTAACTATCAGGCCGTGTTCTGGAATGTGGCCTACTACGACCGTCCCTACTTCGAGAGCCTCTTCGGCGAGTTCTACTTCCCAGATGGTTCGAAACCCGACTGGGACGGACTCTCCTGGCTGCAGAAGCGCTTCATGAAGTGGTTCAACAAGGAGCGCACGAAGACCGTGCTGACCTTCCCCGTGGAGACCATGGCGCTGCTGACGAAGGACGGCGACTGTGTGGACAAGGAGTGGGCCGACTTCACGGCTGAGATGTACTCCGAGGGCCACTCGTTCTTCACCTACATGAGCGACAATGCCGACTCGCTGTCGAGCTGCTGCCGCCTGCGCAACGAGATTCAGGACAACGGCTTCAGCTACACGCTGGGTGCCGGCGGTGTGTCGACAGGCTCGAAGAGTGTGCTGACCATCAACCTGAACCGCTGCATACAGTATGCCGTGAACAACGGTAAGGACTACCGCGAGTTCCTCACGCACGTCATCGACCTCTGCCACAAGGTGCAGCTGGCCTACAACGAGAATCTGAAGGAGCTGCAGAGTCACGGTATGCTGCCGCTGTTCGACGCCGGCTACATCAACATTGCCCGTCAGTACCTGACCATCGGTATCAACGGTATGGTGGAGGCTGCCGAGTTCATGGGCCTCGAGATTACCGACAACCCGAAGTATCTGGCCTTCGTGCAGGAGGTGCTCGGTCTGGTGGAGAAGAAGAACAAGGAGTATCGCACGAAGGATGTGCTCTTCAACTGCGAGATGATTCCTGCCGAGAACGTCGGCGTGAAGCATGCCAAGTGGGACCGTGAGGACGGCTACTTCGTGCCGCGCGACTGCTACAACAGCTACTTCTACGTGGTTGAGGATGAGTCGCTGAACATCATCGACAAGTTCAAGATGCACGGCGCTCCCTACATCCAGCACCTCACCGGTGGCTCTGCCCTGCACATGAACCTAGAGGAGCACCTCTCGAAGACGCAGTATCGCCAGCTGCTGTGCGTGGCTGCCAAGGAGGGATGCAACTACTTCACGTTCAACATTCCCAACACGCTCTGCAACGACTGCGGTCACATCGACAAGCGCTACCTGCACGAGTGCCCGGTGTGCGGCTCGAAGAATGTTGACTACATGACCCGCATCATCGGCTACCTGAAGCGCGTCAGCAACTTCTCGCTGCCTCGCCAGCAAGAGGAACATCGCCGCTACTATGCCGGTAAGGAGAAACTCGTGGAGGCGTAAGGTTAATTGATGGTTGATAATTGACAATTGATAATTGACAGTTGCCAGTTGAAAAGAAACTAACGTGCTGAAGTATGTAAACACGGGCGTCGTCTTTCAGGAAATCCCTGACGAGACGACGCTCTCAGTGAATATCTCGCGCTGTCCCTGCCATTGTCCAGGATGCCACAGCGCTTATCTGGCTGAAGACATCGGTGAACCTCTCGATGCCTTGGCAATTGATGGCTTTGTGAAGGAATTCGGTGGCGACATCACCTGCATTGCGTTGATGGGTGGTGATGCCGAACCAGAGACCGTAGATGCGTTGGCACAGTATATCCGTGAAAGCCACCCAGGCTACAAAGTGGCGTGGTATAGTGGTCGTCTGCGCATCTCGCCGCGCATCGATCGTAGCCATTTCGACTATATCAAGATTGGTCCCTACATTGCTCATCTGGGTCCTCTCACGAAACCCACCACCAACCAACGGCTCTATCGCATCGGGGCAGGCGGCGAAATGGAGGACATCACCTCGCGTTTTTGGAAGAAATAAGAGAGCAGAAACAAAAAAAGTTCAGTTCGCATGAGCGGATTGGACTTTTTTTTGTGGGTGTTTCAAAAGGAAGAAAGGAGTCAATTTGTAGTCCCCTCGAGGGGACTACTGGCAGTGTTTTTTATCAAAAACTTTTGTTTTTGCTTTGTATTTCGCTCACTTATTTGTATCTTTGCCAGCGAAAAGGAATAGTTATGAATAACGAAGGAAGGCCACGCCTGGCTATCGTAGACCCGAACACGCTGGCTACAATAGGATTGAAGCAGCTGTTGCAGAATGTGATGCCGATTATGACGGTCGACACATTCGGCTCGTTTGCTGAGTTGGAAGCAAACGGCCCGGATAACTATTACCACTTCTTTGTTGCGATGAATCTTGTGCTTGAGAACCGCAGTTTCTTCTTGGAACATCGGCGCAAGACCATTGTTCTCACGATGTCGAACGACCCAAGCACGCAACTGAAGGATTTCCATTCGCTTTGCATCAATGCGCCGGAGAACATTCTGGTGCGCTCATTGTTGATGCTGGGTCATCTGGCTCATGCGGGTGGAAAGAACCTGCCGCCGCTGCCCCGTGCCTTGCGCGCACAGGTACTCACCGACCGCGAGATTGAAGTGCTGGCACTCATCGCGCAGGGGTATATCAACAAGGAGATTGCCGACCAGCTGTCGATAGGTCTGACGACGGTCATCACCCATCGCAAGAACATCATGGAGAAGCTCGGCATGAAGAGCGTCTCCGCCCTGACTATCTATGCCGTGATGCATGGTTACGTAGATATCAATAAGATCTAACACGTCATTTTTCCCTCTGCCGACAGTTTTTGTCTAAGGAATAAAGGAATGTAGGAGATCGGAGTCTAAAGACGACTCTGATTCCTATCTGTGTAATCGTCGTTGTTGGTGGTTAAAAGAAGACAACTGAAACAGCAAATACAACAATCTTTATAATCTGTGGTTGAAAGAAAAAGTTGGATTTCATCCCACCTTTTCTCGCCATGGCAGAGTGTTAGCAAGCTTACTCTGCTCAATTGGCTTAACGAAAACGTTGTTTTTGTTGTTCGAATTGTTTTCTATATTATGTGTGCACAGCGGTTGCCACGTAGTTGAGTTGTTTCTTTGTAATCAATTAGTTAAATATTTGGAAATATCAGGAGAATTGTTTATCTTTGTCCCTGTAAAAGAAACTACTAATTTGAAACCATAAACAAGAAACCATAAACTCAAAAGAATAATAACTAAAACAATATGAAACAAAACAACCTTTTCAATTCATTCTTCCATCCCTTCAGGGAGGGGCTGGGGGTAGGCTTCCCTTCTGGGGGTAGGCTTCTGCTGGGGCTCCTGTTTGCCCTATTCGGCACCATCAGCGCCTCGGCACAGGAGGCGTATGCAGTATTATCTACTGATCAAACGACGCTGACGTTCTACTACGACACGCAGCGGAGCAGTCACGCGGGAACCACCTATGACCTGAACACGGGCAGCAACGACCCCGGCTGGATTAACAACACGAATGTTACCAGCGTAGTGTTCGACGCCTCGTTTGCCAGCGCCCGTCCGACGACCACACGTTCATGGTTCTATGGCTTAGGCAACCTGGCAACCATTACGGGCATTGAGAATCTCAATATCAGCGAGGTGACGGATATGAACCATATGTTCTACCACTGCAGCAGCCTGCCGAGCCTCAACCTGAGCACCTTCAACACGGAGAACGTGACGGATATGAACTTTATGTTCTCTGGCTGCAGCAGCCTGCCGAGCCTCAACCTGAGCACCTTCAACACGGCTAAGGTAACGAACATGGCCTATATGTTCTCTGGCTGCAGCAGCCTGACCAGCCTCGACTTGAGCAACTTCAACACGGCGAAGGTGACGAACATGAGCCAAATGTTCTCTAGCTGCAAAAAGCTGGCGAGCCTCGACCTGAGCCATTTCAACACACAGAACGTGACGAACATGTCCAATATGTTCTACAACTGCAACAGCCTGACCGACCTCGACCTGAGCCATTTCAACACACAGAACGTGACGAACATGTCCAATATGTTCTACAACTGCAGCAGCCTGACCAGCTTCAATGTGAGCAGTTTCAACACGGAGAAGGTGACGAACATGCTCGGTATGTTCTACAACTGCAGCAGCTTGACCAGCCTCAACGTGAGCAGTTTCAACACGGCGAACGTGACGAACATGAGCAATATGTTTGCTGGCTGCAGTAGCCTGACGAGCCTCGACCTGAGCAACTTCAACACGGAGAAGGTGACAGGCATGAACTCTATGTTCAATGGCTGCAGCAGACTGACCGACCTCGACGTGAGCGGCTTCAACACGGAGAATGTGACGAACATGAGTCGTATGTTCTATGGCTGCACCCGCCTGACGAGCCTCGACGTGAACGGCTTCAACACACAGAACGTGACCAACATGAGCAATATGTTCTATGCCTGCACCCGCCTGACGAGCCTCGACCTGAGCAACTTCAACACGACTAAGGTGACGGACATGAGCAATATGTTCAGAGCCTGTAGCGGACTGACTACTATCTATGCGGGCAGCAATTGGAGTACGACAAACGTGACGTCATCCGACGGCATGTTCACCGGCTGCACCAACCTTGTAGGTGGCGCTGGAACGGCGTATGACCAAAGCCAAATCGATCAGGCCTACGCACATATCGACGGCGGCACGAGCAATCCAGGATACTTCACCGAGAAACGGATCGAGGCATACGCGGTCTTATCCACTGGTCAAACGACGCTGACGTTCTACTACGACCACCTTAAGGGCACGCGCGAGGGCACCAAGTACGATCTGAACACCGGGGGCAGCAACCCAGGCTGGATTAACAACACGAATGTTACCAGCGTAGTGTTCGACGCCTCGTTTGCCAACGCCCGCCCGACGACCACACGTTCATGGTTCAATGGTTTGAGTAACCTGGCAACCATCACGGGCATCGAGTACCTCAATACCAGCGAGGTGAGGGACATGATCAATATGTTCTATGGCTGCAGCAAGCTGACCAGCCTCGACGTGAGCCACTTCAACACAGCGAACGTGACGTTAATGAGCGGTATGTTCAGTGGCTGCAGCAGCCTGACGAACCTCGACGTGAGCAACTTTAACACACAGAACGTGACGGGCATGGGCACAATGTTCTACAACTGCAGCAGCCTGACGAGCCTAGATCTTAGCAACTTCAACACACAGAACGTGACGAACATGGGCACTATGTTTTTCAACTGCAGCGCCCTGACCAGCCTCGATGTGAGCAGCTTCAACACGGAGAAGGTGACGGACATGCTCTATATGTTCTACTACTGCACCAACCTGACCAGCCTCAACGTGAGCAACTTCAACACGGGGAAGGTGGCGAACATGTACAGTATGTTCTCTGGCTGCAGCAGCCTAATGAGCCTCGACCTGAGCAACTTCAACACACAGAACGTGATGGGCATGAGCAATATGTTCAGTGGCTGCAGCAGCCTGACGAGCCTCGACCTGAGCCATTTCAACACGGAGAATGTGACGAACATGAGCGATATGTTCAATGGCTGCAGCAGCCTGACGAGCCTCGACCTGAGAAACTTCAACACGGAGAAGGTGACGAACATGAATGGTATGTTCTACAACTGCACCAGACTGACCGGCCTCAACGTGAGCAACTTCAACACGGAGAATGTGACGGTCATGAGCGGTATGTTCTACAACTGCAGCGCCCTGACCAGCCTCGACGTGAGCTATTTCAACACGGAGAATGTGACGAACATGGGTAGTATGTTCCAAGCCTGCACCAGCCTGACGCGCCTCGACGTGAGCAACTTCAACACGGAGGAGGTGACGGACATGAAAAATATGTTCCAAGGCTGCAGCGCCCTGACCGGCCTTGACGTGAGCAGCTTCAACACGGCGAACGTGACGGACATGCGCTATATGTTCTCTGGCTGCAGCAGCCTGACGAGCCTCGACGTGACCAACTTCAACACGGCGAACGTGACGAACATGTACGGTATGTTTAATTACTGCACCAGCCTGACGAGCCTCGACGTGAGCAACTTCAACACGGAGAAGGTGACGGACATGGGATATATGTTCTCTATCTGCAGCAGCCTGACGAGCCTCGACTTGAGCAGCTTCAACACGGAGAATGTGACGAGCATGGGCTATATGTTCACTTCCTGCAGCAGACTGACCACTATCTATGTGGGCAGCAATTGGAGTACGGCGAACGTGACGTCATCCCTCTACATGTTCATTAGCTGCTTCAGCCTCAAGGGCGGACAGGGTACAACGTATGATGAAAACCACATTGATCAGGCCTACGCACATATCGATGCCGCCGACAACCCTGGCTACTTCACGGCAAAGGGCGCCTTCCTGCTTGGCGACGTGAACGGCGATGGCGACGTGAATGTGGCCGACGTGACAGCGCTGGTGAACATTGTTAACAATGTTCAAATTGAAAATGGACAATGGATAATTGAAAATGCCGACGTGGATGGAAGTGGCGAGGTGACGAGAGACGATGTGCCGGCACTGGTGAACAAGATACTTGGAAAGTAGAAAAGGGTAGCCTCATCCCCTCTCCAAGGGTCAATGATATAGAATGTGACCTATAGAGCACTGAAAGTGCGACAGAATACAGGCAGACGGTGAAGTGCGTAGCACGAAACCGCCTGCCTGTATTATTGTCAGGCCTTCAGCCTTCGTTGTCGTGCGACTATCTCAGTGCTTTCGTGCATGTAAACCATTGCTCTGGTGATGCTATCTCAATGCTCTAGTGATGCGGGAGCAATGAGGTGGAAAAGTAAATTAACTTAATTTGTGCGGTAAATTAAGTTATTTTATTCAGTAAATTAAGTTATTTTACTTAGCAAATTAAGTTAATTTACTCATCAAATTAAGTTAATTTACTGAATAAAATCAGTTGATTTGCTTAATTGGAGTATTGCTCTCGTGTCATCAGAGCAGTGTTCTTGCATCACGAGAGCAGTGTTCCAGGTGCACGAAAGCAGTGTTCCAGGTGCACGGAAGCAGCGCTCTATTGGGCTTAGTTCAATAATATTGCCTGACAAAATGCATAAATATTGTTAACGGCTGTTGCAAATCGGTGGGATAGGTGTCTTATAAATGTAAAGAGTTAAGAAAAAGGAGACTTATGACCGACAGCGAATTTGAACAGCAAGCCCGCCAGCTATGGCAGAAGGCAGTAGATGCCAGCCGCAGCTATGGGGCGGGACATGCCGAAGCCGAAGACATCGCACAAGATGTGATGTTGCATCTCTGGCAGTTGCGCCGCGAGCTCGACCGCTACCGTTCGCTGGAGGCAGTTGCCGTTCAGGCGGCCCGCCGACTCACCTATAACCTGCACAGGCGACAGCCTCTGCTTCCCCTTACTGGACAGGAACAGTGTGACAAGGTCGGTGCCGATCCTTCGCAACAGTTGGTGGAGCGTGAGGATGACGAATGGCTTCAGCAGCGTCTCAGTCAGTTGCCATCGACACAACATGCCGTTCTCTATATGCGGCAGGTGGAACACCGCTCCAGTGTTGAAATCTCTCGTCTGCTCGGCATCAGCGAGGCATCAGTTCGTACGTTGCTCTCTCGTGCCCGTCGTAAGCTGTTAGAAGAAATCAAGAAAAGAAATCAATCACCATTATAACATTCTCTCATGTCTATGGAACCCATTGATAATCAGAAATATATCGCTCGTTTGCTCGACCGATTCTTGCAAGGAGATAGCACCCTTGAAGAAGAGCAAATCCTTGCCGACTACTTCCGTTCTGCTACCGACTTGCCAGCCGAGTGGGAGGACTTTCGCACGATGTTTCGTTACTTCGACCAGGGCATGGAACACATCGACTATGCCCAGCAGGAGGAGGTTGCGTCAGGGCTGCTTTCGGCATTGCCCACTACGGCTCGTCGCTCGTCGCGGTGGTGGTTAACGGCTGCTGCCTCCCTGTTGATTCTGGTAGGAATGGCGGTTTCTTTCCATCACTTCCGACACGAGAAACCTGCTCAAGTTGCCATGACTCACGTTCGCCAGCAACCTATTGCGAGAAAGGTGAATACGCCGCCTGCTCCAGTTGCTACTCCCGACAAATCGCAAGGCAGAAAAGCTGTGGTTGTTGCGTCTCGCAGTAAGTCGATGGGCGATGGCCCTCATGGAAGGAAAACGAACCGTAAACCGCAAGGAGCGGCTGCCCGAATTCCGGTAGAAGAGCAAGCAGCAGAACATCCTGTGTCGCTGGAGCCGACTGCTGATGCGTCTTTCGAGGAGCTGCGCGAGGCACAGCGATTGGCAATACATAACGATGTGGTTGAAGCCGTCTATGAACTATTGCCCGACGATGGCAGTCTTCTGCATCTGGCTACCGATGAAAACGGCGCCTATGCCATCATCCCAACGACGATGGTTCGCGAGTTGTAGGTCGCCAATGCATTCAGAATGATGATTACAATGAATTCAGAAATATGAATCCAACAAATAAATAAAACAATGAAAAAGATGAAAACAAATTCCACACTTCCTCGCAGGCTCGCCGCTGCAGCAGTCCTGCTCGTCGTGGCCTCTGGCTCTTTTGCACAAAAGAATATCGAAGCCGCGTTCGCCAGTTTCAAAAGCGAAAAGGCCGTGACCATCTCTGAGAGTCGTAGCCGCGAAACCGATCCCGCTACGGGCCAGCTCAAAGAGCGCACCGAGGGCATTGACTTTTCGCTCGATGCCAGCAAGAAAAACCTCATCGATAAGCTGTGTGCGGCTTTCGACCGCGACCGCGATGCCTCGTATAATGAATTCTCTCACACGGGCAATGGCCGTTCTCCACAGCCGATCTTAATAGGAAACGAGATCTCGGTGGGCGTCGGCAAGAACATGAATTATGTCGTGATGGCCTTTGCCGATAAGCAGACAGCTGAAGAAGGCAAGCCGATAAACCGCACGGTCTATGCCATGGAGTGGGCCAAAGATGCAAAGGACGGCAAGACGATTACGGGAACGCTCTATGTGGTCTATGGTCCTATTCCACAGAAACGTTCGGTCACGATCACCCGTGCAAAGACGATTGGTTCGGCACCGGATGCAATTAGACGTTACGAGGAATCGCTGAAAGGACTTGACTTCTCGAATCTCGGACAGACACTGGGCGATGTGGGCTCGGTACTCGCCGACCTTCGCCTGGGTGACTTCGGACTGTTGGCCGACAGCCTTGCTGCATCGTCGAGTCAGTCGTCGCTGCAGCCGTGGCTCTACCTCTTCCGCATGCAGACGCGCGGCTATCGAAAGGCAGTCAAGCAAGGCAAGGATGTCACGTATTACCTGACCAGTCTGCTCGAGCATTGCAAGAAGGAGCATGCCTCGCTAACGGATGACGAGCTCAAGCTTTGCATGGAAGAGCTGCACCGCTTGCTCGACATCACCAAGGACGACTTCGACCGTGCCTTGCTCGAGGAATGCATTGGGTTGTTGAAGAAGGGGTGAGGGAGGACGGCCTATGGAAAGACCCCAAAGGGGTCTCATGTGTATAACCGCGGGTTAGACCCGCGGTGGATGATCCCCCTCAAACACCCGACCCCAACGGGGTCGCACACAACCATGCTCATGGAAGCGAAATGGTATTCTGATTGTTGTGCGTCCCCTTTGGGGACGAGGACATATTAGAGTTCTGCTCTCCGCAGGTCAAGACCTGCGGTTAAGCACATGAGACCCCTTTGGGGTCTTATCGCGATGCGTCATGTGTTATATCATGTAACTATTGAATTAATCCCATTCTTTACAGGAATGGGGCGAGGAGATGGGCGAACCAACCGCGGAACTTCTGCCAGGGGGTGCGGAACTGGTTCCACGTTTCAGGTGTCAGGCGGAAGGAGTCGCGCTTGTCGGCATCGAAAAGGTCGCAGAGCTGCTGGGTGATATGTCGGTCGATGATGACAGCGTTTTCTTCATAGTCCCAACGCAATGAACGGGCGTTGAGGTTCGCACTACCAACGGTGCAGAATCGTCCGTCGACCATGATCACCTTCGTGTGATGGAAGCCCGGCTCGTACATCCATACCTCCACACCTTTCTTCATGAGATGGTGCAGGTTGTAGAACATGCAGTCGGGAGTGAGCGGGATGTCGCTATGCGTGGATGCCATGATCTCCACCTTCACCCCTCGTTCGGCTGCCTCACGAAGCTTGCGCTTCAGCTTGCGGTTCAGTGTGAGGTATGGGTTGATGAGTTTGATGCTATCCTTTGCATCGTCGATGGCATGATAGTAGAACGAGCGGATGATGCGATTCGTCTTCTCCGGCTCGCGGTTGATGATGCCTGCCTGTGTGGGTGGCGACGGGGGCAAGGCATTGGTGTCGATGCTATCGATCGGAGTGAAGTAGGGTGCGGTGTATTGGCCATAATAATACTTTGCCCCCTGCAGTCGTTCGCCAGTGGTCTTCTCCCAAATCTGCATGAAGATTCGTTGCAACGTGTTGACCTCGTCGCCTTCTATGCGGCAGTGCATGTCGCGCCACGAGCCCACCTGCTCCGTGCCATTGATGTAGTAGTCGGCAACATTCATGCCACCGGTATAGGCAATCTGTCCGTCGATGACGACGATTTTGCGGTGGTCGCGGCTGAAGACGTGGTTAATCCATGGGAAGTTCAGCGGGTCGAACTCATAGATTTGGATGCCCTGGCTGCGTAGTTTACGGATATGCCGGTTCTTCAGTGGTCGGTTGTTAGACGAGTTGCCGAAAGCATCGTAGAGTGCTCGCACCTCTACGCCCTGTGCCGCCTTTTTTGCCAGCAGGTTGAAGAGCAGCATGGCGATGGAGTCGTTGCGGAAGTTGAAATACTCCAAATGGATGCTGCTGCGTGCTTCGCTGATGGCCTGGAACATGTCGTCGAACTTCTCTTGTCCGCTGATGAGCAGGCGGATGCGGTTGTTATGGGAGAAGGTCACCCCTTCCTGCCGCAGCTGTTCCACGATGATAGAATCGGACGTCGGCTCTGCCATCGGTTGAGCCAGCGACGGAGAGCAAATCAGAGAGAGCAGAAAGAGTAGTGTGTAGTATGAGGATTTCACCTTTTTACATCTATAATTATATCATGCACGAGTAGTGGTCGACAACACCCAAGAGGTGGCGTTCGTGGTCGGCGACGAGCACCGTATGGATCTTATGACGTTGCATGATGCGTTGAATTTCAGTTATTTTCGTCGTGGGTGTAACCATCTTCGGCTGATGCGTCATGATATCGCTCACCGTATGGTTGAAGAACTCTGCCTGCCAGCGTTCCATGGCACGGCGGATGTCGCCATCGGTGATGAGGCCGATAATCTTCCCGTCTTCAAGCGACACGCCCAGTCCCAGCTTGCCCTTGCTGACGTGGATGATGGCTTCGCCCAGATGCATGTCCTTCGGGATGATGGGCAGGTCGTCGGAGCGCATGACGTCGGCGGCAGTGGTGAGCAGGCGTCGTCCCAGCTCGCCTCCCGGATGGAACTGTGCAAAGTCCTGCGGGCGGAACTTGCGTTTCTCCATGAGGGCAATGGCCAGAGCATCGCCGATGACGAGCTGTGCAGTGGTGGAGCTCGTTGGTGCGAGATTCAGCGGACAAGCCTCTTTCTCCACATGTACGTTCAGGTGGATGGTGGAATACTTCGCCAGCAGCGAGTCGCTGTTGCCGCTCATGCCGATGATGGGCACCTGCATGTGGAGCACCATGGGGATGAAGCGCAGCAGCTCGTCGGTAAGTCCCGAGTTGCTGATGGCGAGGACCACATCGTCGCGTGTCATCACGCCTAGGTCGCCGTGGAAGACGTCGAGGGGGTTAATGAAGAAGGCCGGAGTGCCTGTACTGGCCAGCGTTGCGGCGATTTTCGCACCGATGTGTCCGCTCTTGCCCACGCCTGTTACGATGACTTTACCATGACAGCGATAGATGAGTTCTACTGCTCGGTCGAAATTGGCATCGAGACGAGGGATGAGGTCGAGCACGGCTTGTGCTTCTTCGCGGATGACTTGTATGGCGTAATCTTTGGGTGTCATTGGAGGGGTTGAGATGTTGAGACGTTGAGACGTTGAGAGGTTGAGATGTTGAGAACCGCTATGATTGGGATGTTAATTCTTTTACGAGGGCTTCAAGCTTCGAGAGCTCGAGCATGTTTGCGGCATCGCTGAGGCCGAGGTCGGGAGTGGGGTGCACCTCGAAGAAGTAGCCCGTAGCACCAAAAGCCTTCGCAGCCAGTGCCATCGACGGTACGAAGCGGCGGTCGCCACTGGTCTTGCCGCCACCGCCGCCTGGTCGCTGCACGCTGTGTGTGCAATCCATGATGACCGTTGGCACGATGTCGAGCATGTCAGGAATGTTTCGGAAGTCGACCACCAGATTGTTATAGCCGAAAGAGTTGCCGCGTTCGGTAAGCCAGACTTCTTTGGCACCAGCGTCGCGAGCCTTCTCCACGGGGTAGCGCATGTCTTGTCCGCTGAGGAACTGAGCCTTCTTGATGTTCACGGTGCGGCCAGTTTTTGCTGCTGCTACCAGTAGGTCGGTTTGCCGGCAGAGGAATGCGGGAATCTGCAAAACGTCGCACACCTCGGCGACGGGTGCTGCCTGCCAGGCTTCATGAATGTCGGTGAGCAGGCGCAGATGGTGCTTCGCCTTCACGTCGGCCAACATCTGCAGACCTCGCTCGATGCCAGGACCGCGAAACGAGCTGATGCTGGTGCGATTGGCTTTGTCGAACGATGCCTTGAAGATGATGTCAGTATGCAGCTCCTGATTGATGCGCACGAGTTCGGTTGCGACAGTGTCGAGTAGCTCTGCCGATTCGATGACGCAAGGGCCCGCAATGAATATTGGTTGCATGTCGGTTGCTGTTTTTTGAGAATCAATGGGTGTTTCCACCTTATTATTATATATAATGACTTGCAAAATTAATGAAAAGCCGCTGAAGTGGCAAATAATTAACTTTAATTTACCATTGAAAGAGAAAAACTGAACACAAATTGTCGGTTTTCCGCATTTTTGTTGTACCTTTGCGGCCGTTTTAGGATAATTTTATGTAGTAACGTTTAAAAAAAGAAAGGAAAAACAACATGAAAAAGATTCTGATGACTTTGTTCGTTGCCGCTATGGCAATGACTGTGAATGCTCAGGTTTACTTGGGTGGTTCGGTAGGTGTCGGTAGTGTGAAATTTGGTCACAACGATGCTGAGACTACCTATAAGTTTATGCCTGAGATTGGTTATAACCTCAACAGCGACTGGGCTATTGGTGTGGTTTTGGGCTACCAGAAGGGTGCTTGCAAACTTGGCAATGGCAACTATGGTCAGGATGTTGATACCGAGCTGCTGCAGATCAGCCCCTATGTGCGCTACACCGTTTTCAAGTCGAATCTCATCAATGCGTTTGTCGATGGTGGCGTAGGTATTGGCAGCTACAAGGATATGGGCACTCAGTTCCAACTGGGTCTGCGTCCGGGTGTGGCCGTGAATCTGAACCGCAACACCAGCTTCGTGGCTCACTTTGGTTTTGTTGGCTTCGACAGCTTCAGCCCGAAGGGTGATGGCGATAGCAGCAACACCGTTGGCGTTGACCTCGATGGCAACAACATTACTTTCGGTCTCTACATCAACTTCTAAGCGAAGGCCGACTGACAATAGTATCACAAAAAAGCATTGCTCCCGACTGTGGGGCAATGCTTTTTGTGTTTGATGAGGTAACGGCTTAGAACTTCTGCTGAATGATGTGAAGGTCGCGCTGCGGGAATGGAATCTCGATGTTGTTTTCGGCTAGTGTCTTGTAGACGCATTCCAAGATGCGGCCGTCGTCGTAGTACTGTGTGAGCACGGGCACCCATACCAGCAGCTTCAGGTTGATGCTCGAGTCGCCGAACTCCTTCAGCACAATGCGTGGCGGCTTCTTCGGATCGGTGATGTGCAGCTTGTTGATGGCATCGATGAGAAGATTCTTGCAACGGTCGATGTCGGTGCCATAGGCAACACCGACGTCGAGGATGTCGAGCTCGTAGCCGTGGTTCTTCGTCATGTTCTTATAGTTCTTCGTGAAGAGCTGGCTGTTGGTGAAGGCGATGACCGATCCGTCGATGGCTTCGATGAGCGTCGACGTGTAGTTGATGGAGCTGACGCGTCCGCGTGTGCCGTCGCAGATGATGTAGTCGCCCACCTTGATTCGTCCTGCCATGAGCGAGATGCCGTAGTAGATGTTCTCGAGGATGTCCTTCATGGCGAAACCGACACCGGTCGACAGACCGCCCGAGATAACCACCAGCCATGTGTTGTTGACACGCATGATGCTTAGCGAGATGAGTACCCATGCACCCCATACCACGATTTGAATGATGTTCTTCATCATCAGGCTACGTGTGCCGGCTGTTGAGCGGTCGCTCTTTTCGAAGTAGAGTTTCAACAGGCTTTGCAGTGTGCTGTTGATGTACTTGAAGAGGAAGTACAGACAAACCACCGCCGCTATGGACGTAACGCTGATGGTGATGGCCTTTGCCTCGATGAACTTCGTGTTGAAAATCCTACGCGTGGTGTCGCTGAGGTTGAACACGTCGGCAGCCCAATAAATGGAGATGAGCACCGAGAACACCCCAAGCACAGGCAGCAGCACGTTCTTGATGAAATGGAATCCCCACGTATTCGTGATGGGTTTTTCGTCGATGTGCTTGCGCTTCTCATAGGCTGTCAACCAGCCGGTGATACAGGTGATAGTGAGGATGCACGTCAGCTGCATGATCCACCAGATGAGCAACTGCACGCTGAGCAACGTGTAGCCCAGCCATGAGCAAACCACCGATGCGAGGAACACGAACAGGGAGATATATGAGTAGAATTTGTCGCTGTGCGGAATGTTTTTGTTATGCCGACGAATCACACTCCATTGCCATAGCATGCAGACGAGTAGGGTAGGCGGAAGGATGAGATTCACCAGTTCGTTGGGAATCAGGACGATGCGGAACGCAATGACCAGGAATCCCATGAAGATGAGCGGAGCATAGATGCGGAAGGCACTTGTAATCTGATTGCCGTCGAGGCGCAGGAGCAACGAAATCAGAATGACACCCAGTAGCCACGTGTACTGCACAAGTAGCTTGGAGGCCATGATGAGGAAGTTCTGATCGACGGTGGCACGGATGAGTCCTAAAATCAAGGCAAGCAACACCACCGACACTGCCAGGATAATGCACGTGCGCTTTGCTTGGAATGCTTCTGTCTTGAAGCGTCTCGGCATAAGGAACTTCACTGCGAAGATGGTTACGAGGAGCGAGATGAAGCCGTAGATGAGTAGTGCCGCAAAGAGGTAGATGATGACGCGCACGTCCCAGTCGGACTCTATTTTATGGTATTGCTGGTACTTTTCGCTGATGGCTTCGCGAGTGCTTCGCAGATTACCTCTCAGGTTGTTGAGAATCTTGAAATAGTTTTCACCACCGTTGTTGAAGATGCTCATCTGTATGTCGCCATAGCGTTTGTTGGCATAGTCGTTGAGGTTCTTCAGCTGTTGCTCGGTGTTACGATAGTAGTTGATGTACTCGTTCAGCTGGTCGCGGTTGTCGGTCAGCGTGCGACGAATGTTCATCGCAAGCGTCAGACACACGTTGCGATCGATCTTTGCACGCTCCGACAGCGACATCTTCGGCATGTTCGTGAGATTGATGATCAGACTGTCGTAACGGGCAATGTCTTCGTTGGCCTTCTCCACAAACGAGCGGAACGGCAGGATGTTGCGCTGGAACTCGTGGTATTGCTCAGTGGCCTCATGGCAGGCGTAGGTGAGGTCGAAGATGTATTCCGACTTCTGCGAGTAGAGCATCAGCGCATTCTGATTGGAGCGGTTCAGCACCGAGAACAGATTTTTGCGTATGTGCTCCTGCTGCTCTCGCATGAATCCCGACTGACGTTCTAGTTCGGCATGATGCTTCGTCAGCTCGGTACGCAGGATGCCGAGAGTATTGTCGAGGTCCTTCTCCTTCAGCACGGCGTGGCTCTGCAGCGCCCAGCCCAGAAGCAGTATGGCGATAGTGATAATTTTTCTCATGTTGCCAATTGTTGGTTTTTGTTTGCAAAGATACGAATAAGTAGGCGAAATGCAAAGCAAAAATCAAAGTTTTTGATTTCATTTTCGTTCGGAAAAACTCAAATACATTTGGTTTTTCGCTCACTTATTCGTATCTTTGCGACAAAAGTCGCGAAGATACTCCATCTCGGCATAAAAAAGAAACACGTTTCTTTTGTTCTGCACTCGATTATTCGTATCTTTGCAATCATAAATACTTGAAGAGACATGGAAATGATGAATAACAAGCAACTGACGCTCGTGGCCGACAGCGGTAGCACGAAGACTGATTGGATGGTGGCAGAGACCGGTCAGACGTTCCATACGCAAGGTCTTAATCCCGTACTGATGTCGGAAGAAGACATCGTGGGCATCCTCCAGCAGGAGCTTGTGCCGCAACTCGATGTGCTGTTGCCGCAGATGGTGGCAGGATGCAGCCTGTCGGTGTTCTTCTATGGTGCAGGCGTCAGACCCGATGCGGAAGGAATCATGCAGCGTGCCATTGCCCGTGCCGTGGGCTATCAGGAACTTGTGGCTGGCAGGACGTGGGCTGAACAGCCCAAAGTAAGTGCCGCCAGTGACCTGCTTGGTGCTGCCCGTGCGCTTTGTGGACATCACGAAGGCATTGCCTGCATTCTTGGAACGGGTGCCAACTCATGCCTCTTCGATGGCGAGCAGATAGTCGCTAACACGCCGGCGCTAGGTTTCATCCTTGGCGATGAGGGTGGGGGAGCGGCTCTCGGCAAGCGATTTCTGAATGCTATCTTCAAGGGATTGCTACCTGCTGCGATGCGCGACGACTACCTGACTACAACAGGTCTGACGCTGAACGACGTCATCCGTCGCGTCTACCGTGAGCCCATGCCCAATCGGTTCTTGGCTTCCACCTCTTTATATATTAGTGAGCATCTTGACGACGAAGCGTTGCGGAGTCTTGTTGTTGATAACTTCCGGCAGTTCTTCAGCCACAACATTACACCCTACGGGCGACGCGATTTGCCGGTAGGGTTTGTGGGAAGCATTGCTGCTCACTATGAAACACTCTTACGTGAGGCCGCCGAGGCTGAGGGATACCAGCTCGGTCCTATTCTTCGTAGCCCGATCAGCAGTCTTTGCGACTATCATCTCGGAAAGCTCTGATTGTTCGAATACTCCCAAATCGGTCATTAGCCAATGTAGGGACGCGGCACGCCGCGTCCCTACATCAAATCGCCTAATGACCAATTAAGGATCATCAGAAATATTCTTTACGCCTTCTTTTCCTCTTCTTTCTGCTCGAGGAACGACTTGTTCTGTCGCAGATCTTCAACAAACTGGTCGATTTTCAGAAGTTCTCGCGGAATGCGAATGTTCTGCGGGCAATGCGGCTGGCACTGTCCACACTGGATGCAATGGCTGGCTTGGCGAAGCTTTGGAACGGCGCGGTCGAGACCAATCAAATAGTTGCGTCGCAGCTTCAGATACTCCGGATCCATCACATCGGTGGGCAGCGTACCTTCATTCTTACACTTGTTGTAATGCACGAAGATGCCTGGTATGTCGATACCGTATGGGCAAGGCATGCAGTATTTGCAGTCGTTGCACGGAATGTTCTGCATGGAGAACAGCTTGCGGGCAATATTGTCGTCGAGGAATCGTTGCTCTTCCTCATTGAGCGGTATGAGCGGACTATAGGAGAGCAGGTTGTCGCGCAAGTGTTCCATATAGGTCATGCCTGAAAGCACGGTGAGCACGCCCTCGGGAGTGCCGGCATAGCGGAAAGCCCAAGAAGCCACGCTGTGCTCGGGGTCGCGTTGCTTCAACTCTGTAGCTACAAACTGCGGCACATTGGCCAGTCGTCCTCCCAACAGGGGTTCCATGATGACTGCGGGAATGCCTCGCTTCTGCAATTCGTCATAGAGGTAGGAAGCATCGGTGTTACGATCGTTGATCTCGTTGGCATAGTTCCAGTCGAGGTAGTTCAGCTCTATCTGCACGAAGTCCCATTGATACTTGTCGTTCTCGGAAAGTAGGTAGTCGAACACTTCTATTTCACCGTGATAGGAGAATCCGAGGTTGCGGATGCGGCCAGCCTTGCGCTCCTCGAGCAGGTAGTCGAGGATACCATTATCGATATAGCGAGCGTGCAGGGCATCCATGCCTCCACCGCCGATGCCGTGCAGCAGGTAGTAGTCTATGTAGTCGACCTGCAGCTCTTTCATCGAGTTGTGGTACATCTCGATACTTCCCTCACGCGTCTGTGTCTCTGGCGAGAAGTTCGAGAGCTTCGTTGCAATGAAGTACTCGCTGCGCTTGTGGCGCGAGAGTGCGATGCCGGTGCAACGCTCCGAGAGTCCGCGGCAGTAGGCAGGGCTGGTATCGAAGTAGTTCAACCCGTGTTCAATGGCGTAGTCCACCTGCTTATTGATCATCTCTTGGTCGAAGTCGGGGTCTTCGCCCTCCTTGGCACTGGGAAGGGTGGGCAGACGCATCATGCCATATCCCAACAGCGACACGCGGTCGCCAGTCTTGGGATTGTTGCGGAAGGTCATCTTGTCCTTCGGGGGCTCTACCTGCTGCTTGTATTCGTCTTCAATGGCTTTCTGCTTCTTGCTCTTGCAGCCCGTGAGAGCGGCGGCAGTGGCTACGGTTCCTGCTCCGAAGAGTTTCAGGAACGAGCGGCGCGAAATGCTATTGTTGGAGTTATTATCGTTCATCATTCTGCTTGATACTATCAACGTTCATCTTTCTACTATTAATACTCATGATGCACTTCGTGACCTTCCACGTAGATGGCCGAGAAGGGACGGGCGGGACAGAGGTTCTCGCAGGCACCGCAGCCGATGCAGCGCTCCTCGTTGACGGCGGGTACATAGGGTGATTCGTCGTCATCTGGGTCGCTGGGCACCATCTCGATGGCTCCGGTCGGACAGTGGCGCTCGCAGTTGCCGCAGTCTACACCATCGGTGAGCACCAGACAGTTCTTCTTAATCCATACGGCATGGCCAATCTGCGTCGATGCCTTGTCTTCGAGGCTGATGGGCTTGATGGCTCCAGCAGGGCAGACTTCCGAACAGCGGTTGCACTCGGGACGGCAGTAGCCAAGCTCATAACTCATGGTGGGCATCATCAGATGCAGCAGGTCGGTCGACGGGCGCAGCACTTGGTTCGGGCACTCCGACACGCAGAGCTGACAACCTGTGCAGCGCTGTGCAAAGTTCTTTGCGGAGAGCGAGCCCGGAGGCGTGAGGGGAGTCTGTCGCGAGGGTGCCACCTTGTCCTTAATCTCGGCGAGACCTCCGTCCACCTTCTTCTTCTCCTGCGCCATTGCCGTTGTGGCAAGGGCAGCCGTGGCAATCAGGAAGGAGCGCTTGCTGTCGTCGGTTTTCTTCTCTTGCTTCTTGCTGTGCGCCCATGCATGGTCGTATTTCAATGCATGATGGTTGCACACGCCGATGCAGTCGCCGCACACCACACAGCGCGAAGCATCGATGGTGTGGTTTTTGAAGTCGATGCACGCGGCCTTGCAGTTCTTGGCACAAAGCGAGCAGTTGCGGCATTTCTCTTCGTCGATGTGAATCTTCAGCCAAGAGAATCGGGCAAAGAACGATAGCACCGTACCCACAGGACAGATGGTGTTGCAATATGTGCGGCCGTTCTTCCATGCCAGCGGGATGAGCACCAACACGGTGATGATAGCAATAGCAAGCACTACGCCGATGGAAGGAACCAGTACGTCGACGGAATAGAAAGCATAGCTGTCTATGTGTTCGGCGATGGCTGCCAGACCGTTGTTGCAAAGTTTCCACAACGGTTGGAAGATGGTTGTGGCGATGCGACCAAAGGCGGAGTAGGGGGCTAGCAACTGTACGATGCTGCCGATGCCTGCAAGGAATGCCACGATGAACACGCCGAGCACCGTATACCTCAACCACGAGAGTGCCTTCGAATAAGAGTAGCGGTTCTTTTTCGCCTTCTTGCCAAACCATGCGATGACATCTTGGAATACGCCAAGAGGACAAATGATGGAGCAATAGATGCGACCGAAAATGAGCGTCAGCACGATGAGTGCAATGACGACAATGGCATTGAGTGCCATGATGGCTGGCAGAAACTGTACTTTCGCCATCCATCCGAGCCATCGGTGGGCAGTTCCTGTGAAGTCGAGGAACAGCAAGGTGATTCCGATGAAGAACACCAATGCGAGAATGGTACGAATTCTTTTTAGCATATTGTTTTTGTATAAATGTAGATCAGTAGCGTAGATAGCAAAGTCTGGCAGAGCAGAGATGGCAAAGCCAAAACTTAACGGGCACCCTTGGGTACAAGCAGGATGCTGCCTTCATAGAGTAGCCAGATGGGCAGCGCCACGAGCGTGAGTGTGAATGCGTCGGTGGTAGGCGTGATGATGGCAGCGATGACAAGGATGACGATGACGGCATGTCGGCGGTATTCGCGCATGACAGGACGTGTGAGGATACCCATTCGGCCGAGTATCCAGCAGACTACGGGTAGCTCGAACACCAGTCCCAGCACAAGGCTCATGGTGATGAGTGTGTCCATGTACGACTGCAGCGTGAGCATGTTGGCAACATCGGGGCTCACTTGGTAAGTGCCCAGGAACTTCACCGTAAATGGGAAGATGAGCAGGTAGTTGAGGAGCGTGCCGATGGCAAACATCACGTAGGCCGATCCTACAATCTGTACGGCGTAACGTCGTTCACTTTCATAGAGAGCTGGCGACACAAAGGCAAAGATTTCATAGAGCACGTAGGGCGATGCCGCTAGCAGTCCAGCATAGAGTGCCGTTTTCAGGTGAATCATGAACTGTTCGGTGAGCCCGGTGTTCATGAGTCCCACCGTGAACGGCTCCACACCCAACAGCCGATAGGTCACGAAGTCGCTCGAGCGCGGCGCAAGCACGATGTCGAACAGCTGTTCCTTGAAGGCGAATGCCACAACACCGAGCACCGCTGTGACTGCGAGACAGCGCAGCAATCGGTTGCGCAGTTCGTCCAGATGATCCCAGAACGTGCCGGTAGCATTGCTGCTGTTGTCAGCCTCGTTGCTCATTTCTTCTGTTCTTCTTCCTTCTTGTCGTTCAGGTCTTTCAGCTCGTCGTCAACCTCTTTCATTCCTTCTTTGAAACTCTTCACGCCTTTGCCAAGGCCTTTCATGAGTTCAGGAATCTTCTTGCCGCCGAAGAGCAGCAGGATGATGAGTGCGATGACGAGAATCTCTTGCATGCCAAGTCCAAACATAGTTTTATCTTTTTTAGTTATTACTTCCGTGCAAATTTACATAAAAAAGTGGAAACAGCCAAGAAATCGGCAAAAAAAGTAAGATAACGTCTTTAATAGTGTTGCGGAAGAGAGTGTGTTTAATTGATAGTTGATAGTTGACAATTGATAATTATGATTACCTTTGCCTATTTGAATCGCGACCCATCACGGAACCATAGATGCCATAGCAACAAAAAAAGCAGTCCGATTGGACTGCTTGAGTTGCGGAGGCAGGACTCGCGCTCGGCCCCTATGGGGACGCTTTCGTAGCGACACGGAGAAAGAACTGCGACCGGAAGCATGTGAAGGGTACTGCCATAGCAACAAAAAAAGCAGTCCGTTTGGACTGCTTGAGTTGCGGAGGCAGGACTCGAACATGCGACCTCCAGGTTATGAGCCTGGCGAGCTACCAACTGCTCCACTCCGCGATGTATTTCTTATAAGCGGGTGCAAAGGTACTACTTTTTTTTGTAATATCCAAGAAATATTCCAAATATTTTTGCTTATTGCCATTTTTTCTCTTTTTTAACCCAATTTATTTGTATGAATGGAAGAAAAAAACTAATTTTGCACACGACTAATGCAATGTGCAATTTTTAGTTCTCATCATAAGAATCAGAAACAATGTCGATATCAAAAACTAGACAGTTACTTGTTGAAGTGGCGCGCCAGCTGTTTGCCAAGAATGGTTTGGCGAATACTACGATGAACGACATTGCCGTCGCTTCAGGCAAGGGGCGTCGCACGCTTTACACCTATTTTAAAAGTAAGGAGGAAGTCTATTATGCTGTTATCGAAACCGAGTTGGAGCGATTGAGCGACAAACTCGATGAAGTGGCAGCCAAGCGGATTCGTCCGCAGGAGAAAATCATCGAGCTTATCTACACGCATTTGAGCTCCATTCGTGAGACGGTGGTGCGCAATGGTAACCTGCGCGCCGAGTTCTTCCGCAACATTTGGACGGTGGAGAAGGTGCGCAAGAACTTCGATGACGAGGAGATCAAGCTCTTCCGCAAGGTTTATGCCGAGGGTAAGGCCGAAGGAGAGTTCGACATCGATAATGTAGACTTGGTCGCCGACATCACCCACTATTGCATCAAGGGCCTGGAGGTGCCCTACATCTATGGCCGAATTGCTCATGGCATGACCGAGGAGGCTACCAAACCGCAGGTGGCGAAGGTCGTCTACGGTGCCCTCGGAAAGCGAATGTTCAAATAGAAAGAAACTAACAGATTTATTGATAATCAAAACAAAGAACTATGAAATTACTGGAAGGTAAGACAGCTCTGATCACTGGAGCTGCACGTGGCATTGGCAAGGCCATTGCACTTCGTTTCGCCGCAGAAGGCGCCAACATCGCATTCACCGACCTCGCTGTCAACGAGGAGACTCAGGCCGAGATTGAGGCTCTGGGCGTGAAGGCAAAGAGCTACGCCAGCAACGCTGCCGACTTTGCTCAGACCGAGGAAGTCGTGAAGCAGGTGAAGGAGGAGTTTGGCTCCATCGACATTCTTGTCAACAATGCTGGTATCACCAAGGACGGCCTGATGCTGCGCATGAGTGAGCAGCAGTGGGACGCCGTTATAGCAGTTAACCTGAAGTCTGCATTCAACTTCATCCACGCCTGCGTACCTATCATGATGCGCCAGCGTGGCGGAAGCATCATCAACATGGCTTCCGTCGTGGGTGTTCACGGCAATGCCGGACAGGCCAACTATGCAGCATCGAAGGCTGGTCTGATTGCACTCGCGAAGTCTATTGCACAGGAAATGGGTCCGAAGGGCATCCGCGCCAACGCCATCGCCCCCGGCTTCATCGATACTGCCATGACGCAGGCTCTGCCCGAGGACGTTCGCAAGGAGTGGTGTCAGAAGATTCCTCTTCGTCGCGGTGGCACTGTCGACGATATCGCCAACACAGCCGTTTATCTGGCCAGCGACCTCTCGTCGTATGTCAGCGGCCAGGTCATCCAGGTCGATGGTGGCATGAATATGTAGGAAAAAGGGGGTAATGGTTAGTATTTTCATAATCGATTTGAAATATATTTCACTCTTTTAGTGTCACCCCCTAGCCCTGGTCGTGAGACCGGGGCTTTTTTGTTTACCTTGACTATATATAAATAGGTGCAGAACAGGAAATTTCTATTACGGTCAAAAGAAATTACTTTCTTTTTGCATTCTTACACGAGATTTTTTGTATCTTTGCAAGAAATAAACTGACGAACCTTTATGAAAGCATCCCTTTTCAACACGACAAGAGCTTGGAAGCGTTGTTGGCCGTTGGCCTTGGTGGCATTGACGTCGCTGGCCGTGCAGGCGCAGACACGCATGGTGGATAACTTAGTCGACGGCTGGCGGTTCCATGCTGGCGACATCACGGAGGCAGCGCAGCCTGCCTACGACGATAGTAGCTGGCGCACCGTCGCCCTTCCTCACGATTTCCAGATTGAACAGCCGTGGGTGGCACCCGATGCAGGCGAGAAAGCCGACAACACCGATGTTGCTGCGAACATCAGGAGTCGCCTCTCGAGCCGCGGCTTCAAGGAGATGGGGCAGGGGTGGTATCGCTATCACCTGACGCCCGATGCCAGTCTGAAGGACAAGCGCCTGCTGCTCGACTTCGGAGGCATCATGTATGTCGGCGATGTCTACCTCAATGGTGAGCGCATTGGCGGTACCGACTATGGCTACGTGGGCTTCGAGGTTGACATCACGGGCCGACTGCGCTTTGGTGAGGACAACGTCATCGCCGTGCGTGCCGACACACGCGACCCGTTCAGCTCCCGTTGGTACACCGGTGGTGGTCTCTTCCGCTGTGTGAAACTCATTGCTACAGCCGGCGACCAGTTCTTCACGCGACATCCTCTTTATATCCGTACACGCGAGAACCGCTATGTTGATATCTCGGCGGAGTTCACCAATCGTGGGCGTGACCGTCAGACAGGGCTGCGCGTGCGAATCCTCGATCCCGATGGTCAGCAAGTCTATGAGGGCACGTCGACACGTCGTCGCAATACGCAGTCGCGCACCATGGAGGCTTATCTGAATGATATCCAGATACCGCAGCCGCAGCTGTGGGACGTCGACAACCCGCGACTATACACCGTCGTAGCCCAACTTGTGCGCGAAGACGGAACGGTTGCCGACGAGGTCAGCGAGCGCTTCGGCATTCGCACCATTGAGATAGGTCCCGACTACGGTCTGAAGCTCAATGGCCGGAAGGTCTTGCTGAAAGGCTATGCCAACCACCACTCACTTGGAGCGCTTGGTGCAGCCAACTATCCGCGTGCCATCGAGAAGCGCCTTCAGCTCATGAAGCAGTTTGGCATAAATCACATTCGCACCAGTCACAATCCCTATAGTCGCGAGTTTATCGAGCTTTGCGACCAATATGGCATCCTCGTCGTAGATGAGCTCTACGATAAGTGGACGCGTCAGCACACCGGAGGCCGCGTGGCGTTCGAACAGTTGTGGCAATACGATGTTCCCGAGTGGGTGCGCCGCGATCGCAACTCTCCATCAGTGGTGCTCTGGAGTCTTGGCAACGAGCTGCAGCAAGATCCCAACCAGCCGTTCAACGACTTCGGCGTGACCATGTTTAAACTGCAGAAGACACTCATCCAGCGATACGATTCTACACGACTTGTCACCGTGGCTATGCATCCGCGCTATCGCAACTGGGATACCGACTCGCTGCCCTGCGACCTTGCTATGCAGACCGATGTGCAGGCCTATAACTATCGCTATATGTACTTCCCCGGCGATGGTCGTCGCTTCCCGTGGATGACGTTCTACCAGAGTGAGGCCGCCGTGGCCGCTATGGGACCGAACTTCTTTGAGATGGACCTCGACCGTGTCATCGGACTTGCCTACTGGGGAGCTATCGACTATCTCGGCGAGTCGCAGGGATGGCCAGCAAAGGGTTGGGCACAGGGCGTGTTCGATATATCTCTTGAGCCGAAGCCCAAGGCTTATCTCATGCGAAGCATGTTCAAGCCCGACGAGCCCGTTGTTCACATCGCCGTTGTCGACAGTCGTGGCGACCAGATGTGGAATGGAGTGCAGACCGGCAACGATGGAATGAGCGACCACTGGGATCGCAAGCCCGGCTCTCGCCTGCAGGTCATCACCTATACCAATGCAGAGGAGGTGGAACTCTTCGTCAATGGAAAGAGCCTTGGCCGCAAGGCGAATCCCGTGGACGATGCCAAGCGCCGCAATCAGATACGATGGGACGACGTGGAATATCAGCCGGGTCGTGCCGTTGCCGTTGCCTACAACAATGGGCGAGAGGTGGCACGACATCAGATTGAAACCCCGGGTGCAGCTGTGAAACTCGTTGCCATTCCCGATCTCGTCCCTGTGAAAGACAAGCGGAAGGCCGTTGCTGCCGACGACAAGAGTTGGCGTGCTGATGGCATGGACCTGCAGCACGTTCGCATCTATGCTGTCGATGCCAAGGGCCGTCGCGTCTATGGCGCTCAGCAGGAGTTGACGTTCAGCGTGGAGGGTGATGCCAGCATCGTTGCCGTCACCAATGGCGACATCAATAGCGACGAGCTCAACTGCACCGATCACCGCCATCTTTGGAACGGCTCGGCCATGGTCATCCTCCGTGCAGGCAAGACGGCTGGCTCCGTAGTCCTCACCACTCGTACTGAAGGAATGAAACCGCTCAAGACTGTGCTTGTCACAAAGTGAGGTCCCACCTCTGTCCTCGTCGAAAGGGAGGGAGATTATCTTCTGCGTGTTGAGGCTTCCCCCGACAAATGAATTGATTACTTATTCTATTGCTAACGTGCTGTATATGTTTTTACGCAGCACGTTAGCACATTTTTCGCAGCACATCGTGTCTTTTTGTAAATAAGGTTGACACCTAAATTACAGAAAGTGATGAAAACAAGTAAGGATTATCTTCGTTCAAGTATGGACCGTGTTCATTTGCGCCAAGAGGTGTATAGGCTTTATCGTTTAGAGAACCTTCCCCTTAAGGATGTTATGAAAAAAACAGGTTTGGGTCATGGTACAGTTTACCAATATCTTCGTACCTTTGAGGCCGAAAACCCAGAATTAGTTGTTCAAATGAAGAAACGTAAGGATGTAACCCCTGATGATTACAAGAAGCTGCAGGCAGAGATAGCCCGTCTTCAGAGTGAATTGAAACAAGAGAAGTTGCGTGCCGACTTTTATGAGGAGATGGTAGCCTTCGGCAAGGAGGTATATGGCATTGACTTAAAAAAAGCTGGCACCAAGTAGTCAGTAGGCTATACACCCGCGACGTGAAGGCTTACCCCGTCACGTCACAGTGTAAGCTGCTTGGTGTGTCAACCCAGGCCTACTATAAGCATGGTGACACGGATCTTCGCAAGTTGGCGGAGGAGGCGTTCTGCGTGGAGTATGTCAAGCGTATCCGTCAGAAGGACCGCGGCATCGGCGGCGGCAAGCTTTGGCAGATGTACAGGAAGGAGTTCGGCGACGTCCACAGCGTAGGCTACAACCGTTTCTATGATATCATTGAGAAGTATAACCTGAAGGTGCGTAAGCGCAAGCGTCGCGCTAAGACGACCGATTCCGACCACGACCTGCCCCTGTACCCCAACCTGGTGAAGGAACTCATCCCGCTGCGTCCCAACCAGCTGTGGGTGAGCGACATCACCTATATGGTCATCTATCTGAATGCCCAGACGGGCGAATCCGACTTCTGCTACCTGTCGCTTGTGACAGACTACTATACAAAGGAAATTATCGGCTGGTGCGTAGGCGAGACATTGGAGGCCAAGTTTGCCATCGAAGCCCTGGAAATGGCATTGGGCCGGCTTGGAGGCAGACGGGATGTTGATCTTATTCACCACTCTGACCGTGGCGTACAGTACGCAAGCTACGCCTATACGGACATCTTGAGAAAACACAACATTAAGATCAGCATGACCGAATGTGGAGACCCAAAGGACAATGCTGTGGCAGAACGTGTCAACGGCATCGTCAAGAACGAGCTGCTTCAGGGAATGTCCTTCTTCTCAATACAGGAGGTCAGGAAGGCTTTGAAGGCTGCCATCGACTTCTACAACAACGAGCGTCCGCATATGAGTCTTGACTGGAGAACGCCTGCAGAAGCGGCGCTCTGCACGGGAGAACTGAAGAAAAAGTGGACAAGCTACAGAGAAAATGCCATCAAAAGTTTGGCTGCATGAAATTATTTGTGTAGCTTTGCAGACGACTTTGGGGCACAACCTAATTTGTGAATAGAAACAAACATCGTCAACTGATATCATAAATAAGCAACAACAACAGTCAACTGAGATTAACAATAAGTATTAACCAAAGTCAATCGAAAATACAAATAAGACTCGAAGTACTCAACTAAAATCGTTAAAGTACA
>JAFWOP010000091.1 GCA_017545365.1 Bacteroidales bacterium
GCGCGAGAGCTGCTCCTGCGTGGGCACGATGACCGAGTTGGACACCGAGGCACCCACCGTGGCGTGGCGACCGTTGGGCTTGCTGGCAGCGTAGGAGGCGTCGAACACGTGGAGGTCCAGGCCCTCGTCCATGGGCCAGTAAAGATTCAGGCCCTTCTCGCTGCCGTTCAGCATGCGGTCGGCATAGCTGCGCTTCTCAGCGTCCTTCAGCACATGGTCCCACACGCGCACCTCGGTGATGTTGCCCTTGAAGCCTTGAGCGGTCGTGAGGCCGTCGGCACCGCCCACGGAGAAGGGGGCTAAGTTCTTTAGCTTGGTGGCAGGCAGGGTTTTCACCTCGCTGCCATCCACCTGGAAGCTAAGAGTACTCTCCGTCTGGCTGATTGTCCTGCTGACGCTCAACAGGGAGTACTTGTCAGAGGGGATGGCCACGTTGGTATTGGTGGCTGTGCCGTAAGTGTATTCATAAATTTTAACATAATTATATTCATAAATGTTTGATATTGTGTAGGGGGACTTCGAAATACCATCCGGATACACCGTATTACCAATGGTTACTGTGCCACAAGTGCCGTTACAACCATTACCAATAGTTCTTGCATTGCTGTAAGCTGAGGCGGTTAGTTTTTCGACATAGGTGATGGTTATTGAGCCACAAGACCCCCACAATCCACTGCCAATACCTGCTCCATTATATCCACCAGAAGCCGTGCTATCTCCACCATTAGCCGTGATGGTACCACCTTCTATCACAATATTACCACAAGTTCCACGATACCCAGCTCCTATACCTGCAGCATACATTCCACCATTAGCCGTGATGGTACCGCCATCTATCACTATGTTGCCACAAGAAATACTATAACCACCTCCTATACCTGATCCATAGCCATTTGAAGAAGCAGTGAGCGAACCAGAGCCTTTGATGGTGAGTGTCTTGCCCTCCTCGATATGGATGCCCGGATAATGATCATGGAATCCCTTCACAGTGTTGTTGCCTTCCAATACAAGGGTAGCATCGCCTGGGCAGTTGATGCCTGCCCATGAGTATTTCGATAAATTTTCGCCATCGATGGTGACATCTTTAAGAAATACGACAGCACCGTCGGCAATGGAAATCTTGTAGTTGCCGCCCAACTTGCCGGTGAGGGTTTCGAGATTCTGCGCCGTGTAGTCGCCGGTGAGGGTAGAAAGATTGGTCGTTTTAGTGGAAGCCGGCAATGGGGTTTCTGCTGGCGGCTCAATCTTCACAGAATCCACCGCAACAGAATCCACCAGAACATAGTCTGTCACTTTCACCATCGCCAGATCATACTCCCCATTATTCATGCTGCCCAATACGAGCCGTCCCTCGCCGGGAATCTCGCCGATGACCGCCCCCGTGCTCAATGCCGAGTCGGGCCTGACGAACATCTGCATGGTGAAGTCCTTGTCGGGTCCAAAGACCTTCGCCAGCTCCTCCTGGCTGGCCTTCCACTGCACGCCCGCCGATGCTCCGTCGAATCGCTTGGAGTAGCCTTGCATGGATGTTCCGTCGTCGTCGGAGGCCACGAGGTCTATGCGCACGTTCTCAACGGCTGTGTTGCCCTCCTTGAAGGTGATGTTTCCGTTCACCACGCCGCGTGCCTGGCAGAAGCCCACGTCGGTGAGGGCGTTCTGGTAGGTAGTGCCGCCGTCGCCGTAGATTTCCACCTTGTACTCATAGTAGTAGCCGGGCAGGGTGGTGACGTCCTCGTAGGTGTACTGCTCGGCGGTCTGCGTGGTGGTGTAGATGGGCTTTCCGAAGTCGTCGTCGGTGTCGGCATAGCGCCGGTAGAGCATGTAGGTGTTGCTGCCGGTGCCCACCTGCTTGGAGTTCCACGTCACGCGCACGGTGCCGGCATGGGTGCCCTTCGAGGCTTCGATGCCCTTCACGGTGGTACCCTCTATGAGGCCGGCGGTGCAGAGGTTGCTGGAGAAGTTGTCCTTGCCCTCGTTCAGCTCCAGCACCACGCGGTAGTCGTAGCGCACCTTGTTGTTGGGCAGGTTCTTATCCACAAACGAGCCCACCTCGCCGTCCTTGGGGTTGCTGGGGCCGCTGATGTCCTTGCTATAGACCGTCCAGCCCTCCTCGGGCGACGTGCGGCGCATCATGGTGAAGGTGACATTCTGCGCCTTCACTGGCACGCGGGTCCATTTCCACGTCAGCCGCACCTCGGTGGTATGGGTCAGGTCCTGCTGCAGGTCGAAGAGGGTGACCTGCGGCCTCGTATTCACCACCGCGCTCTCTGTGTAGGGCAGGCACATGAGCAGGTCCTCGTCGGGGCTGTTCAGGTCGGTCTGGCTCACGCCGTGGCCTATCCAGTCCTTGGGCACGTTGAGCACCATGTAGCGGTAGTAGGTGCCCGAGCTGACGCTGTTGTCGGTGAAGGTCATCTGCTGCCTGGTGCTCACCTCGTCGAGGGTGCCGAGCTTCTTCCACGACTCGCCCGAGAGGGGTGTGCCGTTCTCCTTCGTCTCTATGCGATAGACGTAGGGCACGCTGCCGTGGAGGAACTTGTCGCCCGTGGAGAAGGCCTCCCAGGTGAGGATGGCCTCGTCGTCGAACTGATGGTACTCGGCGGCCAGCCCCTTGGGCTGCGGGGGGTTGGCGAAGATGTCGCTGCACAGGTGGGTGGGCTTGTCCTGCCAGTAGTACTTGTCGTCGGCGTTCATCAGCATCACCACGGCCTCGGCCTTCAGGTCCAGGCGCTTGAACTTCATGTATTCCACGGGAATCTCTATCTCGTACTTCGTCCGCTGCGACTTGCACTCCAGCTCATTCTTCACCACGCTCTTCACCTCGCCCGAGGGCATGGTGTAGTTGAACGTGAGGTTGTAGTAGGCCTTGTACCAGCGGAAGTCGCTCAGCTTCGACGGGATGGCGCCCGATGGCAGCTCCGGCGCCTCAAACGAAATCTTGTCGATGGCCGTGCGCTCGTACTTGAAGTCGCCGGTGCTCACCGTCTTGTAGCCGAAGTCGGCGGCGGTGTAGCCCAGGTGATAGTTGCCCAGCTTCATGGACTGGTCGCCGGGGGCTACGCGGTCGTTCTGGTCGAGGTAGAAGTCATACTTGAACTCCCACTCCTTGCCCGCCATTGATGCGGGCCAGTAGAAGTCAATCTCAATCGTGGGGTAGTCGTCGTCCTCGCCCTTCTTCACGGTGTAGGAGTTGTCGCTGTCGCCCCGGTCCACCTTCTGCTCGCCGCTGGGCGAGATGTTGGTGATGTAGCACACGCCGCCCCAGTCGGAGCCGTTGGGGTCGTAGCCATACACCTTCCAGCTGTCGCCGCTGTCCTTGCCGCTGCCGGTGGAGTGGATCTTCAGGATTTCATAGGTCGTGCCGCCGCAGGTGGCCTTGATGGTGCCCGACCTGCTGTAGGTGTTTTGCCCTACGAGGTCGGCGGCCTGCAGGCTGAAGTGTACGTGGTCGTGGTTGCCGCTCCAGTACATTTTGAAGTAGTCGTTGTTCTTCATCCTGTCCGCCCACGCTTGCGGGCTGCCCCCGATGAGCATCACGAGCATGAGCACTTGTAGCCCGAAGGCTCCGTGTCTGTTCTTAGTCTTTTTTCTCATATTTATTGTCGTTTAGTTTATCCTGAATTATTCATGGTACCGCTTCGCGGTGTTACGCAAAACCCCATAAAACCAAACAAAACCAAATAAAACCTATATTAAATTGTTTTTTCTTGTTTTTTTTTGTTTTCTTTTGTTTTGCTGGAGACCGCAAAGC
>JAFWOP010000092.1 GCA_017545365.1 Bacteroidales bacterium
ACTCACGCTCGGATTTTCCTAAATATAATTTGGAATTTCGCTCGCTTACTCGTACCTTTAACGGGTGTTGCCCGTTTTAGGTACTCACGCTCGGATTTTCCTAAATATAATTTGGAATTTCGCTCGCTTACTCGTACCTTTGCAAGCGAAAAAACATAAGGGATATGAAGAAACCGATACTACTGCTCATATGTGCTGCGATGGCTATCGCAGCAGCGGCACAGGAACGCGTGTTCCTGCCCGCAGGAGAGTTCAAGTTTGCCGAGCGCGACACATGCAGCCTTTGGCTGGACATCTGGAACCCCACACCTGGGAGCGTGACAAGCATCGGGGGACAGCAGAAGCCCACGGTGCTGTTTGTCTTCGGCGGAGGCTTCGTGGGTGGCGAGCGCAATAACGGCCATCAGCGCCAATGGTTCAAACGCCTCTGCGACGAGGGCTACCACGTCGTCGCCATCGACTACCGCCTCGGGCTGAAGGGCGTCAGCTGGAATTTCAGCATGAAGTTCCTCCACGCCGTCGAGCATGCCATCGACATCGCCGTCGAGGACCTCTTCAGCGCCACCCTCTGGCTGATAGAACACGGCGCGGAGTACGGCATCGACGCGAACAACCTGGTGGTGAGCGGCTCGTCGGCAGGTGCCATCACGGCGCTACAGGCCGAGTACGAGATTGCCAACCGCACGGAGCGCTGCCCCCTGCCCACGACGTTCAACTATGCTGGCGTGATGGCCTTCAGCGGCGCACTCTACAGCCATCAGGGCGGACCGTACTACAAGACCGAGCCCTGCCCCACTCTGCTCTTCCACGGTACGGAGGACAAAATCGTGACGTACAAGAAGATGAAGATGGGGCGCCGCTTCTTCGGCGGACTGGACCCGCTGGCGAAGATGTACAAGAAGAAGGGCTACAACTACAATGCCTACCGCTTCACGGGGCACGGGCACGAGATTGCCTCGGCCATGACGCGCCTCATCCACGAGGAGTTGCGGTTCATGGAGACGAACGTCATGCGCGGCAAGCGGCGCATCGTCGACACCCTCGTCGACGACCCCGACATCGAGATTCCCGACTGGGGCAGCATCGACTTCAGGGCAATCTATAAGTAGAATTTTTCATTCTTAATTCTTAAAATATGGCAACGGTTGTGATAATGCCCAAGCAAGGGCAGTCGGTAGAGAGTTGCATCATCACAGAAATACGGAAAAACGTGGGCGACAAGGTAAGCGTGGGCGACGTGCTGTTTGCCTACGAGACCGACAAGGCCTCGTTCGAAGAGGAGTCGAAGGCCGAGGGCATCGTGCTGGCGTGCTACTTCCACGAAGGCGACGAGGTGCCCTGCCTCACCGATGTCATGGTCATCGGCGCCGAGGGGGAAGAGGTGGTCCCCAAGAGACCCACCCCTGACCCCTCCCGTGAGGGAGGGGAGGAAGACCTCTCTAAATCTCCCCATGAGGAGAGTCTTGCCAGCGCAGAGCCATCGCACAATCCACTCCCCTCCCTCACGGGAGGGGTTGGGGGTGGGTCTTCCCTGATCTCCCCCCGTGCTCGCCGTCTGGCAGAAGAAAAGGGCATCGACTGGCAGAGCCTCAGCGGCTCAGGCCCCGGCGGACGCATCATCGAACAGGACGTGGAGGCTGCCATCCATTCACAGGGTCGCCTCAGCGGCAAGGCCCGCGCCATGATGGCCGAAGGCGGCCTCGGCGCTCCCGCCAAGGGCAGCGGACTGGCAGGCATGGTCAGGGGCTGCGACCTGCACGAGCAGACCGCAGACAGCAAATCGCCAGATAGCACATCTTACGACGATGTCCCCATGACGAACATGCGCAAGCTGATAGCCCGCGCCATGTATAACGCCCTGCAGAACTCGGCGCAGCTCACCCACCACCTGGGTGCCGATGCCCGCCGCATCCAAGCCCTGCGCCGTCAGGCCAAGAAAGCCTACGAAGAGGGACACATCGACGCCAACATCACCATCAACGACCTGGTGTGCTATGCCGTCATTCGCGCCCTGAAACAATTCCCGAACGTCAACAGCCATTGCCTCGGCGAGAGCCTGCGCATCTTCCGCAAGGTAAACCTCGGCCTCGCCGTCGATACCGAGCGCGGACTGATGGTGCCCGCCGTACCGGCTGCCGACGACCTCGACATCATCGGCCTCAGCAAAGCCCTCAAGCGGGTGGCCGACGACTGCAAGAAGGGCAGCATCAACCCCGACCTGCTGCGTCCCGAAGCCGCCTCGTTCACCGTCAGCAACCTGGGAGCCTATGGCGTGGAAATCTTCACCCCCATCATCAACGTGCCGCAGAGCGCCATCCTCGGCGTCAACACCATCGTGCCCCGCCCGAAGGACCTTGGCGGAGGCGTCTATGCCTTCGTGCCCTATATCGGCCTCAGCCTCACCTACGACCATCGCTCCATCGACGGCGGCGAAGCCACGCGTTTCCTCAAGACCATCGCCACGGAGATTGAAAAACTTGATATCACGTTCTAACGAAATAGTAACTCGTAAGTCATCAAAAAGTAAAAATAGAATCATGTTTGATCTTGCCATCATTGGCGGCGGCCCGGGCGGGTACGTAGCCGCAGAGAGAGCAGGCGCCCAAGGCCTGCAAGTGGTATTGTTCGAAAAGCGGGAGCTGGGCGGCGTCTGCCTCAACGAGGGCTGCATCCCCACCAAGACGCTCCTCTATTCCGCAAAAGTATATGACTATGCCCGCCACGGCGACAAATACGGCATCAGCGTCGGGGAGGCCTCGTTCGACTACGGCAAAATCGTTGCCCGCAAGGAGAAGGTGGTGAAGAAGCTCGTGGGTGGTGTGAAGGCTGCCATGAGGAACCACGGCGTAACTGTCGTCAAGGGTGAGGCAATGATTGAAGGCCGCTCGGCCGAGGGCATCGCCATCCGCTGCGGCGAGGAGACCTACGCCGCCCGCAACCTCCTCGTCTGCACGGGCAGCGAGGCTACCGTACCCCCCATCCCCGGGTTGAAGGAGGCCGGCGACACGGTCGTCACCAACCGCGAAATCCTCGCCCTGCACGAGCGGCCCGAAGAACTGGTGGTCATCGGCGGCGGTGTCATCGGCATGGAGTTCGCCTCGTTCTTCAACAGCCTCGGCACGAAGGTTACCGTCATCGAGATGCTGCCCGAAATCCTCGGCGGCCTCGACGGCGAGATTAGCGCCCTGCTGCGCGGCATCTACGCCAAGAAGGGCATCAAGTTTCACCTCCGCTGCAAGGTTACCGCCATCGAGGGCAACACCGTGGTCTATGAAGACCCCGACGGACAAACCTGCCGCGTCTGTGGCGACAAGATTCTGCTCTCCGTGGGCCGTCGCGCCAGCATTAGCGGCTTCGGCCTGGAGTACCTCGGCGTGGAGATGACGCTCAACAAGGGCGGTCGTCCCGTGGGCATCAAGGTCGATGAGCGCATGCGTACCAACATCCCGGGCGTCTATGCCGCAGGCGACGTCACAGGCTTCAGCCTGCTCGCCCATACCGCCAGCCGCGAAGGCGAGGTGGCCGTCAACACTATCCTCGGCCACGACGACCGCATGCGCTACGACGCCATCCCCGGCGTGGTCTATACCAACCCCGAGGTGGCAGGCGTCGGCCTTACCGAAGAGCAGGCAAAGGCCAAGGGCATCGACTACGACGTCCTCAAGCTCCCCATGGCCTTTGCCGGACGCTTCGTGGCCGAGAACGAAGGCGGCGAGGGCATCTGCAAGCTCATCGTTGGCAAGAAGTACCACGAGGTGCTGGGCGTCCACATGCTGGGCAACCCCTGTAGCGAGATTATCCACAGCTGCTGCATCGCCATCGAACAGGAGATGACCGTCGAGCAGCTGAAGGAGGTCGTCTTCCCCCACCCCACCGTCAGCGAAATCATCAAGGAAACAGCATTTTTAGTTAAGAATTAAGAATGAAGAGTTAAGAAAAACAGTTCTGTATACAGCCAACTATAAATTGTGAATTATGAACTATCTTTCTTGACTCTTAACTGAAAAAAAAATATCATTATGTCAAAAGCACTTTATATCGACCCGAAAGAGATTCGGAAGGCAGGAGAAATCAAGCTCCCCACCATCCCCGTCATGCAATATGCCAAGAGCATCGCCGACGAGCTGGCCGACGGCCACTATACCACCGACGACCTGCTGCGCATCTACCGCGACATGTTCACCATCCGCGAGTTTGAGACCATGCTAAACCTCGTGAAGACCACGGGCGGCTACAACGGCGTGGCGTACAACAATCCTGGTCCTGCCCACCTGAGCGCCGGACAGGAGGCAGCTGCCGTCGGCATGGCCTACAACCTCGATACCGACGACTACATCTTCGGTTCCCATCGCAGCCACGGCGAGATTCTCGCCAAGGGCCTCCGCTCCATTCAGATTCTGAGCGACGCAGAACTTACGAAGGTCATGGAGGAGTTCTGGGGCGGTGCCACGCTGGATGTGGCCAAGCGCGGCTACGAAGGCCACGACGTCAAGGAGCTGGGCATCCGTTTCCTCCTCTACGGCGCCATAGCCGAAATCTTTGCCCGCGAAACGGGCTTCAACAAGGGTCTCGGCGGCTCCATGCACACCTTCTTCATCCCCTTCGGCATCTTCCCTAACAACGCCATCGTGGGCGGCTCGGGCAGCATCTCCGTGGGCGCAGCACTCTATAAGAAGGTCAACCGCAAGCGCGGCATCGTCGTCTGCAACATCGGCGACGGCGCCCTGGCACGCGGCCCCGTCCTTGAGGGCATGACCTTTGCCAGCATGGACCAGTTCCGCACCCTCTGGGAGGGCGACATGAAGGGCGGCCTGCCCATCCTCTTCAGCATCATGGACAACCAGTATGCCATGGGCGGACAGACGCGTGGCGAGACGATGGGCTACGACTTCGCCGCCCGCATCGGAGCCGGCTTCCGTCCCGACGCCATGCAGGCCGAGCGTGTCGACGGCTACAACCCCCTTGCCGTCATCGACGCCTTCCGCCGCAAGAAGGCCGCCCTCGAGCGCAAGGAAGGCCCCTGCCTGCTCGACGTCGTCACCTACCGCTATAGCGGCCATTCGCCTTCCGACCAGGGTTCCTACCGCACGAAGGAGGAGCTCGAGGCTTGGCAGGCCGAGGACTGCATCGTCGCCTTCGGCGAGAAGCTCATCGAAGCTGGCGTGGCCACGCAGCAGCAGCTCGACGCCATACAGCAGCAGATGCGCGACGTACTCTTCGAGATGTACAAACTGGCTATCGACGACACCCTCTCACCCCGCATGGACCTCGTCAGGCAGGACGAGCTGCTGGGCGACATGATGTTCTCCAACCAGTCCGTCGACAGCCTCTCCGACGCCGTGCCTGAGGTCAACCATCCCCTGGAGGAGAACCCGCGCGTCCGCCAGATTGCCGGCAAGGAGCGCTTCTACAAGGATGCCGAGGGCAAGGCCGTCAGCAAGATGAAATCCTACAACATCCGCGACGGCCTCTTCGAGGCTATCGTCGACCGCTTCTACAAGGATGCCAGCCTCGTAGCCTACGGCGAGGAGAACCGCGAGTGGGGCGGCGCCTTTGCCGTCTATCGCGGGCTGACCGAGGCCCTGCCTCCCCATCGTCTCTTCAACGCCCCCATCGCCGAGGCCGCCATCATCGGTACCGCCATCGGCTACGCCATGTGCGGCGGACGTGTCATCCCCGAAATCATGTATTGCGACTTCCTGGGCTGCTGCGGCGATGAAATCTTCAACCAGCTGCCCAAGTGGCAGGCCATGTCGGGCAACATCCTGAAGATGCCCGTCGTCGTCCGCGTGAGCGTAGGCTCGAAGTATGGTGCCCAGCACAGCCAGGACTGGACGTCGCTCTGCACCCACATCCCGGGTCTGAAGGTCGTCTTCCCGGCTACGCCCTACGATGCCAAGGGCCTCATGAACGCCGCCCTGCAGGGTACCGACCCCGTCATCTTCTTCGAGAGCCAGCGCATCTACGACAAGGGCGAGGAGTTCCACGCCGGTGGCGTACCCAAGGAGTACTACGAGATTCCCATCGGCGAGCCCGACGTGAAGCGTGTCGGCAAGGACGTTACGTTCCTTACCATCGGCGCCACGCTCTACCGCGCCCTCGCGGCTGCCGACCGCCTGAAGGCCGATTTCGGCATGGAGGCCGAGGTCATCGACGCCCGCTCGCTGGTGCCGTTCAACTACCAGCCCGTCATCGATAGCGTGAAGAAGACCGGCCGCATCATCATAGCCGGCGACGCCACGGCCCGTGGCTCGTTCCTTAACGACCTTGCCGCCAACGTTGCCGACCTCTGCTTCGACTACCTCGATGCCGCCCCCGTCGTCCTCGGCTCCCGCAACTGGATTACCCCCTGCCACGAGCTGGAGGAGGCCTTCTTCCCGCAGCCCTCGTGGTTCCTCGATGCCATCCACGAGAAGATGCAGCCTCTGCCTGGCTACGTCCCCACCACCAACCTGACGTCTGCCCAGCAGCTCCTCCGCGCCAAACGGGGAGTGTGATTAAAAATGAAAAATGAAAAATGAAGAATTAAATGAAAAATGCAGAATTAAAAATGAAAAATAAAGTGTTCCCTACGCGGCATACCACCGGCAAGGCCATCTATTTTTCATTTTTAATTCTGCATTTTTCATTCCTCCTTCTCGCCTGTAGTTCAGGCGACAGGGAGGGCGTTTACCGCTATGCCGATGGCGAGATACGACTCGATGTGGTGAATGATTCGCTCAGCATCCTCCGCCATTTCGCCAAGGACGGGCGCGAGGTATCGGCCTTCCGCCTTCCCTACCCCACGTACCGCTTCTACTGCGGCGACCTGACGGCCGACGGCATCCCCGAGATCGGCGTCGGCGTCATCAAGCCCACGCGCTTCTCGCCCCAGCCGGACAAGCGCCTCTTCCTCTTCCACCTCACCGAAGGGCGTCTCATACGTCCCCTCTGGATGGGCTCGCACGTGGGCGCACGGCTCGACGACTTCCGCTTCGACGGCACCCTCATCCGCACCACCGAGCGCGACGCCTCCGACAGCCTCATCCATCGTACCTACAAACTCAGTTCCTTTGGAATAAAACCTGTTTCATTATGAAAAAGTCATTCATCCTCCTGCTCTCCTTTTTAGCCCTGCTGGCCAGTTGCAAACCCCAGAGCAAGCGTCCCCGTACGACCGACGAGACGACGCCCGCCTTCGTCTCCATCCTTTCGCTCGACTCGCTTCCGCCCACCCTCGACGTCACCATGGACCTCAGCCGCTGCTCGTACGAGGAGCTGCGCCTGCTGCGTGCCTACCCCTACGCCCTCCACGGCCATTGGTTCGTCGAGAGCGACATCAACGCCTTCTTCGACCTCCGCAGCAGCTGGTACTACCAGGCCTGCCTCGACCGCTACAAGGACGGCTATCCGTTCGAGAGCGACTACGAGACCGAGAAGGCCGCCACACCCCTTACCGACGAGGAACGCGACTTCGTCCGCCGCATCGACGAGCTGATGGAGGCCATGAGGGGCGAGACGTTCATCCACAGCCATCTGCTCAACCCCTCGCTCGCAGCCAACATGTATCAGGTGGCCCAGAAGCCCGCGGCGCTCGACGCCCACCTGCGCGACCACAACTTCGCCCTGCAGCCCTCCGACTACTACCAGCTCTTCCAGGTCTACGAGGAGAACGACTACCGCATGATGCCGTCGTTCATCACCTCCGACCTCTTCCTTCAGACCTTCCACATGTACTTCAGCTATGTGCTCAAGTACCTGGAGACCTTCCAGTTCATCCCTGCCCTGAAGACGCTCTGCACCTCGCTCTACCACCAGTCCATGAACGAGTACAAGACGCTCCTTGCGGCACCTGCCTACACGCGCGACAATACCGCCCGCGCAGCCACCTTCTTCGCCATTGCCCTCCGCCTGCTCGACGACACCCGGGTCGCCGTCCCCCAGGGCTACGACGAAATCTATGCCGGCGAGCTGGCCCGCATCGCGGCGCTCGAAGACGACGTCTCGCTCCTCTACCCCTCCAACGCCCAGTTCGGCTATAGCCTCTTCAAGCCCCGCGGGCACTACACGCGCAACGAGCAGGCCCAGCGCTACTTCCGCGCCATGATGTGGCTGCAGACGGTCTTCTTCTGTGCCGACGACGTCTCCTCCGAGAGCCCCTGTCTCTTCATGGCTGCGCTCCTGGGGCGCGCCGGCAGCAAGGCCATGGAGGCCTACCACAAGGTCACCGTCCCCCTCGATTTCCTGATGGGCGAGGCCGACAACCTCTCCGTCGAGGAGCTCTGGAACTGCCGTAATGCCGACGACATCCAGACGGCCATCGACAAGCTCTTCGAAAAGCGCAACCGCATCACCCCGCCCATCGCCAACGACTGCGTGAAGAAGGTCAACTTCATGCCCCAGCGCTACACCCCCGATGCCGAAATCCTCGGCCGTCTGGTGGACGTCAGGCCCGATGCCGAACGCGCCTACCCGAAGGGGCTCGACGTCCTCTCCGCCTTTGGCGTCCGCGCCGCCGACACCCTCCTCGACACCCTCTACCACGAGTCTGCCGCGTGGGACAAGTACACCCCCGAGATGAACAAGCTGAAGAACATCTTCGCCCACTATGCCGACGACAGCATGTACGCCGCGTGGATGCGCCTGCTCGTCCAGATGCAGAGCGTCGGCAAGGAGGCCCCAGGCTTCACGCTCACGCCCGCCTGGCGATGCAAGAACCTCAATACCGCCCTCGCCTCGTGGGCCGAGCTCAAGCACGACGCCATCCTCTATGCCGAGCAGCCCATGGCTGCCGAGTGCGGCGGGGGGAGCGACTTCCCCGAGCTCGTCAAGGTGAACTACGTCGAGCCTAACATCCCCTTCTGGAAGGGGCTGACAGCCCTCATTGACCAGCTCGGCGCCGTGCTCAAGAGCGTCGGCATCACCGACCCCGACCTCCTCGACAAGTCCGAGCGTCTGCGCGAGTTCACCCAGCTCTGCCTCGAGGTCGCCGAGGACGAGCACGTCGGACGCACCACCCCTGCCGAGAAGCAGCAGATACTCTCCATCCTCGGCAGCCACATCGAGTGGTTCACCCTCTCCATCCTCGACCCCGAGCAGGAGGTCGCCAGGTGGGGCGACATCAAGGGTGCCGAGCGCTCCATCGCCCTCGTCGCCGACGTCTATACCCGCAACGTCGAGGGCTGCCCCAAGGACGGCATCCTCTACGAGGCCACGGGCAACGCCAACACCATCTACGTCCTCGTGCGTGTAGGCGGCGAGACCTACCTCACGCGCGGCGCCACCTTCAGCTACTACGAGTTTGTGCGCCCGCTCGGCAACCGCCTCACCGACGAGGAGTGGCAGCAGATGCTCGAGCGCGGCGAAGCCCCAGCCGTACCCGAGTGGATGGCCCCCTGGCTCCTCACCCAGCCCGCCACCGTCGGCGACAAGTTCATCTACAGCACAGGATGCTGAAAAAAGGAGAAACTCCTTTTTTAATGAAGAATTAAGAATGAAAAATGAAAAATAAAATGTCTCGGACACGGCATACCACTTGCAAAGCATTTTATTCTTCATTCTTCATTCTTCATTTTTCATTCTTGATGGTTTCATTCCTTCTCCTCTCCTGCTCCCCGGGAGAGGAAGAAGGCCTTGTGCTGCTCTTCACGGGCGATGTGCTGCTCGATCGCGGCGTGCGCCCCATCATAGATCAGCATGGCGTGCCCTACCTCTTCGAGGGCGTGGCCGACGACTTCGCCCGTGCCGATGCCGTCATCGTCAACCTCGAGTGTCCCCTGGCCGACACCCTCTCGCCCATCGGCAAACAGTACATCTTCCATGCCCCCACGCGCTATGCTGCCGGCCTGCGCCAGGCGGGCATCACCCACGCCTGCCTGGCCAACAACCACACCAACGACCAGTCGCGTCGCGGCCTCCGCTCCACCGCTCAGGCCTTGGAGGAGGCAGGCATCACACCCCTCGGCTACGGCACGTCGGCAGCCGTTCGCACGCAGCCCACGCTCATCCGCAAGAACGGCGTGACCGCCGCCATCTTCAACTCTGTCGCCCTCCCCCTCGAGAACTGGGTACCCTCCGACAGCCTGCCCGACGTCTGCCAGCTGCGTGCCGAGGCCCTTGCCACCGTCATCCATGCCTACAAGGCCGCCCACCCCGACCACTACACCATCGCCGTCCTCCATTGGGGCGCCGAGTTTCAGCAGTCGCCCTCCATGCGCCAGCGCCTCGGAGCTGCCGCCCTCGCCAGCGCCGGCTGCGACGCCGTCATCGGCCATCACCCCCACGTCGTGCAGCCCTACGAGCAGATAAGCACCCCGGATGCCCCGAGACAGATGCCCGTTTTCTACAGCCTCGGCAACTTCGTCTTCGACCAGACGCCCCCCTCCACCCGTCGTGCCGCAATGGCAGAGCTCATCCTCACCCCCGACAGCCTCGCGGCCCGCGCCATACCCGTCACCCTCCGCCATTGCCGCCCCACTAACCATCGAGAATGAAGCTTGAACTAGTTAAGAATTAAGCGCTCTAAATCCGATGCAAAGATACAACATCGTTTTCACATAGATTCCCACTTCCAGCGAGAACACCTTTTCGCGCTATTTCTTGCCAAACTATGAACTATGAACTATGAATTATGAACTAAAAAGAACTATGAACTATGAATTATGAACTAAACCCGTTCCCCCAGCGTCTTCCGTAAGTGTTTGTGGTTGTGATAGTTCAATCATTTCAGCATTTTAGTTTAAGTTAATGGTTTCAGTTTTATTCTACCACAAAGTTACTGATTTTCTGTGAAACTACCAAACAAAAACGCCGAAAAAATCGCAGTGGAATAAAAAACTATCACAATGCGCTGCCGAGCCAGCCCAGTGGACCGTTTCGCCAGCCCACTGCGCTGTCGCCCGGCCATTTTAACATTGAGTGTAGCCGAGGCAATGTCCCCTATTCCGGCATGACGCGTACGCCTGAACACATATCAATTTCTAACACTCTCACCGACATATAGTTACAATCAATCAAAAAAATCCATCTGATTCACAGCACATTGAGAGAAACCAACAAAATTATAATTTATATTTTATATTTTCTATCTCGATACTTCCCACCCTTCGGTAGAAGTTTAAATATATATTATTATATATATAATAATATATATTTATTTATATATAATAATATATCGTAATCATCACCCTCAACCGAAGGAAAGATGAAAAAAGAAAATATAAAATATAAATTGTTATTTTGTTAGTTTCGTAAGTTTCTCCTCCCCTTCTCCCGCTCTCTGTTGAACTACGCTCGACGAGTCAACAGGTCAACGGGTCAACCGATGGAGCAGCGAGTGGGGGATTACAAATCCTTATTCATGTGTTGCGGATTTACAATCCGCAACAACAGACGTCCTAGATACCTTTTTTCAGAGCATCCGATATGTCGGACTCGGTCGGCCGGGCATCAGGCATTTCCATGCCAGAATCTCATCCTTATACTGACTGTTGAAGGCGTTTGCAAGCACGGCTTTCACTATCTCGTCAAGATGCCGGGGTGACGTCTCCACACGGGCGTTGACGATGAGCTTCGCGCTATTGCCCGTACCTGCCGTGCCACGTAGCTGAAGCGTCGAGGCTGCGCCTACGAGATTTCCCACGGCACATTGGCTGCCGCTCTCCACGATGACCTTAATATGCCCTACGCCAAGGTTCTCACTCTCTATGGCCGTCACGAATCCGTCCATGATGTTTTTCAGCAGGGCATCCCAGCGGGCATTCTCGCAGGTGAGCGCCACCGTTCCGTTCAGCCATCCGAGCACGGCCTCGCCATGGGCGTACCTATCATAGTTGATGTCAAGTACCTTCATGCCTTTGCTCCAACTGCCCGATATCTCGCCAAACCATTCTTTCAGGCCTGTGCCATTTAGGACACTTGCTGCCATCACCTTCGAATCGTGGAAGACAGTCTTTGTATCCTTTATTAGTTTCTGGAGTTTTTCGTCGCTCAGCAGGTCGGTCTTAGTGATGAGGATGACTTCGCTTTCCTCCAACTGCTTGCGATAGATGTAGGCGGCATCATCGTGCAGGCCACCGTTGCCTCCGTAGAGGATGGATTCCAGCCGTAAAGGGTCGCTGAGTACCGTCAGAGGCAAAACAACGACCTCCGTGTTGTGAAAAATCTTCATGGGGCGCACGATGGTTGCCATGAGGTCGGCACAACTGCCCACCGGCTCTGCAAGGATGACATCGGCCTGCTCATCGGCACGCAACGTCCTGATAGCATCCACAAAAGCATTGAAGTTGCAGCAGAAGCAGCTGCCCGATACTTCTGCCACCTTCAAATGTGCCTGCTTGAGCCATGCGCTATCCACAAGCTCCGACGCCTGGTCGTTGGTGATAAGTCCAACACGCAGCCCTTGTGCCGTGAGCCTTCGCGCGACCTCCCATAAAAGAGTGGTTTTCCCTGCCCCCAGAAATCCTCCGGCAATAATAAGTCGTGTCTGTTTTAACATAGTTCCTAATTATTTAGCGTCAGCTGAAAAGTCACTTCATCTCGATGCTGTAGATTCCCTGTGACTGGAGCATGGGCGACGAGACGGTGATGGAAACGCTGCCCTGCTGCCCCTGCGGCTGGATGATGAGGAGGGCCTGACCGCGGAAGGTGGTGGGGGTGAGGGAACGGAACGATGCCAGGTCGTAGGGATGGCCCGTGCCGGCAACGGCGATGTGGCGAGCGCCTGAGGTCTTGATATCGAGTGGAATCTCGGCCGTCGGACAGAGGTTACCGTCGGCATCGACTACCTTTATGTATATATAGGCGAGATCACCCGGCGAGGTGGTGATTTCCTTATCGACGGCCTCGAACTGTATGGCGGCAGGTGCGCCTGAGGTGCGGAAAACGACCTCGGCGGACGGACCTTTCTTTGAACGGGCCCTGACCACTTCGGCTTTCAACTCGCCTGGCTCGTAGGCTACGCGGAAGGTGGCTGTGTAGGTGTCGGGATTGACATCTTGTTCGCCAACCACTTTTCCATTGACGGACAGGCGGACGCGCGATTCGCGGGTATAGACGTTCACTCGCATAGAGTCGCTGCGATGGCCGTCCACGTCGTGGGCTACTACGTTTCGTAGGGAGGCGTTGTCATATTTTTCCGGACGGATGTCCACAGGCAGATAGCCGCATTTGTCAGGACCATCGTAGTAGGCGCGGTCGTGCCAGTTCCAATGGTTCTCTTCCGCCGTCCAGCACCAGCCAGGCGCGTCCTCATACTCGCCGTCGGTCACGGAGGGACGCACGGCCATCGCTATCGGGCGCTCGCCCCACACCACATCGCGGTAGTAGCTCTGCGGTTTCTTGTTGCCGACAAGGTCGATGTCGCCGCACCAGGCGTTGAACCAGGGCCAGGCCAGCAGCTGTATCCACCGTCCGCGGTCGCTGCGTTCGAGGGCGTGACCAAGACCCGCCTCACCGATGTAATCCATCGCCGTCCACACGAAGTCGCCAATGACGTAGGGGTGCGTCTCGACGAGTCGCCAATTGACTGCGATGGCGTTGGGGTGCGTCTCTGATCCGTACATGATGCGCTGGGGGAACCGCTCGTGGTCACTCTCGTAACGGCGCTGCTCGTAGTTGTAGCCGCCCACCTCTACATTCTCGAAGGCACGGGGTGAGTCCTTGTCCCACGTCATCTTCTGCGCCGTGCGGTCCCAGTAGTCGCACACGGCCAGCGTCGTCGGACGCGTGCTGTCCTCGGCCTTGATGGCGCGGGTGATGGCTTCGGCAATCTCCCTGCCGCGAGGCACGTCTGAGCGCTGGGCGACTTCGTTGCCGATGCTCCACATGATGATGCTGGGGTGGTTACGGTCGCGGCGTACCATGAGGGCGGCGTCGTACTCGAAGTTCGTTATGCCCATGCCCACGGGCTGACCGCCGACGATGCGTTGCTTCTCGCTGGAGAAGTAGTTGCTGTAGTCGTCCTGTCGCTTGGGCTCTTCCCACTGGTCGAAGCATTCGTCGATGACCAGCATGCCCAGACTGTCGCAGGCGTTGAGGAAGGACTCGGTGGGCAGGTTGTGACTCGTGCGCACAGCGTTGTAACCCTGTGCCTTCATCAGCTCAACCTTGCGCACCTCAGCACGGTCGATGGCGGCTGCACCCAGCAGTCCGTTGTCGTGGTGAACACAGCCGCCGCGAAGCTTCACGGACTTGCCGTTAAGGAGGAAGCCCTTGTCGGCAGAGAAGCTGATGGTGCGGATGCCAAAGGGGATTTCCAACGCGTCGCGACAGCCGACGGCATCGAGGAGAGCGATGCGGGCGGTATAGCGGTAGGGCGAATCGACCGACCACAGGCGTGGGGATTTCAACGTCAGTTCGGTAGTGGCGACAGCCTCGCTGAAGGTCTTGACGGCGGTAGTCACCAAACGGCCATCGGCATCGAATATCTCTACTTTCATCTCACCGCCTGGCGCCTGGTCGCTCTCGTTGAACACCTTGGCGGAGACTTTAATGTTCGCGCTTTTCCCATTGACTTCCGACGCATCGACGTAGGTGCCCCATTCGTCAAGGTGAAAATGGTCGCACGTCTCTAACCATACATGGCGGAAGATGCCGCTGCCTGCATACCATCGGCTGTTCAACCCTTCGTTCACGGCCTTCACAGCAATGGTAATCAGCCGTTCGTCCTTTGAGTTGCGGTTCTCCTCATCACATAGGATGTCGTTCAGGTCCACCACGAAAGGCATATAGCCAAAGATGTTCATCGCCGCCTTCCGTCCGTTCACCCATACCTCAGCCTGATTATACACGCCATCGAAGCGCAGCCGGAACGTCTTCTGCCGGATGGCTTCATCGACAGAGCCGTTCGTGGGCAGCCGGAACGTCTTGCGATACCAGCCCGTGCCGCCCACCGTCTGCCCTTGGTCCCAGTCGCCGACACTCAGCCGCGAGAACGGCCCCACCTGCCAGTCCTTCCACTCCGCCGTATGCTCACGATAGTCGTGAGCATACGCCACAGGCTCCATGCTGAAGTCATGTGGCACGATAACCTCGCGCCATTTTGAGTCGTCGAAGTTGACGGCCTCTGCGTTTATCACCTCTCCGCGATGGAATCGCCAGCCTTCGTCAAACAATTGTTTACGTTGGGCGCTGACGGCCATCGCGGACGCATACTGAAGTCCCCATATAGCCAGCAGGCAAATTATCTTTTTCATGCTATGAGTTTTTTGATTCATTTTTTTAGCGAAAGCAGAAAAATCCGGACAAGGATATAGTAGTTGAAGCAATGGGAAATGCAAAGTATATCCGTTTTTATAAATCTGGGACAAAGATAGTACGATTTATTTGTAAAAAGAATAATGGAGCAGAGAAATATAAAAAAAATCGCCTCGGGGCTTGCACTACCTTTAACCCCCTACGGGGCTTTTAGATAGGGGTCGCCTCGGAAAAATCCAAATAAATTTGGTTTTTCGCTCGGCTCACCCTATCTTTGTGGCATGATGAAGAACACGTGGCATAATCTGGCTTCTACCCTCGGCAGGAAATATCCGCTGCCTGCGGAGGGACGTGTGGCGAGGGACTGCCTGCTGTACTTCGCCCTCGTATTCCTGATCCTGCTCCTGCTCCAGCCCTTCGGCATTAGCGTCTATAAGGGGAGCAAGTTTATGGTGGCGTTGCTCTTCGGGGCGATGACGTTCGTGTGCAGCTTTGTCGTCAAGCGGTTCATCGTCGCCCCCTTGCAGAAGCGTGTGCCGACATGGCGCATCTGGCATCAGCTGACGGCGGTCATCGCGATGGTGCTGATTATCGGGCTCGGCAATTATTTCCTCTATACCGTCCTGTTCCACACTCCGATAGACGTGGGGGGCTGTCTGGCGGTACTGTCGTGGACGTTTATAATCGGCGTGATCATCACCATCCTCTCTACCATGACGTCCTACCAGCGCCACATGCATGGGCAGCTGCACGACCTGCTCGACAAGACGACTCACGAGCAGGAGGGCACGACCGTCGTCCTCCACGACAACCGCGTCAGGGGGAACGACCTCGGCCTTCTCCTGAACGACTTGCTGTACGTCGAGGCGCAGAAGAACAACGTGGCCGTGTTCTACGTCGAGGGAGGACGTTTGGAGAGGAGGGAGATACAGAGCACGCTCTCGGCCGTGCTGGACGAGCTGAGCGACTACCCCAACATCTTCCAATGCCATCGTTCCTTCGTGGTGAACCTGAACAGCATCACCTCGGCGAAAGGGAACTCCAACGGCTACACGCTGGAGCTGGGAGGGGGGCTTGCGACGGTACAGGTGTCGCGTTCGTTTGTGCCCAAACTGAAGTCTTTTATCTCCTGAGGAGGAGGGGGCGGTTAGTTTTTCGTCCGCCGACGTTAGCCATCCGTCCCTGGCGTTTGGAGGGACGGTTTTCAGGCGTTATCTTTGTGGGCGAAATCAAAATCATTTACTAACCACTAATAAAAAAATGTCATGAAACGTATTTTCATTACCCTTCTGGTGGCGCTATCGACAGTCGGCCTGTCGAACGCCCAGACAACACAAAAAGTCAGCTATGGCGATCTCAAAGGTAGTTATAACCCTAAGGAGTATGTCCGTCAGGCGACCGACCCGTACAACGTGGGCTGGTACGGGGTATCGTCGTTCTTCCTTCCCGGCATAGGGCAGCTGCTGTCGGGCGAGACGTGGCGCGGACTGGCGTTCATGGGCGGAGAGGCGGTATTGCTCTCCATCGTGAAAAGCGCAGCCGACAACCTAGAGAGCCTTGCCATCACCAACGAAAAGGGGATTCTCACCGGTTTTACCGACGAGGCGGCAGGAAGGAAGAACATGATTGTCCTGCTCAGCGCCCTCGGAGCGGACCTAGGGCTTTCCATCTGGTCGTGCATCGATGCAAAGAGGGCGGTCAAGGTGAAGAACATGTATTACCAGGAGCTTCTGGGCCGCAAGGGCTCGGTGGAGATGAGCTTCACCCCGACGTTTTCCGCCTCGCCCACTCCGTCAGGTCCTCTTTCGCCCACAGCCGGCGTAGCGATAGGACTGCGGTTCTGACCCGCCGGTAGCCTTCCCCGGCCCCTCCGAAAGGAGGGGTGACTTTCAGTCCTTCCCTTCAGAGGAGGATTGTGAAGAGGCTAGGTATCTGCCTTAGCCTCTCCGTTTTCGTAGCGTTCCGCTACCGTGGTGACGCGGGCCTGCTGGAACAGCAGGGCGGCGTAGGGCTCGGCTCACCCGTACCTTTAACCCCCTGCGGGGCTTTTAGATAGGGGTCGCCTCGGAAAAATCCAAATAAATTTGGTTTTTCGCTCGGCTCACCCTATCTTTGTCTGGCGTAATGAGAAATAGGAAAATGAAGACAGCAAGATTGTCACAAACTGTATTTGACACGACGGCCAGGCGCAGGGGCTTCGGCGCCACGTGGCGGGTGCGACGGCTGCTGCTTGCGCTTGCCTTCTGGCCGGTGTGCATCCATGCCCAGACCCTGCCGACGAACTTGATACCGATGCCGGTGGAGTATTCGGTACGCTCGGGATGTGTCGCCCCTGACGAGATGGCCGGCCTGCACGAGAGGGTGCGCATCTCGGAAAAGGCGCTTCGTCGCCGACTGAAGGGCAGGAATCTGGCGGACTGGCAGCTGAGGTCGGCCTATTGGCTGGAGCTTGGGAGGAGGCGCGTGAGGATTGTGGCGGCTGACGAGGAGGGCGTGTTCTATGCCCGGCAGACGCTCAGGATGATGGCTTCCGTGGACAGCCTGCTGACCTGCTGCACGATTCTTGACTGGCCGCGCTTCCGCTACAGGGGCGTGATGCTGGACGAGAGCCGCCATTTCCAGGGGAAGGAGTTTGTGCTGAAGCAGCTGGAGATGATGGCGCGCCTGAAGATGAACCGCTTCCACTTCCATCTGGTGGACAACCCGGGCTGGCGTGTGCAGATTGATGCCTTCCCGCGGCTTACCAAGCTGACGGCCTGGCGCCCTCAGGCCTATTTCTGGGACTGGGAAAAGGACGAGACGGGAGGGCCTTTCGTGGACGAGGGTACGCCGGGGGTCTACGGCGGATACTATTCCAAGCAGGATATTGCCGACATCCTCGCCTTTGCCCACGAGAGGCACATCGAGGTGATTCCCGAAATAGAGATGCCTGGGCATAACTACGAGACGCGTGCGGCTTATCCCGAGCTGGCCTGCAGCCTGCCGAACGGCGGGAAGGACCCCTGGGAACTCTGCCCTGGTAAGGAGAGCACCTTCGAGTTTCTGGAGAAGGTGCTGCTGGAGGTTTTCGACATGTTCCCTTCGACCTATATCCACATCGGGGGCGACGAGGCCCGCAAGAAAAACTGGAGGCTCTGTCCCGACTGCCAGGCGCGCATGAAAGCCGAGGGGCTTGAGGGGGCGGAGGAGCTGCAGAGCTATATGATCAGGCGGATAGAACGCTTTGCCCATGAGCATGGCAAGCGCATCATCGGCTGGGACGAAATCGTGCAGGGAGGACTAGCGCAGGATGCTACCGTGATGTCGTGGCACGGAACGGAGGCTGGCCTGCAAGCCATCCGCGAGGGCCACGATGTGATTTTCACGCCCACGCACTACTGTTATCTGGATTATCATCAGGACCCGGCGCAGTTCAGGCCCGTGGGGCGTTATCTGCCCTTGGAGAAAGTCTATTCGTTCGAACCCATGGCCGAGGGCGTTTCCGAGGCTGATGCGCATCATGTGTTGGGCGTGCAGGGCAACCTGTGGACGGAGCATGTCCAGGATGCCTGGCATGCCGAAATGATGCTCTATCCCCGCGTGTTCGCTATTGCCGAAACGGGCTGGAGTCCGACTGAAAGGAAGGACTGGCCGGACTTCGAGCGAAGGGCGTCGGTCCTGTCGGCTGCCGCCCGCGGATGGGGTTACACGGTGTACCCTCCTGACCCGCAGCCATAAGCCCCTGGCACAAAAAAACAAACAAAAAAACTCGTGTGATGCAGAAGAGACGGATTACGGAAATGGGACGTCTGGACGTGGAGGCGTTCCGCAAGGCGGAGAAGATTCCGCTGGTGGTGGTGCTGGACAACGTGAGGAGCTTCCACAACGTGGGGGCGGTATTCCGCACAGCAGATGCGTACCGCGTGGAGCGCATCGTGCTCTGCGGCATGACGGCCCAGCCGCCTGCGCCGGAGATTCACAAGACGGCCCTGGGGGCCGAGGATGCCGTGGCCTGGACGTACGAGGCGGACACGCTGGAGGCCGTGCGGAAACTAAAGGACGAGGGATACAGGGTGCTGGCCATCGAGCAGGCGCATGGCAGCACGCCCTTGCAGGAGCTGGACAGTCTTGTCCATAAGGGGGAGAAGTTTGCCGTCATCCTCGGTCACGAGGTGAAGGGGGTGCAGCAGGAGGTGGTGGACGCGGCTGACGGCTGCCTGGAGCTGCCGCAGTTCGGCACGAAGCACTCGCTCAACGTCTCCGTAACCGCCGGTATCGTCATCTGGGAGTTTGCCAAGAGGATGATGGGAGCGGTCAGGGGTTAGGGGTTAGAGGCGATAGCAGGGGGGTCCCTTACTTTTCCATAAAGTCGATGACGAGCTGCATGATGGGCAGGGCGCTATCGAAGCGGATGTGCTCAATGTCATCGAGCGGGGTATGGTAGTAGGGGAAAGCGTCGCCGCCCTCGTTCTCGAAGAAGATGCAGGGCACGCCGCGGACGGCAAAGGGGTAGTGGTCGCTATTGGCGGCAAGGGCGCCGCGCTCAAGAGCGCGGAAGTAGCCGCCCTGTTTATTCAACTGCTCGAAACGACGCCAGCCGTCCATGCCTGCCTCGCTGGCCTCGGAGTAGAGCGTGGGGTTGTTGTCGCCTATCATGTCGATATTGATGAGGTACTTCACGCGCTCGAGCGGCACGAGGGGGTGCTCGGCATAGTAGGTGGAGCCGAAGAGCCCGCAGTCCTCGCCCGAGACGGAGACGAGGAGGATGTCGAACGGCGGACGATGGCGGACGAAATAGCGGGCAAGCGTCAGCAGGGCGGCCGTGCCCGAGGCGTTATCGTTGGCGCCGCCGTAAAAGACGTCGGGACCGAAGGTGCCCAGATGGTCGTAGTGGGCGGTCAGGACGTAGCAGCTGTCGTGGCGCGTGCCGTCGATACGGGCGATGACGTTCTCCGTAGCGTAGTCCTTATAGAACTGATTATCCACATCGATGGTGACACGCCTGGCATCGGCAGGCAGGGCGTCGGCACGCACCCAGACGTCGGGCTTCGAAAGGACGATGGCCGACTCGGCCTTATAGTACTTCAGGGGGAGGGGATTATCGACGGGAATAGGGTTGTCAGCTGCGCTCTTGTACGGCTCGTAGGCGAGCGTGCGTTGCATGGGGTGTTCCCACAGCAGCATCATGCCTGCCCACGCGAGGGTGGAGTCGGCCTTGAGACGGGTGATGTCGGCGCGGAAGTGGCGGGCCATAAAGTAGTCGCACACCACGAAGGCGCCCTGGTACTCGGGTAGCCGGAGGTCATCGAGGAGCCGGCCGGGCGTGTAGCCAAGCGTGTCGAGGCGGTAGAGGGGGAAGGTGCCGTGGACAGCGGGCGAGAACTCGCGCAGGGTCCACTCGTAGCCTGGGGCAAGGGCGTGGCCGTCGATGCTGAGCGAGGCCTGGCCGGCATGGGTGTTGACGTCGAAGGTGAAGGGCTGCAACTCGACGTTATCCACGCCCGCGCGGCGGTACTCGCGCTGGAGGTAGGCCGACGTCAGCCGCACGCCATCCCTGGCATAGCCCCTGCCCTGATAGCGCGACGAGCTGAGCTCCGTCACCACACGGCGGTAGTACTTCATGTCGGGTGACGAGGGCGCACAGGAGAGGAAGAAGTATGAAAAAGAAATGATGAATAAGGAAAAATAAATACTCCTGCTTTTCATAATTACAGATTGATAAGGTTAACCTCTCTTTTTTTTTGCCGCGAAGATAGCGGAAAAATTTGGAAATACGAAGAAAAAGGCTTTTCTTTGCAAAAATATTCACTTTACAATTTTACCCCAATGAAAACCCGTAAGCTGATTTCCCTTGCTGCCCTGCTGCTGACCGTGCTGGGCACGAACGCCCAGAACCCCTACCTCCCCCTGTGGGAGCATCTGCCCGACGGCGAACCCCGCGTCTTCGAAGACCCCGACAACCCCGGCAAGCTGCGTGCCTACATCATCGGCTCGCACGACGTCACCTATACCGCCTACTGCGGGCCCGACATCCGCATGTGGTCGGCACCCGTCGAAAACCTGACGGAGTGGCGCGACGAGGGTCCCATCTTCACGCATTTTGTTGATGGCCAATGGGACACCATGTATGCCCCCGACCTCGTGGAGGTCAAGGACAAGACGACGGGGAAGAAAACCTACTGGCTCTATCCCCACAGCCGCGGGTGGCGCCGCGTGGCGACGGTCTGCAAGAGCGACCGCCCCGACGGACCCTTCACGCCCGTGAACCTGACGCCCGACGGACGTGCCTGCGTCGATGGCTCGTTCATCGACTTCGACCCCAGCGTCTTCGTCGAAAACATCACGAACAAGAAGGACAAGGACTACGACAAGGGCTTCCGCGCCTACGTCTTCTACGGCTTCCAGCACTCCACAGCCGTCGAGCTCGACCAGAGCACCATGTACAGCCAGCGCCCGGGCACGGACCGCATAGACCCTTTCATCCCCGCCAGCAGCGCCGACGGACGCCTGCTCGACAAGGAGGGAAGCGAGTACAAGGCGCTCTACAAGGGACAGAACCCGCTCGACTTCAATTTCTTTGAGGCCAGCAGCATCCGCCAGGTGGGCAACAAGTACGTGATGGTCTTCAGCGGCTATAGCGGCAAGGAGTACGGCTTGGGCAACACCAACAGCGCCCTGCGCTATGCCTACGGCGACAGCCCTCTCGGCCCCTGGCGCTCGGGCGGCGTCCTCGTGGACAGCCGCGGCGTCGTGCCCAACGAGAACGGCACACGACTCACCACCACCAACGCCGCACACAACACCCACGGCTCGCTACAGGAAATCAACGGCCAATGGTACGTCTTCTACCACCGTCCGCCGCGCGGCTTCGGCAACGCCCGCCAGCCCATGGTGGCGCCCGTGAAGATCGAGTGGGACAAGAAGTCCGTCGCCAAGGGCGGACAGGTGCGCATCACGGGCTACGACCCCTTCACAACCAATAACGAGTGGACGGCCAAGGCCAGCGACGGCAACGAATACCGCGGTGCCGAGGTCACCAGCGAAGGTTTCCAGATCTTCGGTCTGCCCCCTTATGCCTACTACTCGGCAGGCTATGCCTGCTACATGGCCGGCCCGGGCAGCAACGAATGGATGCAGGACAACCACGACGTGTGGAAGAACCACATGGACCTCGCCGGCATCAAGAACGGAGGCATCGTCGGCTTCAAGTACTTCGGCTTCGGCGGACTGGCGCAGACCACGAAGGGCGTGCCCGCCTTCGAGGGTACGCAGAAGGGCAACAACACCCAGCTCAACCTCTTCCTCACCCCCGGCGGGCATGGCGCCTTCAAGATTCACGTCATGCTCGACGGCCCCTACGCCAACAGCACGTGGAACGGACGCGAGATTGCCGTCCTCGATGTGCCGGCGGGTGCGCCGCGCGAGGCCAGAAACTATACGCTGCCTGTCGAAGCCGTCGATGGTCTCACGGGCAAGCACGCCATCTACCTCGTCGTCGAGGGGCCCGAGATTGAGCAGCCCCAGCAGCCCGAGGGCCGCCCGCAGTTCGGACGCCGTCAGGGTCCCCAGCGCCCGCAGGGCCTCTTCGACCTCCACGGAATAGGCTTCTCCAAGAACACCCCCCTGGCCGTCGGCCCATACACGGAAGCCCCTGACGTCACCATTACCGTCGATGGCAAGCGCCTCGCCATCCCCGCCACGCCCCTCTACAGCACCAACGCCAACGGCTATACCGACTGCGCCCACTACCAGCTCTACGCCCCCCTGTCTGGCAGCTCCAAAATTCAGGCCACGTCTTCTACGGCCCTTCCCGCCGTGCGGTTCGAGGTCAGCCCCATCGCCGCAGGCCGCGCCACCGTCAAGGCCACCTGGAAAGGCAAGACAAAGACGTATCTGATCAATTAAGCCCATGGTCTATAGTCTATAATCGAATGAAAAATGAAAAATGAAAAATGAAAAATAAAATGTTTACGTCCTCAGCCCACACCCCTCAGCCCTCAGCCTTCAGCCCTCGGCCTTCAGCCTTCGGCAGAGCTATTTATTCTTCACTCTTCATTTTTCATTCTTCATTCTTCCTCCTTCTCCTCCTCTGCGCCTGCGCAGAGAATGGCAAAGCGCCTGTGACCTTCCAGAACGAGGGCAATCCCCTCGTCCGCACCTGCTATACCGCCGACCCCGCCCCGGTGGTCATTGACGGACGGCTTTACCTCTACACAGGCCACGACGAGTGCTTCGAGGACAGCGTGGGCTACGAGGGCCTCTACGGCTTCAACATCACGGGCTGGCTCTGCTTCTCTACCGACGACATGCAGACGTGGACCGAGCACGGCGTCGTCCTCAGCCCTGCTGACTTCAGCTGGGCCTCCGGCGAGGCATGGGCTGCGCAGGTGGTGGAGAAGGACGGACGCTACTGGTACTACGTCAGCACCCAATGTGCCGACCCCAACTGCAAGGCCATCGGCGTAGCTGTCGGCGACAGCCCCACAGGACCGTTCAAGGATGCCATAGGAAAACCTCTCATCGTTGACAGCATGACGCCCAACGCCCACCCCCTCGGCTGGTGGAACGACATCGACCCGACCGTCTTCATCGACGACGACGGCACGGCATGGCTCAGCTGGGGCAACGGCACCTGCTTCCTGGCCCGTCTGAAGCCTTCGATGACGGAACTCGACGGCGACATCACGGCCCTCCCCATGGAGAACTACGTCGAGGGTCCCTGGCTCTACAAGCGGCGTGCCGACGACGGCCGCACGTGGTGGTACATGGTCTATGCCTCCATGGGCAGCCGTGGCGAGACCATCTCCTACGCCATGGCGCCCGACGTCACAGGCCCCTGGGAGTTCCGCGGCGAGCTCACAGGACCTGCCAAGGACAGCTTCACCATCCATCCGGGCGTCGTCGACTACAAGGGCCACACCTACCTTTTCTACCACAACAGCACCCTCTCGCTGGGCGGCTATGGCCCCGCCACCGGCCGGCGAAGCGTCTGCTACGAGAAGATGTTCTACAACCCCGACGGCACCATCCGCCCCGTCGTCCAGACCCTCGGTCCTGCCGAGCCCATCCAGACGGGCGACCTACTCTTCATCAGCATCCCCGCCGACTACGACCTCGACGACAAGACCCACTACCCCACCTCAAACATCCAGAACTTCATCCACGTCGCCATGCTCGAGGTTGATGACCGTCAGGATATCTACGCCATCGACGCCACGCTCAAGTATGGCGTCCATCGTCATCCGCTCGACACGCTCCTCAGCCAGTTCACGCTCAACGGCGGCCGCCTGCCCCGTATGGAAATCATGAGGGTAAAAGACGCCACCAAGGCCGCAGGCGAGGCGGCAATCGCCAACGCCAAGCAACACCTGGGCGTAGCGTACGACATGGAGTTCCGCCCGGGCGGCGACCTCTATTGCAGCGAGCTCGTACACCTCTGCTACCTCGATGCCGACGGCCGTCCCCTCTTCCCGCTCATCGACATCGACCTCCGCACCATCCCTCCCGCCCGCGCCCGTCGCGGCAATCCCGACGGCCCCGACGCCAATCCCCTGCGCCCAGGCCCTGACCAGAGCGAGTTTACCATCCCTCCCTACTGGACGCAGCTCTGCCGCCTTGCCGGCATCGCCCTACCCCAAGGCGAAGGCATCATGCCTGCCGACATCTATCGCAGCCCCCTGCTCCGTACCGTAAACGCCACCATCCCCACGAAATAGCTCTTTTTCGCGACAATTGTACTTTATAGTAGAGACGCCATGCGTTGACGTCTCTACTGCTTTTTTCCCGTTTTTTCAGAGACAGCAATAAAAAGTGTTGGACGGCGTCCTTCACTTTTTCGCCATGCCAAAGTTCAAGAAAAATCTTGACTTTGGCCATTTGGCTTTTAAAAAGTGTTCAATTTCTGAACAATTTTCGCCGAAAATCACAAAAAGTGCACTTTTCTTGCACAAGTCAGAATTTTTTACTTATACCTTTGCAGAGCTAAAAACGAAAACAGTCTAAAAGAACAATGAAAAAAGATTTATTAGCTCATTACATCACGGTTGCCGTGCGCAGCCTCGAACGCTACAAGACGCAAAGCGTCATCTCCATCGTCGGCCTCGCCGTCGGCTTCGTCTGCCTCTCGCTCTCGGCGCTATGGATTCGCTACGACAACACGTACAACACCTTCATCCCCGACTATCAGGACAAGTACGCCATCGCTTCGGAATGGGATGGAAAGTACCAACTCTCGTCTCCAAGCACACTCGTCAAAATGTTGAGCGAATGGCCCGAGGTGGCGGCCTGCGGCATTTGCGGCGAAACCTTTTCCCTATTCAACGAAACAGGAGAGTATCACTTCTGCCTCTTCCTTGACCAGAACGTGCTCGACTTTCTCCCCATCGAGGTCGTGCAGGGCGACCCGAAGTTCATGGAGCACTTC
>JAFWOP010000093.1 GCA_017545365.1 Bacteroidales bacterium
AAATAACCGGCATCAATGATTTATCAATAGCGCAACCCCACCCCGTGCCCCGCAGCATAGGGAGGGGAAACGCTTTTCATGGAAGAAGACAAATATGAAGAGAAGACTTTACGTAACAGCCCAACTCGCCCTTTTCGCCCTAACTTCTATTTGGGCACAGGGGAAGTTCTACATCTACAGTCAAGGAGAGCTGATGTACTCTGCCAGCGTGGAGACGGTGGACAGTATCATCTTCAAGGAAAGCAGCCGTCCCGAGGCTGACATCCTGGATGTGGTATTTAAGGCCGACGGCACCGCAGAAGATGTCTCGCCGATGAAAAACAGGGTGGAATGCCCGGCTAAGGGCGGCCTTACAACCTATTGGAACAACACCTACAAGCGTTATGTGGCCAGCTTCAGCAACGACTGGGGCGGCAATGTCTACGGCTACTACAAGGTGGACTATACGAACAACACGCAGATACAACAGGCACTTGCCGACGGGCATTCGCTTGAGATTCTGGTGATGGGTGACTATTCAGGAACCATTCCCAACGTGGAGGCAAAGCCCTTCAGCTCGATGCAGTCGGGCGGCACGGGCTTCCTCATCAGCACCACCAGCGGCTCGCGCCAGAACGAGCTCACCTTCCTGCCCAATGTGAGCACCAGCGGCAGCAGCACATGGCGATGGACCACGAGCGGCATCGTGCCGAAATCACGGACGTACTACCACGTCATCGGCGTGTGGAACAAACAGGAAAAGAAGTCATACATCTATGTCGATGGCGAACTACGCAAAACCATAGACGCCCCCGGCTCGTATATTCACCCGACAAGTGGTGCCACTTGGTTCTGTCTGGGCGGCGACCCCGCCAATGCCACCTCTGCCCAGTCGGGATGGAGCGGCGACCTTGTGTTGGCACGTATCTACGACAAGCCGCTCGAACCCTCCGAGGTGGCTGCGCTCTGGAACGAGGTGGCAAAATTCCAGGCCAATGCCGAGCCAGACATGATAACGGACATCAGTTTCCTTTCTGGCATGGCCGTCAAAGCTGGCAGCTACTACGCCATTGAGGGAAAAGGCTTCGCCGAGGGCGACAAACTGAACCTCATTCCGGCGGTCACAGAGGGCAACGGCTTCACGGTCGATGTGGAAACCACTGGCGACAACGGGGTGCGCTTCCAGTTGCCGGCAGAACTCACCACAGGCACCTACCGCATGGTTCTCGTGCGTGGCGAGAAGAAGCAGGACTTGGGGCAGACCTCTTTCAACGTGGTGACGACAATGCCACGAGGCTGTAAGGTGATAGCCCATCGTGGCTATTGGGACATTGCAGGTGCGGCACAGAACTCGCGCCGTTCGTTGCAGAATGCTCTCGACCTCAACATCTATGGCTCCGAGACAGACGTCTGGATTACCTCCGACGGTTGCATGATGGTCAACCACGACGCGACCTTCAACGGCGTAAGGATTGAGACCGCCACAGCAGCAAAGGCCCAGAGCCTAACGCTCTCAAACGGCGAGAAGATGCCTACGCTGGAAGAGTTTCTGGAAATGGTGCAGGCGTCCGATAGTCCCACAAAACTTATCATCGAGATTAAAACCCATTCCTACGCCTCACGCAACCTCGCCGCCGCCGACAGCACGGTGAACATGGTGCGCCGCATGGGTCTGCAAGACCGCGTCGAGTACATCGCCTTCAGTCTTGACATCTGCAAACGGCTCGTGCAAAATGATCCCGATGCCTGCGTGGCTTACCTGAACGGGGACATCTCCCCCTCCCAGTTGCATGAGTACGGCATTACGGGACTTGACTACACGGCAGCAAACTATCGCAACAATCCATCGTGGGTGACTTCGGCTCATTCACTGGGGATGACCACAAACGTGTGGACCATCAACAGCGAGTCGGAAATAATCGAGATGAACAATATGGACATCGATTTCGTCACCACGAACAACCCCGAAGGGGCAGCAAGGATTCTCCGATACTATGAGGATGCGCAGCAATAATGTAACATATTCCTTTTTCCCTGCAACATAACACATATTACCAGCTTTCATAGGGGACTGAAATCAATCCTTGTTGCAACTTCCAAAAATGGGACTCCCATTTTCCGAAATGGGAGTCCCATTTTTACAGTATCACAGTCCGACAGCTTGACTAACCAGTTTTTCAAAAAATACAAAAAGAGGAAGCGCCTGTTTTGACACATCCTC
>JAFWOP010000094.1 GCA_017545365.1 Bacteroidales bacterium
GAAGATGTCGTACATCATCGTCAGGCAGAGGCTCCCCATCAGTTCGCGGTAGAACAGCAGGTGGCTGTCGTCCATGCGGTCGCGCAGGCGGTGGAAGTCTGCCAGCAGGATGGCAGCCTGCTCATCCGTTAGCGAGATGACAGGATCGTGGTTCAGCGAGATACTGCCCCCGATGCTATAGTTGTTCGACGGCAGCAGGTTCTGCAGGAACTTGTAGTCGGCGGCGAACCACTCCACTTGCATATCCTCATGTGCCGCGAGGTTGCTGACACGGGCAGGCATCGGTATCACCACCAGGTCGTTCTTCGTGATATGGTAGCACCGCTCGTTGAACACAAAACTGCCCTCGCCCGCCGTACACAACAGGTGCATGCAAGTGTCGCTCAGTTCCTTGGCATTCATGCCGTAGAAGTCGGTGGAATACTGAAAATCTATCTTCATGTGAGGCAATGTTGAGATTAAGCGAGCGCAAAGTTACACATTTTCCGTTAATCTTTGTCACTTTTCCCGCGTGATTGCAGTTTATTTAGAAGAAAATGCTTATCTTTGCCGTCGAAAACGATTAAAACGAGAAAGATTATGCCAGAGATTAGCAAGTTCTACGGAATCATCATCTACATGTATATCGACGACCACAATCCGCCGCACTTCCACGTGTGGTACGATGACTACCAGGCCGAAGTCACCATCAAGGACGGCATCGTGCGCGGTGAAATGCCCCGTCGCGCCCTGCGCCTCGTCTATGAGTGGCTTGACCTGCACCGCGACGAACTGATGGAGAACTGGGAGCGTCTGTCGAACAGCGAGGCCGCTAAGAAGATTGAACCGTTGAAATAATTATAGGAGGACAAGAATATGACTACAAACAATCCATTGCTCAAAGTCGTAGCCGCCGAGTACGTGCGCGACTACACGCTGCGCCTGACGTTCAACACGGGCGAGGTGCGGCTGGTGGACTTCACGCCGCTGATGCAGAAGGGCATCTGCCGCAAGCTCCAAGACCTCGACTACTTCAAATCGTTCCGCCTCGACCCATTCACTGTTGACTGGAACGACGAGATAGGCTTCGCGCCCCGATACCTCTATGAGAGAGGGATGGCCGCATAGTATTTAATTTTAATAATTCAATAACAGCTATTATGAATCACATGGAGTTTATGGGCGTGCCCTTTGAAGGCACCGCGAAGACATTCTTTTCGAAAATAAAGAGTTCGGCTAAGATTTATTCTGTAGAAAAAGAAAGTGATGAGGAAGTGAATTGCCAATTATCTTTTACAGGGAAATGGGCATCTGTCAAAATTTACGGAAATCCTGTCAGACTTGTTTCCGTTGAGCTTCATTATGGGTATGGAATAAAAGACCCAACTGTTGAGGAATGGAAACAAATGGTTGATGATTATTATGACTACAAAGCAGCTCTTTCTAAAAAATATGGTTCTCCATCAATTAGCCGTCAAGTAACAACATATAATGGAGATGTTATAGATAATAGGAAAAACCTAACTTTTGATGAATTATCTTGGGGTGCAGGTAGGCCACATTGCTATTCGTGTTATAAGACGAAAACAGGAGACATCACTTTGTCTACTATAATTCGAGATGTTATTTATAGGGATGATTTCAATGGTCTCCAGATAAATTATTGGGATACCTATAACAAGGAACATCCTTTCAAGCCAGAGGATAATAGATTCAATGACCTATAAGATTCGGATGTAAGCAAATGACAAATTGTCAGTAGAAGTGCATAAATCAACTTTGGCATACCCTTTGCGCATTCTGGGTTATGCGCTTAAGCATTAAGTTTGAGGCTGAAATTAATCTCTATGAGATTCTTTCTTTACTACTCCAAGCTGCAACGCTCTTCGTAGCTGTAGTGTCTTAAACAGAAAAAGAAAAAAACATTTCGAGAAGAGCGAAGTATCGAAGTGAGATAATTGAGTTTCGGAACTGGACTCGCATAATAAGAGATAATGATTGGAAGATTGTAAATGGGCAATCTTCTTTTCTTTTTGATTCTCCCCATGTGAATTGTAGCACGTTATATTGCAAAAATTGTATAAAATCGGCAAGCATTTGAACCTGTTTGCCGATTTTTTCGTATCTTTGCGTTCAGAATTCGATCTTTTTTGGATAAAGAGCCCGAAGTTTTTCGCATCCTCTTGAAACACCACATCAGAATTGCGCGAATGACGAAGGGGCTACGAAGCTCACTCCGTATAGGCGTGGGCATTAGTAGTTTCCGGTAATGTTCGCGCAAAGGATGTGGTGTCCTCAAGAGGGCGTTTCGTTGATGAAAGTGCTCGCGCTTTTTATTCATGAGGTCGATTCGGTAGAATTTTACGAGCAACAAGAGATACGCGATTATGAACATGTCAAACCATCAAAAGGACGGGCGCCCTCCGCCTGCATAGATTGGACTTTGGACTTCAAAAGTAGGGCAATTTGATTAAAAATGCTGACTTTGGACTTCAAAAGTTGATGAATCTGAGTGGAAACACCGACTTTTGACCTCCAAAGTTGATGAATCGGGGTGTAAACACCGACTTTTGACCTCCAAAGTTGACGAAGCAGGGTGGAAACACCGACTTTTGAACCCCAAAGTTGATGAATCGGGGTGGAAACACCGACTTTTGACCTCCAAAGTTGATGAAATTGGATAGATTTATTGTAGAACCATCAAAAAAATGAAGCTATATGATTGAGAATATACCACAAGTAACTTACATGGACATCACGTCGTGGCCGAAGGACATGCACCTGGGCTACGTGAAGAACATCGTCCGAAGAATCGACGAGGAATGGGACGCTGAGGTGCCCGCTCCGGCGAAGTTGCAGGGGGAAATCACGCCCCTGAAGGCGGCCGTCAGCAAGGAAGACCAGGACTACGAGCAGTCGCGCAAGTCGGACCAGACGGCGCTCATCCAGCAGGCCGACGACGAGCGCGACGCGCTGCTGAACCAGGCGCTGACGGTGATTGACGCGATGGCGAAGGTGTCGGCCATCCCTGCATCGCAGCAGGCGGCGCTGGCACTGCAGCGGGCGGTCGAGGTGTACAAGCCGAGCGCAAAACTGGACCTGAGAACTGAATCGACGCAGGTGGAGCAGTGGCTGCAGGCTATCAGCCAGAGCGTGGAGCTGACGCAGGCCGCTTCGACGCTGGGGATTACGCAGATTCTGAGCGACCTGGGGCAGAAGAACGAGCTGGTCATCACGCTGATGGACCAGCGTGCCGCCGAGCGTGCCGGCCAGAGCACCATCCAGCTGTCGGAGGACCGCAAGGAGACTGACCGCCGGCTGCGCAACTTCATCCGCATGCTGGACGCGCTGGCCACAGTGGACGACGACGAGACGCGGTTCAGCGTCATCATCGGCAAGATGAACGAGGACCAGGCGGAGTGGAAGCAGCGCTACGAGGACTACCGCCGCTCGGCCAAGCGTGTGTCGGTGAAGTCGATGGTGGTGGGCAACCATCTGTACTCGACCTCCCGCGACTGGACGTGGGCGCGGCTTATCGAGGACGGCAAGGCGCTCTTGGCCATCGACGACGAGCAGGCCGACCGCATCGTCTCGACGGACAAGAAGGCCTTGAAGGCGGGCGGGCTGTACCTTGCGCTGAACGGCGTGAAGGTGAAGCCGGGCGACTACGTTGACACGGAGATGGAGTATGAGCTGCTGGCGTTTGACGACCAAGAGGGCGGCACGTCGGACGGTGAGGTCACGCCGGAGTAATCTTTTCCGCATTATGTGAAAAATTAGCCGCAATTTGTGTAACAGCAGATTGCGGTTTTTTGTGTAATTTTGCACCCACAAACTACATCGAAATATGAATATCAAAAGTATCATCACAGCCGCTCTGGCACTGCTCGCATCGACGGCGTGCAGCGGCGGCGCAAAGAATCAAACAGTAAGTAACTCAAAAACAGACAGTGTTATGACTAAAGGAAAGGCATTGGTAGTGTTCTTCTCGCATGCGGGAGATAACTACTCAGTAGGAAACATCGAGGTGGGCAACACGAAGATTGTGGCCGACTACATCACGGAAGTGACGGGCGCGGAACAGTTCGAGATTGTGACTCACAAGTACGACGGTATGGCTTATAACCCATTGATTGAACTGGCCAAGAAGGAGGCAAAGAACGGGGAGTTGCCGGAGTATGAGGGCGACATCGACCTCGCGGGTTACGATGTGGTGTTCATCGGCGGTCCCGTGTGGTGGGGCACCTATCCGCAGGTGATGTTCACGTTCTTCAAGAAGCATGCGAACGACCTGAAGGGCAAGACTGTTATCCCCTTCACTACTCACGAGGGCAGCGGACTGGCCAGTTGCGTGGAAGATGTAAAGGAAGCCTTCCCTGATGCTAACGTCACGAAGGGTTTCAGCATCTACGGCCACGAGGTGCGCACGAATAAGGCAAAAGTTGAGAAGTGGCTGCAAGGATTAGGATATTAAAACAATACAAATATGGAGTACATCAGATTATCAAACGGAGTGGAGATGCCGTTGCTGGGCTACGGCGTGTTTCAGGTAAGTCCTGACGAGTGTGAACGATGCGTGACGGATGCGCTGAACGTGGGCTACAGGCTCATCGATACGGCGCAGGC
>JAFWOP010000023.1 GCA_017545365.1 Bacteroidales bacterium
GTGGCAAGTTTTACATCAATACGAGCAATTGGAACGCCAGATTTTAGCAGAGGCCAGCCAAAAACAGTTTAGGGTTCACTGGAAAGATATTCAGAGAGGGCTTCGCAAAGAGGAATCGTGCATAGAATTTGTTAAGTATTTTAAAAATGGTTATGCATGGAGTAATGCTGGCCTTATTTCTCATTATGTGGCAATCGTTTTGAGCAGCGATGGCCAGGCTCCCACTTTTGTTGATTTGTTTGATGAAGAAGAATTATTAGATGTATATAACTATCAACCTAAATCGTATGATACAGAGCAAGGCAGAGTTTTGTATTCAAAGATTTGGGGCAAACTTCAGCAATACATGGACGGAAAAGAAAGAGTCTTTTTCTCTCCGAATGGTCTGTTGAACCTAATAAATATTGAACTGCTTACCGATAGTACGGGGCAAACGGCTTTACAAAGATTTAATTTGTATCGGGTTTCTTCAACAAAAAAAGTTCTTTTCCCATATGATGAACAAAAGCCTGCGTATGCAATTTCTTTTGGTGACATTGACTATGACAATGCCCATATAGTATTGGATAGTTTAAACACAAGAGGTAATTGGTCGTATCTTAAAAACACTCAGTTTGAAATCAACCGATTGAAAGAATTGTTTTCAGAGAATAATATCAGCATTACAGCAAATGTAGGAAAAGGTGCTACAGAAGCACTTTTTAAGACACTTGATGGTACTAATGCTGATATTATTCATGTTGCTACTCACGGCTATTATATTCCTCGGGGTCAAAGAGAATCTATTCCTTTTTTTGCCAATAGTGAGAGTATAAAGAATGTCCAAGATGAACTATTCTATTCTGGTTTAATTATGTCTGGGGGTCAAAAAGTATGGGCTGATTCTACTTTTAGTGTTGATAGAAATGATGGAATATTAACCTCCTATGAAATATCAAAGCTTGATTTACATAATGTTAGCCTTGTTGTATTGTCTGCTTGTGAAACAGGACTTGGCGACGACTTATTTGATGGAATATTCGGCTTGCAACGAGCTTTCAAAATGGCTGGTGCTAGGTCTATCTTAATGAGTCTCTGGAAAATTGATGATAAAGCCACTTCAGAGTTCATGGGCCTGTTTTATGAGAAATTGGTAAAAGGCTATTCGAAACATGATGCGTACACCTATGCGACCCATATGATGAAAGAAAAATATCAAGATGCAAACTATTGGGCATCATTTGTTTTGCTGGATTAAGCGATTTTTTTTCATTATTATTTGACGAATTCGAAAAAAAGACCGTATCTTTGCTTCGAATTATTTAAATAATTTAAATACATGTATTTATATAATAGAAAAACAAGTAGAGGAATACGTGCCAGCGCTATTTCACGAAGGAATAGTGAAGCCTGTAATTCTCCAATTCATTATTCAATAAAAGATAATTATGTCAATACAAAAGATATTAAATTGTAGAGAAGACCTTTCTGATTATGTTTTTCATTTTACAAAAGGTAATAATGCTAAAGAGATACTGAAAAAAATAATAGAGGAAAGAAAGGTGGTAGACATGAAAAACAGAGGATATATTTGTTTCTCGGAAACGCCTTTGACAATGGTTGCCTCGATGTTCAATTATTTTAGTCAATGGGAAGAACCAATGTATGCTCCTTATGGTATAGGGATAAGAAAAGAATATTTTCATAAGTTAGGAGGGCGTATGGTCGTTTATTACGACCCAAATGACAAAACAAGTATTCCTGAGGGGGATCGATGGAGATGGGTTCCTTATGAACCTGGGAAATATGATTTTACATGGTTGCGAGAATGGAGGGTTCCTCAAGAATCACTAAATCTGACATTTGATAATTGTTTTATAGTTGTAAAAACAAATAGAGACCTTATTGATGTGCAAGATTTAATATTCAAATTGGACGATTTAGATGTCGATGCACAACCTGAAGATGGTGGGATTCTAACTGAATATACAGGCTATTTTACAAGACAGTTCAAGGCTGTATCGTTAGAGGAAATATCTATTGTTTCTCAAATGAATAAAGAGCAATTACGTTGTACTTTGAATGGGCAAAGCGATCATGAGTGTCATTATTTGGGGTCAACTTGGGAATAATTTTTGCCGTTTCTGTTAACCTTTTGTGTGTTTCTGTCATTAACGGATAGAAACACACAAAAAAGGTTAACAAAATGGAAAATACAGAATTCAAGATTGACGAGACTAACGTCGTTGAGCAGAAGGCATTCACGATGGATGCTGACCAGCAGAAGGCTTTTGACCTGATTGCTAACACCAACACTCCGTTGTTTATCACTGGTAAGGCAGGTACGGGTAAATCCACATTTATCAATATCATTCAGGAGCAGATAGACAAGAATTTCCTTGTGCTAGCGCCAACGGGTATTGCCGCCATTAATGTAGGTGGGCAGACTATGCACTCCTTTTTCGGGTTCCCCTTTGAGGTGATAGGTCCCCATACAGAATTGAGAATTTCAGACGATAAAAGGGAGCTGTTGAAGCATATTGACACTATCATTGTGGATGAGGTGTCGATGGTGCGGTGCGATATGGTGGACGGGATGGATCGGTACCTGAGCACTGCCTTTCACACCCACATGCCGTTTGGTGGCAAGCAGGTGGTGTTTGTGGGCGACCTGTTTCAACTGCCGCCTGTGGTGGCAAATGCTGCTGATGAGGACATGCTTGGAGATCTGTGGGAGAAGGGTAAGCCCTACTTCTACAAGGCTCATGTGCTGAAACGGATGAATCTGCCCAAGATAGAATTCAGGACTGTGTATCGCCAGAAGGATAGAGATTTTCTTGATATATTGAACCGTTTGCGCTATGGGGATAGCACGCAGGAGGATTTGGATCTACTCAACCAAAGGGTGGACTATGATGGCGACACGGAAGACTATTCTGTTATCTTGACAGCTTATCGGCGCATGGCAGACAATATGAACGAGGAGAAGTTGTCAGAATTAGCCACCGAAGAGTATTGCTATTCCGGCAAAGTGGATGGTAAGTTTAGAACGAAGGATTTCATCGTGCCGGAGCAGTTGAAGTTGAAGGTGGGAGCTCAAGTTATGTTCTGTAAGAACATCTCACACAGTTGCGTCAATGGCACTATTGCCAAGGTGTCAAATCTGAGTGAGGACACCATCACCGTGACATTGGAGAACGGCGCAGAGGTGAATGTGGAGCAGACCGTGTGGAAGAGCTATGAACGGGTGTATAACCGAGAGACGAAGAAGATGGAGTCGGAGGTGGTGGGCACCTTTACCCAATACCCGTTGAAGTTGGCATGGGCTGTCACTATCCATAAGTCGCAGGGGATGACTTTCGACAGGATGCATTTCGATCTTTCTCACGGTACGTTTGCTCCAGGTCAGGCGTATGTTGCCATCAGCCGTATGCGTAGCTTGGAAGGTCTGACACTGAGTGATCCTATTCAGTCGTACCATATCATTCAGAATCCTGAAATCAAGGCTTACGCTAATTCGTATAACGACTCCGCCCTAATTGAAGACGAGCTTGAGATTGGACAGAAGGTGTATGGCTGCCTGAGGAAGAAGGATTATGACGGGGCTGTCCGCACCTGCCTGACCTATGTGGTGGAGAAGAGTAAGCGGGGCGACTACCGCAATGCGGCACTGCTGGCGAAGAAGATGTTTGACGTGATGTTGGATGACGAGTGCCTGATGGGAGAGACGGCGGGTGTGGAGCTGCTGAAGGATAGCAGCATGACCTGCGACTTCTTGAACGCGGTGCTGTGCCTGTATGGGAACAGGTTTGAGGAGGCCATCGGCTATGCCGACTTGGTGCTGGGCAGAAGGACGTGCCTTGAGGCCATGTTTGTCAAAGAACGGGCATTGTATGCACTGGCCCGGTTTGACGAGGCGTACGATGTGGACTACCAAATCATCATGGCTTCCAACGACTCGGACGATAAGAAGGGCATCGACAAGAAACAGCTGTTGCTGGAGGCGAAGATCAATACGCAGATTGGCAACTCGAACATGACCATCTGCAAGAAGCTGATCAAGATATGCCCTGAGTGCCTGAAGGCGTATGTGATGCTGAGAACCGAGGCGTTGAAGAATGGCAAAACGGTGGAGGTGGACGAGGAGAATGAGGAGGATGAGGCGAACAACCTGTTGACGGCCTTCAACGATACTGAGGTGTCGGACGAGGAGTTTGAGCAGATGCTGGAGGAGGAGCAAGGCAGCAGGGCCTTTGCGAGATTGGGAAGAAGGGTGAGTAGGATGGCGTAGCGCGTATGCTTGAGTGCATTCAAAAGACTGCTATCTTTCCCTTGATGCCGATGAGGCCGGAGGGGGTGGTGGGGACGTTGCGCTTGAGGACGAAGTGCTGGATGACTTTGTCGTCGGTCAGGGTGTGGACGTAGTTGTTGAGGGTGGTGGTGACACGGATTTCTATGGTGTTGTCACCGGGGTGTAGCAGGGGGGTTGCATTGTTGTATGTCCTTTCGCCGTACCACTTCACACCGCAGCTGGTACCATTGATGAAAAGTTCGCAGATGTCATATACCTCTCCGAGGTCGAATATGGGGTTGGGGCCGATGCTGTCGTAGGGAATCTGTGCGGTGTAGGTGAGGGTGCCGGAGAAGTCTTTGAACTGCGTCTCGCGCAGGTCACAGAGTTGCTGCATGACGGTGTCGCGTGTCCAGCCTTCGATGGCGTGGTGGAGCGAGAGATGCCACCCGGTGGAGATGGGGAAGTATTCCTGGCCTTCGTTGTAGGCGGGAGACCAGTATGAACGTGTTAATGTGTTAATGTTTGAATGTGTTAATGAATCACTCTCGCTTTCAAAGAGGATGAAGAGGCTTTCGGCGGGGGGGAGGTAGAGCCAAGTGGAGCCGCCTTCTAGCGCGAGCAGCTGTTTTTCGTCGGTGGCGGGGTTGTAGACCCAGGCGGTGCGGCCTTGGCAGATACGTTTGGGGAAGATGATGGTGGAACTGACGGCGCTGCGGAGGCAGGCGTTGACGAAGAGGAAGATGTCGTCGCCTCGGTCGTTTCTTCGAGACGTTGCTTGGCTCGGCAAAGAAAGTGGGCTTTCTTTGCTCTCGCTTCGTGCAACGGTGCGGTAATGGTTCTGCAATAGGTAACGGTTGGGTTCTTCTATCGTCACTGAGTGAGGGAGGTGGTATTTCGATTGCGCTGTGCGGTACCATTCAAGATAGTTGCGGTCGGGGAGGTCGGGTACTTTTGTAATTGAGAATTGAGAATTGAGAATTGAGAATTGTGTACTGTCAAGGGTAGACGTTGGTGGCACAAGTAGGGCTTTGTAGGCCTTTTTACCTATGATGAGCTTACCTCCGCTAAAGGTGGCTGTGTCTAGTTGGCGTGGGGTGATAAAGTCGCAGTTGCCGCCGTTCTTGTGCACCGCCTCCCAGAGCAAATAGGGGATGTCGTAGGGGCTGCCCTTGGGGTAGTTGGGGAAAGGCTCGGTCTGCACACCGTATTGCGCCCACAGGCTGTCGACAGGCAGCAGGATGGCGATGTCGGTCTGCATGTCGGCATTCTGGAGAATGGCACTCATGCGATTGCGGTACTCGTTGAGCAGATGGAAGTAGGGCCACCAGGTGTTCTGCTCGTTAAGGTAGCTGCCATACTGCACCCAGCCGGGGAAACCCGCCTGTGGGGGCGAGTAGTTGAAGCCGTGCCATACGGAATGGGTGGTGCCGCTGATGGCACTCATGTCGCTGCCGAGCTTAAGCAGCTCGAGGGTGGTCTCGAACATGCGGTAGGTGTTGGTCATCTCCTCGGCACTGACGAGTCTATGGCCGCTTTGGTGTGCGGCAGAGGAGACCAGCTTGTTAATCATCGTGTAGGCACGGCCGCGGCGGTAGTCGCTGTCGGGCATCTCCTCGCCGATGCGGTGGCGCAGGTAGTTGGTGGTCCAGCTTTCGCCCTCGGGAATATCATATCCGAGGGAGCTTTCGAGGGGGAAGAACCCGCGCCCATAGGCTTGTGCGCGCGCCTTTACGCCCTGCTCGTGGCACCATTGGAGGAAGGTCTGGGTATAGCGCTCGTGGAGCAGCTCCGCCTTGGTGAGTTCGAAATCGTGTCGCACCCGCTGCACCTGCCGCTTGAAGTCGGGCGACTGCTTTGCCCCATACTCGTAGCTGACCACATCGCCCAGCCGCCCGGTCTTAAACATGGTGAAGGGCAGCCACGGCATAAGGTCGTAGCCGCGACGGCGGCGGAACTCCTCGGCGAAGTCGGAAGTCCAGTTTGCCCCTTCGAGCTCCATGCTGTCAACGAAGTAGGCGCGCAGCCAGTTCTTCATGGGGCCAAACTTCCCCTCCAGCGTGTGCGACATGTGGTAGAGGAAATGGCGCACCGCCTCGCGGTTCATGTGGTCGAGGATAGGTCCCGAAGCTCCGGGGGCACCGTTGATGACGCTGGCAAAGGAGGTGCAGCGCACTAGGGCATAAAGCATGTATTTGCTGTTGGGCGAGGAATGCCAGCCGGTGGTGATTTGGTCGAGCGGATAAAGACGTATGGTATCACCAAGAAGATAGTAGTCGTTGCGCTGGTGGATGCTGTAGACTGAGTCAGGCACAACGAAGAGGTCCACCAACTCGAACTGGCGATCGGCGTTGGGCTCGGTCACCTTGGGGTCTACAGCATCAAATATCTGCTGTTTGGTGATGACAAAAGGTTCGTTGTGGGTATTGTTCGACCAGTCAATTTCGGTGGCGTAGGTGAGCATCACTTGTGCCCGCTCGTCCATGGGTAGGGTCTCCATGCCGAAAGGCCACCCCGAGCCAACCAGCAGGTCGCAGCCCATGCCCAGCCGCTTGGCTTCGCGGAGGGCACTGCCCAAGGCCTCAAGCCACTCGTCGCTGAGCCATGTGAGGGAGCGAATGCCTAGCGAGTCGCACCGCTTGGCAGGGAACTCGATGGGGTTGATTTCCACTCCGCCTATGCCGGCATCGTGGAGCTGGTGCAGCTCGCGCTTCAGTTCTATAGTGTCCACCTTGTCGCCATTCCACCACCAGCGCACCCAAGGATTATAAGGGTCTGAGGGCTGCTGTGCAAAAAGCGGACAGGTGAAGAGCAAAAGGTAAAAACTAAAAACTAGTAGTTTGTGCATGCTATATATAACGTAATTGGAGAAGTTTTCGTATTTTTGCAGCGTGAAAACAGTCTATATCATGAAAAGAATAAGCCTTTTTTGCCTCTTATGTGCCATATCTTTATCGCTTATGGCTCAGAAAACTAAGGAGAGTCCCGACTATGGTCGCTGGGTTAATGTGTTTATCGGCACCAACGGAATGGGGCACACCTTTCCCGGGGCCTGCTTCCCCTACGGATTTGTGCAACTGAGTCCCGACACCGACACGATACCGCACAACGTGAACGGGGTTTACCAGCCACGTGTTTATGACTACTGCGCCGGCTACCAGTACCGCGACAGCAGCATCGTAGGCTTCAGCCACACCCACTTCAGTGGCACAGGTCACAGCGACCTGGGCGATTTCTTGATTATGCCCTACAGTGGTGAGACGAAGCTCAACCCCGGCACCGCCGACAACCCCGACGGAGGTTACCGCCAGCGTTTCCGCCACGAGACCGAGGTGGCCGCGCCGGGCTACTATGCCGTCACGCTCGACGACGACAACATCCGCTGCGAGCTCACCGCCACAAAGCGTTGCGGTGTGCACCGCTATATATTTCCCAAAGGGGCGGCACAGAAGATTATCCTCGACCTCAATCACGGCATCTACAACTACGACGGCAAGGTGCTGTGGGCAGAGTGCAACGTGAACGAGAAAGGGGTTCTGTCGGGCTGGCGCATGACCAGTGGCTGGAACCGCTGCCGCAAGCTGTACTATTACATCCATTTCAACAAACCCATCAAACAGTATGGCTACCACGATTTTGCCCCTTTGTCGTACCACGGCTTCTGGAACCGCTTTGACCAAGAGCACAATTTCCCCGAAATAGCAGGGCGAAAGCCAGTCTGCTGGTTCGAGTTCGAGGAGGACGGGAGCGACACTCTTGAGGTAATCGTTGGGCTCTCGCCCAACAGCACATGGGGTGCAAACCAAGCCGTGCAGCGCGAAGGGTGCCAGTACTCGTCTACTGCTACAAGGAAACTATACCGCGATAGGCCGGAGGGCGACACGCTGCTCATTGTCCATCAGGGTGACACTAACTACCGCAGCCATTTCGACGTGGTGCGCGAGTTGACACGCATCAATTGGAACCGGATGCTGGGACGGATAGAAGTTGAGGGGCATCCGGATGCGGCAGCCAATTCCCAATTCTCAATTCTCAATTCTCAACTCACCATGCTCTACACCTCCTACTACCACACCATGATAAACCCCTCCATCTATCAGGATATTGATGAAAAGAACCATGACGGACACACCCGTTACACCATCTTCTCGCTGTGGGACACCTACCGTGCCCTGCACCCCCTCATCAACCTCACCGATACCGCCATGAGCCGCAACTTAGCCCTTTCGCTCTACTGGCACAGCAAAAGCAACCCACACTATATGCTGCCCGTATGGAGCCACCATGGCGGTGAGAACTGGTGCATGATAGGCTATCACGGCGTTTCTGTCATGGTGGATGCAGCCGTCAACACACTCCAGCCCGACACCGAGCAAGAGTTGGAAACCATGCATTCCATCTTCTCCACCACCAATGTGGACTACTACGACTTTACCGGCCTCTACAAAGAGCTAGGCTATGTCCCCTTCGACAAGAGCCGCAACGGCACCTCCGTCACACTGGAGAACGCCTACGAGGACTGGTGCGTCTATTGGGCGTTGGAGAACCATTTGGAGCATACGCTGCCCGATGTGATAGGCTATGAGGATTCTGTGCGCGAGAGCTATCGCCAGCGGGCATTAAGCTATCGCAATGTCTATAAGGACGGCTTTGTCCGCGCCCGTTACAGCGATGGCAGCTGGAAAACACCCTATTCCTTGCTCTCCACCAGCGGCGAGGGCCTGATTGAAGGCAATGCCTGGAACTACAGTTTCTACGTCCCCCACGACGTGAACGGCATGATGCAGATGATGGGCGGCGAAAAGGCTTTCGTGCGGAAGTTGGACACGCTCTTCACCATGTACATCCCCGACGAGTTCTTTGCCGAGACCGAGGACGTGACCCGCGAGGGCATGCTGGGCGGCTACGTTCACGGCAACGAACCCTCCCACCATATCCCCTACCTCTACATGTGGACCACCCAGCCGTGGAAGACCCAATACTGGGTGCGCGAAGTGATGAACCGCATGTACCGCAACCATATCGACGGCCTCTGTGGCAACGACGACTGCGGGCAGATGTCTGCCTGGTATATCTTCTCCGCTATGGGCTTCTACCCTGTCTGCCCCGCCAGCGGGCAGTACGTCATCGGTGCGCCCTACCTGCCTTATATGAAGGTACGCATGGGCAGCGGCAAATACCTTGAGATAAAAGCCCCCAACGTGAGCGACAAGAACCGCTACATCCAACGCGTGCTGTGGAACGGCAATCCCTACGACAAATGCTATGTCACCTACACCCAGCTGATGGAAGGCGGCACCCTCGAATTCCAGATGGGTCCCAAGCCCAACAAACGCCTCTTCCAAGCCAAGGACACCAAGCCCTACAGCCTCACTAAATAAGCACTTGAATGCCCTCTACCTACCGTCCCCGCAATCCTGGCCACGACTACTATGGTCGCGGCACCTACCTCATCACGCTAGTAGTGAGTGGCCGCGCCCACCTGCTCTCCCATTTCGTGACCGATTTCGGTCACGAATCCAACCACGCTCCTGTGGCCGTTCTCGGTCACGAAACCCTATCCCTCACCCCTCTCGGCAAAGAGATACAGCAAGCATGGCAACAAACACCCGTCATACAGGCCACCCACGGCAATCAGGTAGCAGTACACGCTTGTGTCTGCATGCCCGAACACTTCCACGGTGTTATCGAGGTATTAGAGCCAATGACATGGAACCTAGGCGACATCATTCAAGCCTTTAAAGCTTTCTGCACAAGCCGTTGGCAACAGTTGCAAGGCTTACCCCCCTCTACCTCTCGACCAATTTCGGTCGCCACCATAGGAAACAATGCCCCCGCATGGCTCCTCCAGAAGATTCGTGACCATCCTGATGAAGGCTCCCTCATCCGCAACCTCTCAAAAAAACAGCGACAGGAGTACTATGCTCTTGTGAGCCGACAACAGCAACCCCTCTTCGACGACAACTACGACGACACTGTCTGTCTCGACAACCGTCACCGCGAGGCAATGATAGCCTATGTTAACGACAATCCCCGTCGTGCCCTCCTTCGCCATCGTTTCCCCGACTTTATGCAGCGGTGCCTCCATGTGACGATAGGACAGCGTGATTACGGTGCCTTCGGCAACCTCTTCCTTTTGCGTTGGGCACGCAAACTACAGGTGCAGTGCCACCGTCGCCATCCCGTCAGCCTACAACCCTACGAGACCACCGACGACTATGCCCGCCAACATGCCGAATGGGAGTCTGCCTTGCTCAATGGGCAGACTGTCCTCGTCACCCCCGGCATCTCGCGTGGCGAGCTGATGATGAAAAACGAATGTTTGGAAAAGGGATACCCTCTGATACACCTACAAAAAGAGCCCATCGGCCCCTATTGGAAACCCGAACGCCGGCACTTCGAGGCCTGCCTCCAAGGGCATCTGCTTATATTAGCCCCTTGGAATATCGATACGCTGGACGGAGTCTCAGGCGCTCCCGCCGACAGCGACTACAGCCGTTTCCACAACCTCAACACCCTCGCCGCTGAAATCTGCGCCTTTTATGGCGAAGCCAGAATCCAAAAAACACTTAATCCGTAACCGTTCTCGGAAAAACATTTAATTCGTGACCGTTCTCGGTCACAAATGAAATCGGAATAAATTGTGAAAGTCGGCCTAATGAACGATTTGGGTTAAGTATTAGAGTGCTGTATTTACCTGTATGTTCAAAGGTGTAAAATGGGATGTGAACAGTGGCTTCACACCTTTTGTAATCGTAATTGCAACCTTCAACAACACAAACACCTTCCTACAAGCCTCTGACCGACAAGATATTGTTGCGATACGACGAAACGATCTGCTACAGCGCTACAGTGCTACAGTTCGATTTACTCTTATCAAAACCCCAATATAATATATCTATATAATTGATATATAAATATAGTTTCATCTAAAGATGAGCACCCGAATTCCAACTGTAGCACTGTAGCGCATCAGACACCCTGTGCCGCAATAGGAGCAGAACGAAGTGTGTTTTTTCTCAAAAGTGGCACCCTAATTTTTGTTCTTTTCGGTATAATTATAACAGACCATCGGCTCACACTCAGCCTTCGCTCTGCCTTCGCTCTGGGTTCGCTCTGCCTCCACTCCTAAGATTGGAGATAAGGTGAACCCAAAACGAGGTGAAAAAGACCTTGTCCTTTCTGATTTTAGTTGTCTTGAACGGAATTAACTTGACACTTTTTTGCGCAAAAAAGCAAAAAAGAAATGGAAAACACAAAAAAGAAATGGACGCGGAGGATGTACACCCCGGAGTTCAAGTTGGAAGTTCTGAGCTACTATTACACGCACGG
>JAFWOP010000024.1 GCA_017545365.1 Bacteroidales bacterium
CCATGTGCCACCAGCAAAACTGTTTCTTGGCAATGCTTCAAAAGCAGCATAAAACAGCATCAAGACCCTACAAACAACAACCTCTAAACAACAGTTAAACTCACAAATAATGTTAAACCTTTTCCGCAATATCAATCATAAACTGGTCTAAACAAAGGGAGTACTACAAGTTTATTACGTATGCAAAAGTTCTGAGTGAGGGTTGTCAGTACTGCTGGGACTTTCAGTATGCAGTTTGATGGCTGCATACCCATGGTTGCCGATTGCTTCTTCTGATTTGGGTAGAAGAGGCAGTCTTAAGGTGCTGTCGCCTTTTTGCGGGCTATCGGTTGCGGAACTGGCGCGGGGTTTCGCCTTTGGTGCGGAGGAAGAACTTGCAGAAAGAGGAGGAACTGGCAAAGTGCAGACGGTCGGCAATCTGGGAAACGGAGAGGGTGGTGGTGCGGAGCAGGAAGGAGGCTTCCATGAGTAGCATTTGATTGATGTAGTCCGCCACGGTGTGGCCAGAGATATGGCGCACGATGCGGGAAAGATAGACGGGCGAGATGCTGAGGTGCGAAGCGTAGTAGGCTATGTCGCGGTGGTCGAGGAAATGGACCGGGAGCAGCTGGACAAAACGGAAGAAGAGTTCTTCATATCGCGAGGAGGGGCGGGATTGACTGGCAGCGGACTGCTCTTGCGCTTGGAGCATGTCCAGCAGGAAGAGGTCGAGACTGAGCCGCAGACTTTCTTGGTAGTAGGGGTGAGGGTTGCTGAGCCGATAGATGATCTGCTTCATGGAGGTTTGGAGGTGGAGGGAATCGGCAGGGGAGAGGTGGATTTTAGGCTCGTGAAGCATGGTGAGTGGACGGTAGGCGGCACGGACGATGTTGCGGACAGCGGAGGATTCGAGAGTGAGACTCTCTTCGACCAATAGGACATAATAGTGGAGGTCGTCGGAGGCTGAGAGCATGGTGACGGGCTGCCCAGGAGCGTAGGTGTACAGGTCGTCGACGTTGAGCGTCAGCACACTGCCGTTGTAATGGAGCGTCATAGAACCCGCAGTGATAAGATTGAAGGAGTAGCAGGAAGCCATGCCTTGAGTGCGGTTGGAAAGCAGGGCGCGGTCATGGTCTATCTCCATGCAGAAAAAACGACCTTCGCCTTCGAGTTCGAGGCCGAAGATTATCTTCATTGTCTCAGCCAGGGTGTACATTGCTGTTGTTGCATTTTGATTTGAAATGCAAAGATACACATTCTTTTTCAATTGGCAAAAATGTGGTTTGTGAGTGTTTTTTTAAGCACTGTTAGTTAGTTGTTTAATAATAATGTGACTGAGTGGGAATGGCTGTGAGTATCGTTTGGGACAATTTTTGTGTTGCTTGGGATTTGGTAGAAATGATTATTCTATGTATCTTTGCATTTCAAAGATGATACTAGTTGACAATATTATAATACTCATATAGAACCATTTAATATTACTATCATGGACAAAAAGAAATCAATTGAGGCTTTGCATTTTTTTGCAACAGGTCTTTCGGAAGGTGCATTAGTGCACAAATTGCAGGGACAAATCTTCAAGTCACAAGGTTTCACCAAGCTGGGTGAGAAGTATATAGAACACTTCAATGAGGAGATGGGATGGGTCGAAAAGTTTTACGACCGCATTCTTGACCTCGGCGGTGAGGTGAAGTTTGAAGGTGCCAAGGCTCGCAACCTGGTGTGCGACGCTGTGGAGTATGTAAATGCCGACCTGAAGATTCAGGAGGCTGGCGTGGAAATCCTTTACAAGTGCATGGAAGGACTGCACGACGACCCCACAACTTACGACATCATGAAGGCATATCTGGCAGACGAAGAGGAGGACCTCTATTGGAGCCAGAACCAGATTGAACTGATGGAGAAAATCGGCGTCCAGAACTGGCTGATTGCCCAAATGTAAATCTTGTGGAAATGGAAAACGTTCAGAAAGTATACGATTTTTTGGTGGATGCCAAGTGCTTCTACCTTGCAACTGTCGAAGGCGACCAGCCCCGTGTGCGTCCCTATGGCGCCCAGTTGATGTACGAGGGTAAACTGTACCTCATGGCTTTTGGGAAAACTAACGCAACTCGCCAGTTGGCTGCCAATCAGAAGGCTGAGATTTGCGCTTTTAAAGGGCAGACGCTCCGCGTGGAGTGCAAACTGATTGAAGACAACCGTGCCGAAGTGAAGAAAGCCCTTGTCGATGCCATGCCCCAACTGAAAGCCGCCCTTGGCGAAAATGGTGAGAATGGTGTGATGTATTGCGTCAGCGATGCCACAGCGACATTCTATCAACTCATGGATCCTGTCGAGACAATAAAATTCTAACCAATCAGGAGCTATGAAAGAACAAGTATTACAAGCCATGCGCGAGGCTGGCAAGCCCGTTTCGGCTGGCGACGTGACCAAAGCTCTCAATGCCGACCGTAAAGAGGTCGATAAAGCTTTTGCTGAACTCAAAAAGGAGGGCGCTATTGTGTCCCCCGTTCGTTGCAAATGGGAACCTGCCCGTTAATCATTATTGATAGGGGCGCATTCTTGGTTATGGGATGTGCCCTTTCTTTGTCATGGTGAAGAGACCTATAGATATATGCGATTATGCCGGCCAAATTGTTAAAGCTATGAGGCCGGGCATATTGTTGACCACTAAGATGGGTGACAAAATCAACTCGATGGTGATTGGCTGGGGAACGTTGGGCATTGTGTGGGAAAGGCCCATTTTTGTTGCCTACGTCCGCGATTGCCGCTACACCAAGCAGATGCTTGATCATTGCCACGAGTTTACAGTCAATGTGCCCACAGGTCCTTTTGACAAACGTGTTCTCGGCATTTGCGGTGGGATGAGCGGTCGCGAGATGGACAAGATTGCCCTTTCCAGTCTGACCCCTGTGGAGCCAGAGATAATATCCACCCCGGGACTCAAAGAGTTCCCCCTTACACTGGAATGTAAGGTTCTTTACGACCAGGAACAGGAGGCCTCACTACTTGGGATGGATATTAAAAAGAGTTTCTATACCATAGAAAAAGGCGACCATACGGCCTATTACGGCCAAGTGGTGTCGTCATATATCATTGAGGATTAAGATTTAAAATAAACTAAGAGTTGGTAACATTATGACAACAGCAATTCGTTATTACACTAAGTTTGGCCATTCGGCTCAGATGGCTGAAGTGGTTGGACAGGTGGTGGGAGCCAAGCCTTTGACTGTTGGCACCCCTGTTTCCGAGCCTGTGGATGTGCTCTATCTGGGCACGGGTGTCCTATTCGGCAAAATACATAAAGAGATGGAGAACTATATCCGCACCCTTACACCTGACAAGGTGAAGCGGGTGGTGTGCTTTGGCTCGTGTGCCATCATTCCCTCGCCAGTTCCTCAGATGAGCAAGTTGCTTGCAGCCCAGGGCATTACTGTCGACCAGCGTTCCTTCACGTGCCGTGGTGCAATGGGCCCACTCCATAAAGGACACCCTGACAAGCAGGATATGGAAAACCTCCGCAAGTTCATACAAACTACAATCTAACGTTTTTAATATGGATATTAAAGCTATACGCCTTTTTGACGGCGGTTTTATGACTCAGCAGTTTGCCTTTGGTGGCGAAGGCAAAGAAGGGTTGGACGAGCAGATTATATATCGTAGCAGTCTGCAAAACTTTCTGATTGACACGGGTGAGGAGGTTATTCTTGTAGATACAGGCTTCGAGAATGGTTTCGCAGCCCCTGCCAAGAAACTGGGAGCTTCATTGTACATGGGCGAGAAGGTACAGGACTATATGGAGGGTTTCGCAGCCCTTGGCTATCGCCCGGAACAGGTGACGAAAATATTGATAACCCATAAGCATCCTGACCATTCGGGTGCAATCAAGTATTTTCCCAATGCCAAAGTCTATATCTCGCCGGAGGATGCTGAGGCCTTGAAGCTTAGCGGTGATAATGTCGTCCCTGTTACATACAAGGACGGAGCATATCACAATTTTCCCAAAGCCGAGAGGATTGCCGATGGCATTTGGTTTGTTGAGGCTAAAGGGCATACTAAGGGGAACAGCATCGTCATTGCAGAGAAGGACGGCCTTTTCTATATGATGCATGGAGATGTGACCTATTGCGATGCTGCTCTGAAGGCAAATAAACTGTCGGTAGTGTTTGATGATCTTGCTGCATCACGTCAGACATTGGATGCCGTGCGTGCTTTTGTGTCAGCCAACCCCACCGTTTACCTCTCCACGCATTGCCCAGAAGGCTATGAGAACCTTGAAATGAAACGCGTGATGACTCTTTAGCCTATTGGTTCACACCTCGATACATTACCCCTCCCCTGTGGGACAAAAAAAAGCGACCTCAAAGAGGTCGCTTTTTTTATGGAGTTGGTGTTGATTAGGCACCCAGTTCGAGACGCTTGAAACCAGTGCAGGCGAGTTCCTTGTCGGTGTTCTCAATGAACTGGCGGACGGGACATTGCCACCGTTAATCCTGTTCCAGTATCAATGAGACCTCTTGTCGTAGTCTGGGTATATGATTGATGATTAGGCTCCACAGGAATTCTGGAGTGACACTGTCATACCCATGGATAACACGATTCCAGGTGGCGATGATGGACGTGCGTCGGACAGGACAATACTGGGGTTGTATTTGTGCAACTGGTTGATAGCCTCTCCCATGATTTCTACATTTCGTTCTACTGCACGTTGGCGAAGTGTATCGTACTGAAAGTCGGCAAAGATGCATTTATCGGGGAAAAAAGATGCCACTTCATCACATGCGGTGAGTACGTCGATTAAATATTTCCTACTGTATTCATCCATATAATTGTACTTTTGTACGGTTTACATTGCTGTGGAACACGGGGTTGCGGATGGCTTTTTCCTCCACGAGATCTACTTCGCGCCCAAGCAGTTCGCTCAGCGATAGCATGAGTTGAAAATAGTTGTTGGCATATTCCTCAATAGGCAGAGCCTTGAAAGAGACAAGAAAGTCGACATCGCTATTCGCATCGAAACGGTCGGTCAGTACTGAGCCAAATACCGACATACTGTCCACATGGTGCTTTTTACACAATTGGCAGATGCTCTCTATATTGCTTTCAATAATAGACATAACAGTAATATAACGATGACTTCATGTTATTATTGTGTAAAATAATGGCTCTCATGTAAAATATGACTGATTTTTACCAACCTTTCTCATTGTCGCGTCTCTCCGAGACGCTGGATAGGAGGGTGTTTCACGGCCCCACACTGCGGAACCTAACGGTTCCTTGTATGGGATTTCTTCGAGACGTTGCTGCTTCTCGGCAAAGCAAACTCGCTTGCTTTGCTCTCAACTGTAGCAACGTTATTAAGATTCAGCATCTTCGATGCTGTTGAAAAATCAGTCCAATAACAAACTAGAGTCTTAGAAAAAAAAACCACAGGAGGATTCCCGCAGCGTTTTGAAAGTATTGATATGTGATTATGCTCCCAGTTCGAGGTGTGTGAAAGTATAGGGTTATGCATAGGCACGTACTATATGTATCACGCCTTCGTCCACGTTTAGGACATCTTCATCCGCGAGGGTTACTATTGTACCCTCGTGCAGATGCAAGTCTCGCATTGCCTCTCTAAGTCCATCAATCTCACGCCGCATATTGTCTTCCGTCAGTTGCTGGCACACCTGGTACAGTTCCTTGGGATTATTGTCTAGGCCTGCCACCACAAAGTCACACTCGCCTTTGCCACGATAATAATAGACTTTGCCTTTTGCCCGTTTGCGTAGTTGAAGGAATTGGTAGTTCTCCAGCAGGCGACCGAGGTCGTCTGTCTGCGACAGTCTCACACAACTTACTATCCCTGTATCTATGGCGTAAACCTTTTTTGGATTGCGTATACTAGCCCTAATGTTGGTTGTATATTGGCTCGCCGTGTCTATGAGATATGCGTCGCGCATATAGTCTACATAATCAAGTACTGTTGATGTCGATATATCACCTATCACTGACGTGAGCCGGTTGCCAGAAAAGGGCTTTGCCACATTGGTGAGCAAATACACCGCAAGCCGTTTCATTGGCTCGAGATTACGAATGCCGTGACGGATGGCGATGTCTCGCACCAATATGTCGTCTACCATAGACACTGGCACACGACTGTCATGGGTTGACAGGTATTCCGGCATGCCTCCATCCGTAAGATACGACAGGAAGCTGTCCTTCCCTCGTTTCTTATTGCAGAATGTGAGGTACTCTTCATACGAGAACGGGAACAGCTCGGTGGAAAGATGACGACCGGTGAGGTGGGTGCCTAATTCTGCACTCAGCATAGAGGCATTTGAGCCTGTGATATACACCATATACTCCTCTCGCAACAATTGATGTACAAACACCTCCCATCCGCTCACCAACTGAATTTCGTCAAAGAAGAGGACCTTGGCTTTGCGCTCTGCAATCAAGGAATACAGCCTGACAAAGTCATCCTTCTCAAACGAAGACAGATGAATATCATCGAAGTTGAGATACAAGGTGTCTTCCTTCTTGTAGCGGCCCATTATCTGTTTCATCAATGTGCTCTTGCCACAACGACGTATCCCCGTGATGATAGAGGCAAACCCGGCAGTAGCATCAACTGATTTTGCCTGTTCTCTGGCTATATCCTTTTTTTTGCTACTCATCCATTCAAATTGCTTGTTTACAACTTGTTCTAGCTGTGATTTCAGTATCATAGTCTATCATATTGATGTTGCAAAGATACATCTTTTTTTTGACATTGGCAAAAAATATCTTTCGGTAGCAACAAAAGATATCTTTCGCCAGTAGCGAAAGACTTTGCCATTCGCCTAGTGTCAATGTCCTCTTCAGAGGACTCAAAGCGCAAAGCCATGTGTTCCATTTTGGACTACCTTTTCGGGGAATACGAGGTGGTTTTATTTATTTGTTTTTCATGTCGCGTCCCTTTGGGACGCAATTGCCTGATGCTTGAGTGTCACGGCACTGCGCCTTCGGCTTGTACAGTGGTTTTCATATCTCACCCCGTCGGGGTGATTAACAGATGTCCCCTATGCAATAAAAAACGGCCGCGATAACCGCGGCCGTTTTTTTTATTTAGTGGTGTGTGTCTTACGCACCAAGTTCGAGACGCTTGAAACCAGTGCAGGCGAGTTCCTTGTCGGTGTTCTCGATGAACTGGCGGACGGTCATCTTGTTCTCCATGATATACTCCTGCTCGACCAGGGTGTTCTCCTTGAAGTACTTGTTCAGACGGCCGTTGGCAATCTGCTGTATCTGCTGCTCGTTGAGGGTAGCGGCTTTCTTGGCGGCCTCTTCCTCTTTGATTTTCTTGGCCATCTCGACCTGCTCCTCGGTAATCCAGCCCTTGGCGCAGTTGGATGCCATGTGCTCTTCGGTGTCGACATGGGCGGGGTTGATGCCGGCCTTCTTCAGGGCAGCGTCAACGGCCTTGCCGATGAGCTCTTCGCGTGTTTTCTCAGCAGCCACGGCCAGCTCTTTGTCCTTCACCTCCTGAGGCACGCTGTTGGCATCGAGGGCGACAGGACGCATAGCGACGACCTGCATGGCGATGTTGTGGCCCACCTCGTCGAAACCGGGCTTGGACATGCCAATGATGGAAGCCATGCGGTTACCGGGATGGATGTAGGCATACACGGCAGGAGCTTCGAGGGTCTCAAAGTGTGCGAGCTCGATTTTCTCACCAATCTTGGCAATCTGGTCGGTGATGCAGTCGCTGACCTTGCGGCCTTCGAGTTCCATGTCGAGGACCTGCTCCTTGCTGGTGAGATGCTTGGCCATGGCGTTGTCGAGGATGGAGGTGGTGAAAGCGACGAAGTCGGCGTTGGTGGCGACGAAGTCGGTCTCACAACTCACCATGATGACAGCACCATAGTTGCCGTTAGACTTAGCGAGGACGCAACCTTCGTTGGCATCGCGGTCGGCGCGTTTGGCGGCCATTTTCTGACCTTTCTGACGGAGGTAGTCGATAGCCTTGTCGAAGTCGCCGTCGCACTCTACGAGGGCTTTTTTGCAATCCATCATGCCGACACCAGTCAGCTGACGAAGCTCATTAACCTGTTTTGCAGTGATATTTGCCATATTCTATTATTCTGTTTTAAAGAGATTATTGTTTAGCGTTTATGGTATGGGGAGGGGCAGGGTGCTGCCCTCCCACAACCTGACACTTTTATTCTGCCTTAGGAGCTTCCTCTTCGGCCTTGGGGGCCTCGGTTTCAGCCTTGGGTGCTTCGTTGCGAGCACGACGAGGGCGGGTCTTCTTCTCGACAGGAGCCTCCTCGTTTCTCATCTCCTCGTCATCCTCCTTGGGGGCGTCTTTGTCGAGCATACGCTCGTTAAGACCTTCCTGGATTGCCTCGACCATGTGTTTCAAAATGGCGGCAATCGACTTGGAAGCATCATCGTTAGCGGGGATGGGGAAGTCGATAAGTTCGGGGTTGCAGTTGGTGTCGACGAGAGCGAAAGTGGGGATGTTCAGACGACGGGCTTCAGCAACGGCAATGTGCTCCTTGTTGATGTCGACGACGAACAGGGCGCTGGGCAGACGGGTGAGGTCGGCGATGGAGCCGAGGTTCTTGTCGAGTTTGGCACGCTCGCGCTGCACCTGCAGGCGCTCACGCTTGCTGATGTTGTTGAAATCCTTGTCGTGCATCAGCGAGTCGAGGGAGTTCATCTTCTTCACAGCCTTGCGGATGGTGGTGAAGTTGGTAAGCATACCGCCGGGCCAACGCTCGGTCACGAAGGGCATGTCAACACTCTTAGCCATCTCGGAGACCACGTCCTTGGCCTGCTTCTTGGTGGCGACGAAAAGGACTTTCTTGCCACTCTTGGCAATCTGTTTCAGAGCAGTGGCGGCCTCGTCAGCCTTGGCGATGGTCTTCTGCAGGTCGATAACGTGGATACCGTTATGCTCTTTGAAAATATAAGGGGCCATTTTGGGGTTCCATTTTCTCTTGAGGTGGCCAAAATGACAACCAGCTTCTAATAATTCTTCGAATTTTAACTCAGTCATTGTGATTTTTCTTTTTGTTTACTTTCCTTTTTTTACCAATTGCGGAGTAGTCCTTTCTGCGTGCCGGGTTTTTCTGCTTTTGCCTGAGGCAGCAGAACTGGCAACCCGGCGGAGTCTCCCAGCAATTTGGATTCTAAACTACTATTTGTGTCTGGTGAAGAGGCATACCCGATACAAGGCCGCCCCATCCACATAAAGACTAACGTTTGCTGAACTGGAAACGTTTACGGGCCTTGGGCTGGCCGGGTTTCTTACGCTCAACCATACGGGGGTCGCGCATCAGGAAGCCTTCCTTCTTGAGGGCGGGGCGATCCTCGATGTTGTTCTCGCAGAGGGCACGGGCGATAGCCATACGCAGGGCCTGGGCCTGACCGGTGATACCGCCGCCGTCGAGGTTGGCCTTGATGTCCCATTTGCCTTCAGCACCGGCAACCTGCAAAGGCTGGTTGACGATATACTGCAGCGGGCCAGTGGGGAAATATTCCTTATAGTCGCGTTTGTTGACAATGATTTTGCCGTCGCCGGGAGTCATATAGATGCGGGCAACAGAGCATTTTCTTCTACCAATGGTGTTGATTACTTCCATATTATGTATTATCTAACGTCGTTAATATTGATTACTTTGGGGTTCTGACCCTGATGGGGATGCTCGGGACCTGCATAAATGTAGAGGTTGCGGTACAGGGCGTCGCCAAGACGGTTTTTAGGAAGCATACCACGGATGGCGTGTTCGAGCACGCGCTCGGGATGGGTGGCGAGGACCTTGGCAGGGGTGGTCTCGCGCTGGCCACCGGGGTAACCAGTGTAACGCTGATAAATCTTGTCGGTCATCTTCTTACCGGTGAAGACGATTTTCTCAGCATTGATGATGATAACATTGTCACCACAGTCGACGTGTGGGGTGAAGCAAGGTTTTGTCTTGCCTCGCAGGATGTTGGCCACGCGGGTAGCCAAACGTCCGACGGTCTGATTCTCGGCATCAACGAGAACCCATTCCTTCTGGACGGTGTTCTTGTTGGCAGAGATGGTCTTGTAACTTAATTGATCCATTTTTTATTTAACGATGATGTTTCTTTAGTCTGTTTATACTTTTTTGCCGTCGCCTTCGGTTTTCTCTGCCATTTTTATGCGACGGATAACATAAAAAGAGCATTTTTCGACCGATTTAAACGGCATATCAATTTGTCTTAACATCATGATTCCCACGCCCGAACGGGTATAGTCAAGGGCTTGCGACCACTATGCTAAGAGGATGCAAAATTACAACTATTTTTTGGACTGACAAAATTTGACCTTACTTTTATTCACTTTTTTTGTTGAAAAGTTTTTCAGAAGCCACGGCCAACACATCTCACAATCTCAGAGCATCTCGCAGAGCCATCCTGCCGGGCTGCTGCCTATGGTGGCAGCGAGGATGAAGTGGCTGCCCCCCTCGCGAAGCCTCAGCTGCCGCTGAAGGGCTGCGGCTTCCAGGGGGAAATTGCGCGTCACCACATGGGCCCGGCCTTCGGGCAGTAGTTTGCGGACCTCTTTGGCGTTGAGCGTTATCGGTTGGCGCACGGCAAAGATGCGGCCAGGGAAGTCCTCAATAAGACGGTCACTGGTGTAGAGATGGGTGTTGCGAGCCAACTTCTTTACACCGAACCAGCGGCAGATGCTGTTGTAACAGCCGCCCTTCATCAGCGAGGCCGTGGGCTCGTAGAGGTAAGCCTCCACATCCGAGGCGAATACGGGGACTGCCGCAGACTCCTCTTCCCAAGTGAAGGCACGTTCCCACCGGGTGGTGAACGTATTCTTGTCTATGTCGACACAATGAATCAGGGGGCTGGCGACGGTCCCTACGGCCTCTGACCCAGAAAGCAGGAACAAGACCTCTTTGCACTCCCCATGAAGCGCCACTACATGCACCTCTCCCACACGTCCCAGCTGGCCGACCGCCATCTGTATGTCTATCATCGGCGAAGCCTTCACCAGCAGATGCCGACAATGTTCACGCAGCATCTGAAGATGCCCCAGCAGGTCTGGCGTGCAATCCTCAAAGGCCGACACCTTGCGTCCCTGGTTGTCGCGGCGGGCAGGGTCAATAAAGATAAGGTCGGAAAAAGGAAAGTCGGCGCGCTGGAGGCTGTCGCCACAGTGGCAGATGACATTCCTCGCCCCCAAGGCCGCGAGATTATATTCTGCCATGGCGCAGAGGTCGGCATCCACTTCGTAATAGTCGGCATGTGTGGCCTTACGTGACATGAAAAAGGTGTCTACTCCCATGCCACCCGTGAGGTCGGTGAGGGTGCCGCCCCCGAGGGTCTCGAACAACCCCGCCTTATAGCGTGCCGTAGCCTCCGACGAACTCTGCTCGCGGTTGAGCCGTGGGGGGTAGAAATAGTCCTCACAGCACGCAAGCGTCGGCCATTTGGTCGACGCTTGCCGTTGCCCTTCCAGCTGCTGGGCGACCTTCCGCAAGTCCGTGTCGGGATATTTCTGCTGCCGGAGCAGCAATTTCAGCGGGTCGTCGTCCTTATGCTTTTGGGCGAAAGTGACGATATCAATAAACGCCCTGCTCATGCAGTTTCTTCAGGCGTTCCACTACCATGGGGCGGTCTTCCTTATAGGTGACACCGAACCACTGGGCTGTGGTCTTCAGCACGCGCATCGTGGCATAGCCGCTGTTGATGAATGTGTTGACCGCAAATGGGATGTAGAACTCCGACTTCATCTCGCCGCCGTTGTCGCGAAGCCAAGTGACGAAAAGTTTCTCGCTCTCCACAAAATAGTCGGGTGTGAACCCAAAGAGGTTCATCGACACGGTGGCATCGGCGGGCAGGGGGTGCATCGAGCCGTCGGTGTCCTTATACTCAATACCGTTGGCGGTGTGGCCGATGCTGGTGCGCTCGGTCATGCCTACCAGCAGACCATTCTCATCCACTTGGCAGACACCACGCGACACGGTGCCGTTCTCGCTGAGGGTGTTCTCCAGACGGTAGCCCACCATGCAGTACTGCCCCTTCGTGCCTTCGAGGGTGCGCAGATGGTCGCCGATAACCTGAAAAGCGTCGCGGCCATAGAAGTCGTCGGCATTAATGATGGCGAAAGGCTCGTGAATCACATCCTTTGCCATAAGGATGGCATGATTGGTGCCCCAAGGTTTCTCACGTCCTTCGGGTACCTTGAACCCCTCGGGCAGATAGTCCAACTCCTGGAAGACATACTCCACCTGAATGCGGTTGCCGAAATGTTCGGCATTAATTTTCGCCTTAAACTCCTGCTCAAAGCTGTGACGGATGACAAAGACCACCTTGCCAAAACCGGCACGAATGGCATCGTTGATAGAGTAGTCCATGATAATCTCGCCATGAGGGCCCACGCCGTCCATCTGTTTCAGTCCGCCATAGCGGCTGCCCATTCCGGCTGCTAATACAAGTAATGTTGGTTGCATAATTGACATATAATAATGTTATCAATATTTTAGCATAATTGACATATAATAATGTTATCAATATTTTAATTGTTTCACTATACTATCTTTTCTTTTGGAAGAACGCCTTCATTATTTCCTCACACTCCTCCTTGAGGACACCGCTGTCGACCACGGTCTTGGGGTGGAGCATGCCGCGTCCCAGCCGCTCAAAACCCCGCTTGGGGTCGGAAGCACCGTAGACCACGCGCCCTATCTGCGTCCAGCCTATCGCTCCCGCACACATCACGCAAGGCTCCAGTGTCACATAAAGAGTACAGTCCGACAGGTATTTGGCACCCAACAGGTTCGCAGCAGCGGTGAGCGCCAGCATCTCGGCATGGGCGGTCACATCGTGCAGCCGTTCGGTGTTGTTGTGTGCTCGTGCGATGATACGGCCGCCGCTGGCCACCACGGCTCCCACAGGGATTTCATCTTCGTCAAAGGCCATGCGCGCCTCGTTGAACGCCTGCCGCATGAAATGCTCGTCTGGGTTGTCAAAGATGCTCATTCTTCCCTTAATGCATGTTCTACCGATAATAATCCTCCGTGAAGTAGCCGGTGCTGGGCTTCTTAAAGCTGTAGGTGTTCCTGATGACCACCACCTGCTCCCCTACCCTGTAGGACTCCACCGTGGGCAGATAATGCCCATGCACTGGGGCGAACTCGCTCCATGCCCTCCAATCCACCCGGTAGGCACCCTCGCGCGGTGTATCGCCACCGAAGAAATGAATATCTTCTACCATCATGGTCAGCAGCCCGGTCGTCCGCTCAAAGAAATAGTAGCGGTCGAACGAAGCCGGTGACACCACAAACACTCGGTCCAGCGGACGCCCTTTGTAGTTGAACTCGCCGGCATAGTAAAGCTCCGACCCCTTGCTCCTCCAATCATACAGCGAGCCGCGGATGTCGAGCGATATAACGACGTTGTAAACCGAATTCTGCGTCATATCGGCCCACTCGCGGCGCCCCCTGTGGAAACCGCGGAAAATGCCCGTGCCGTCGGTGTAATAGCCGTCATCCAGCTTGCCTTTGTCCCATATCTCTATCCGTGTATAGTGGGGCGCCTTATACCATCGGTAGATAACCATCGTGTCCTCGGGATGGGTCTGGTCTACCACATAGCTGGTGACAAACAGCACGCTGTCGGTCTTATCGTTCATAAAGTTGATAATGTCCAGATAATTGTTCACTATCCTGACAGCCCGCGCAGTGTCTGCCCCGACGGTGTCGAATGTCATAGGCACCGACACCTCTTGCTCAGGCTGTGTCTGGGCTCCCACCACGAAGGGGAGGCACACGAGGAGGAAAAGAATCTTCTTCATATCAGAGAGGTTTAACGTTTGATGGAACCGTAAAAGGGAACTTGAGCTTGTCCACCTGCTGCCACGGGTCCAGCTCCACCGTGGCATCCAAGTTGAACGCCTTAATCAGGGCGGCAATCTGCTGCTCGGCATCGTCTGCCGTCACCATCTTCACCGCGTCCTGGAATGTGGTTCGGTAATGATAACGGCGGTAGAGGTCGTCATACGTGCCGCGGAAACAACGGCCGCTCACCTTCACATACACCACCACCGAATCCTTCGTAAGGCAGGCGCGTCCCAGCTCTATCACCTTCGACGCGCTGGCCCACAACACGCTGTCGGGCTGCAGCCGCAGCTGCCCGTTGGCCGTCATCCCCTGGGCCGTACAGGTGAAATTGGTCGTATAATAATGGGGGGTGTAGTGCGACGACGTGCCGCTCGGGACATCCACCCTTACCCCGGGCGAGCTACTACGGGTCGACGACCGGTGGCTGATGCAGCCAGTCATCGCCACCATCAGCCCGGCCATGGCCACAATTGCTAATCGACGTTTTGACATTGTTGCTTGATTTTATAGTTCAACTCATTCGTGGCGGCGTCATTGGGCGACACCATCAACGCCCGCCCTATATACTGCACAGCCATCTTGCAGTCTCCTTGCGACAAATAGCACTGGGCCAAAACCAGATAGGGCCTGAGGTGCAGGGGGAACAACTCGGCGGCCTCGCGGGCATGCTCCAGCAGTTGCGGCGAATCAGGCGTGCTCTTCGACTCGCAAATCAACAGGGCCTCCCACGCTGCATACTGGCTCTTACCCTGCGAGAGGTGAATCCAAAACTGCTCCGCAGCCTCGGCATACCGCTCTTGGGCGGCCAGCATCTGACCATACAGGAAATGATGCCCGCCCTCGGCTCCGCAGCCCGCGGCCAGCGTGTCGGCCATGAGGAAACAGGCCCTGCTGTAGGCGGCAAAAAACTTCTTGTCGCGCATAAACTCGGCAAGAAACATCAGCTTGTGCAGACAGTCGATATTCCTATTGGCAAGCCCCTGCCTGATGTGGCTGTAGGTCTGAGCCAGGTTGCCCATAGACAGGTAGCACGAGGCCAATGCAATATGTATGTTCTCATCATCGGGCGACGCGGCCAATATCCGTTCATAGTAAGGCAGCGCCTTGGCATAACTCTTCTCTGCCATATAGCTCTCGGCCAGAATGGCGTTGTAGCGGTTCTCGTTGGGCAGGGCCTCGGCCAGACGTTCCAGTTCCTTCCGGGCCTTGTCGGGCTTCTCTATCGCCATCCATAGCTTCTGCTTCTGCAACGACACCGCCTCGGTAACCCCAAAACGGTGCTCCACACGGTCCAGCACCTCTATACTCCCCTGCACATTGCCAGTCATCAGGTAGGCGTTGGACAAATCATAGTAATAATCCACCTGGTCGGGATGCCGCTTCACAATATCCTCCCATGTTGCCAACAGATTCTTCCCATCCTGCCGCCGCTCATACACCTTGGTCAGCAGCAACTCGTACCACACATTGTCCGGCCCCAGACGGTAAGCCTGCTGGGTGTGGGCCAGCGCACTGTCCAGCCATCCCATCGACAGATAGATGCGCCCCAGCTCATAATGGGCCGGCGCGTAATTGGCCGAATCCCTCAGTATCTTCAAAAACTGCGCCACTGCCTCCTCGCGGTTGCCCAACAGATGCTGTGTGGTGGCATCAATCATTGCGCCTTCCACCTCCAACTCACGGGCCGTCACCTCCACTATGGGCTTGCGCTTATAGCGTCCGTCAACCTCCATCTTCTTGCTCCCTCCACATGCAGAAAGCAACAATATAAAAATAAATATGTAATACAATTTCTTCATTAGGCAATCATACTTATCGATACCTCATAACTACATTTTCCTTTTTTTATTGTACACGACCCATAAGATTTCCGCCCGCCAGTCCAAAAAACACCGCCTACAGCCATGCCCAGGCCTCCCTCGCCCGCCTATTCGAAGCCCGCGCAAATGGTGAAAAAACATTAAAAACGAAAAAAAAATTTTCCATGTCAAAAAAATGGTATATATTTGCATCGTATTTTAACAACGTCCAAAGGTCTCCGATTATTGTCTCAAGACACTATGAAAGAGGGTTTTGTACACACGAAAGAGAAATTAATTTATTCATCAAAATCACAAACAACAATGAAAAAAACATTAATGGTTCTCACTTTTGCTCTGTGCGCAACCTTTGTTTTTGCACAGACCGCTACTCCTCGCATGAAGGGAGAGATCAAAAAAGCAGCCACCACTGTTTCTTCGGAACAGCAACACTATGGCAGCTCCATCTTCACCAAAGATGACCCTGTTCTTTTCACCTGCGACTTTAGCGTAGCCAACTCTAACTACTCTACTGGCACTATCGTCGGCGGCCTCGAAGGCCATGGCCAAAACTACGACTATGCACAGTGGCGTCGTTGGCCGAACGTCGACTCCGCCACCTTCGTTCTTGCCGCCAACACCTATCCCCGCCTGTTACAGACCTATTTTGCCGGATGGGCTGCTTTCTATTCTAATCTGGTGGGCTATGCCGACACCGCTGTTTCTTCTGCTGAGAACGGCTTCATGATGATGTCCATGTTCGACCAGAGCGCTACAAACTCCGGTAACTTCAACGCCTACATCCTTTTCGACAGCATTGATGTCACCGCTGCCAATGTCGTCGATGTCACCATTTTCCAGTACTATCGTAAATACTACGACAACTGCTACATCGACTACAACGTCAACGGTAGCGGCAACCGCACTACCTGGAATGAAATGGAAATCAACATCCGTGGTATCGATGTCGAAGTCAACGGTAGTCTCTGGGGCATGTACACCAACACCCTGCCTACCGCTGCTGCTGGTTCTCCCAACCTCGGCGTCCGCATTCGCTACAAATCCCTCAACAGCAATCGCGAATCTTACGGCTACTACTGGATGCTCGACGATGTCAAGCTCACTGCCGGTGGCCCCAACCGTATCAAGAAATATGCTCCCGAAGAATATGTCGAGGGTAACTACTCCATCATCCCTCAGGGTCTGAAAATCAACCCCGCCTGGTACTCCCAAATCAAGAACATTGGTTACATAAACCAGAACAACATCAACGCCAAGCTCTACCACCTCAACGCCACTCAGGATGTTGCCACCGAGATTGACGCCTACAACAACGGCTCTCTGAGCATTGACAACACCAAAGAAGTCATCGTCGACCGTCAGGGCTGGATTTTTGCTGACTCCATGGAATATCGCGGCTGGTACGGCTTTGGCCAAACTGGTCATGGCTCCGGTTCCGACCTGCCCACCAACACTTTAGGTGACAACTACATCTATGCTACTGTCTCCAGCGACAGCGTCACCATCTACTACGACACTTTCTACTATCGCGTGAACAATGCTTTCGACGGCAACAAATACCGTTGGGGCCACGATAACGGCGTTCTGGTCTACTATCCCGACAACTACTGGCTGTATGGCTACGTCCAGGTAGGAGGCAATTGGTATGTCACCGAAGATCCTGACGATGTTCACTACTATGAATCTGGCTACATGGTCAACACCCGCTACACCACCGATGCCGAAGTCCCCGCTGACTGGGTCATCCACGGTGTTGAGCTCGTTGCTTCCCCTGTTACCAACTTCTACAACAGCGGTTCCAAGATTTCCGCTGTCCTCTCTTGGGACTCCTTCGATGTCAGCTCTGTCTACATGCCTCGTATCCTCACTGGCGCTAACGTGAAGACCATCACCAACGACGATGTCAACGACAGCACCATCATCGGCCGCAACAGCGCCGGTTGGCTCGACCTCGGCAACTACAACACCATCTACATCCCCTTCCCCGAACAGCCCGCTCTTGAACCCAACACCAGCTATCGTATTGGTTACAGCATGGAAGAAGATGGTTTCTTCGCTCTCGCTCACGAAGCTCTGGGCCGCTACCGCGTAGCCTCCCCCACTCGTCCTGACCGCTACGACACCATCATCTACTTCCGCAACGATGAGTCTACCGCCAAATTTGCCAACTGGTTCCCCCGCAATCAGTATCAGAACTACATCTATGATCCTTCTTACGGTGGAAATAACAGCGCTAGCACTTTCGCCTACTACAACGAGACCAATCCTATGATCCGTATGATTGTCGGACCTCGTCAGGAAATCCAGCGTCACAACATTTCCATCACCTGCGACTCCACCGATTACGGTGATGCAGCCTATGCTGGCCAGCCCGCTTGCGGTGTCACTATCACACCTGCTGACGGCTCCACCGCCACTATCACCGGTAGCACCGACGCTTACTGCACCGCCACCGTTATCATCGACGGCGTGGAAGTTCAGCCCTGGGACGAAAATACCGAACAGGGTGACAACAACCTGAAATACTACTACGACTCCGCCTCCAACACCAGTGCTTATCAGTACTCCTTCGTCAATGTGACCGAAGACCACACCATCCACTTCATCTTCCACGAGCCGAGTGAGCCCCAGTCCATCGATCCCGTTGCCGCTGGCGTTCGCATGAACCTCCAGCCCAACCCCGCCACCTCTGTTGTCAACCTCAACATCGAAGGTGTCACCGGCATGGTCAACTGCATGCTCATCGACATGAGCGGCCGCGTGGTCTACAACCAAAACATCAACGCTGAAGATGCTCAGGTCATCCACCTCAGCAACCTCGCCAAGGGTGCCTACTTCGTCCGCATCACCAACGACAAATTCAGCAAAGTTGAGAAACTCATCGTTCGCTAATCTTTTCATAATAACGAATATTTCTCAAGAGGAGGGCGTCCGCAAGGATGCCCTTTTCTTTTATTCCAAATCGGCCATTCGGGTTTATGACAGATAGGGGATGAACCAAGAAAAAGCCCGCCATCAGAAGTCCTCACCCTCGCCAAACGGCCCACAACACCTCAACTCCGCACCATAGAAGCATGGAATAGGAAATATTAAAGTTCGTTCTAAGACTGCGCATCCTAAAGAAAGCCTATAACCACCTTTTGTCTTTCGGGAAAAGCCTAAACCCAATCAGTCATTAGGACGCCTTTTCAATAATGGAGGGTTCTATTAATTCGTTTTCAATGTCGTTTGATTCTCCACTTCGTTTTACTCCGTTATCGAAGTGCCACTGGCACTTCATAATTCTCCACTTCGTTTTACTTCGTTATCGAAGTGCCACTGGCACTTCTTCATCTAGCGGGACGCAGTTTTGTTGCGATATGAATAACACCGCACTACGCCTTACGGCTTGTACGGTGTTATTCATATCGCTCTTATGCTATATCTGACTGATTTTTTTACAGCCTCGAAGAGGCTGAATTTCAATAACCCCATACAAGAAACCGATAGGTTTCGCAGTGTGGGGTCAGGGATAACCCTACTACACAGCGTCCTGAAAGGACGCGACATAGAGACTATTTGGTAAAATTCAGTCATATGTTATATTAGAGCGATTCATATCTCACCCCTTTCGGGGTGATTAATAGAAGTCTCCTAGAGTATGTTGCCCAGCTGCTCTTTGATTTTCTCCAACTCGTCCTTCATCTCGACGACGAGTTTCTGTATTTCCACATGGTTGGCTTTGGAGCCTGTGGTGTTGATTTCGCGACCCATCTCCTGGGCGATGAAGCCGAGTTTCTTGCCGCTGCCTTCCTCATGCTCCATGGTGGTGCGGAAATAGTTGATGTGTTTGGCAAGGCGTATCTTTTCTTCGGTGATGTCAAGTTTTTCGAGATAGTAGATGAGTTCTTGCTCGAAGCGGTTGGGGTCGACTTCTTTGATGGCGCTTTCGGCGAAATAGCGGCGAAGGCGTTCTTTGGCCGTTTCGATACGCTGGCTTTCGTATTGTGGTATGTCGCTGAGTTTTTGCTCTATGAGGGCTATATGTTTGACGAAGTCGTTTGCGAGAATTTCGCCCTCATGTTTGCGGGAGCGGTCCACCTCGTCAACGGCCTCAGAGATGGTGGCAGCGATGGCCTGCCATTCTTCGTCCTGCAGCTCGTCGGTGGTGGTGGGGGTCCAGATGTCGGGCATGGCCAATATGGTTTCGAAGAGGTGCTGGCAGCCACATCCCAGCTGTGCGGCCATGGCCTGTGACTGCTGGTAACGCTCAATGAGGAGGTCGGTATTGAGTTGAGCGGAAGAGGATGCGCTCTGTTCTTCGGTGATGAGGACATCTACCTTGCCCCGTTCCAGCCGGTTGAGCATGCTGCGTATCTCCAGGTCCTTGGCACGGAGCGATGCGGGGGTTTTGATTAGAAGGTCGAGGGTTTTGCTGTTGAGGGTTTTGATTTCGATAGTGATTGTTCTGTCGCGCAATATGCATTGCTTCTTGGCGAAGCCGGTCATTGATTTCATTATACTTAGGTTTTAGGGGTTGACTAACGGATAAGTTGCTGGAATTGGGGGGTGGCGAAGGTCTTGTATTCGCCGTCGTCATCATAGATGAAGAAGGCGGCTCGAATGTCGTTGTTCTCGGGATGGTCGTGGATGAACTGGAGGCTTTTGTCCAGTCCCATGACCATAAAGGCGGTGGCCATGGCATCGGCATACCAAGCGTTGCCACTCACCACCGAGACGCTGAGGAGCGAATGGCTTACGGGGCGGCCGGTAGCGGGGTCGATGGTGTGGGAGTATCGGATGCCGTCCTGCTCGTAATACTTACGGTAGTTGCCTGAGGTGACGACGGAACAGTCTTCCAGAGCGATGGCTGTTTCGAGGGTGCGGTCGTCGTATTTGTCCGTTGAGGGTTTTTCTATCCCCACCAACCATGGGGTTCCGTCGGTCTTGCGGCCACGGGCCACCACTTCGCCACCCACGTCGATGAGGTAGTCGGAGATGCCCATCTTGTCGAACAGGCTGGCCAAGAGGTCTACGGCATAGCCTTGGGCAATGGCGTTAAAGTCGAGTTCGATGCCCTGGGGCAGGGTGAGGCTTACGGTGCTGTCACAGCTGACAAAGCTGCTGCCCTGACGGATGAGGGAGAGCAGGCTGTCGAGCTGCCTGTCGGTGACATCCTGCCTGTTCTTGAAGCCGAACCCGTAAAGGTTCACCAGCGCGCCCACCTTGCAGTTAAAGGCTCCGGCAGTGTATTCTTCCATTTGGAGCGAGTGGCAGAGGAGGTCGCTGAAAAGGGCGTTGAGGAGCGTATCTTCGTGACGGTTTACCTTGCGGATGATGGAGCTTTCCTTCCACAGGGAGGCGGTCATGTCGAAGTCGTCGAGCAACGAGTCTATTTGGGGTTGGAGGTTGCGTTGCTGTGCATCGTAGTAGGCGATGTTGTAATAGGTACCTTGGGCCTCTCCTTGTATGCGTATGGGCTGGCGGGATGAGCATGAGAGGAGGAGTAGCACCGAGAGGAGCGATAGAATTGCGGGGGCTTTCATAACTGTTCAATAAAAAGCGTCCGACACACCGTGCCGAACGCTTTGTTCACCAATGAAAAGACAACTATTTTGTAATAACAAATTTTCTCACGATGGTCTCACCATTCTGCAGGATAATGCGCATGGTGTAGTTGCCCTTGGAGAGGGTGGAGAGGTTCATCTGGCTCTTGTTGGTGCTGAGGTAGTTGTTCAGTACCTGCTGGCCGAGGGCATTGTAGATGGTCACTTCACGGATGGTTTCGGCGCTTTCGATGTTGAGCTGTCCGACGGTGGGGTTGGGATAGAGGCTCACCTGTGTGCCCTGAACATCATCGATGCCTACGAAGGTGACGATGGTAATCCAGCTGGTGTCGTAGCAGGAGAAGTTTTCGGCAGGATAGAAGAGGGTGGCTTCCAACGAGACATCCATGTTGGCATTGCCGGGGACATTGGGGATGATGAGGGTGTCGGCAGTGGAGGTCTGGTTGCCATAGGTCCACTTATAGGTGGCGCCTTCGGTGCAGGTGGGATAGAGCTTGGCTGTGTCGCCGGCATGGAGGTGCCATTCGCCGTTGATGGCGGAGATGACGGGGGCTTTCTTGATGGTGAGGGCAAGATACATAAGGCTGTCGCAGCCGAAGGTGTCGATAGCGAAGGCGTAGCTAGGATAAGTTGTCGGAGTGTTATAATAGATGCGGGAGTTCATTTCCCAACGGAAGCTGTCGCAAGCGTTGACATAGGTGGTGTCACGGCCGGACATGTTGATAGTGACATGGAGGTGGATGGTGCTGTCGTAGCATCTTGTCCAGCGGCGGTCAATCAGATTGGTGTCGAAGAGGGTGTCCACAGAGAACCTCTTGGTGGTGCTACCAGCCAGGGAGCTGACGGTGAAGTTGATGCCGTTGCAACCGACCATGAAGGTGTCATTGACAGGCTCGCGCATTTCTTTAATCTTAAGGTTGATGGAGCGGTAGGTGACACAGCCTGTGGTGGCATTGGTGTCATCGGCGCCGAAGATGCCGGTGGTACGGAGGGTGTCGTGGGTAACATTCCAGACGTAATAGCCACAGGCGGAGTCGATTTGAGTGCGGGCGGTGTCGACAACGACGGTGAGGTTCAAGGTATGGATGGTGTCGCAGGTAGAGTCGGCGTTGGTCTCCACATGGATGTAAGCGCCGGACTGGGTGTAGGTGCTGTCGTACCAATTGTAGTTGCCACAATGGCTGACGGTCTCACTCACAGACAGGCTGTTGACGATGTTAAGGGCGAGGATGTCGATATGGTAGCAGATGGAGGAATCGGGGTTGACCAGCTCGGTGGTGTCGGAGTAGTTACCCGAAGCATCGTATGTGGTGCCATTCCAATCGTAGCTACCGCAGGCATCCTGCTGGATGGTGTTAACCTCGGCGGTGGGGATGACAATATGAGCGACAAAGAAACTGTCGCAAGTACCGAGATTGGTGTCGGCAAAGACAGTGTCGTAGTAGGTGCCGGAATGATAACGTCCAATGCCACGCCATTGGTAAGAGCAATCCTCACTCACCACGTTTTCGTTGAGGGAGTAGACATGGTTGATTGTAAGGTTGAGCACATAGAGCGTGTTGGTAGCGTCGTCCATATAGGTGACCACATTGCTCGAAGTGTAGGTTTGGCCATTGACGTTCCAAGTGTAAGTTCCGCAGGCAGACACATCGTTGGTGACGACCTGGAGCGTGCTCTGAGACATGGCAAGAGGCATGATAGCAGCGACCAATAATAAACTTAATAATGCTTTTTTCATCTTCTGAAGATTAAATTGTTTATCTTTTATTTATTTATTATCAATATATTATATAGCATTTTACGTGGTTCAGCATGCTGAACTACAATATGCAAAGATAGCATTTTTTTTTGAAATAGCGGTTTTTTTTTCAAAAAAGTATCAGTTCGACAATGTTTTCGACATGTTGGGTGTGTGGGAACATGTCGACTGGCTGGATGCGCGCCACCTTGTATTTGGCAGCCAGCAGAGCGAGGTCGCGGGCCTGTGTGGCGGGGTTGCAGCTGACGTATATTATCTTTCGGGGCTGCATGGCGAGCAGCTGCCGGACCACTTTTTCGTGCATGCCGGCGCGGGGCGGGTCGGTGATGACGATGCCGGGTTGGCCGTGGGAGGCCACAAAGTCGGGGGTGAGGACCTGGGCCATGTCGCCGGAATGGAATTCGACATTGGAGATGTGGTTCTGCACGGCATTCTCGCGGGCTGCCACCACGGAGTCCTCGACATATTCGATGCCTACGACACGGCGGCAGAGGTGGGCCAAGAAGAGCGCGATGGTGCCGGTGCCGGTGTAGAGGTCGTAGACCACGTCGTCGGGGGTCACCTCGGCAAATTGGGCCACAAAGCTGTAAAGCCGCTGGGCTTGGCGCGAGTTGGTCTGATAGAAGGTCTGGGGGCGTATGGTGAAATGGAGGTCGGGGGCGCCATTGTAGCCCTTCATGGTTTCGGTGAGGTGGTCGCTGCCGGAGAATGTTACGGAGGGGAGGTCGGCATAGGCGTCGTTCATCTTATTGTTAAAGATATATTGCAGCGAGGTGATTTGAGGGAACTGGTCGCGCAGGTGTTCCATGAGGCCTTCCCATCCGGGGTAGTATTCCGCAATGACGAGCACCACCATCCACTCGCCGGTGCTGGAGTTGCGGATGATAAGGTTGCGGAGACAACCGGTGTGGTTGCGTATATCGTAATAAGGTAGGGCGTGCACTTCGGCATAATCGCGCACCGAGAGACGTATCTGGTTGCTCAGGTTCTGCTGGAGGGCGCAATGCTCGATGTTCAACACTTTGTCAAAAAGGGTCGGGATGTGGAATCCCAGGGCTCCGTCGGGCTTGTTTTCATCCTCGGAGCCGGCACCAGCGTCCTTGGCTGGTGGCAGTTCGTGCCACGCACGGGTGGAGAAAGTGAATTCCAGTTTGTTGCGATAGTAGAATATTTCTTCGGAGCCACAGATGGGCAGCATGCCCTGGCAGTCGATGTGTCCGAGCCGTTCGAGGTTGTCGCGAACCTGCTGCTGCTTGGCAGCGAGCTGCTGGTCGTATAGGAGGTTCTGCCAACGGCAGCCGCCACAGGTGCCGAAGTGGGGGCATTGGGGGGTGGCACGCTTGTCGCTATAGTATTTGACATTCACCGCGCGGCCCTCGGCATATTTCTTTTTCTTCTTGAGTATCTTGACATCTACGATGTCGCCCGGCACCACAAAGGGGACGAAGACGACCATGCCGTCGATATGTGCGACGGCCTTGCCCTCGGCACCGACGTCGGTGATGAGCACATTCTCTATTACCGGCTGTTCTTTTTTTCTACTCATTGTGTAATTGATACTATGGTTATCCTCGTGCAACGGGAGCATTGAGGAGTGGGTGAAAAAAAAGAAGTACTGCAGCACAATACTTCTTTTCTCTTTGCAAAGAGTCTATACTTGGATCCGATGGTGAGTTTTTTTTTATCGCTCGTCGGAAACAGTCAGCTTTTTTCTGCCTTTTCTGCGGCGTGCTGCCAAAACTTTCCTTCCGTTTGCGGTGGACATTCTCTGACGGAAACCATGCTTATTAGCTCTTTTTCTGCGTGATGGTTGAAATGTTCTTTTCATTTTTTCTCATTTTTTGGAGTTGCAAAAGTACAACTTTTTTTTCAATTGACAAGAAAAAAAATAAAACATCATACTTTCGCTATCATTCAATCGATTGGTATTTAAAGTTCTAAGCAAAAAAATAAATGTTTTTTTTATCGGTTGGAAAAAAAAATGTACCTTTGCAGTCGCATTTTGTGGCGTAAAAAGTTGTTAATGTAATGGATAAAAATAGTTTTGGCCGACTGATGGACCACCCCGGCGTGGTGACACCCGAAGAATGGGAGGAACTGAGAGTGGAACGGGACAAATATCCCTTCTCTGCCCCGCTTCAGGTGCTGTCGCTTCTGGCAGACAAAGCCAATGGGGCCGCATTGTGGGAGAAACAGGCACTGCCCCGAGTGGCGCTGTATATGCAGCAGCCCGACCGGCTTTACGAACAGCTCAACAATATCCCCAGCCTTCGACCAACAGCACAACAGGGCAGCCAGCCTGCTGCCCCTACAGTCCCCCCAGCGGTTTCCGAGGCCCATCCGGCGTCCTCGCCCACTCCGACGGCACCTTTGGACAGCGAGGCCTCCTTCGACGTGCTACAGGCCATAAACTCTTACCAGGAGGTCTCGTTTAAGACTGCGCCCAAGAGCGTCATTTTGTCCAATTTTCTGGAAAAAGATGGCGGAATTGAGCTTTCTGAGAGCTACTATTCTGCCGTCCCGATACAAGAACTGGCTAAAAAAAGCATTTCTCCAAACGAAGCGTTGCAATCTGAGACTCTTGCACTTGTGTTAGAAAAACAGGGAAAATACGCGCAAGCTTTGTCTATGTATGAAAAATTAATACTCAATAATCCCGAAAAAAGTAGTACTTTTGCAGTTCGAATTGACGCGTTGAAAACGCTGCTTTCAGAAGAAAATAATACATTAGAAAATAAATAAATCAATAATTACAAATGTACACCCTTATTGTTATCCTCATCCTGATTGCATGCCTATTTTTGGCCGTTGCTGTGCTGATTCAGAATTCCAAAGGTGGTGGTCTTGCCGCCAACTTCAGTGCCCCTAACCAGATTATGGGCGTCCGCAAGACGACTGAGACCATCGAGAAAATCACCTGGGGTCTGGCTATTGCCGTTGCAGTTCTTTCGTTGGCTGCCACCATGGCAATTCCCCGCCACACTGTCGACACCGAGATATCCACTGAAGTTGATGTCAATGCTGCCAAGAGTGTGACCGCCACCCCTGCTGCCACCTCCAATGTTCCTGTGGCAACCGACGTAGCTCCTGAACCTACGGCTGAATAAGTTACACATCAACCAAATATAAGGAGATTCGCCTCAATGGGCGAACCTCCTTTTTTGTCTCAACCCTTTTACTTTCGGCGGTTTTGTATCCGGCAAGGTCCAAGCCATGAATTCTGTTGTAACCTATATTCTCTCCCATTTCCCGCACCAACCCACCCAAGGGCAGCTGGAGGCATGCGAGGAGATGGTGAATTTTCTTTACGACCCCGACCCTATGGCGGCCTATGTGCTTCGAGGATATGCCGGGACTGGCAAGACCACCCTCGTAAGCGCCCTCATACAGTCGGCCGCGGCCTTGCACATCAAGACCCTCCTCCTCGCCCCTACCGGACGGGCGGCCAAAGTGCTGGCAGGTTATTCTGGCAAACCCGCATTTACCATACATAAGAAGATTTATCAGACTTTTACAGGCCCCGATGGGATGGTTCACACGGCTCGTGCGCTCAACAAGCACACTTACACCCTTTTCATAGTAGACGAGGCATCAATGATAGGGCTGGCAGACGAAGGGGTCAGCGGCCACCGCAACCTGCTGGAAGACTTGATAGAGTATGTGACCGAAGGCAGTCATTGCCGCCTGATGCTCATTGGGGACGACGCACAGCTGCCCCCTGTCGGCTCCACCGAAAGCCCCGCACTGAACCTAGAATGCCTCCGAGCCTTCACCCCGCTCAAAATCCACCATTGCTGCCTCACCGAAGTGGTGCGCCAGCAGCACCTTTCAGGCATCCTACTCAATGCCACCATGCTTCGGCACAACCTGATGCAGCTGTCGGAGGGCGACTCCCCCGTGCTGCCCCTTTTCGACCTGAATGGATGCCACGACATCTTACGACTCGCAGGGGCAGACCTCGAAGAGACCCTCAACAAAGAATATAGCGGCTGCTCCATCGAAGATGTGTCCATTATCACACGTAGCAACAAACGGGCCAACCTTTTCAATCAGGCGATACGCAACCGCATACTCTTCCGCGAAGAAGAGGTAAACGCGGGGGACTACCTGATGGTTGTCAAGAACAACTACTACTGGCTTGACGCTGAGAGCGAGCTGGGCTTCATCGCCAACGGCGACATCGTAGAGGTCCAAAGCATACGAAACCATCAGGAGCTCTATGGATTTCATTTTGTCGATGCCACCATACGCTTTGTGGACTATCCCGATGCCCCACCGCAGGACTGCAAGTTGCTTCTCGAGACACTCCACAGCGAATCCCCCTCCCTTACGTCGGAGGAGTCGCAACGTCTATACGAAGCCGTGGCGGAGGACTATGCCGACATTCCCCGCAAGGTTGACCGCCTACGGGCAATACGAGAGAACCCTTACTACAATGCCCTACAAATCAAATTCTCTTACGCCCTTACCTGCCACAAGACCCAGGGTGGGCAATGGCGCACAGTCATCATCGACCAAGGATATCTGACCGACGAGATGATAGACCGTGAATACCTTCGCTGGCTTTACACCGCCATCACCCGAGCGACCGAGAAAGTATACCTTCTCAATTTCTCTGACAATTTTTTTGCTCCTGACGAATAATATTTTGGCTGAAATGTAGTTATTATGAAGAATCCAGTCCCCTTTCGTATAGGTGTCAACCCTGGATTCCGAACTACTATGAAAAATGCCCAACGTCAGACTATGAAGCTTCAGCAGAAGCTCTCCCCGCAACAAATATTGCTCATGCAACTTGTACAGCTGCCCGTTACTGCGTTGGAACAGCGTATCAAAGAAGAGGTAGAGAAAAACCCACTTCTGGAAGACATACCCTCCACTGCGGACAGCCTTGACGCCCTACAGCATGAGGACAACGACGATGACGAACGCGATGACCTGATAAGCATCGAGACCGATGACGACGACTACAGTTATCGCGAGCGACAGGAACGCGACAAGAACATCGACTCTGTAGGAACCGTCCTGGTTTCAGAGACCTCATTCTTCGACCTCCTCAGCAGCCAGCTAGCACTGAAAGACCTTTCGGCCAGGCAAATGGCCATAGCACAAGAAATCATTGGCAGCATCGACGACGCCGGCTACGTAACTCGCAGCACTGACCTTATTTCCAACGACCTAGCATTTACCCAAGGTATCGAAGTGTCGCCACAGGAGGTCATTGATGTGCTGACAATCGTACAGCAACTTGACCCTCCCGGTATAGCCGCACGCAACCTTCAGGAGTGCCTGGCCATTCAGCTGCACAGAGCCGAAGAGCAAGACGACGCCACCCTCACAGCCACCTCGGTCATAGAGCATGGCTTCGACCTCTTTGTCAACCATAATTATGAAAAGTTGATGGAGTCGCTCCACCTTGACGAGCAGCAGCTCAACGCTGCCATCGAACGCATCCGGCGGCTCAACCCCAAACCGGGAGCGGGGCAGAGCGAAGAATCGCATGCCCATTACATCGTTCCCGACTTCATCGTCACGCGGCACGACAACGAGCTGCAACTGATGCTCAACGACACCCATCTGCCCCAGCTGCAGATGAACCAATACTACCAGGAGATGCTCCAGCAGTTCTCTTCACTCAGCCATCCCTCACGGGGAGAAAAGGAGACCATCGACTTCCTGCGTGAGAACTCGGACAGCGCACAGCTGCTCATCGACACGCTCCAGATGAGACAGATGACCATGCTGCGTGTTATGAAGGCCATCCTCCGCCGCCAACACCGATTCTTCCTCACCGGCGACAATGCCGACCTGGCCCCCCTTCTACAGCGTGACATAGCCGAAGCCACCGGTTACGACCTCTCCACCATCTCACGCGTGGTCAACAGCAAATATGTACAGACCGAATTCGGCACCTTCCTCCTCAAAGACTGCTTCTCCCACTCCATCGTCAACGATGAAGGGGAAGAGGTGGCCACGGAGACCATACGCCAACTGCTACGCGACACAGTGGACGCAGAAGACAAGCGCAATCCGCTGAGCGATGAGGCACTAGCCAAAATACTCAATGAGAAAGGCTACCCTGTGGCTCGCCGCACTGTGGCCAAATATCGCGACATGCTCGGCATCCCCATCTGCCGCCTACGCCGCAGCCTCAAAGTTATTGTGTGGATGGTTCTTCTCTCGCTCCCCGGACTCGCTCTCGGACAACAGCCCGCAAAGCAGAGCTACTTCGATTCTATCGTCAATGCCCGTATACGAGAAGGGCAGGTGAAAACCCGCACACAAGCCGGTTCCAAAAGCAAGGCCAACGCCACCCCTCGGCAAAACGAAGGAGCCCTTGAGATACATGAACCCGGTCCAGACCCCAATGTCATTGATACCGCCCTGGCTCGTGGTGATGAGTATATCGACATCATGTACAACGCCACCCTGCCCCCACCATCAGCCTTATGGTATGGCCGCAACCTGTCGGGTTCGCATGTCAGGCTGGTCAACCTCTCCATGGACTCCCTGCCTGACGAGATATCTATCTATCTGCTCAAAGACAACGAAAAGTTCTGCTTCCCAATCAAGAACATCATCACCTCCCCCTACGGCTGGCGATGGAACCGACCCCACCGCGGAGTGGATATCCGCCTGAATATGGGCGAGCCGGTCCATTGTGCTTTCAACGGGGTGGTACGCATCGCCCGGCCTATGGGCGCATACGGCAACCTAGTGGTGGTACGCCACTACAACGGTCTGGAAACGGTCTATGGCCACCTTTCCAAAATCAACGTCAAACCCATGCAGGTGGTTGCAGCAGGCCAGGTGCTCGGCTTAGGCGGAAGCACCGGTCGCTCCACTGGGCCACACCTTCATTTCGAGGTGCGCTTCCAATACGAACCCTTTGACCCCGAATGGATATTGGATTTCTCCAATTACTCGCTCCGCACCCGCCGTCTCTACCTCGACAAGACTTACTTCGGCATCCGCAAGCCTCGCAGCGGCGAAGCGTTGGCATATAAAGCCGACAAAAGCATCATCCCCGAGGACCAAGCCCCGACCCGACGTGCCAAGAGCAACAAACCAGTATACGCCACCCTTAAGAAGGGCGAATCGCTAGACAATTTTGCCAAACGCAACTACACCACTTCTGATAAAATCAAGGAGCTCAATCCCGACATGAAAAAGCCATCGTCGGGCCAGCGGCTCCGTGTCCGCTGAGCTTTCAACATCAATCATCCACCCTTAACCCTGTACTATGAACATTGTCTTTATGGGCACCCCCGACTTCGCAGTCACCTCCCTCCATGCGATATGTGAGGCAGGACATCAAGTCGTGGGTGTCGTCACCGTGCCTGACCGCCAAACTGGCCGCGGCCTCAAGGTCACCTACTCGCCCGTCAAACAATATGCCTTAGACCACAACCTCCCCCTTCTTCAGCCAGAGAAACTGCGCGACCCCCAATTCCAAGCCGACCTGAAGGCATGGGGTGCCGACATTTTCGTTGTGGTGGCTTTTCGCATGCTGCCCCAAAGTATTTGGGCCATGCCGCCCAAAGGCACTTTCAACCTCCATGCCTCGCTGCTCCCCCAATACCGCGGAGCGGCCCCCATCAACTGGGCACTCATCAACGGTGAAAAAGAAACTGGCGTCACCACCTTCATGCTCAACGAACATATCGACGAAGGCGGCATACTACTGCAAGAGTCCACCCCCATCACCCCTGAGGACAACGCCGAAAGCCTTCACGACCGGCTGGCAGAGATTGGCAGCCGACTAGTCGTTCAAACACTAGAAGGACTTGCCGACAACACCCTCAAACCCAAACCGCAGCCCGCCATAGCAGACTTGCGGCCTGCACCGAAAATCTTCAAGCCCGACTGCACAATCCAATGGCAACAATCAGGCAACGAGATAGTGAACTTTGTACGAGGTCTCGCACCCTACCCTGCTGCCACCATGCAGATGCTGGACGATAAGAATATGGTACAGCACTTCAAAATCTATCAGGTAGAATTCGAGCCCTCCGACAGCAGTACAGTCGGAGAAATCATCACCGACAACAAAAGCTTTCAAAAAATAGGTGTAAAGGACGGATTTATCAAGATTTTGAGTCTCCAGCTAAGTGGAAAACGAAGAATTTCTATTCAAGAATTCCTCCGTGGGTACAACATAACAGATTGGAAAATAACAACATAAAACACAAGCGAAAAAATTAACATATAATTTCTTTTGTTTTTTTTCTGAATGCAGCAAAAAAGTATTATATTTGCAGCCGAAAAAACAATAAAAAACCTATAAAATTTATCATTATGAACAAAACCGAATTGATTGCCGCAATGGCAGAGAAAGCTGGATTAACAAAAGTCGATGCTGGCAAAGCCTTGAACGCTTATGTCGATGTCGTAAAAGGACAACTGGCCAAAGGTGACAAAATCACCCTCATCGGCTTTGGCACTTTCAGTGTTGTTAACAAGCCTGCCCGCACCGGCCGCAACCCGCGCACAGGCAAGTCTATCAAAATCGCTGCTAAGAAATCAGCCAAGTTCAAAGCAGGCAAGGGTCTGATTTAAACAATCATTCTCTTCAAGCACAAAAGTCCGTAACATGGTTGCGGACTTTTGTGCTTTTTATCCCTCTCAGTTATATTCCCAATAGGAGAAATGCCGATGCCAATGCGGCGATGGACAAGCCAAAGCCTATGGTGACGAAGGCATCCCGGCCATCATACATCACCCCAAGGGTGCCGCTGCTAAAGCAGAATCCGTTCTCAGGCCCCCCACTGGCCACCCTTAAGCCCAATTCCGCCAACGGACGGGTGGAGGCTCCCATATAATGACTCCGACGCACCCCCAAACTGCCATACACATGCCAGTCGAAGTCATTCCACGGCTTTGAAAGCCTGTACTCTGCTCCTGCCAGTATGGAGTATGACATGTCGCCCACATAAGCGGTGACATGGCCTCCCCATAACTCAGGAAGATAAGAATAGCTCACACCTATTCCATAATCGTCCCATCCTCCAAAATACTTGAACTCTGCGAAATGGTTGCAGAACGGGCTACCAAAAAGTCGCAACGGATTGACATTGGATTGACTATAACCTTCGAACTGAAATCGCGGATTCTGAGGCACTGCCTGAGGGGTGCCGGTATTCTGAGCATTGAGAGGCAACATAAGCAGTAACCCCATAACAAAAAGGGTGTGCCGCAGGCAACTTTTCAGGGAAATCATACAGACTTTAGTCATATCTTGGTAGTTTTCAACAAACATTTCTTTTACTTGACGGTGCAAAAATACAACATTCTTTTCAAGAAAAATCCCTTCGCACTGCATATTTTTCCATCAAATTCCCTCACTAACCTTTTTTGTTCAAGAAGAATAAATAACATTGGTGGGTTCTATTGATTTGTTTTTGAGAGCGCGTACCTTCGGCACGCTGAGATGTTTTTGCTTGATAAAGCCCACACGATGAGTGCGGGATTATTGAGAGTTTGCCCCTTTGGGGCAATTTTAGAAGCCTCCTTAATAACGATTTATTCCCCAATGACATACAGGCCAGCAACTACTACCACGCATTTTTTTCTATAATGATAATACTATTATTATCAATTCTTCGTTATAGAAATAGCAACAACGCACTATCGAATGAAACAATATCTTGACCTATTGCAGCATGTGCTCAATACTGGTGTGGCCAAACATGACCGTACCGGCACCGGCACTATCAGCACCTTTGGCTATCAGATGCGTTTTCATCTAGACGACGGATTTCCGCTGCTGACGACCAAAAAGCTGCACCTCCGCTCCATCATATATGAACTGCTGTGGTTTCTTCGTGGTGACACCAATGTGCAATACCTCCACGACCACAAAGTGAGTATTTGGGACGAGTGGGCCGGCTCCGACGGCGACCTGGGTCCTATCTATGGCCGCCAGTGGCGTTCCTGGGGATGCGCTGACGGGTCCCATGTAGACCAAATCAGCAACCTCATCAACGAGATAAAGAACAATCCCGACTCCCGCCGACTGATTGTCTCGGCTTGGAATGTGGGCGAACTGGAGCAGATGCACCTCCCACCCTGCCATATCCTTTTTCAATTCTACGTGGCCGACGGCCGGCTCAGCTGCCAGCTCTACCAGCGTTCTGCCGACATCTTCCTCGGCGTGCCTTTCAACATTGCATCCTACGCGCTCTTCACCATGATGATAGCACAATCCTGCGGCCTCCGCTGCGGCGACTTTATCCACACCTTAGGCGATGCTCATATCTATAACAACCACATCGACCAATGCCGCCTTCAACTCACCCGCGACCCACGCCCTCTTCCCACCATGAAGATTAACCCTGAAAAGAAGAATATCTTTGATTTTGACTATGACGACTTCACACTTGAGAACTACAACCCACACCCCCACATCAAAGGAGAAGTAAGTGTATAAGCCACCATATTAATCATCAAAAAAACAACACCATTGAACAACAACACCTATTGCATCATAATGGCAGGCGGCTTCGGCAGTCGGTTCTGGCCCATTTGCAAAGCCAATAATCCCAAGCAGTTTATTGACATCCTTGGCAATGGCCATTCTATGTTGCAGGACACTTTCCAACGCTTCGAGAACCTCTGCCCTCGCGAGAACATCATCATTGTCACAGGCGAGCTCTATGCCGACCGCGTCCGGGAGCAGATAAAGGGGCTGGCCCCCTATCAGGTGCTAAGCGAGCCCACCCGCCGCAACACCGCCCCCTGCATCGCCTATGCCGCATCCATCATCCACAACATGAACCCCAAGGCCAACATCATCGTCACCCCCTCCGACCATGCTATCTTCGGACAGGAACGGTTTGAGAAAGACATCGAGCAGGCCTTGGCCATCACCAGCAAACACGACTGCATTGTCACCATCGGTGTCCGCCCTACCACCCCCAACATCAAATACGGCTACATCCAGTTTGCCGAAGAACCCGCACTGCCCAAGGCCAACAACCTACACAAGATAGTCACCTTCACCGAGAAACCCCCGTTGGAAATGGCGCGCCAGTTCATCGCCACCGGCGAGTTCTTCTGGAACGCCGGCATCTTCATCTGGAGGCTGCCCACATTGCGCAAAGCCTTCCGCACCTTCCTGCCCAATATCGCCAAAAGCTTCTTCTCTATCACTCCTGAAACCCCTGCCATCGAACTCGACCGCATCTACTCCCTCAGCGAAGCCATCTCCATCGACTTTGGTATCATGGAACATGCCGAAAACGTCTACGTCCTCGAAGCCTCTTTTGGATGGTCCGACGTCGAGTCGTGGGACTCACTCTACAACACCTGCCAGCACGACAACAACGGCAACGGCATCATCTCCGGCAAGGTCTTCGCCTACGAAGTGTCCAACTCGGTAATCCACATACCTACCGACAAGACCATCATCGTCCAAGGACTGGACAACTACATAGTGGCTGGTGACGACAAAACAATCCTTATCTGCCAACGCGACCAGCAGGACCGCATCGTAAAATTCGCCTCCGATGTGGAACTGGCCGAACTCACCAAAGTCAACAAAGTTAAGAAAACCAAGAAATAATCAACACCATCACATACAACAATCAAACTAAGCAGTACATGAAACGGATAGAAATCAACCATCTTTTCCTCGACACTGTCGAACCCCTCATAGATACAACCATCAATGTCAAAGGCTGGGTACGCACCAAGCGTGGCAACAAGAACGTGGCTTTCATTGCCCTCAACGACGGCTCCACCATCAATAACATACAAATCGTTGTAGACCTCGCCAACTTCGACGACGACCTTCTCCGCCGCATCACAACCGGCGCATGTATCAGCGTCGACGGCAAGTTGGTCAAGTCGCAAGGTGCTGGCCAAAATGTCGAAATCCAAGCCCAGGACGTCGTCCTCTACGGCGAAGCCGACCCCAACACCTATCCCCTGCAGAAGAAAGGCCACTCCATGGAATTCCTCCGCGAGATAGGCCACCTGCGGCCCCGCACCAACACCTTTGGAGCCATCTGCCGCATCCGCCACAATATGGCCTACGCCATCCACACCTTCTTCCACGAGCGCGGCTTCTTCTATTTCCACACGCCTCTTATCACCGCCTCCGACTGCGAGGGTGCCGGCGAGATGTTCCAAGTGACCACCCTCGACTTGAAGAATCCTCCCCGCAAGGAAGACGGCAGCATCGACTATGAGCAGGACTTCTTCGGCAAACAGACTGCCCTCACTGTGAGCGGACAGCTCGAAGGCGAACTCGGTGCCACCGCTCTCGGTAAGATATACACCTTCGGACCCACCTTCCGTGCCGAGAACAGCAACACGCCGCGCCACCTTGCCGAGTTTTGGATGATTGAACCCGAAATGGCCTTCTACGACCTCGACGACCTCACCGCCCTCGAAGAGGAGTTCATCAAATACTGCGTCCGCTGGGCCCTCGACCACTGTGCCGACGACCTTCAGTTCCTCAACAACATGATCGACAAAGGCCTCATCGAACGTCTCCGCAGCGTCGTCGACACCGACTTCGTACGCCTGCCCTACACCGAAGGCGTCCGCATTCTGGAAGAAGCCGTCAAAAACGGCCACAAGTTCGAATTCCCCGTCTTCTGGGGTGCCGACCTCGCCAGCGAACACGAACGCTACCTTGTGGAGGAACACTTCAAACGTCCCGTCATCATGACCGACTACCCCAAGTACATCAAAGCCTTCTACATGAAGCAGAACGCCGACGGCAAAACCGTTCAAGGCACCGACGTCCTCTTCCCGCAAATTGGCGAAATCATTGGCGGCTCAGTGCGCGAAGAAAGCTACGACAAGCTGCTGGCCTCCATTAACGAGCGCAACATACCCATGAAAGACATGTGGTGGTACCTCGACACCCGTCGCTACGGCACCTGCCCCCACGCCGGCTTCGGCCTCGGCTTCGAGCGTCTGATGCTCTTCGTCACCGGCATGGCCAACATCCGCGACGTCATCCCCTTCCCCCGCACCCCCAAGACCGCCGAGTTCTAACAATAACTGCATACCCGGCTGAGCAGAAAACAACAAAAACTGCACACTCTGGTGTGCAGTTTTTTTCTTCGCCCTTATGTTATATATGGGTGTAATGAACAAACAACAAGAGTAGATGGATGCCTGTCTGTTGCTGGTGCGGATTTGCAATCCGCACCTATTGAGTACAAGGATATTCTATCCCAGCTAACTAACTTATAATATATGCGATATGGATTAAAATTTCAATATTCAATTGGGGACGATTGCAAATCCTCCCCAACATCCAGCATGACGGATATCGTTCTTTTCTAGAGGAAGATGGTATAAAGATAGATGAGAGGTACTTTCTGACGGACGAATAGTAGCGTGCCTCCGGCACGCGGTCTGTCTAGTTCGTGATTCGCAACCAACATGTATGGATAATTATTTTTGGCTACAAACCATGTTTTTTATGCACTTGTAGCCAAAAATAATTCAGTCGTTAAACAATGAGTCTAATGTTATATTATTCGATACCAGTTCATTGTAGTACTCATTCTTCTTGGCAGAAGTATTAGTAATCAAAGAAATTAGAACCTGCTTTTGTGTAGGTAATAAATCGCTCACCTCAGCCTCCTTGAAACGGAGTCTCTCCGCATCGTGCTTGGTCAAAGCGTATGGTCTGTTAGTATACTTCATTTCACACAGGCTTGTCACCTTGTCAGCTCTCTCAATTACCATATCCATCTGTGCGTCAGAAGTAAGCCTAAAAACTTCTCACTAGCCAAGTCTTTCCGACACGGCGTCGTCCATATAACGCGACAAACTCTGCTTGATTCGACTCTTTCAATCTTATTAATTCTTTTATTTCTTTCTCTCTGCCAACCATTTGCATAATGATATATGTATTTATTTTTGGCTACAAATATACAAAATAGTCCCCATGTAGCCAAAAATAATTTCATTACACCATGTTTGATTCACAAAAACGGCTCTTCACAAAGCAAAGAAGAACAGGTCTCGTCGTCAAATTGTCCACATAAGCATATTTAATGAAAGGCAGTATCGAACATGCCACCCTCCACCGAGTCCCCCTCTGGATGTTCTGGGTCCTGTGCTAAATGCCTTTATAAGATGACAAACGCCAACACTAATATGTTGTAGCGAGCCTTGACACGCAGGACGGGTCGACAGGAAACCCCACACTGCGCTTCCTTCGGTTACTTAGTGTGGGGTTAATAGGATTCTTGCCTTTGGCACGAATAGACTGCACAAGTAGATTGATGCCAGTCTCCTTACTTGGATGCAGGTGTCACCCAAGTGAAAGTAACACTTCCAGGAAGGTATGTATCATTCTCCAATTCTGTCCGCACCACTGTTGGGCAGGTAATGGTGCAATACCTAGAAGTTGTAGAAAGTAAGTAGCACATATAATACTTACTAATTACACTACTCATATCAAAGTGGTCTAGATTAATGGTTGTCAGATTTTTACACTCCCGAAACAAATTATTCATATCCGTCACATTTTCAGTGTTGAAGTCGGAGAGGTCAAGACTTGTCAGGCTGCTGCAACCACAAAACATACCGTTCATACTCGTCACATTTCCAGTGACGAAGTTTGATACATCAAGGTTTGTCAGGCTGTTGCAGTAAATAAACATAGTGCCCATATCTGTTACTTTCTCGGTATTGAAATGATAGACATCAAGGCTTGTCAGGCTACTACATCCAGAAAACATACCGCTCATATTCGTTACATTCTCGGTGTTGAAGTTGGATACGTCAAGGCTTGTCAGGCTACTACATCCAGAAAACATACCGCTCATATTCGTTACATTCTCGGTGTTGAAGTTGGATACGTCAAAGCTTGTCAGGTTGCTGCACCTCAAAAACATAGCACTCATACCCGTTACATTTTTGGTGTTGAAGTTGGAAATGTCGAGGCTTATTAGACTGCTACACCAGTCAAACATGCTGTACATGGTCGTTACATTCTCGGTATTGAAATTGGATAGGTCAAGGCTTCTCAGACTATTACATTCATAAAACATCCGGTGCATATATGTCACATTCGTGGTGTTAAAACCTTCTCCGAAGTCAATTCTTTCTATAAAAGATACCCATTGTGAGGTATAGTAATTCAATGAACCTGCGAACATACCTTGACAATCCGGATTTGCATTTATTATGCTAGCACGTGTGGAGATTCTCCATGTGGTCCCATCTAAATTGCCGTAGATAGGTACAGGAGAACTCGAAGTCGAAAGCAATGTGCCAGAGGATACAGAACTGTTATACTCGAAAACAACTGCTGTGGCGTTGTCTGGGATAGCGGCATTGAATGTCGGGCCGTCTACCAGTTCGGCGGCGAGGATTTGGGTGAGGGAGGTGACGTTGAGGGTGACGGAGGTGTAGGTGTTGGGGGTGAGGGCTACGCTGTTCTTGGTGAGCTCGAAGTAGTAGCCGTTGGTGGTGTAGAGGGTGATGGTGACGTTGTCCGTGGGGAAGGCGGGAACGTAGATGTCGAAGGAGGACTGGGCTCCTGCGGCAAGGGTGACGCTGGTGGGACCGGCGATGCGGAGTGAGACGGAGTGGGAGGCATCAGAGGAGAGGGTGATGCCGTCGTTGTCAGTACCGGTGACGGTGGCAGTGCCTGTGCCGCTCAGGTAGGCATTGTCGGTGGCAATACGCAGTTTGTCCAATGCCATGTCGCTGCCGGTGTTGTTGTTGACCACCACATGTACGATGGAACAGAGGTTATGGAACTGCAAGACCTCGCCGTCAGTATAGGCTCCCATAGGAGCGTTTACGCGCTGATGGCCGTCCACGAGCGTATAGACCTGTGTGGCGGGCAGAGTGACGGGGATGCTACTGCTGTTGCTGATGTCCATGTTAGCTGGCACCAACGAGGCGGGGAAGATGGCGCGGTAGTTGTCGGCACCCACCACGTCGGCAATCTGTGCTGAAGAACCTGAGGCTGCCGAGATAGGGTATACGGCGTTGTTGACATACACCTGGTCGCCGTTGTTCCAGCAGGGGTAGCGGTCGTCGATGTAGGTCTTGCCGGGCTGGCTGATGACGGCTCCTAGGGTGACCAACTCCTGTTCTTTCTGGCAGCTGGAAGCCAGCAGAACTGCTGCAATAAGGGTGGAGAGGAATAAAACTTTCTTCATGGTGTGCAGGATTTAAAGGTTAGTTGTACCGTGCATTAGGATTACCACTGGGCGTGTCCCAACTATCTGCCCCATAGCGGGTTGTGTTGGCGTTTCCTTCATTTTGTACACCGGAAGTCTGGAATCCGGCCTCCACGCGGGCATTTAACACCTCTACAACTGGAGATTCGTAATTGTACTTGAAATCTTTTTCTTTCATGTTTTTAAGTATTATGTTACTGCCCCAAGTCTCCAACAGGCAGCAAATAAAAAAGGCATGAGACTTATGTGCTCATGTCCGTCTTGATAGAGGTATCGCCAAACACCTTAGAGGAAACGGGATCTTAGGAACATATCTCACGCCTGACGATATGCCTTAGGCGTAGATGCCTATTGCATACACAACAAGCGAAAGCATTAATGCTTATCCCTCCTCATGAAACTTGGCGAATTTCTATCAAAGGACAATCTTGCAATGCTTTTCTTGCAAACGCTTACATTACTCTCGTAAGCGGTTGCAAAATTACACAATTATTTCCATATAGTGAAAAAAAAGTTTTAGCTCAAGAAAAAAGCAAAAGAAGTTCCCCGCCATAGTAAACTAAAAAAAGTGCAGTTTCCATGCGGAGCTACACCTTTGAAATGTCAAGAGATAAGTCGGTCTACAATAGTAGCCATTTCCATACGGGAATCACCTCTACGGGCAATGTGCCAATTTGGCAATGTTCCTCTTGGTCGCGTGTGACAATGACGGCTCGTTGAAGTGGGTTTACACGATGCAATGCCGCCAAAGCCCCCAGCTCTCGCTCACGAGTCTCGTCACTCATCATATCCAGTGTGGCTTGTATTGCCAAGCCTTCTTCGGGCACATAGAAATCAACCTCGATGTTGCGGTTGTAATAAAACACTCGCGGCTCGTCACCATTTGAAAATTGCCTTAATAGATGTATTGCACAAATGTTTTCCAACAGCTTTTCGTCGCCCCCAAACAGGAAGTTGTTCAGCAATCCGTTGTCTGTGAAGTAGCGTTTCTTGATTGTCTCCTTTTCGGTAATAGGAGAGACGTAATTTGACAAGGAGAAAAGCATATAGCTGTCTTCAAGGTATTGCAGATAGTCTTTTACTGTGGCAAGGCTCACTTTTTCGCCAGTAGATTTTACAATATTCTGTAGTCTAGAGAGGGATACTGGCTGAGTGATGCTTTCGGCAATTTTCTTTACCAAGAGCCTTATTCCGCGGGTATTGCGAATGTTATTGCGGGCTACGATGTCGCCTAGCAGTATTTTCTGATAGAGGCTGTTCACCCATTCTCTTTTGTCTATCAAATCGAAGCTTTCTGCAAAACCGCCATGGGGAAAGTAGGTGTCCATATAGTGTGCAACTAGGTGCAGTACGTTGGGGGTATACAACCAGTTTTTATCAAGACCAACTCCACGATTGTGCAAATATTCCTCAAAGGAAAACGGCCACACTTCTCGAATGACGAACCGGCCACCCAGCGTAGTGGCAATCTCGTTACTCAGCATCTTGGCATTGCTGCCTGTCACCATCACCCTATATTGTTGGTCTGCCAACCTTCGTACAAATTGTTCCCACCCATCAATCACTTGAACCTCGTCGAGGTAGACATACGGTCTTTTGTCACCGAACATCTCGGCATAGCAGTCAAGCCATAGCCCGAGTTCCGAGGCCTCCATGTAGCGAATACGTTCGTCCTCGAAGTTCACATACAAACAGTCCTCTAACTTTATCATCCCTTGGGCAATCCGCTGCTGCATATCCTGAATCATTAGGCATGACTTGCCAGCACGGCGAATGCCCACTAGCACGTAGTTCATCCTCTCTTCAAAATGTTGTGGACGAAATGTCAGTTGCCGCTCACGCACCTCTTGATGCCGTTCGATAATAATCCTTTTGATAACTTGTTTGTCCATATCGGTACGATATTTCAACTTATAAGTATAAATAATTTCTGATTCCTATAACGTATACGTTGGAATAATATTGCGTTCATTCCAAATTATTGTTGTCTGTGAACCCAGTTTCACCGACCCGCTGTGGGAGGCGCGATAGGGATTACCACTGGAGGTTCTTGTTCCGGCCGAGCAGACGGTCGAGGAGCGTGCGCTGATGCATGGGCCTCTGTAATTCGAATTCTCCAGAGGGGTTGACAAATCCATGTGTGTTGCCTATTCTGGCATAGGCAAGTCCTTCGGAGAAGTAGTGCAGCTGGTCGAAATAGATGTCGATGATGAGGTTGCCATTTCTGTCGATGGCACCGAGCTTGTGGTTTACCAGCACGGAAGCGCGACCTTCCACGAGGCAGTTGACAGTCTCATATTTGTCGCCAAGGATGGCAAGGGTATTCCCCTGGCCGTCCACGAAGCGCCATTGCCCATCAATAAGGACTGGCATGACCCCTTCTGAGAAGTAGTCGGCATCGTCGTACTGGGCAGGCACCACGTAGTTCCCGCCTTTATCTATTAGGCCCCATTTATCGTTAGTTTCAACTATGGCCAGACCGTCCACAAAAGGCCCCGCAAAGTCGAATCGGGGTGGGATGACCACCTTGCCTTCATGGTTAATGTAGCCATACTTCCAGTCAATCTCTATAGGTGCCAGACCGTCGGAGAACGGTTCTACATTGGTAATATTATCGGCAAGGGTGGCAAGTGTGTTGCCTTGCTTGTCGATGATGTGGTGCTTCTCACCAACGAAGACCGTCGCCACGCCTTCGTTAAAGTCGTTGGCGGCATCGAAGCGCGGTGTTATGGCGAATGCGCCACTCTTGTCGATATAGCCGTACTTATTATTCTTTTCAACCGCAGCCAATCCCTCGGAGAAGCCGTTGGCATCGGTGAATTGTGGTAGGATGACAAAATAACCTTCGCGGTCTATATACCCCCACTTGTCTTTTTTCATCACGGCGGCCAGCCCCTCTGAAAAGGTCCAGCAGTTGCCACCTAGGAAAATCTTCATCGTTCTTTTTGGGTAGAGTGTAACATTTTATATATTTCTCCATGATTTCTGGATTTCCGCCGTAGGCGGGGTTGTATTTCTCCCCACTCGTGAAATCTGGAAAGCCTAGCTGTAGGGCTGTTAATGGATGTTCTCTGCGCCTCCGACAAACTGGGCCAGCCAGTCGCGGTCGTTGGTGTGGTTGAGGCTCTCCTTGTTCTCCCAGCGGGCGGGGTCGATGTATACTTCCAGCAGTCGAGGCATAACGCTTCGTGATTTCGCTCTTGAAATCAGGTGCAAAATTACGCAAAATTTTTCATATGGCAAAAAAAGTTTCTTTGTGTTGGTAAAATGTGCTGATAGGCTATCGTAATATACACTAAAAAAAGTGCAGTTTTGATACGAAACTGCACTTTTTTAGTGCATGTGTGCAATATGTAATAAGCAAGTACGTTATATCAAAAATCAGTGTCATGGCACAGAAAAAAGGCTCTCTCCGTAGGCATAGGCAGGCGATATGGTATAGGGTTGTTCCGATGGTCAACTTGCTGTTGGTGGCGTTATGCCTCTGGGGCAATAGTGTGACTAACGCAGGATTCTGCCGCCCAGTGCTGTGGGCGGGCGTTGTACAGGGTGTCAGCTTCCTCAATATTATCACCTTCACATGGCTGGAGCGGACAAGGTTGCGCAACCTGAATGCCCTGCTCTGCGGCATCAGCACGGGGGTGTACACTTATTGGTGCCTGTTTCTCGGCGGCTGGGTGGTCGTGATGCCTGTGCCGGTGTGGTTTCTACTCCTATTAGTATGGCGCAACATTATCAAACCAGTGGCCAAAGGCATCCGCCTATGGTACCAGGCAGGGATGTTGCTCTGTGTTCTTTTGGCCTTTGGCGCAAGGATGGCATATCGTGCTTCGTGCGATGCCTACGATAGGGAGCAGTACCCGACAGCAACCCTATGACCGAGCGCATCGCGGGCGTACACTTCCTATACCATACCAGCTATTGCCTTTACGACGGCTGGCGGCCTCCGCTGCACGACCCCGCCGTGGTGCTGGGCATGAGGCTGAACAAAGGCAGAGACCCGCTCGGCGGCATGGAACTAAAAGACAGGGTGACTCTGTACCGTAGCATGTACCCCGACTGTCCCGTTATGGCCAAGTGCGCCTGCTGCCGAGAGTCTAAACGCAACGGCTATTTCATCGACGAGTTTGGCAAACGATTGCCTTCTAGCGGACAAAGACAAGGAACCATAGCTGTCGGCCAATGACCGATTTGGGTAAAACAACAAGGTAGGCGACCAATGGTCGCCTACCTCTGCACAATGATTGTCTTTTGGGTTATCTGACCACCAATTTCTTCACGGCAGTGAGTTGTTTGCCAACAATCTGCACGAAGTACACACCAGGCTCAATGTCAGTAACCAATAGTCTGTTCGAACCATTTGTCGCGCCGAGAATTGTTTCGCTGTAGACCAGCCTTCCCGCCAGATCGAGTATCCGCATTTCAACCGGTCCCTCGGTGCCATTGATGGCGACAGTGAACTGGCTAGTAGTTGGGTTGGGATAGATGTCGAAGTCAGGGGTCGGCACTACCTCGTCGATGCCCGTAGTGCGGGTCGAGAGTGTCTCTTCGGTCCAGTCGCCATACCAATATTCACCGCATAGGGGGCGTACGCGGAACACGTACACTGTGTCGGCCATTATTCCGTTGATGGTGGCTTGCGGCTCGTCGACAATGATAAAGTCCGTACCCTCAAACACCGCGCCATGCTCATGGCCGTAGGCCACCATCCACCTTTGGTGGCGGGGGTCGGGAGTCCAGCGCAGCTGCACCTCTCCGTCGTGGTAGGTGGTGAATATCTGTCGAATGGAGGTACAATAGTTGTTGAAGCTAACTGTTTCGGCATATCCGCTGACGGCCCGATTGCCGCAATCGCACATGGCACGTATGGTGGCGGTGTAACTATTGCCAACCTCCAGACCTTCTGCTGTGTAGGGGGATTCTGTCGCCAAATAGGTACGGTCGAAGTTGTCCCCCTCGACATGTATCTCCCACAAGCTTTGGAATGCACCTGATACCCAGCTGAAAGTGACACTGTTGCCGTCCACCCGCTCCACCTGGAAACCGGTCGGTGGTGTGCATATCGTGTCGGTTGTCACCACGAGGGTCACCCATTCAGAATAATCGGCACCCACCGCGCTACAGTTTTGGCGAATGCGCAAGGTGTATTGTGTCTGTGGATGTAGTCCTTCGAGTTCAAACACATGGTTATACCCCAATAGCGGGTCGGCGAACTCAATGGTATCGCTCCAACTGCCGCCGGCCGGCTGATATTGCACTTGGAAATATGAGCCATGTGAGCGGAAATAGAGTTCCACCTTTTCTTCGCCAGTAGTGTGGTAGGTGATGAATGGTTTCTCGCACACGTTGGCGCAGCTGAGGAAAAGAATGTCAGGCGCGGACGTCATCACTTCCAGTGTTGTATATGGGAGCGAGTCGGTCTCACCGGGGGTAATAGTGTAGTAGTTATTGGTGGCACTCACCGACACATTTCTGCCATAGTCATGTCCGTCGAACTGTGCCATGCTGTTCCAATATACGTTATTGGCCAGCATTCCCACCACCAGGTTGCTCACGCCGTCCCACACAAACGGCTCTGCCAAGAGCAGGTATGTCCAGCCAGTGTCCGACAATTCCAGTCGTCCGCGGTACACTTCGGCAAAGCTGTCAGTGTAGTGCAGTGTATTCAAAACTGTGTCGTTGGTATGGCCGAGGAAGATGGAGAAATCGCTGATGCGGCTGGTGGCTGCAGTGGTGGCTGGATTCAATGCGATGGCAGTAATCACATCCAACCCTGCCAGTCGTTCATGGTCCACTAGCACTTCGTTGTAGCTGTTACTTGAAGGGTATGCAAGGGGTGCGTTAGCCAGTGTGGTGGCAACCATCGAGGTGTCGTAGTTGACGTATGCGTTGTGGTCGCTACAGATGGTGGTGCGGAAGGCGGCCTGTTCGCTCCAATAGCTATAGTCCATCAATCCGCAGTGGGCGCGTAGGCGCACCTCATAGTTTGTCACCGGTTGCAATCCTTCTATCAAGGTGCTGTTGCCAGCCACATCCAGATAGTACCACGACCAGTCGCCCTCTTCGCGATATTCCACCCTGTATTGTTCTGCCGTTCCTGTCCAATGTATTGTGGCACTGCTGCCAGTGGAAGTGATGGCGGTGATGGTTGGGCGCTCACAAGTGGGGGCGGCATGCACGTCGATGTCGTCAATGGCGATACCCGTATAGTCGAGCTGGCTGGCCACGAATGCCAGCTGGTAACTGCTGGCCCCAGCCGAATTAGGCAGGCTGACATATGCTGTGGTCCATCTGCTGATGGGCGTGTTGAAGTCCTCAACCAGTGTCCAGCTGGTGTCTTCGTTCGCGCGGTAGTAGAGGCTCAGCTGGGTCATAGTGTATCCGTTGTCGGGGCGGTTGAAGTGGAATGTCAGTTCGGCATTGCGGCTGAGCATCGACATGTCCATCTCGGGCAGGGTGAGCCGGGTAGTAGCGTCGGAATAGGATGCTATATGAACCATTTTTTGTCCGCTCCAAGGACTGAAGTGGGCAACATCTGAGTTGGCCAATTTCCAGTCCACGTTGCCCGACAGCCGCTCCACGGCCATGCACACGCTTAGCTCCTGCCGTTCGAAATCCTCGTAGTATGTGGCACTATCGTTGATAATCACCAGCGGGCACACCGTGGCAAAGTCGCCCACATACACCACCCGGCTGTGACCGTCTGAGCCGCAATTGCTATGCAGCCACAGGTAGTAGTGGGTCGAGTGAGCAAGTCCGTTCAAAGTGTAATTGGTTGTAGTAAACGTGACACTGTCGGTAGCATCGGCCATCTCGGGGCTGGTGCCGTACACCAACGTGTAGCTGTCGGCATGGTTGTTGTCGGTAAACGACAGCTGTATCGAGTTGGTTGTGATGTTCGACAGGGTGGTGTTAATAGGTGGACGGCAGAAATTCAGTCTCTCCACTTTGATGTCGTCCAGATGCAAGCCTGGGATATAAGGGTCGTAGGGGGTGGCAAGGGCGATATAACGGCCCGTGCCGGTGTAGCTGTCCATATCCACCACCACCTCCTGCCAAACCTCTTCGCTGGTGAGATAGATATAGTAGTCAATAGTGTCGACTGGGGTGAACGTGCTGGCCACTTCGGGGTCGTCCATCACGCCCACGATAATGCTGTGGTTGTAGTATTCGGGGTATTGGCCGTAGAACGCAAAGCTCAGGGTTGTCGAATCCACCGCCACCTGTAGTTCAGGCAGGATGATACGGTCGTTGTAGTACGACATACTGAGGCAGCGAGTGCCCGTGTGGGCGTAGTATTCCGTCACATTGGGATAGAACATAGATGTGCTATATTCCGAGTAGCGATGCCAGCACAGCTCGGTAAAGCCTTCGTCCATGGTGGCAGCAAAGGTCTCAAAGCCTTCCGTCAGTGGCAGCGGTGCTGGGGCGCATTTGGTGTAACAGCGCGTGGTGCTGATGGTGCCCAACGTGTCGCACAGGCTAGAAAGCCGCAATATATATTCTGTGCCATCGTTCAGTCCGCCAATGGTGATGGATGAGGCAGTGGTGCTAGCGGTGGCAGTAGTCCACACATGTGTGCCATATGGGCTGTATTGCACCCGGCAGGGGTCGTTGCTGCCGCTTTCCCATGCAAGGGTAATACTGTGGGCTGTCGAGGTGGTCTGAAGTATGACGGGTGCTGTGCAGTAGTCTTCGCCACAGTCCACCAACAGCTCCAGGTTGGGGCGCACTGTGGTGATGCCAGTAGAGTAGAATGGCACCTCCATCAGCGAGGCACTATCGGTGGGGTCAAGAGCTCCAGAATAGTTGAAGAGGTAGCTGCCCCTGGCGGGCGACACCTCCGACCCCCATATCACAAATGCGTTTCCGTACAGCCCTGTCAGGTCGTTGAACGTAACCACCAGATTGCCCGACCCGGGATAGTTATACACCGTGTCAAACATCAGTTCGTTCCATCCCAGTGTCATGGTGTGTGTGCCACTAAACAGCCGTGTTGTTGAATCCTGAAGAATGATTGCTCCTGCCGATGTGTAATAGTTGGTACTGGTGGTGTCCATGTAGATTTCAAGCATCCTGTTCTCGTCGCCATAGCTGTCGGACACATAAAACCGAATGCCCCTAATGTGGCGTGCATGTTCCACCTCACTTTGGTCGTAAATCATCTGACCCAGCGAATAGGGCATACCCGAATAGGTGGGCAGTCCTACCGAGTTTATGCTATCGTTGCCGGTGCTTATCATACCGCCAGCATTGCACACAGTGCTAAAACTAGCTACCACCTCTTGGCTGTAGCTGTTGTTGGCAAAGCAGTGGCTTTTCACCGATACATGGTGCAATGTCAGTTGATTCAATCCCGTAAGTGTGTATTCGCGCGTGGTGTCAGCCACGATGTATTGCAAAAAGAATATATCGGCATCGTCCCATACCTCAATCACGAACGCCTGTGTAGGTGTCACCGTGTCGTACTCCCAACTCAATTTGGCACTGCTGCCTGTCACCTCCGACACCTGTAGGTTGTATGGGTCTACGCAGTCGGGGCGGGTAAAGCATTCGGCAAATAGTTCAAAGCCTTCGTAAGCGTAGTAGGAAGAGGTAAAATGGAGAGTCATAGCCCCCACCTGCGATGTGGCGGATACCCCCTCTTGATAGCCCGACCAATCGGCAAGTAGCCGACCCCCAGTGCCTACACCGGCATACACCTCAAGATGGTCCATGTCGCTGATGTTCACCCATCCGCTTATCCTGATGGCGGAATCTGGGTGCGTGGGGTATATGACCAATGTTTGGTCGGCATAGGTCGAATAGCTGCCAAATACATTGCCATCGTCGGCTATTGTGATACCACAGGCTCGCAATGTGTCGCTGCCGTAGAGGGGCATCGTGGCAATGTTGGGTCTTGCCGTCAGTGGAAACGACCAATAGCCCGCCTGCCCAGAGCAAATGCTGCGTACATAGAAGTCATACACCGTGTTGTCCGACAAAAACGAGATGGCGGCAGAGGGCGAGGCGGTGGTCACCATGTCGCTTGTGTCCGCCATATCGGGGTCGAAACCGCTTGGACCAAAGGCCACCTGCCATCGGCTGCTGGCAGTGTCGTCCCATGCTAGTTGCACCATTCCCGAGGCGGTGTTGCTAACCACTAAATTTTGAGGTATCGCACAGGGCGAAACCTCTCTGATGGTAACGTCGTCGATAATCAGATTATAGTCCCATGATTCCGGTGCCCGAAAAGCCACATACACATTCTGACTCGCAGTCACCGTGTCGAACTGAATGGCGTAGTATCCGTATTCGTATGAGGGATAGACGGTCGCCACAGGATGGAAAGCGGCACCTACGTTGTTGCTGGTAGTGTATCCCACCTGTAGCTCACCGCCCCCTCCTTGTGCCCAAAACACCACTTCAATAGCATCAGGGTCCAGCGGGACAATAGGAGTAATGACCATTTGGCTGCCATAGATGGGTGCAAACTGCAGGCTGCGGCTGCCCGTGTGGGCGTAGAAGTCGTAGTCGTACACCCTAGGATAGGAGATATTATAGTAATCGGTCGCCGGCTGGGTGCGAATCCAGCAGGTTGGCAGACTGTCTTGCGGTATGGCCTCAAACCCTTGGAAATAAGGTATCGACATATTGTTGCATTGCGAATAGGCCTCTTTGGGCAACAAAGCCAGCAGCATCGCTGTCAGCAGGATGTATCTTATTGCTTTCATATCGTTTTGAATTCTCATATATTATTGTTCGTTTCTTCGTAACAGTCGTTTTCTCGCCTCAGCATACGAACAAGTTCGTCTGCATTCGGCTTATCGAAAACGTTCGTCGTTATCGTCCAATCTTGAGTACCTGCTGGACGGTCTTGCGTGTGGCTTCGGTCACCACCACCATATAGAGACCCTCCTCCCATTGTTGTGTATTTATCACCGCTGTACCGCCCGCGTGGGTCTGGCTCATCACACGCCGCCCCTTAGCATCAAATACCTCTATTGTAGCCCTACCCTCGCAATTGATGTTCAACTTGTCGTTCATGGGATTTGGATACACCTTAACGCCTTCTCCGACAATTGCCTCCACTCCTAGCTCCTCGAGTATGTTCACGGTCACTTGTGCCGTGTCGCTGGCGCAGCCCTTTGTGTCGGTGGCCACTACCTGGTAGTTGGTAGTTTCGTGAATCATGGCAGCTGAATATTGCTTATGTGGATGCTCTATCCCATGTGGGGGAATCCATTCGAATGCCAGTGGCGGCACACCCTCTTCAAGCTCAACACCTACCTGCCAGCAAACGTTTACCGCCTCTATCACGGTATCACGCAGTCGCACAACGTTGTTCTTCATCAATACAAAGCGTATAGTGTCGCGCACCACCAGGTCGGGAAAATCGGCACATGGAGCAGTGGCGAGATAGACCTCCAGCTGCTTGGGCTCGGTCAGGTCGGCCTCAGCCAACCCCTGAAGGGTGAAATAGTGCCTCAGGTTGCTTATCTCCATACTGTCGCAAAGGCTGTCTATCAGGTGTCCTCTGTCCGAACGGCATATATAGTCGCTTCCATTCACTGCATTGCCGCCAAACGAAAGGTGTATCACGGCCTGGTCAAATTGCGTCTCTTCCAATGTGAGGGGTATCTCTTTGGGGCAACCCTGTCGTATCGTGTCGCGTCCGTCTCGGCTAAAACCAATATATGCCAGTGGGCTGCAGAAACTGTTGCCCTCAAGCATAACGCCAGAGTCCAATGCGTTGTCGCCCACATTGCACACCGAAATGTGCATGTGGTATACTTGGCAGGGCAATATGTCAGTCTCCGCCACCATCTTTTGAGTAAAACCATCATATTGTATGCCCGCGCTATCTTGGTTATCGTAGTAGTGTCCGCTGTAGTCGTAGTAGCCCGTCGACCAGCTACCATTGGCACCCGGCATACCAGGATTCACCGAGTTGATTGCCACCGCAATGCCGTTAGGGTGCTCTGCACTAATGGTGTTGGGGATGATGGCCATATTCCAGGTTCTGTCGGTCAACGTGTAGGGGTCTATGCCGCTGATGAGCAGGGCAAACACATCGTTAAACGCTGACCCCACAAACTCAGGGTACTCCTCCGACCCAAAGCTGTAGTTAAACATCACATGTTCGGTCAGGCTCACAAAGTCAAAGTCCAGTGTGGCACACCCCACCACCGTTCCTGTGGTCAGTGCTTCCATTTCAGGGTCAGAATAGTAGCCGTCCACCGTCATGCCGGCATTGCCACGGTCATTGGGTCCGGGCAGCACATTCAGGTCTCCCGTTGTCAGGGCTATGCCCGAGGTTGACGACAGCGCACCATATCCATTTGCATTGTAGACTCCTATCTGAGGAGTCCCGATGTTGCCCTGGGCGTTGTTGAATCGCACGTTGAACACATGCACACCCTCGCCAACAAAATGACTTTTAATAAAGGTTTCAGGGTCGGTGCCCATAGCCGATACAACCGACACATTCTGAGCGTTTGCGGGTTCTGCCATGCACATCAGCGCGACGACAAACAACGGGCAAACCAAACGATACTTTTTTTTCATATTGAATTGCGTTTATTGGTACAAGAAAACTGCTGCAAAATTATGTTTTTTTTCTCATTGTGTGCCACAGGTGCCTAGATATATGCTAGATACCCATTGTATGCTCAAAGATATTTGAAAGATATTACTGCTGTAACACCTTATATACAAACCATTTGACGATGACGAGAAAAGTATATTTTTCAGTGGGGAAAACCCTTCAATAGTATCTTCATCCCCATCTATTATGTGGCAGAAGACACTTATTGTATGTTATTGAGAGCCTCGTTGAGCGTGTCTTGCGACTCATTAAGATGCATTTTTTTTCGAATGCGTGTACGGTAGGTTCGCACGGTGTTGTCGGCCAGATGCAGGGTTGTGGCAACCTCCTTATTGTTAAGTCCGGCTTTAATGAGCATACATATCTTTAGTTCAAGTGGATTCAGTTCGGGGTAACGTTGGGTGAGGGTGGTCACATAGTTGGTGTATTGCTGGTCAAAGCTTTTTTCAAACTCTTTCCAAGTCCATTTGTTTTGATTGTCCTGCAATGGGCTGAGGCTCTCTATTAGGCGTGAACGCATATTCTTAGGCATCTCTGAGGCGAGCGTCTTGAGCTGTAGCGACACATATGCCATCTGCTCACGGGTTGTGGCCTGCTCCATAGTAACCCAGTCCAATTCTTGTTGTTGTGCTAGCATTTGCCTCTCATTCTCTATCTGCCGCATCAGCTCCTCCTGTTCTCGGATTCGCTTTTTGAGACCATAGATTATGAATGTACCCACTATTATTACCAATACAAACACTGCAATAATCAGCAACATACGGTAGCGGGCATGACGTTGTTCGAGAAGGGAGATCTTCTGCTCATAGGCTTGCTGGTTGTCAAGGAATTCTTCGCTCAGCTTCAAGTCGGGTACTGAGGCATGTTCTAGACTGTCAAGCTGCTGTAGGCAGCGGAATGCTTCTCGGTAGTTGTTCTGGGCCAGATAGCAGTCCACCTCGCGTCGGTAACAGCTCTTTTTTAGGCCAAGTGTGTAAATACCTTTGAAATTCTGATTTATTTGTTCGCAGAGCTGGATGGCATCGTCATAACGGTGGTGGAGTTGGTGCATCCAAGCCTTGTTAGATAGGGCCATTTGCTGTTCAAAATCCGACCCATGTTCCTGTGCCAAGACGATGACATGGTCGCAGCATCTATCGGCCGAGTCAAGCATGCCACACTCTACCATGGCGGCCAAATAATTGTTGTAGAAGTATATCCAATAGATAATATTGGAGGATGAGACCTGTAGCATAGGGCTATCAAAATCATGTAGTTGTGTGAGCCATTCCTGGTACCCCGCCAAACGCTCTGTGGGCTGCAGGGCATAGCCGTTGAGTATAGTTTGGTAGAGGGTCGTAATGTCGCGGTAGGTGGGCGAACACCAGCGATTGGCCTTTTCTAGACTTTCGCCTGCTTGGTCGAGAGCCCCTTTCACTATATAGTAACTATATTTGTTGAGGTAGGTACGGGTCAGCATGTCCGAGTCGTTCAGTTCCTCGAAGTATTTGATGGCCTTGTTGTAGCTCTGCAGCGCACCTATGCTGCCCGCCGTGTTGTAGTTCACCACGCCCTCCACATAATAGGCATAGCCTATCAGAAACGGAGGGTCATTGGCATCAATTGAGGCACGAGCAATCTCCAGCTCTATGTACATCTCTTCGAGGCGTCCGCTCTGAGCGGCAAAAAAGGCTTTGTCCAAGTGAGCCAAGGCTTTGCCATAATGGCTATTTTCCTTTTCAGCCAGCAGCAACATATCTTGCACAGCCTTATCAATCTGCTGGCGGGTGCTACCGTTGAAATTGTCGTGATATTGATGAAAGATGCGGTTGTAGCGTGTTATCTCACTTTCAGACGTCCTCTGGCATGCAACGCCAACCATCAGGCTGGCAGCCATCAGCAGCCCCACCAATAGCGTGGTGAACCTGCCAGCTGAGCCTAACCTACACCAGGGGCATCTTCTCACAAGAGTGTCATTACAATTACAAACCAGAAATATCATTCCTTCCACCCATCTATTCTATTCATTATACTAATTCCGTCACTCCTCTTTTGAAAATGTGGCCAGCCAGTCGCGGTCGTTGGCGTGGTTGTGGCTGTCCTTGTCCTCCCAGCAGTCGGGGTCAACGTATACCTCCAGCAGCTTGGCGGGGCCTTCGGAGAAGAGCTCCACCGTCTCCGCCGTGGCAGGCAACAGTACACATTCGCCTTCGTGAATTGGTTCGATGCTGTCCATCGTCTTTACGGCGGCGATGCCCCCAACGCAGAGGTAGACCACAAAGCTGTCCAGTTTCGAGAAATCCTTGCGCATCGGCTTGGTCAGCGGGATGAGGTTGGTGGTGAAGTAAGGGCATTCCGCCAACGGAGTGGTGCTGTTCTCTTTGTAGCTATAATGCGTCTTGCCGTCGCGGGTAGCACCAAAGTCTATAGCATCCAGAGCCTCGGCAGTGTGCAGCTCGCGCAACTTGCCGTCCGCGTCGGGGCGGTTGTAGTCGTAGATGCGGTAAGTGCAGTCGCTGCTCTGCTGTATCTCGGCCAGCAGCAGCCCTTTTCCTAAGGCGTGTACCCGCCCGGCGGGGATGAAGAAAGTGTCGCCCGCCTCAGGCTTCTCAATATGCAGTAGTTCCTCCAGGTGACCCATCTCGAGGAACTTCTGGTACTCTTCGCGGGTGACCTCCTCCTCGAAGCCGTCCACAATCTCCGCGTCCTTGTCGGCCTCCATGATGTACCACATCTCCGTCTTGCCGTTCTCCATGTCGCGCTGCTGTGCCAGCTTGTCGTCGGGGTGCACCTGTATGGAAAGCTTGTCGTTGGCGTCAATCACCTTGATAAGCAGCGGGAAGTTGTTGCCGAAATGCTCGTAGTTCTTCTCGCCAATCAGTTCACCCATGTATATCTCCAACACCTCGCTGAGGTTGTTGTTGGCCAGGAACCCATTGGCGACGACCGACTCGTTGCCTTCCATTCCTGAAAGCGCCCACAGCTCGCCGCAGTTGGGCAGCGGGTCGTAGTTGAAGCCGAGGGTCTTTATCTTGTTTCCGCCCCACACCTTGTTCTTGAAGAGGGGCATAAATTTCATTGGGTAGAGCATAACTATTCATGAATTTGTGAATGTATGAATTCGTTAATCTTTGATGAGCCAAGGACTAACACATTCACACATTCACACGTTCTTTTTACTTCTTACTTCTTAGTTTATTAAGTTCCCATCTGCGGATGTCGCGGGCCGTCACCATACCTTCTGGGTCAACCATAATCATGTAGGGGATATGGTTCACCGACAGCTGCTGCAGGTAATGGGCGTCCCATCCGTTGGGATTGTCGTCGATATTGATGGTGAGGATGCACACGTCCTTCTCGGCAAAAAGGCTGGCGGCCTCCTCCTCCAGCTGCTTGCAGCGGTCGCACCAGGTGGCGCTGAAAAGAATCAGGGTGTATCCGTCGGCGTTGCGGCTTTGGGCAAAGGTGCAACGCTCCTTCTTGCTGTTGAGGAAGGCAAAGTCGGGCATCTCGCAGCCCTCAGCCACGATAGGAGTCTGGCGCAGCCACCGTTGCAGCAGAGTGTAGTGGTAGGTGTGCTTCGCCTCGCCCGCAATCTGCCCGATAAGCTGCCGCAGCGTCCCCTCGTCGAGGTTCGACATCTGCCTGTAGAGGATGAAGGGGAGGAAGATAGAGCCGGGGGTGTCCTTCAGCTGCTGACGCAGGAAGGCGTTGGGGTCGGAGGCGTTGTTCAGCCGTTCCATCATATAGCGGTACTCGCTATTGGAACGCGACCCCTTGATGACCGAGGCATCGGGACGGGTGGCGTTCACATGGATGCTGATTTCTGAGCCGTCGAGGAAGAAATACAGCGGCTGGCTCATCGTCGGGTGCTCAATCGAGGCCAGCACCGGACGCTCCACCGCACCCGAAAAGAAGAACATGCCCTTGTTGGCTTTGTTGGTGAACGAATGCATCGTCGAGTCCCCATCGTAGATATTGAGGGTGAAAACACCCGTCAGACTGCTCTCGCCGCTAATTTCGTATTGCTGGCCAAAGCAGAGCAGGGGGAGGAACAATAAGAAGAAAGCCAATCCCACAGGGCCTGCTGTCTTGCGCCTGCCGAGGCTTGTATTAGGCATACGGTTCCCGATTAATATGAACGATAGGTAGAACCGTTTTTGGAGTTGGTGCCTCTAACGGAAATGTTCGACTTAACGGTCTTGCTGCTTTTATATTTTTTCGCAGGATACATGGTCGCATCGGAAGAAGAACCGCACGAGCTGAAACCGCAGCTGGCAATCATCATGCCCACCACTAAAAAGAGTGCAACGGAGACTTTTGAGTGTTTTTTCATATTCTTCAATAATTACTATATAACGTTAATCTTCAATAATATATACATGCAAATGATGGCATCTGAACCCATCATTCGACATTACAAAATAACAAATTTTTCTTCAGATAGCCAAACTTTTTCAGATTTTTTGTAACTTTGCAACTTGAAAAAAGTATAAACAACACTCATGATAATATACATATATAATAGACTATTAGTGTATTATCGTGAAAAACAAGTACTCTAATGGACTATCAAAAAACATTACGAATCTACGAGTGGATTTCATATATCCTCATCCTCGGTGCCACCGTCGCCTACTTCCTCCTGCGTGCCCAAGGCCCGTGGGCCCTTAACCTCACCCTCTGCATCCTGGTGCTCGCCGTCTTCTGCCGCCTCATGATGGAGCGCACACGCCGTCAGGCCGCCGATGCCGAGAACGACGAGTTGAAAAACGACCTCCGCCGCCTCACCCAGCTCTATGCCGAGGAAAAGAAAAAGAACGAGAAAAAGTAAAGTAATCAATAAATCATCCAAACCAACATCATTTTTTATTTATGGCAACAACAGCTGATATCAAGAACGGACTCTGCATCAATTTCAACAACGACATCTACACCATCGTCGAATTCCTCCATGTCAAACCCGGTAAGGGCGCCGCCTTTGTGCGTACCAAAATGCGCAACGTCAAAACCGGCCGCATGCTGGATAACACCTTCCCCAGCGGTGCTAAAATCGACATCGTCCGCGTCGAACGCCGTCCCTACACCTACCTCTACAAAGAAGGCGACATGCACGTGTTCATGCACACCGAAACCTACGAGCAAATCTATATCCCCGAAGCCATCATCAACGCTCCCCAGTTCCTCAAGGACGGACAGTATGTCGAAGTCACTGTCGAAGCCGACACCGAGACCCCCCTCATCTGCGAGCTTCCCCCCTTCATCGAGACTGTTGTCACCTACACCGAACCAGGCTTCGCCGGCAACACCGCCACCAACGCCATGAAAGATGCCACCGTCGAACCGGGCGTACAAATCCGTGTCCCACTCTTCATCAAAGAAGGCGAGCGCATCAAGGTCGACACCCGCACCAACGAATACGCCGAGCGCATCAAATAACATCACTACTAAGAGGTAAGAACTAAGAAGTGAAAAACACCTTTCAAAAATCACATTTCGCAGTTCTCACCCTGCTGGTCGCATGTGCCCTTCTTGCCACAGCCTGTCATCGTGGCAGCAAGGGCACCACTTCTGTAGTGCAGGGTGTGGACTATGCTGCTGTGGAAGTACCCCTGTTCGATGCCGACAGTGCCTACCACTTTGTGGAAGCCCAAGTGGCATGTGGCTACCGCACCCCCGGCAGCGAAGGACAACGTCGCTGTGCCGACTACCTGGTGCGACAAATGCGCCGCTGGTGCGACACAGTGATAGTACAGGACTTCCCCACCACCCTCTGGGACGGCCGCGAGGTGCGGGGCAAGAACATCATCGCCTCCATTGAAGGCCCCGAAGGCACCCCGGCCAACAAACGCATCCTGCTGGCCGCCCATTGGGACAGCCGCCTGTGGGCCGACCACGACCACGACCCCGCCAACCATCGCAAACCCTTCGACGGCGCCAACGACGGTGCCAGCGGCGTGGGCGTGCTGATGGAACTGGCGCGTGCCATCGCCTCCCAGCCCTTGGATGTGGCGGTGGACTTCATCTTCTTCGACATCGAAGACCAAGGTGTGCCCGACTGGGCCGACACCTACAAGGAGGACAGCTGGTGCCTCGGCTCGCAGTACTGGAGCCGCAACCCCCATGTGCCCTACTACACAGCCGTCTATGGCGTGCTCCTCGACATGGTGGGCACACAGAAGCCCCGCTACACCAAAGAACAAATCAGCCGCACCTTCGCCGGCAACATCATGAACAAGATGTGGGCGGTGGCCGATGCCCTGGGCTATGGCAAAATCTTCGTCAACAGCGACACCGACCCCATCCTCGACGACCACTACTATGTCAACCGTCTGGCCGGAGTCCCCATGATTGACGTGGTGCAGAACAACGAAGGATGCAGTTTCTTCAAACACTGGCACACCATGGGTGACAACATGGAGCATGTCGATTCCAAAAGCCTCAAAACCATCGGTGAAGTGCTTCTCAAAATGCTCTATGGCGACTATGGCGCACAGTCCTGAACGGAGAGCTCGGAGTCCGCTGAGGACTTCGAACCCTCCGTGCTTAGGGAGAGACAAAGCGTATCTCCTCCTCTTGGCTGTTGCCGGGATGCTGCTCCTGGCCTCTTGTGGCAAAGAGAACCGTTGCCAAGTCCCCTTTGGCGAAGCCACCTGCCAAATCGACCCCAACTCACCCCTCTATCCCGGCATCAACAACTGCGACGGCTACGAATACCTGGTAGGGGGCTATCAGGGCATTGTAGTAGTGCGCACCAGCTGGAACGACTTCGCTGCCTACGAGCGCACCTGCCCTGCCGACAGCGGCCGTCTTGAAATGGCCGAAGGCTACGGCAACATCATCTTGGAATGCCCCATCTGCCATTCCCAATTCAACACCTTCGGCGACGGCGCGCCGCTCAACAACAGCCGCACCTACTGCTACCTCTACCAATACGGCACCCACTACGACGGCAGCACCCTATACATCAGCAACTATTGATAGTGCCCCGTCTGCCCTTCTCCCCGCTGGCTCATAGCATTCCTTTCATCCCTCCTTCGCTCCATCTCCACTCATTGTAGGTTACTTCAAAGAAATGACTAAGATGCATCTAGGATTCCCTATCCTAAAAGGATCTAATAATGAGTTTAGGTTTAGCTTCTTAAAACCTAAGCTGCAATGTCTGTGTGGTGTAATGAAAGGGTTAGAGAATTAACTCGGCGCAGGAGGACTCGGTCTCGTACAATTTGAGAGAGTAGAGACGGGTGGGGGCGGGGAAGGCTCCGTCGAGGAGGTGGGCAAAGTGGAGGAGCAGGTTCTCCGTGGTGGGCTGGAAGTCCACCCATATCAGTTTGGCGGCAAAGCCTCCAAAGGAATCTTCGGGCAACTGCCCGTCGGCGGTTTTGGGGAGTACGAGGGCATGGTCGAAAGGGTCGACGATGTGTTTCTGCACGGTCTCTTTCAGTATGCCGAAGTCAAGCACCATACCGTCGGCGGAGGCTCCCTCCTGCTGCAGGGGGGAGCCTTCGACGGTGACATATAGTTTGTAGGAATGGCCGTGGATGTTGTGGCACTTGCCTTGATAGGAGGGCAGCGCGTGGGCCATTTCGAAGGTGAACCGTTTGGTGAGGCGCAGCAGCATGGGCTTATCTTAATCCTACAGGGTGGGCCAGCATGGCGCGGCCGTTGGTGATGCCGAGAATCTTGTGGATTTCGTCGCGGTTGATGCCGCCGCAGGCGACAGTGGCGAGGTTGGCAGAGGCGCAGAAGAGGTAGATGTTCTGGCTGATATAGCCTGCGTCGACGGCTGCGTAGAAGTCGCGGTCCTCGGTCTGTTTGAATTTCTTCATGCGGTCGTAGTTGGCTACCATCACGATGGAGACAGGAGCGACGGCGAAGAATTTCTGCTGGCTGATTTTCTCGCGGTAGTCGCCCTTGACTTTCATTTCTATAGAGTTCTTCTCGGCATTATAGAGATAGATGCCTTCGCGGGTGAAGAGGTAGATGTCGTATTCTTGGGCGTTGATGGCCGAAGGGACTACGCGTTTGCCCTCTTCGGGGCGGTTGATGCCGTAGGCACTCCAGAGGAGGCTGGACACAAACTCCATGGGGATTTCCTCCTCGCGGATGTCGCGGTGGGTGGCGCGGAGTTTGAAGGCCTCCATAAGCGGGGCATGCAGACCTTCGAACGTCATGGGCAACTCGATGGTTTCAAGTGTCGGGAGGGAGATGACACTTCCGTCGGCATTCAGGTTGGAGGTGGCGCTTTGGGATGGCACCTTCTTGGAAAGGGTTTTCTTTTGTGCCTGGACTCCGCAGAAAGCGAGAAGCAGGGCGGTTGTGAGGATGATTACTTTTTTCATTTTAATGTCGGGTTTATATTTGACTTATTGATTTTCTCTAACGCCATCTTTTTGGTGATGTGCACCTGAGTGCCTTTTTTGAGGGTGGGGAGGTCGAACATGATGTCGGTCATGATGGACTCCATGATAGAGCGTAGGCCGCGGGCGCCCAGTTTGTAGGCCACGGCGGTGTCGACAACGGCGTCCAGGGCTCCTTTGTCGAATAGCAGCTCCACGCCGTCCATTTTGAACAGTTCTTGATATTGTTTGGTGATGGCGTTCTTGGGTTCGGTGAGGATGCGGTGGAGGGCCTGTGGGTCGAGGGGGTCGAGGTGGGTGAGCAGGGGGAAGCGTCCCACCAGCTCGGGGATGAGGCCGAAATGCTTCAGGTCCATCGGTAGGATGTAGTGCAGCATGTTCTCGCGGTCGATGTTCTCGCGGGTGCGGGTGCCGTTGTAGCCTATGACGTTGGCTTTTACGCGCGAGGCGATGGTGCGGTCGATGCCGTCGAAGGCACCACCGGCGATGAAGAGGATGTTGCGGGTGTCGACCTGTATCATCTTCTGCTCGGGGTGTTTGCGCCCGCCGTTGGGCGGCACGTTGACCACGGCTCCTTCGAGCAGCTTGAGCATGGCCTGCTGCACGCCTTCGCCCGACACGTCGCGGGTGATGGAGGGGTTGTCGCTCTTACGGGCTATCTTGTCAATCTCGTCGATGAACACAATGCCCCGTTCGGCGGCGGCCACGTCGTAGTCGGCGGCCTGCAGCAGGCGCACCAGCACATTCTCCACGTCGTCGCCCACGTAGCCGGCCTCGGTGAGCGTGGTGGCGTCGGCGATGCAGAAGGGCACGTTGAGGATGCGGGCGATGGTGCGGGCCAGGAGGGTCTTGCCGGTGCCGGTCTCACCTACGATGATGATGTTTGATTTCTCTATCTCCACATCGTTGGTGTTGTTGTGTTCGGAGTAGTATTTGAGGCGTTTGTAGTGGTTGTATACGGCCACGGAGAGGACTCGCTTGGCTTCGTCCTGTCCGATGACATATTGGTCGAGATGGTCTTTGATTTCCTGTGGGAGCGGAATGTGTGAGCTGCTGTTGTCGGTGTGGCTGGCAGCAGGGGCGGATAGGTTTTCTTTAAGGATTTCGTTGGCTTGTTGTACGCAGGCATCGCAGATGAATCCGTTGAGTCCTGTGAAGAGGAGGTGGGTCTGCGATTCGGGACGGCCGCAGAAACTGCAATGGTTTTCAGAGGTAGGTTTCTTGGGCATGTGAAGAGTGGATTTGTTAGTTGTTGTTTAAATCAGAGCGTTACGGTCGGCATCTTGCCGGATGAATATGAAGAGCAGGATGGTGAAGGCTATGAGCGAGGAGCCTCCGTAGCTGAAGAAGGGCAAGGGGATGCCGATGACGGGCACCAGTCCGAGGACCATGCCTACGTTGATGAAGAAATGGAAGAAGAGGATGGAGGCTACGGAATAGCCATAGAAGCGTGCAAAGGTGGAGCGTTGACGTTCGGCCATGGCCACGAGGTGGATGAGCAGTCCGAGGTATGCAGCGATGAGGGCCAGGCATCCGAGGAAGCCCCATTCCTCGCCTACGGTGCAGAAGATGAAGTCGGTCTCCTGCTCGGGCACGAAGTCGGCCTTGGTGATGGTGCCGTTGAGGAAGCCTTTGCCAAACAGGCCGCCGGAGCCGATGGCTATCTTGGCCTGGTCGACATTGTAGCCCACCCCCTGGGGGTCTTCGATTTTGCCGAGGAGGACGTAGATGCGGTCGCGCTGGTGCGACTCGAGGATGTGCTCGAAGGTGAAGTCGACCGAGATGACAAAAAGGCTGCATACGAGGAAGAAGAAGAAGGTGTGCCAGTAGTTCTTCGACGTGCGCTTGGAGAGCCATACGAAGAGGTAGAGGAGGCAGATGGCCAGGAGGATGCCGATGAGCAGGTAGCGGTTGATGAGCAGGGCGGAGAGGAAGAGGGCGATGGCGAGAAGGCCTATGAGGAGTATGTACTGCGAAAGACCTTCACGGTAGAAGGGCAGCACGAAGGCGAGGAATACCAGGGCCGAGCCTGTGTCGTGCTGTAGGAGGATGAGTGCCGCAGGGATGAGCAGCATGATGAGGAGGGTGGCCTTGGTCTGGGTCTTGGTGAGGTCGATGTCGATGGCACTGATGTATTTCGCCAGCACCAGGGCTGTGGCGAACTTGGCAAATTCGGACGGCTGTAGTTTGAACACCCCGAAGTCTATCCATGACTGTCCGCCGTTGGTGACGGTGCCTATAAAGAGCGTCACAACAAGCAGCAGTATCATGAATATGTATATGAAGTAGGCGGCATTGGAGAAGAAGCGGGGCTGTATGAAAAGGATGCATACGGCCATCAGCAGCGCTATGCCAATCCACAGGAGCTGTTTGCCGTGCTGCACCGTGAAGTCGAAGACGGAGGGGTGCATCTCGTTGTAACAGGCGGCGTAGATGTTCACCCATCCAAACAGGACGATGCCCAGGTAGAGGGCTATGGTGAGCCAGTCGAACCGTTTCTTTTCTGTTGTTGTCGTTGTTGGGGTCAAAATATCGTTTGTTTTCTGTTTGTGAAAGAGTGGTTGTAAGGGAAGAATCCTTTCGGTCGACTAGCGGCGCCGAGGTTTCTTCACACGGTGGGTGAGGGGTAGTTTCTGGCAGGGGTTGATGTCCATGTAGTATTTCTCGAAGTCTTTGCGTTTGACTTCGCCGTTGATGTATTTTTCGATGATGAGACTGGCAATAGGTGCTGCCCAGGTGCCGCCGCCGCCTTGTGCGTTCTCGACATACACGGCCACGGCAATCTTGGGGTTGTCCTTGGGTGCGAAGGCGATGAAGACGGAGTGGTCGTTGCCGTAGTTCTCGGCGGTGCCGGTCTTGCCGCATACGTCGATGCCGGGCACGTCGGCTTTGTGTGCCGTGCCGCCGGCGCCGTGGACTACGTCGTACATGCCTCGTGCGGCAATGTCGAAATACTGCCGCTCGATGCCGGTCTCATGCCGTTGGTAGAATGCGGGGTTCTTGGTGGAGTCGGGGCCGTAGTAGCGCACCAGATGGGGCGTGTAGTAGTAGCCGCGGTTGGCGACGATGCAGGCCAGGTTGGCCATCTGTAATGGCACCACCTCCACCTCGCCTTGGCCGATGCTGTTGGAATAGATGGTGATGAACGACCAGTGTCCTTTGCCGTACCATTTGTTGTAGAAGGAGGTGTCGGGGATGTTGCCTTTTTTTACGTTGGGCAGGTCAATCTCGAGCCGCTGGCCGAAGCCGAAGCGCAGCATATAGTCGTGCCAGACGGTGAGGCCGTATTGGCTGTCCTTGGCGGCGTTTTTGTATTTGCCTTGTTGGATGACACGGCGGTAGGTGTAGTAGAAGTAGGGGTTGCATGACATCTTGATGGCCTCTTGAACGCTGCGGGCGCTGGGGTGGTTGTGGCAGCCCAGCACTTTGTCGCAGACAAAGCCGGTGGTGGGCGTTATGACCCCCAGGTGCAGGGCAATCATGGCTTGTGCCACCTTGAAGATGGAGCCGGGCGGGTATTGGGCCTGTAGGGCACGGTTGAAGAGGGGCTTGGAGATGTCGTCGTTGAGCCGCTTGAAGTTCTCACCCCGGATGCGCCCCACCAGCAGGTTGGGGTCGTAGGAGGGGGCGGAAAGAAGGGTGAGCACTTCGCCCGTGGAGGGCTCGATAGCGACGATGCAGCCTCGTTTGTTGGCCATCACCTTTTCGGCGTATTCTTGTAGCTCGGCATCGATGGTGGTGTAGAGGTTCATGCCTTCCATGGGCAGGGTGTCCAGTTGGCCGTGCATGTAGGAGCCTATCTCACGGTTGTGGACATCCACATGCATTATCTTCTTACCTTTGATGCCGCGCAGCTCGTTTTCGTAGGAGGCTTCGAGGCCGCTCTTACCTATATAGTCGCCCCGCTTGTAGTAGGTGTCTTGCTCCAAATCTTTTTCGTTGACCTCGCCCACATAGCCCAGCACATGGGCCGCAATGGGCTTGCCGTACAAGCGCAGCGTCCTCTTGGAGACATAGAAGCCCTTGAATCTATATAGTAGGTTTTCCCACCGCCCGAAGTCCTCCTTGGATATCTGCTTCATGAAGATGGAGGCGGAGTAGGGGGAGTATTTGTAGGCTTTTTCCATGGCTTTGTCGAACTCCTCACGGCTGATGCCCACAGAGTGGCAGAAATAGTTGGTGTCTAAGTCTTTGACCATGCGGGGAATGACCATGAGGTCGTAGACAGCCTCGTTGTAGACCAGCAGCTCGCCGTTGCGGTCGTACATCAGGCCGCGGGCGGGATATTGGGTGATATTGCGGAGCGACTGATTCTTGGCCTTTTCCTTATATTCTTTGTCGAACAGCTGTAGCATAGAGAGTCGGAGCACAAAAAGCACTCCGATAGCGAGAAAGATAACTTTCACTATACCACTGCGATTGCTATATTGGTTGGCCATTTCTCCTCATTCGAATTAATCTGCAAAGATACAAAAAAAAATCCACATAAGGTGGGTTCTATTATTTTTGGCCTACTTACCGGGCATTATTTTTTACCCAAGGCGTTGCCGTTGGGCTTTATGTGTTTATGCCTTTTCAGGGTGATTAATAGAAGTCAGTATGTTTTTTCTAATGGGGCTACCGGGTGCAGTCGTTTCTCTTCGCACTAACCGCGAGCCTTTCTATATGCGGGAGTCTTTATGACGAGGGGGTTGGCTGCTGAATGGCCAGTGTGGCAGCCAGGTTCTCGCGGGGCTGTATGGTGTAGGGCATGACGGCTTGGCGTTGGGGCGGCATGGAATGGTAGTAGTTGAGTTGTTCGTTGAGGATGTGCCTGAGGTGGCGGGTGACATCCTCTGCCTGCCTTGTGCATCCAGCGGCCACGAAGGCTTGGCTTATACGATAAATGAGTTGCGGGTTTTGGATAGCAGTGAGCGGAATCTCGGAGAGGGTTTTGTTCAGTACCGTGTCGGCTTTTGTTGCGAGGTCTTTGTCGCAGAGGTTCTCGGCTAGCAGCACGACATCCTGCCAGTATTGCTCGAGGAATTTGCAGCAGCGTTCGTCGATGTACACGCCTTCGATGTTTTGCCACCCCATGAGGGTGGTCATGTGGCGGTAGGCGGCCTCCACGTTTACGCTGTCGCATGGGGTGTTGGTGAGGCGGTAGGCGTTCCCTTCGAGCTGGAGCCTGCCAGCGAAAAGATGGCTGTATTGGTTGTAGGCGTAGTGGGTGAAATAGACGGGGCGGCCAAGGGTGATGCTTTCGTCCAGTAGTGCGGCGAATTTGGCGGCACCCATCAGTCCGATGTTTTCTACACGTATATCGAGGCGCTCTTTCTCAACGGTCTGCAGATACCAGAGAGGGAAGGTGTCGTTGTCGCCATAGCAGAAGAGCACACAACCTTGCTGGTTGCTGTCGCACGAGTTCAGTATGTTTGCCCCGCTGTCATGGGGGATAAAGCGGTGGCTGCGGTCGTGGTCGTCCCAATTCTGGCACGCCATGAGGAGGGGTACGGCAAGAAGTATGAGGTAGGTACCATAAAGTGAGATGCGGCTCCACAACTTCTTTGTTTTTAGCTCAAACTTCTTGTTTCCAGAGAGGAGCCATTCGGCACCGAAGGCGATGAAGATGCAGAAGGCGAAGAAGCTGAGGATGTAGGCGTAGTCGCGTTCGCGAGGTTCGTAGCAGGGGTGGTTGAGGTAGAAGTTGAGCACAATGCCGCCCATGAGGAAAAGGGTCAGCACTGTCCAGAAGATGCGACGGCGTTTCATGGTGGCGAGGATGCCTAGGATGCCGAGCAGCAGCGGTAGGAGGTAGTAGACGTTGTGTCCCTTGGTGGGCAGACTCTTAGGCAGGGGCTTGGCGGTGGACACCAGCATGCGGTCGAGGGGCGGGATGCCGGTGATGAACTGCCCGTTCTGCGGTGAGCCGTAGCCTTGGCGGTCGTTGTAGCGGCCTGAGAAGTTCCACATGAGGTAGCGGAGGTACATGTAGGTGAGCTGGTAGGAGAAGTAGTACCGCATGTTGCCCACCAAGGTGTTGTCGCCACCGCTCCATGTGGCCGCATACATTGCGTCGTTTTCATGTTGGCGCCACATGCGTGGGTATAAGGGGGCTTTCTCGTACTGCTCACGGGTGAGGTAGTCCTTGAATCTTTCGGCCGTCGAGGGGTTTCCTTCGTTGATGGGGGTGCCAGCGGAGGAACGGATGGGGACGATGAGATAGGGTGACAGGCCGATGAGGAAGAATACGAAAAGGAAAGAGCCAAGTGCAAGAAGGTGGGATGCTTCTTTCTGTAGTTCTTTTAGTTTGTACTCCTTATCTTTGAAAATAAAGAGCAGCAGCAGGGCGGGGGTGGTGAGGAGGGTGAGCAGGTGGGTGCATGTGCCCAAGCCCAGAAGCAGGGCGATGAGCAGCAACCACCGTTGAGCCTGCTCGCTGTCGGGACAATGATACCAACGAAGCATGGCCCAAAGTATGGCGGAGGCAATGAGCATGGCGAGGCTGTAGACCTCGCTCTCCACAGCCGACGACCAGGCGGTGTCGCAGAAGAGGTAGCAGAGGCTGCCGATGAGGGCGGCAAAAACCTTTATGAATCGCGGTCGGTGTGTTTCGGATTGCGGGTTAGGGGCAGCTTCACTTTTGCTCTTGTCCTTTTTCACCGTCTCTTTAATGTCTTGTAACAGGCGGATGCACCAGTATAGGAACATCACGGTCAGACCGCCTGCAACAGCCGAGAGAGCGTTGCTGAGAGGGGCAACAGCCAGGGGGTTATCCCCTGCCAGAAGGGTGAAGAGGTGCGCCAGCAGCTGGTAAAAGGGGGCTCCGGGAGCGTGACCCACTTGCAGATAATACGACACGGCAATGAATTCGCCGCAGTCCCAAAAGCTGGTGGAGGGTTCGAGGGTCAGCAGGTACACGCCTGTCGCCACTACGGCCAAAAGCCAGCCGATGGCCGTGTCGGCATGTGCTACCAGTTGACGACGGACTTGTTGAAAATGTCTTCGCATAGTTCGGTGACAATCTCGCTTACCAACCCCTGCTCCACAGACGAGAAGTCGCGCTCGGCGCTGTAGTCTTTAAATCGTGAGAAACTTTGTTCGAAGTCGGTTTTGGAGTCAAAGCGGTTGGTAAAGCTGACCTTGATGGTGATGGTGAGTCGGTTGGTGGCCACGTTGTCGTCGCTGCCGATGGATGAGGCGCGGGTGCTGTAGTCGGTGATTTCGCCCGAAATCTGCAGGTCGCCGTCGCTGCTAATGACGTTGAGGCTGGTCTGCGAGGAGAACATCTGCTGCAGTTCGTCATAGAGCTTCTGGCTGAGCTGTGGATTCACCGTGGAGGCATAGTTGGGGAACTGCTTGATGGAGATGGTCTTTGCCTCGGGTGGGATAGAGGCGCCCGTGAAGGAATAGCCCCCCGTGCAGCCTGCCAACAGCAACAGGAATGGAATGAGGAATAGCTGTCGCATATTCAATGATTCACGAATTAGCACGTTTACACATTAACACGTTCTTATACGTTCTGCGAGTCGTTGTCGATATGCAGTTCGTCCTCCAGCAGCCACAGCATATAGGACGACTGCTGTTCCATATAGTTCAATATGTCGATGCGCTGGTGCAAATCATTGATTTTCGCTATCTCGGCAACTATTTCGTCAATCTTTATCTTTATATTGTTATCCATGTGTTTATGAGTATTATAGAGGTTCTATGCCTATGGGTTTTCCGCTTGCAAAGATACGACTTTTTCGTAAACCTCAACAAAAAAAAGCGTATATGTTAGAGAAAAGTTGTATCTTTGCAGCGTCAAACACCCGAACCCTTTGGCGGGTAAGCGGGTGGGCGACAGGACATAACAAAAAAGACGCTGAAACGGCGTTTTATCTGCGGCTACCGAATCTAGCAAATTCAGACTTACCGCGTGATAAGACAAAGTCGGCGCCTATTGGTGTGATATATATGCATTCTCGTGTATATAGTCACAGCGTGGGCTCGGCATTGTTTATCCTCGGTAAGTGGGCATGCTAGAGCCTCGGTAGCGGGATAAACGATGAGTTTAGATACCCGCGCTTCTTTTTTTATGCCCCCTTGACCAACAAACTTATTCTGGTGCAGGTATCCACCAGCGACAAAACTCTAACAAAACAATGAAAGAGAATTTGAACCGCAAACGGGAGTACGACACTCCTATGGTAGAACTGATTGAGGCCCGCGTCGAAAAGGGCTTTGCCGGAAGTGAACCCAGCCCCATCATTGGAGAATCAACTGGCGAGGCAGTTACTGAGACAGGCTCTGGCGACAACACATTATTCACTTAATCAAACAGCAAGTCCTATGAAAAAGATTACACTTTTGGGAGTGGCTTTGGCCACGGTTGTCTCGGTTGCGACGGTGTCGTGCCAGAAGGACAAAATAACCATCACGGAGTTCACAGCCACGATGGAGAACTGCAACGACGAGAGCGGCAAGGTGATGCTGGACGGCAACGTGCTGCGCTGGACCGACGGTGACCAGATTGCCGTATGGGGTACCGATGGTAAGGGTATCTACACTACCACCAACACGGGGACGTATGTCACCACGTTCACCTTCACCGACGGCGAAGACCCCGGCGACCCCAACTACACCGCCGTTTATCCCGCCAATTGGGCACAACGGCAGGCAATAATATTTCTGCCCCCAGTACAGACCAGTCATGACGGTCGGTTGGAAACGTTCCCAATGATGGCAAAGTCCAGTACCAGCGAACTGGTGTTCAAGAATCTGTGCGGAGTTCTCCGGCTGCGACTCCAAGCCAGCGGCAAGAGTGTCACGGGTATTGAGTTAGTAGCCAATCAAAACATTTGGGGCTCGTACCGCATCGACTACAACAGCGGCAATCCCACAATGAGCCATTACGACAATGGTAGCAACCAACTATTACTCTCCATCACTACACCGCAAAACATCTCTACTCAGGCAAATGATTTCTACATCGCTCTACCTCCAGCAACCTACGGCGAGGGTTTCACCATCAGAATCTATACCAGCGACGGCAGCGTATGTACCAAGACAATCACTGCTGGACATAGCTTCACAATCGTGCGTAACGGTATCTTCACCATTACACTGAACAATGACAACTTACAATTCGAACCAAACGCGGGATTGCTGAGCGGTGAGTTCTCGGTAAGTCCGACTAAAAAGGTGCGTTTCTCCCAGGGCAATCTCATGTACACTGGGTTTGGCACTCACGCAGTCGCCACAGGCGGTACAGCCGAAGGCACGTGGATGTTTGGTGACGGGTGGAACGGTAATTATGGCGATTCCTATTCCTCGAAGTGGATAGGTGAGTTTGCTTGGGGGACGAGTGGCTGGAACAGTGGTGCGAACTGCTATTTGCCTTATCAAGGTAGAGAATATGGAGGATCACAAGATTTCATGCCAGGAGGGGATGCCAGTAACAATCTGACAGGGCCATACGCGAATGCCGACTGGGGTGTGTACAATGCCATTTTCAATGGCAGTAACCAACCAGGTCTGTGGCGCACATTGTCGGCAGATGAATGGGACTACCTGCTCAACCAACGGACAGGACATTCTGTGAAATGGGGTGTTGCTGAAGTTGGAGGATATTCTACACGTTATGGCCTAGTAATACTGCCTGACAGATTTAATCTTCCCGATGGACTTGACTTTAACGAAGGAACAAGTCTCAGTGGTGGAACCTCTGATTATAGTTTGAACCAATATAGTAGTGAACAATGGGCTCAGATGGAAGCCGTAGGTGCTGTTCTATTAGAAGTATCTTGGGGAGGAAACCGATACTTTTGGACAACAACTGCTGCTAATGTTAATAATTCGTATGTGCTCCGTGTTTCTGGTGGTTATGTAGGTGTTACCGAATGTGACAGAAGAGGAGTAGGAGTAAATAATTATGAGCCGAAGACAGCTGTCCGCTTGGTCAGAGACGTACAGTAACTGTTAGGCAAAGTTAGATTGTCATACCCTATTACAGGCAGCCCTATCGCCTGTGATGCTAGAAAAAAAGAAGTCCCCGTCACCACGGCGGGGACTTCCTTTTTTTCAAGTGCGAAACACCTCCCCGCAGACGTACAGCGGCACGTTCTCCATCCACCCTTGGTCTACGTATGGCTTCATAGAGAAGCGCAGACCTTTGAGATTGGGGTACTTCTCAACAAAGGTGCGTAATGATTTGGACCGGACATTTTCTTCTGCCTTGACTTCAACGGGAATGATTCTGCCACCGTCTTGAACAACAAAATCCACCTCTATCTTTGAGTCGTTACTGTTAAAATAACAAATAGGCATCCCTTGAGGAACCATCTGGGTATAGACAAACAGCTCAGTAAAGGCACCTTTGTACTCGGAGAAGATATTGTCGCCAATCAAGACATTATCGGCAGACACCTGCATCTTGGCACCGAGCAGCCCTACATCAAGGGTGAAAAGTTTGTATATGTTGGCTTCCTCATAGAAGCGCAGCGGCATTACGGGAGAGGTGATTCGGTTGACTCTATAGACCAAACCTGTGTCTATCAGCCATTGCAAAGCCGCCTCAAACTGCGATGCGCGTCCGCCGGGTTTGATGTCGCTATATTGGAACTTCTTGTTTTCTTTCGCCAAGCAACGAGGGATGCCATCCCAGATGAGTTTGATGCGTGGCGCCTCACGGTTCTCAGCATGTTTGGAGAAGTCGTCGGTATAGCCTTGTAGTATCTGTTGGTGTATCTCTCTCACTGCCACAGGTCCCGCACCGCCAATATATGCAGACACGGCACCCGGCATACCTCCTACATAGTAATACTGCCTGAGCAATTCGACAAACTGGCTGTGTAGGGCATTTATCATGCTCCAGTCTTTACTTTGGAGTACTTCCGCCATCTGCTCCCCATGAACGGCGGTCACAAACTCCAAGAAGGTCATAGGATAGAGCTGGAGGATGTCGACCTTGCCCACAGGAAACGAGACACCACGGTGAAGCGTCAGACCAAGTAACGGACCAGCTACAGCGACGTGATATTCGGGAGCGTCTTCGCAAAAATATTTCAATGCCGTAAGTGCGCGAGGGTATTCTTGCGCCTCATCAATGATAATCAGTGTATCATTGGGAGTGATATCCACCTTGCACATGGCCGACAATGCCCGCACAATGCAATTAGTGTCGAAATCAGAAAAAAGGGCATCGAGATTCTTCACACGCTCACAGCTGATGTAAGCCATTTTGACGTATTCATTCTCTCCAAACGTCTTCAGCAACCATGTTTTTCCCACTTGTCGCGCCCCATTCAGAATAAGTGGCTTGCGATGCTCTTTTCCCTTCCATTCACACAACTTATTATATAACAATCTTTTCATATCGAATCAATACATTTTTTCTGCCATATTCTGACTGCAAAATTACATTTTTTATACCATATAATGAAATAAAGCTTACATTTTTTCTACCTTTCGCACCTGCTTTTCGTGGTGCAACAAGAAGAGTTTTTTCGATATTAGGAAAAAAGTGCGTATCTTTGCAAACAATTATGAACCGCTTAGAGTATTGGATTAAGGCACAGACGCAGTATCGTGTACACTCGCCCTTTGTGTTCGAGATGTACCGCAAGGTGCTTTTTGCACGTGCCAAGGATGCCGATGTGACGGCCTTTGTCGGGCAGCTCCCCCACGAGTGGGCAGCTGCTCTGCCGCAGCGGGGTCGATGTGCCAGACGGTATCTGGAGCTGGTGTACAAGCTACAGGATCATTACCATCTGCGGCTGATATGCCTGGATGCCGACGAGGCAGTTTTGGAGGGCGACGAGATTGAGACGGTCAAGGTGGTGTTTCGGCCCCACCGCTGCTGCGCCCGCGAGCTGCGGTGGACCGCGCAAAAGGACAATGCCAAGTACAATGTGAGCATCGACCTCTTCGACATGGGAATCCTCATGTATAACCCCAAACTGCATAAGCAGCATTTTATTCTTCGTTAATTCGACAATCTGAAACATGTTATGACAGTTATGTACAATAAATTGATTACATTTCTAGGGCTGGGCATGATGGTGGCGATGCTGGCAGCCTGTGGCAGCCACAACGACGAGACCCCCAAGCCAAAGGCCTACCTGCGTATCGACCTGCCGCCCCATGCCTATACGCTGTGCGACACGGCAGTGCTGCCCTTCACCTTCGAGCGTTCCGACCTGTCCCAGATTGAGTGGAAGAAGTCGGAGCGTGGCGAACAATGGTTCACCGTCCGCTATCCCAAGTATAAGGGCTATGTGTTTATGACGTATAAAAGCATTAGGGGGGTAGGAGATTTGCGTGCCCAGGTCGACACCTCCTACCAGTTTGTCGAAGGGCATTTCTCCTATTCGTCGGGGGTGGATGAAAACCGTTTCATGGACCAGCCCCACAGGCTCTACGGCACCACCTATCTGCTCAAGGGGCAGAATGTGGCCAGCACCTACCAGTTTTGGCTCACCGACAGCGTCAGCCATTTCCTACGCGGCGCCCTGTACATCGACTGCACACCCAACAACGACTCCCTCTCGCCCGTGCTGACCTATCTGCGTGAGGATATGGACCACCTAATCGAGTCGGTGCGATGGAGATAAGGCAGTGGATTATCGCATTGGCACTGCTGGCAGTGGGCGGGCTGCAGGCTCAAAATTTTACCGAGCAGGACTTTTCGTTCAATATCGTGGATGTGACGACGCAAGACACGATGCGGATTGCAGGAACATTAACCTTGCCCTACGGAGTGGAGGACCTGGTGCCTGCCGTCATTCTCATCACCGGTTCGGGTGTCCAAAACCGAGACGAAGAACTGATGGGACACAAGCCCTTCAAGGTGATTGCCGAATACCTGTCGGCTCGGGGCTATGCTGTGCTGCGGTGCGACGACCGGGGTGTTGGGGAATCGACGGGCGATATGGTCCATGCCACCACGCTCGACTTTGCACAGGATGTGGAGTTCCAGTTGGATTACCTATTGATGAAACCAGAGCTTTTCGACCCTCAGCGTATATTCCTCTTCGGACACAGCGAGGGTGCCACGGTGGCTGCCATTGTGGCGGCACGACGTGCCGAGGTTGCCGGGGTGGCGATGCTGGGCGGAGCAGGTGACGACGGCAAGACAATACTGCTTCAACAAAACGAGGCACTATTCCGCCTGCGGGGTGTTGCAGACAGTCTTATCGAAAGGCGGCTGGCATGTATGAGAGATTTGTTTGCAGTATGCGACACGCTGTTTCTGGGGGAAGGGATGGACACTGTCAAGACGTTGAACATGGCGTTCCGTCCGCTGTTCAAACAGCATGCCACCGGACTCACCAAGGAGCAGAAGCAGCAGTGTGGACTGACGAATACGGAATGCTATGGCTGGGCTGTATCGATGGCAACACCGTGGCTGACGACCTTCCTGACATTGAATCCTGCCGACTATATCGCCAAAATGCGATGTCCGCTCTTGGCAATAGGCGGCGAGAAGGACTGCCAGGTGCCGGCCGACGAGAACCTGCGGGCAATAGAACGGGTGTGCAAGAAAAACAGGGTGAAATGCAGCATCGTGCAGTTGAAGGATGTGAACCATCTGGGACAGGTGTGCGAGACAGGCTCGCCCGAAGAGTACGCCGCCTTGGGGCAGTCGCCCGACGGCGTTGTCTTAAACGCTTTGGTACAATGGCTTGACTATGTATGCGGAAAATAAATTTGTCTATATCAATTATTTTCCCTATCTTTGCAAAATCAACAAAGTAATATATTAATAATTAAAATATTGGATATGTCGAAGTTACTCCTTTTAGGCGACGAGGCAATTGCTCAAGCCTTTATCGATGCTGGCGGAAGTGCCATCAACAGCTATCCTGGCACCCCCTCCACGCAGATTACCGAATATGTGATTAAGTCCAAAGAAGCAGCCCAGAAGGGCATACGCGCCAACTGGTGCGCCAATGAGAAGACCGCCCTCGAGGCCTCTATCGGCGTGGCATACGCCGGAAAGCGTGCCATGACCTGCATGAAGCATGTGGGCCTAAACGTCTGCGGCGACCCCTTTATGAACGCTTCCATTATCGGCACCAAGGGTGTCATCATCGTGGTGGCTGACGACCCCTCGATGTTCTCCTCTCAGGACGAGCAGGATAGCCGTTTCTACGGCCACTGGGCCATGATTCCTATGCTGGAGCCCAGCAACCAGCAGGAGGCCTACGACATGGTCTTCTTCGGCTACGAGCTGAGCGAGAAGATGGGCACCCCCATCCTCATGCGTATCCCCACCCGTCTGGCCCACAGCCGCGCCGGTGTCGAGCGCCGCGAGCCGCTGCCCCAGAACCCCATCTCCTACCCCACCGACCCCAAGACCTTCGTTCTCCTGCCCGCCAACGCCAAGGTGCTGTATCGCGACCTGATTGACAAGCAACCCAAGTTCGAGGAGTCCTCCGAAAAGAGCGGCTTCAACCAGTACATCCCCGGCAGCGACAAGAGCCGCGGCATTGTCACCACCGGCATCGCCTACAACTACCTGCTGGAGAACTTCCCCGGCGGCAAATGCCCCTATCCCGTAGTGAAGATTACCCAATATCCCCTGCCCACCGCCATGCTCGGCAAGCTGTATGACGAGTGCGACGAGATTCTGGTGCTCGAAGACGGTCAGCCCTTCGTCGAGGAGCAGATTAAAGGCTGTTTGGGCAAAGGCAAGCCCGTACATGGCCGTTTGGACGAGGTCATCCGCCGCGACGGCGAACTGAACGCCGAGAAGGTGGCCAAGGCCCTCGGTATGGCTGTCGCCAACGGTCCCGCAGTGCCTGAGGTGGTCACCAACCGTCCTCCCGCCCTGTGCGTCGGATGCCCCCATATCGACAGCTACACCGCATTGGTCGACGTGATGAAGAAGTACGAACATGGCCGTGTCTTTGGCGACATCGGCTGCTACACCCTTGGCTTCAACATGGGTGCTTTGAACACCACCGTCTGCATGGGTGCCTCCATCACCATGGCCAAGGGTGCCGCAGAAATGGGCATCTTTCCCTCGGTGGCAGTCATCGGCGACGGCACGTTTGGCCACAGCGGCATGACCGGCCTGCTCGACTGCGTCAATGAGAAAGCCAACGTCATCGTGATGATTCTCGACAACGACATCACCGCCATGACCGGTGGCCAGCCCTCCAGTGCCAACATGAAGCTCTTCAACATCTGCAAGGGTCTCGGCGTTGATCCCGACCATATCCGCCATATCGTCCCCCTGCCCAAGAACCACGACGAGTTTGTCAAGATTCTCGAAGAGGAGATTGCCTATGACGGCGTCAGCGTCATCATCCCGCAGCGCGTCTGCATCGTTGAGAACAAGAAGAGAATCGCAGCTAAGAAATAAATTGTCAGAATAGTCCGACCAGCCCGACTTGTCCGACAAGTCAGACCAGTTGGACACAAAAAAAAGAACAACAATGAAAAAAGACATCATACTTTGTGGCGTAGGCGGCGACGGTATCGTCTCCGTAGCCAAAATCATCAGCGACGCTGCCCTCAATTTGGGCATGAATGTCAAGCAGAGCGAAATCCACGGTATGTCGCAGCGCGGCGGATCGGTGTTCAGCCACCTCCGCATCAGCAGCGACCCCATCTTTGCCGACGTGATTCCCGAAGGCAAGGCCGACATCATCCTCAGCTCCGAGCCCATGGAAGCTCTGCGCTATCTGCCTTTCCTCGCCCCCGACGGCGTGGTCATCACCAACAGCGACCCCTTCATCAATATCAAGAACTATCCCGACATTGAGAAGGTGAACGCCGAACTGGCTAAACTGAAGAAATGCGTCAGTTTCAACGCCAACGCCATTGCCAAGGAACTCAACGCCCGCGGCAACATGGTGCTGCTGGGTGCCGCCGCCCCCTACCTTGAGATTGAGTTCGACGAACTGGAGAAAGCCATCAAGGCCATCTTCGGCCGCAAGGGCGACGCCGTAGTCGAGACCAACATCAAGGCCATCCGCGCCGGCCGCGATGCGAAGTAAGTGATAATGCTATGCCAACTATATCAGAGTTCTTCGGAATTAGTATAGTGATACGTTTCATTGACCACAACCCTCCACATTTCCATGCCTATTATCAACAAGACAAAATATCTGTGGAAATAATGAATGGGAAAGTGCGGGGTGAAATGTCAGAACGTGCACTGCGAATGGTATTAGAGTGGCTTGACTTACATAGAGAAGAGATAATGGAAGCTTGGGAACAGGCATCAATTGGACAGAATCCTTCTAAGATTGAACCATTAAAATGAAAGAGTCGATGTTTATAGAAATCATAAATGCTAAGTGTCTTGACGGGCTCAAGATGCTGGTCTCTTTCAATAATGGAGAGCATCGTTTGTTTGATTTCGCCACCATTGTTGACAGTTACCCAGTATTTGCCCCGCTGAAAGACAAAGCAATCCTAAGACAGTTTCATATCTCTGACACACTTGAATGGTGCAACGGCTCAATAGACATCGCTCCTGAATACATCTTCGAACATGGAGAACCTGTATTCAGTTGTAATGGAAATGCCACGCCTTTCGCTGCTGAAGAGAATATCTCATACGGAAAGTAAGTCGTTGAAACAATAAAAATAAAGAGGATGTCTCATAAAGGCATCCTCTTTTGTTTTAGAACGACTCTCCGTCCCACTGTCGCAGAATGAAATATTATACGTATACAGGATACCCCAATAATTACTATTAGTAGACAGAATTCATATTCCACAAATTGTCATAGATTATTTGGATGCGGTATTCTTCTCTGTTATTATTGATTCTAACATGGACTTCTCTTTTGGAAACTTTTTCCGCCCAAATGGATGATACATAGTCCATTGTTTTATCCATTCTTTGCTTTTCGCTCATCTTTTCCAATTCTTCTCGTGAATAGTTTTGAGCCATCATTCTTATTGCCATATTTATATCGTTTGAATCAACATCTATATCATTAGGTTTGTATAGCTGAAAGTATACGGCAGTATAATCTTTATTGTGGGTATACATCTCCCAAGATATATCTCGTTGTCTTTAATAGTATAGATGGAACCATTACCGTCATCTTTTCGCATGTATAGGCCTGACCTTTCCATATCCTTACAAATCCTGTTATATCTGTTTTTAATGGTGTTTTTGTCAGTGCCTTTTTCGTCCATAACTACAATTCTCCCAACTTTGTTGTTATAGGTGATAACAAATATTTTCACTTGCCGACCATTGAATTCACCTTCAAGGCAGTCTAATTTTTCATTATAAGAGAATCCCTTTTGTTTTATTTTCTGTACTACAGTTTTTTTAGACCCATCGACGGGAATATCCATGAATTTTGTTACATCTTTTTGTGCAAAGCACGTAGAGGAAATCATTAAGCATAAACTCAAAAATAAGAATCGGGTCATATCATATTTATTTTTTTGTTGGCTCTCTCCTGCACCGAGGGAGAGCCTTATTATAAAAGAAGCGTGGTGCTGTATACCACGTCTTTGACTGAGGGTCCTGAGAAAAATACCTGAGATTAAGATGTAATAAACAGTCCACGCAAACTGCGCGAACCATTACACTCTCTTGTATCTCGTTGAAAATTTCTCAGGTTTTCAGTCACAAGAAGAAGTATAACGCTTCTATACTTTCGGTTTTGGTCATGCCCAAAACCAAGTGCAAAATACGAATTATTATTGACATAGTAACTTTGGCTCTAGTTTGATAAAAGACTGACTTTTTAACAGCATTGAAGATGCTGAATTTCAATAACCCCACACAAGGAACGCAGTGTGGGGTCAACGAAAACCCTACTACTCAGCGTCCCGGAGGGACGCGACAATGGGAAAGGTTGGAAAAAATCAGTCATACTTTATACTAGAGCGGTAACTTTTTTCTTTCAGATGACAAAAAATGTGTACTTTTGCATCGTGATTGACTAATACAACATGCTATCAATTAAAACGATTCTACGCAAGATTGAACTTCTGTTCCTGATTCTGGTAGGTAATATTCTCTATGCTCAGAACTGGCCGGAGGGGCAGGGGTTTGTGTATTATTCTCAAGATCCGAAACCCCTCTCTATCCAAGGACAGATAGTCGTGCCTGTCGATGCAGATTCCATTGAGTTCCTTACCGCGCGTCTGCTGCACAGACACCTAAGAAACTATGTAATCATCCCCGAGCCTGCCCATTCCGACTCGCTCTATTCATACTTCAATCCACGCTACGGCAATATGCGGCCCGCCATCTTTGTCGGCAAAACGGGTTTGGCCGAACACATCCTCACCCGCAAGGACGAGATACGCGATGACGGGTTTATTCTGAAGAGCGACGGGCGGTTGGCGGTCATATACGGACTGAAGGACAAGGCGGTCTATTACGGTGCTTGCCGTCTGCTGGAGCTGAAAGGTTACCGAATGACGCACCATCAGGTGCCCGACATCGCACCCAATATACAGCCAGGTTTGCCCGTGGTAGACGAGGTGAACAACCCCAGCTTTGCCTACCGCGAGATATGGTACTACACCCCTCACCACGACCGTGACTATGCCGACTGGCACGCACTTCACCGCCGACTGCGTGTCGGCAGCGAGGGGCAATATATATGGAACCACGATGCCTCAGGACCCCTCCGTTGGGCTGACAATATGTACGTCCACACCTTTCAGAAACTCATCCCCCAGCAGGTATACTTCGACCGCCACCCCGAATGGTTTACCGAGGCGGGAGGCAAACGGGTGCGCGACGGACAGCTCTGCCTCTCCAACCCCGAGGTGCTGGACACCCTCTGCGCCAACCTCGCCAAGATGATGGCCGACCAGCCCGACGCTCAGATATGGTCGGTCTCGAACAACGACAACTACAACGTCTGCCAATGCCCCCACTGCCGCCATGCCGATTCGCTCTACGGCGGTCCCAGCGGCACCCTCATTCACTTCATCAACCAGGTGGCACGGCGTTTCCCCGACAAGACCATCTCCACCCTAGCCTATCAGTTCACCCGCCGGGCACCCCAGCCCGTAAACGGACATATCGAAAAGCCTGATAGCAATGTGAACATCATGTTCTGCTCCATCGAATGCGGGCGGCAGGAAGCCATTGCCACCGCCGTGGCCGAGGCCGCCTTCCGCCGCGATATGGAGGACTGGGCAGCCCTCACCAACAACATCTACGTGTGGGACTATGTGGTGCAGTTCCGTAATATGTGGGATCCCTTCCCCAATCTCCATGTCCTACAGCCCAACCTCAAATACTTCCACGACAATGGTGTGCGCCTGATGTTCGAGCAGGGCACAGGAGCCAACAACGTGACCTCGTGGATGGAGTTGCGCGAGTATATGCTTGCTAAGCTGCTGTGGAACGTGGATGCCGACCCCGACTCGCTGCTTCACGACTTCTGTATGCATCACTATGGTTTGGCGGCACAGCCTGTTGAGGAACTTTATCGTGAGATGCACCGCTCGCTTATTGCTTCGGGTCAGCGGTTGGACATATACGGCTATCCTGTCGATGCCGCCATGGGTTATCTCGCACCAGGGCAAATTGCCAAGTACCGGGTCCTCATTGCCGCCGCCTACGACAGCCTTGCCCGCTACGACTCCAACAACAGGAAGTATTACTACCCTTACGCCCGCTTCACTGACCAGGTGGTGCGTGACCGCATACGCTTCCTCGAACTTTCCATCGACTATGCCGTTCTGGAGCTTACTATGGCGGGCTATCTTCCTTTGGACAGCACCTTTGTTTCTCTTGCCGACCGTTTTGTTGCCGATGGCAAATGTCTCGGCCTCAATATCCTCCACGAGATGGGATATACCTTGGATGAGTACCGCGCCGACATCGACAACTTCCTTGCCAAGACCACACGGCCCAATCTGGCACGTCATTGCCCCGTCACCCTGCGGCACCAACCCGACAGGCAATACTATGCTGGTGGCGCACAGGGACTCACCGACGGCAAGGCGGGCATACTCGACTACCGCCACTCGTGGCTGGGGTTTTATGGCGATACCCTTGACGCTGTGATTGACCTCGGCAGCTGCAAAAGGCTTCACGAGATTGGGCTCGACTTCTTTTACTTTCCCCTTTCGTGGATATTCTTACCACAGACCATCAACTATTATGTCTCAAAGGATGGAAAACGCTGGCAGCCCGTCGGCACGCTTCATCCCGACGACCCTGCCCGCCTTGCCGTGCCTGAAATCAGGACGCTTGTTACGCCCCATTTCAATCGTCGTGCCCGTTATGTGCGTGTAGAGGCGATACCGCCCGCCACCATACCCATCTGGCACCGTGCTACGGGCAATCCTTCGTGGATTTTCACTGACGAGGTGGTGGTTCGCTAGATACGGTTTTTCGAATCGATGATGATGGTAACGGGGCCGTCGTTGACCAGAGCCACCTGCATGTTGGCACCGAACTGGCCAGTAGCAATAGGCTTGCCAAACGTCTGCCCCAGATGGGCGATGAACTTCTCGTACATGGGTATGGCCACGTCGGGTTTTGAGGCGTGGATATAGCTGGGACGGTTGCCTTTCTTGGTGCTTGCCATGAGGGTGAATTGGCTGACCAGCAGTATGCCGCTGTCGGGCACCTCGGTGATAGGCAGGTTCATCACCCCGTCGGCATCGTCGAAGATGCGCAAGGCCACTATCTTGCGGCAGAGCCAGTCGATATCCTCATCGCCGTCGGCATCCTCGATGCCAAGCAGTATCATCATGCCGGGGCCGATGGCTCCTTTCACAACGCCTCCGATGGTGACGGAGGCCTCCGTACAACGTTGAATTACTACTTTCATGCTTTTGAGGGGACTTCTATAAATTGAATAATATGGAGTTAAACAGGGAGTTCAACAAAGAGTTAAAAGGGACAAATGTTTGGTCGTCAAAAGTATTGTCCATTACTTTATTAATAGAACCCATCTAAATTGGTTAACGAGTTAATGGAATAACGAGTTCTATTTACGAGTTCACTATTTTCAGTTTGGCGAAGGCGAGGAGGAGGGTCTTCTGCCCGATGCCGTCAAAGAATACGATGGCTTTGCGGTCGTTGCCGCTGCCTTCGCAGCTGAGGACTTTGCCGCTGCCGAATTTTGCGTGTTGGACGGTCATGCCCACCTGTATGGCGTTGATGTCGGCTGCCGAGTTGGGTGCTGTGGGTCCTTTGGGTGCAGGCTTAGGAACGGCCTGGGATTTGGGCTTAAACGAGGGTGACGGCTTTTGTTCGCTGCGCCCGAATCCGCGTTCCGCCTCGGGCGAGTATTTGATGCCCTTGATGCCTTGGAAAGCGCGTGGCAGCTCGCCCACCTTGGGAAAAGAGCTCTTCTTGCTGGGCATTTCGATAAACTGGGGGTCTATCTCTTCCACAAAACGGCTAAGTTCCTGACAGGAGGAGTTGCCATATTGGTAGCGGGTCAGCGCGTAGGAGAGTACGAGCTGCTTTTCGGCACGGGTGACGGCGACATAGAACAGGCGGCGTTCTTCTTCCAGTTCCTGACGGCTGGAGATGGACATGATGGAGGGGAAGAGGTTCTCCTCCATGCCGGCAACAAAGACGTAGGGGAATTCCAGCCCTTTGGCAGAGTGGATGGTCATCATCGACACCTTGTCTGCATCTTTATCGTCGTCCTTGTCTTCCGAAGTGAGCAACAGCACCTGCTGGAGGAATTGGTCCAAGGTTTTTAATTGAGAATTGGCAGCCGCACTCGGATAATTCTCAATTCTCAATTCTTCATTCTCAATTTCCTCGAATTGGTCGTCTTTCTCACAGAATTCCTGTATGCCGTTGAGGAGCTCCTCAATATTCTCGATGCGGTTGGGGTTGTCGGGGTCGTCGTCGTTGCGTAGGAGGGTGATGATGCCTGAGTTGTAGACAATCTGTTTGGCCAAATCATAGGCACTGGCAGTGGTCAGGAGCGAGGAGAACCGCTTAATCATCATGACGAAGTCGGTGATGCGCTGTAGGGCACCGCTACCCAGGCCTAGGCCGAAGGAGGGGATGTTTTCCAGCACAGTCCAGATGGCCACGTCGTTGTCGGCAGCAGCCACGCGGATGCGGTCGAAGGTGGTGTTGCCGATGCCACGGGCGGGGTAGTTGATGATGCGGATGAGCGACTCGTCGTCGTAGTTGTTGACCACGAGGCGCAGGTAGGCCAGCACGTCTTTGATTTCTTTGCGGCCGTAGAAAGAGATGCCTTGGTAGATGCGGTAGGGGATGTCGGCGCGGCGGAGGGCCTCTTCGATGGCGCGGGACTGCACGTTGGTGCGGTAGAGGATGGCGAAAGATTTGTAGGGCAGCTCCTCGCCGAGGTGTGCCTCCTGAATGGATTCCGCCACCAGTTTTCCTTCTTCACGCTCGTCAGTGGCTCGCAGGAGGCGTATGCGGTTGCCCACGGCGTTGTCAGTCCATATTTCCTTTTCAATCTGCTCCACGTTCTTGGCGATGATGGAGTTGGCGGCATCCACGATGACCTTGGTGGAGCGGTAGTTCTGTTCGAGCTTGAAGAGGTGCAGGTTGGGATAGTCGCGGCGGAAGTTGAAGATGTTTTGTATGTTGGCACCGCGGAAGGCATAGATACTCTGTGCGTCGTCGCCCACCACGCAGATGTTTTGGAAGCGGGCTGCGAGCTTCTTGACGATGAGGTATTGCGAGTAGTTGGTGTCTTGATACTCGTCCACCATGATGTAGTGAAAGCGGTTCTGATATTTCAGCAGCACGTCGGGGAAGTCGCGCAGCAGCACGTTCATGTTGAAGAGCAGGTCGTCGAAGTCCATCGCCATGGCGTTGCGCAGGCGTTGGTTGTACATCTTGTATATCTCACCTGTCAGGGGGCGGTGGGCATCCTTGTCGGTCTGCTGTATCTCGGGGTTGTTGGCATAGTCTTCGGGCGAGAGGAGGTTGCTCTTGGCCATGGAGATGCGGTTGAGCACCGTGCCGGGGCTGTAGGTCTTGGGGTCGAGGTTGAGGTTCTTGACAATCTGCTTGATGGCAGACTTGCTGTCATCGGTGTCGTAGATGGTGAAGGTGCGGATGTACCCCAGTTTCTCCGCCTCGGACCGCAGGATACGGGCAAACACGGAGTGGAATGTGCCCATCCAGATGTTGCGGGCCTCGCTGCCGACAAGCTTTATGATACGCTCTTTCATCTCGGCGGCGGCCTTGTTGGTGAAGGTGAGGGCGAGGATGCGGAAGGGGTCGGTACCTTGGCTGATGAGGTGGGCGATGCGGTAGGTTAGCGTGCGGGTCTTGCCTGAGCCCGCACCGGCTATTATCATCACAGGGCCTTCGGTGCAGGCCGCGGCCTCGCGTTGAGATTCGTTCAGTTGGTCTAATAATTCACTCATATCACTTCTATTCTCACTGTGCGCAGTTGTGCCACTGCGTCATACAGTCGGTTGCTTTGCGACTGCCGCACACTTACATCCAGGCGGCAGTCAAGATTATAGTCTTGGTTGGTCGGCACCAGGCCGAAGTCTTTGATAATGCGCATCACGTCGTTCATTGCCACATACTCGAAATGCAGACGGTAGCACACATCGATAGTCTTTTCCACTATTTCCGCATGGCTGATAGCATCGCGGGCGGCGGTCTTGTATGCGTTGGCAAGTCCCGACGCGCCGAGCAGGATGCCGCCGAAGTAGCGTACAACCACAACCAGGGTGTCGGTGAGGTCGGCTGAGAGGAGCTGGCCGTGGATGGGCCTTCCGCCGGTGCCGGAAGGCTCGCCGTCATCGTTGGCGCGGTAGGCCTCCTTGGTAGGGCCAAGGATGTAGGCGTAGCAGTGGTGCCGTGCATCGAAATACTCTTTTCTCAGGGCCTCCAGATGCTGCTTCACCTCGTCGGTGCTATGCACGGGGAAAGCAAAGGCGAGGAACTTGCTGCCCTTCTCTTTGTAAAGCCCCTGCGACGGAGCCGCGATGGTATGATAGGTGTCGTCGAACATAGTGCGTTAAGAAAACTATCTTATTCATAGGCCATAAGCATGACACCTCGACCCTGAATAGATATGCAAAAATACGAAAAGATATTTAATAATCACCATTGCTCTGAATAAAAAAAACGGCTTTTTTATTCAACACGGCTGAATGTGGTGCATAAAAGAATCAATGTTACATAGCAAGCAGCGAAGCATAGTCCAGCACCTCTATTGGGGCACCACAGCGTTCCTGAGCGCCACAATACACGTCGACGCGGCGCGAAAGGCGTGCTTCCAATTGTTCGGTAATGCCATGAAATCCTTTTTCAAAAGAACTATTATAGGTGACTGAAGACTTTATTTCATAGCCCTCTAATGAACGTCCAACAGGGACTAACAGGTCTATTTCGTTGCCATTGCTGTCGCGATAGAACATCAACTCGGTGCCCTGTCCTTCGTTGGCACGACGTTTTACGATATCGGCAATGAACATACTTTCAAAAAGGTGTCCGCGGATTCGGTCTGAACTGAGCTGGGTTTCGTTTTCAATGCCCAAGAGATAGTATGCCAACCCAGTGTCATAGAAGTATAGCTTGGGGGTTTTGGTGAGCCGTTTACGGGAGTTCTCCGAGTAGGGATGCACCATAAAAATGACGTATGACACCTGCAAGATGGAAAGCCACGAGCGGATGGTGTTGACCCTGACCCCTATTTCGTTGGACAGCTCGGTGGCATTGAACATTCCCCTACGCGGCCGACACATAAACACAGGAAAGTCTGAAACAGGTAGAGGTCTTTCACCTGTTTGTCTCGCCTCAGCATACGGATAAGTTCGTCTGCATCCGGCTTATCGAAAACGTTCATACATGTTATGCAAATAACATTATTCATCGGCTATTGTCTGCCACAGCGGGTCGGTGAAGTAGCCGTTGCGCTCGGACTCTTTGCAGCAGGCACAGCGCGCCTTGACGGAGTGGTCGGGGTACATGCTGTGGTAGCGTGCCACCCTGTCTTCGAGCGATATGCAGCCGAGTGGGTCCCTGCCACCACTCAGCCTCATGCCAAGTACCATGGCGGGGTCGTGCAGCGGAGGACGCCAGCCGTCGTAGATGCAGAGACTAGTATGGTAAAGGAAATGCATACCTGCGATGCGTTCCGTCATGGGGTTATGGTCGGGTACCTGACCTTTGTCGTATGCCCTGCACGAAGCACGGTATGCCATACCACAGCCGACGGCAAAGAGCACACAAAGCAACAAACCTGCCACATACCATCCACGTACATTCTTCACCGCTGGACGCACCATGTTGCGCCACACCAGCAACAATAGGAACCATAGAGGCACAGGCATCACTACCACCCATCCGCCGAGGAACAGGCACCAATAGGCGTATACGCCCGTGCTGATGCCACACAGCAGCGCATTCAGCCCACGTAGGCGAGTACGCTCCAACCATGTGAAGGTGACTATATTGAGAAAACTGACCCCCTGCACCACAGAAGCCCATAGCACCGGGCGACAGAATCCCGCATTGGTCACACTGTTGCCCCAAATGCAGAGCAAAACCAACAGCAAGTTAAGCAGTGGCAGCACCCTGTACCAAAAAGTGTCATGATTACGATGAAAGAAATTCCTGAGACGTCCCATTAAGCAGTTATTTTCTGCAATAACGCAGCAGCCACTAATTTATTGCACTGGGGACGGAAGCCTCTACCCTCTGAAAAACGTCATCACCTCACTCACCTTGGCCTCCATGGGCTGGGTGCCGTCAATCCAGTGGATGGGGATGCCCTGACGTTCCATGCGGCGGAACCAGGTCATCTGACGCTTGGAGAAGCGACGGATGTCGGTGTAGAGGTTCTCATACATCGCCTCGTAGCTGCACTCCCCTCGGAGGTAACGGGTGACATGCTTATATTCTAATCCGTAACGCAGCAGCCGTTCGGCAGGCACACCGCTGTCGAGCAGTCGTTGCACCTCCTCCACCATGCCCTCTTCGAGACGCTGGCGCAAACGGATGCCGATACGCTCAATCACCTTCTCGCGAGGATAGCTGACCCCGATGATAAGGTGTTCCATGTCGGGCATGTGGGGATAGGCCTCGGGGTGTTGAAGACGGTATTCCTGTATCTCTAGGGCACGCAGCAGACGGTCGCGCGTCTCGGTGTCGGTGTGGTTGTGCAGCCTGATGAGGCTGGCGAGCCGCGCGGTGAGTTCCTCATCGCTGTAGGCCTCCATGCGCTGACGGAAATCGGGGTCGATAGGGGCGTCGGCCAACTGGTAGCCCTTCACCACCGCCTCGACATACATGCCCGTCCCGCCGCAGAGTATCGGTTGGCGGCCTCGACCGACGATGTCGTTGAAAGCACGGATGAAGTCATTCTGGAACTGGTAGACATTGTACTCGTAGCCCGCGTCGTGGATGTCGATAAGATGATAGGGAATGTCTGTGCCGTGGATATGATAGTCGGCAAGGTCCTTGCCCGTACCGATGTCCATACCGCGAAACACCTGACGCGAGTCGGCACTAATAATCTCGCCGCCGAGCTGGTATGCCAGTTCGGCGGCGAGGCTTGTCTTACCACAAGCCGTGGGTCCTGTTATGGTAAGCAGTTTAGTCGTCAAAGAAATAGAGCTTGCCTTGCTGCTTGTCGAACTCGTATTCGCCGAAGTCGCCCAAAGCGGCACGGTTGATGATGAACTTATAGTCGATACCCTTCACCACGATGGTCTCCACATTGTAGAGGTGCTTCTGACCAATCTGAATTTCCTTGAACACCAGCTTGGCCTTGTCGAGGATGTTGCCCTCGGGGTCGAAAGCGTGGTCGCGGTCGGGAAAGTCTTCCTTATTGATACGGCGCTGATAGAGGAGGTTCATGGCCTCTTCCCAAGAGATGGCGATAGGCTCCTTGTAGCGTTCGTCGATAAGCATCGGTATCTGCATGCCGTTGATGATGGCCTGCACCTCGCCCTTCTGCGTGTTAATCATGGTGACGGGGATAGTGCCCTCGTCGTGGATGATGACGGCGATGTCGCGCGAGCTAGTGTCGACCGGGGCATTGACGAGGTCGATGTACGTGCCGTCCTCGTTCTGCTTGATGAGGGCGGAATCAGCGGCCATATTGTCCACCACGCGTTTCGACACATAGTCGGAACGAAGAATGAGGAACTCGATGCGGCGGTTGAGCTGGTGGGCGGCCTCCTGATGCTCAGGCGTGGGGAGGTCGTGGATGTAGTCGCAGTCGAGGGTCGTACCGGCCGAGAAGATATAAGGCTTTCCGCCCACTTCGATATACACGTCGCGGTCGAGGGTGCGGGGCACACGCTCGGCATAGCCCTTGGCCACCATGCGGCCACGCTCGATGCCGCGGTTGGCCAGATAGTCCACCACGCTCTGCGCACGACGCTGCGAGAGGGTGTCGTTCGTGAGGCCGATGAATGGACGGCAGTCGGTGTGGGCACGTATCTCAACCACGATGCCGGGGTTGTTCATCATGACCAAGTAAAGGTCCATAAGCGAGTCCATAAACTCCTCCTTGATGTCCCACTTGGAGAGGTCGTAGCGTATTTCGGGCAGGACGACAGGCTGCTGGGGCACCGGCTCCATGCGGCAGTTGTGGACGATGTCCTTATCCACATTGTAGCCCTTGGTACTCTCCGACTGCTCGAGGCTGAAATAATCCACTTTCGAGAAATACATCTTGTACACCACCTGGCCTTTCACCTGGCTGCTGTTGAACTTGTAGTGACCCTTCTTGTCGGTATATGTCTCTGCCTCCGAACCGTCGGAGCCCACAATCTTCACCTTGGCACCTTTGACCAGCTGCATCGACTTCTCGTCGCGCACCGTACCCTCGATGGTGTACAGCAGCGGAGGCAGCTCGAACTTGAAGAGGTTCAAGTTGGGCAGGGGAATCTTCTTACCCTTCTTGTCGGTGTTCTTGTTCAGCGGGTCTTCGAAGGGACGGTTGGAAGAGAAATAGCCGCGTTCGAGCATGGGGTTGTCCTCGCTTTCGGGGTAATAGATGATGGACATCTCGTCGTACGACGAGTTGATGGGGACACCCAGATTCTTAGGACGGGAGCACACGCGCTTGCCGATGGTGGTCACAAAGATGTCGTAACCGCCGATGCCGGGGAGGCCGTTGGACGAGAAGTAGAGGGTCGAGTCGCCACGCAGCACCGGGAAGGCCTCGCGGCCGGGGGTGTTGACTATCGGGCCCATATTCACCGGCTTGCCGAAGTCATCGGCCAGCGAGGCGCGGGTGGCCTTCCAAATATCATAGTCGCCCTCTCCGCCCGGCATATCGGAGCAGAAGTAGAGGGTGAGACCGTCGCTGGTGATGGCGGGATAGAGATAGTTGTATGAGGTGTCGCCGAGGTTGAGGCGCATGGGCTCATACCACTCGCCGGCTCCCACCTCGTCGCCCTCCAACTGATGAGCGTCGAACTTTGACTGCTGGGGGTTGGCCTGGCTGTCCTTCTTGGTAGAGCCTTTCTTGGAACCCTTGGAGCCCTTCTTCTTGTCGGCAGCGGGTGCCTTTATCGAGGTGAAGATGCCGCAACCTTGGACTTCCTGCTCGTAGATTTCGCAACGGGTAAAATAGATGGTGTTGCCGTCGGGTGAGAAACAGGCCTCACCTTCATTGCTGTACGTATTGATGCGCTGGGTGTTGTCGAACGATTCAGGCACATCGGTCCAGCGCCCGTTACGGTCCTTGTAGACGGTGTAGAACGCTGAATAGTTCTGACCCGTCCAGAGGTCCACGTCCTTCTCGTCGCCGAAGCCATAACGCGAGGAGGTGAACACCAGGGTATTGGTGTCATTGCCCAAGAAATGGGGAGCCCAGTCGTTGTACTCGGTGTTCCAGTCAACCAGCTTGGTGATAACGTGGCGGCTGCGGTCAGCCACCCAACGGGTCACGTCCACCAACGACTTCTTGCGCGAGGTACCCAACTTGTCGTTCGGCACCAGTTCGAGATACTTGTCGTAATAGCCGTCGGCCTCGTCGAACTTTCCGTTGAAGCGGCACATCTCGGCCATGTAGAAATAAAGCTTGGGCTCGACATTGTAGTAACCCGCCTGGATAAGGCGCAGATAAGTGTGCTCAGCCTTGGGATAGTTGTACATCAATCGGTAGCACTCTCCTATCTGGAAGTAGATACGGTTCTTCTCTGCCCTGTTGCTCGAAACCCGCTCATAGGCTTTCTGGTAGTTTTCAAGTGCCAGGATATACTGGTTGTTCTTGAACTGCTCGTCGGCCTTGGCTGCAACGCTGTTCTGAGCCTCGACGGAACCGGCAAAAAGAATGGCTACAATGAGTAGTGCAAAACCTTTTTTTACCATTTTCATATATATATTTTTATTTTACTCTTTTATCGCAATTATAACCAACTTAGCATATTGCGTAGTTAGGGACACCCTACACAACATACCAAATCAATTTGCTAAATTACACATTTTTTCTGACATAGACAAAAAAAAGTATTTTCCCCACCAAAACATCCGTTACAGACCTCCGCCGGACCCCTTACACAGCGTCCCCTCCCCTACTCCACCTTCTTGTTTCTATTTTGCTCCTTTTCATTTTCGGCTTTATATCCTTTTTCTTTCTAATACAGAAATAAACGGCCCGGTTTTAAAGTGCGGACAAAATAAGAAAAAGGAAACGATGGTGTGACGGCGCAGCGGCGGTGCCTATTGGTTGTCGGGATAGATGAGATAGCGGCTGCGGATGGTCTTGAAATGGTCGAGGGCCGACTGCCACGAAGCGCGGATTTCTTCTTCGGTGAGACCCTGCTCTATCTGTCTGCGGAGCTGGTCAGTCCCCGCCAGTTTTTCGAAAAAGTTGTTCTTTAAGAAGAACTTGCCCTTTCGTGCGTGCCGATACATCCACTTGAGATAGGATACGTCGAACCTGGCCGGCACATCAATATCCCGCAGGTTCATGCCGTACAGACTAGTCCCGTCCTGCAGTTTGAAATGGTAGGCATTGACTTTCTGCCCGCCCGCAACTATAAACAATGTGTTCTTGTCCCAATATGCGTTGCATTCGGAGGGCAGCCCAATGATCTCGAAAGGCCAGTCGGTTCCACGGCCCACGCTGCAAGTGGTGCCCTCGAAGAGGCAGAGCGAAGGATAGAGGGCGATGGCATGGGCGTTGCGCAGGTTGGGCGACGGCGGCACGGGCAGCTCATAGCCCACGCTGTCGCGACGGTAGCCCTGCATGGGCACGACGGTGAGGTTGCATTCCATGCCCCCCGCCAGCCAGTGCTCGCCGTTTATCATGCAGGCATACTCGCCTATGGTCATGCCGTAGACGATGGGCACAGGGTGCATGCCCACAAACGAGCGGAACCTTGCCGTGTCCAGCACCGGACCGTCGATATAGTGGCCGTTGGGGTTGGGGCGGTCGAGGACGATGAGCGAGACTCCGTTTTCGGTACATGCTTCCATCACATAGTGGAGTGTGGAGAGGTAGGTATAGAAGCGGCAACCCACATCCTGGAGATCGAAGAGCACACAGTCCACATCCCTCATCTGCTCCTGAGTGGGCTTCTTGTTCTTGCCGTAGAGCGAGATGATGGGCAGCCCCGTCTCCGGGTCGGTGCTGTTGTCGACATGCGCACCTGCCGCTGCCGTCCCGCGGAAGCCATGCTCCGGGCAGAATATCTTGGTGACGTTCACCCCCGCACGTAGCAGGGTATCAACCAAATGGGTATTACTCACTACCGACGTCTGGTTTGCCACCACCGCAGTGCGCCCTTGGTAGCCATCTTCGCGGAACAATAATATGGTGGGGAACACCTCGTGATGCCATAAATTCTCGGCGCCTGTGGCAAAGGCCGAGTCTTTAGAAATGGGAATATGCCCAAAAGCCTCATCCTCCCATTCAACATTATTGTTTTGGGCATGGCAGGAAAAAGACAATAGCTGAGCCATTGCCACAAAAGCCAATGCCAATTTATGCATCAACCGTTTCAATTATCAGCTTTTTCCAGTATGACCGAAGCCTCCCGCTCCACGCTCTGTGCTGCTGAGCTCCGTCACCTGCACCACCTCCGCCTGCTCATGTCGAGCGATAATCATCTGGGCGATACGCTCGCCGTCGTTGATGACGAAGTCCTCCTGCGAGAGGTTGATAAGGATGACGCAAATCTCACCGCGATAGTCGGCATCTATGGTGCCGGGCGAGTTGAGCACCGTGATACCCTTCTTCAACGCCAATCCGCTACGCGGACGCACCTGTGCTTCATAACCGGCAGGCAACTCCATGAAGAGGCCTGTCTTCACCAATCCGCGTTGGAGGGGTTTGAGGGTGACAGGGCCGTCGGGAAGAAAAGCTCGGAGGTCCATGCCTGCCGACTGGGCTGTCTCATATTTGGGCAACGGGTGATGGCTGGTGTTGATAAACTTAACTTGCATGGCTAAGTGATGTTTAAAAGACATAGGATACCCAGGAACGGCCCGGATATCCTATGGCACTTATTTCTTAGTGAGCACCTCGTCAATCATGCCGTAGGCCTTGGCTTCTTCGGCGGTGAACCAGTGGTCGCGGTCGCTGTCTTTCTCCACCTGCTCGTAGGTCTGCCCGCTGTGGTTGGCGATGATTTCGTAGAGTTCTTTCTTGAGTTTTAGAATCTCACGCACGGTGATTTCCATGTCGGTGGCCTGACCGTCGGCACCACCCATGGGCTGGTGAATCATGACACGGGCATGAGGCAGCGCACAGCGCATCCCCTTCTCACCGGCACAGAGCAGGACGCTGGCCATGGAGGCGGCAAGGCCGGTGCAGATGGTGGCAATCCGGGGCTGGATGTACTGCATGGTGTCATAGATGCCGAGGCCTGCATACACAGAGCCTCCGGGGGAGTTGAGGTAAATCTGTATGTCCTTGGTGCTGTCGACGCTCTCGAGGAAGAGGAGCTGAGCCTGAATGACATTGGCGGTGTAGTCATCGATGGCGGTGCCGAGGAAGATGATGCGGTCCATCATCAAGCGGCTGAAAACATCCATCTGGGCGACGTTGAGCTGGCGTTCCTCAACGATATAAGGGGTCAGCGAATTATTGATTGCCGAGGTGTACTTGGCGTAGGTGGTGCTACTGATGCCACAATGCTTGGTGGCGTATTTTTCGAATTCTGTCATAAGATTGATGTGAAATAGAATGGTGTTACTTGGGGTTGGTCTAAGGGTGTTGGGTTAATAAACGATTACTTTACGGGTGCTGCTGCCGACTCTAACGAGGTAGAGACCGCTTTGTTGCACGTTGACTGTGACTGCGCCATTGCAATGGACGCTGTTGAGCTGACGGCCGTGGATGTCGTATATCATCACTTCGTTTCCGTCGGTCTCGACGCGCAGACGGTTTTCGCCAAGAGCGTATGCATGAACGGTAGGTGTTTCGACATTGGCGATGGCGACAGTGCTGCCGATGGTGACGGGTGCGTTGGGTGTGGTGTTATAGGCGCAGGCCACCCAGTTGAGAATGATGTCGCTTGCTGAAGTGCTGACCGTAGCCTCGGCCCAGCCATAGTGTACACCGTCGTCCAGCAGGATGCGGAACCCGACGAAAAAACGCTCAGGGGCAGTGGTAAGGTCTTGGAAAGTGGCATCGCCATAACCTCCAAAGCTACAGCTGGCATCAACAACCTGGCCAGAGGCGAGCACGGCGGCATAGTCCCATACATCGGGGTCGGAAACAACATTGTTGCCCCCTTCGGTCCAATTGTATGAGATATAGGCGTTGACCTGATTGCCCGTAACACCGCTGAAGTCGCTTATGCGAAACTCCAGTATACCATCGTTATTGAAGTCGATACCATAGACATTAGTCCATTCTGTTCCGGCTATCGTTATGTTTCCGTTGCCAATACGGCCATTAGCAATTTGTGCATTTGCGATGCTGAATGTCAGCAATGCAAGAGATAATAAGATGATTCTTTTCATGTTTTTTTTGGTTTGATATTAATGTTTACATTCTTCTTACTTCAAGAGGTCGGGGCGGCGTTCTTTGGTGCGCTGGAGGGCTTGCTCGTAGCGCCACTGTTCTATCTTGGCATGGTTTCCGCTGAGGAGCACATCGGGCACGCGCCAGCCACGGAATTCGGGCGGACGTGTATACTCCGGAGGGGCCACAAGGCCATCTTGGAAGGAGTCGCCTAGGGCCGACTGCTCATCGCCAATGACACCAGGGATGAGTCGCACCACGGTGTCGCAGATGACCGCAGCGGCCAGTTCGCCACCCGTAAGCACATAGTCGCCAATGGATATTTCAAGGGTGATAAAGTGCTCGCGGATGCGTTCGTCCACTCCCTTGTAGTGCCCGCAGAGCAGCATGAGGTTGTTCTTCAGCGAGAGTGTGTTGGCCATCGGCTGAGAAAGCATCTGGCCGTCGGGGGCGGTGTAGATGATTTCGTCGTAGGCGCGCTGGCTTTTGAGTTCCTCAATGCAGTTGGCCAAGGGTTCGACGGCCATCACCATCCCGGCGCCGCCGCCGTAGGGGTAGTCGTCCACACTGCCGTAACGGGTGAGGGAATAGTCGTGGAGGTCGTGGAAGACAACTTCCACCAGTCCTTTCTTCTGTGCTCTTTTCAGAATGGATTCCTCAAAGAACATAGACATCATGTTGGGGAAGAGGGTGAGAATATCCAGTCGCATATCAGCGTATCCTTAGTTTCTGACCGGGACGAATGACGGAGGTTTCTTTGAGCCCGTTGAGTTTGCAGAGGCGGCTGATGGTGGTGCCGTTGCGCTTGGCTATACGGCTGAGGGTGTCGCCGGTGCGGACCTTATAGTATTTGCCGTCGCTGCTGTAGTTGCTCGAACGGGAGGTAGATGAGGAACGGTTTTCATAACCGTGCTTGGCCACCTTGCGGAACGAATCGCGGGTGAGGGTCAGCGTTGGTGCCAGGAGGGTGCGAGACTCGCAGCTTATGACGTTCTCGGGGTTGATAGCGTTGCCGTTATAGCGGATTTCGAAGTGGAGGTGGCTGCCGCGGGAACGCCCCGTGTTGCCACAAAGACCGATTTCCTCACCTGCCTTAACGCGTGTGCCGGGGGTGACATGGCGTTTGGAGAGGTGGGCATAATAGGTTTCCAGACCGTTGTCGTGACGGATAACGATAAGGTGCCCGTAGGAGCTGTTGTATTTGGAGAAGCGCACTACGCCATCGAAGGCGGCATAGATGGGCTCGCCAGTGTGCATGGCGAGGTCGAGGCCATAGTGGAAACGGCGGCGACGAGGCCCATAGTGTGAGGTGGGGATGGAGTAGTCGGGCGTGGGGAAGACAAAGTACTGGCCTTTTTCAGGGTCGGTCAGCTTTAGTTCCACCGGCTGCATCTCCGAGATGTCCATCTTCAGCGTATGCACCAGTGATGAGTCTCCCGCGATAAGGATGTCATCCTCACTTTCGGTACCGGGGTCGTCCTGACGGGGATTGGCAAAACGAGGAAGGACAAGGCCAACATCTTCTTCATCCTCTTCTTCGGGCATACCGGGACGTTCCAATGCTTTGTTGGGGGGGTCTGGGTATTCGGGGTTCCTATCCTGAGTATAGTCCTCTAAACCAAAAGGCTCTGGCGTCGGGGACTTCTTGCGGACATCGTCGGCTTCGTCCACTGCTCCAACGTCGGTTTTGCGGGGTTCTTTCTTGCTGTCCTTCTTGGGTTTCTTGTCGTATGTCTCGGCCGTGACTCCGGAGAATTCGTCGGCGGGGTCGGTGGTTTTGACTAGTTTGTTGACTTTGATACCCTGATTTGTGGCGGAAATTTTGGGTTTGTCCTTGTTTTGCTTTACGTTAGGCCTATCTTGGGCATTGGTAACCGCTGGGATAGACACCAAAAGAAAGAGTAGTATAAGATAAGTATAATGCTTCATAATAATTGTGCAAAGGTACGAAAAAAAAACAAACTGACCAAATCGAACTTCCAATTGCTACTACAACAAACATTTGGAAACAAGCCTTCGTGCCATGGAAAGGGCTGCTGGGAAAGCAGAAAGGGCATTTTTACAGCTCGCGCATCTCCTGTTTCAGGAACTCCAACGCCGTTGAGGTGGGCAGTTGGCCTTCTGTGGTGGTTGCAAAAATGGCACTGGCCAGACGGGTGGGGTCTGCATCTTCGGGGATGGTGATGGCTGCCGAGTTGATGACGCCTATCATCTCATCCTTGGCCTGACGGATGCGGTTCCATGCCTCGCTCGATATGTAGACCTGCTGGCTGAGGTTGTGTTCCCACTCGTCGCGGATGGTCTTGGTCATCACGCCTTGCAGCAGATGTGTGCTCATGCCTGGCTGGTAGCAGCGCAGCACCAGGCTGTCGGGGCTGATACGTTCCAGATAGAGAGCCATACGCTCGTATGCCTGCAGACGGATGGGGGTGACAAGCTTCACCGCCTCGCGATGTTCGTCGATGCGCATTTGAAGCATCTGAGTCTTCTGCTGGTTGTCGAAAAAACGTTTGGTGATGCGGTAGAAGATATAGCCCGCTAATGCTAGCGTAGCTAACACCGCCACCAGGGCACTGAGGAATGCTAAAAGGTAAATTTTCATTGTTGATATTATTTCATATATAGTTTGCTCTTAAGCTGCACACCTAAGTCAAGGAGTTTTTTTGACTGTCGGGAATTCGGAAGAATATTACACTTGCCGGTGTGTATCCAGAAAAAGCCTTCTGTTCCCAGTTTTCTGACATTTGGGGCATTGTTTGTCAACCACCATCGAAGCCACTCTGCCTTACCAATGACTTCATCAATATTATCGCCTCCCGAGGCTGGGTGGGGTTCATAGTAATATATCTTATTGGAATACTCTATCACGTAATCCCATCGTTTTGGAAACGGATGGTTAAGGTGTTTAGTTGCTTTTTCGAGATACACACTGCCCATTATCTTTGAAGAGTCCTCGTAGTCAATAAGACCCTCTTTCTTATCTTTACTCTCCAATGCCTGCAAACTTCTACAGTAGAATCCTACCACCTCTGGTGTATTGGCAACTGCCGTCTCCAATGGAGAAGGTGGTGGTGTTTTCTGTTTCTGTTGTTTAGTCATAGTTCAGGACATTAGAAGATAGTACATCTGTCGCCCGAGTAGCAAATGATGTCATACCACCCCATTCTGCAATAATAGGGTCGTCGCTCCATACATCAAGTGACGTAATGTCTTTAGTATAAGAAAGGCCTTGATGCTCTCGCTTACCAATATAATATGTTCTTACGTCTTTGCCTAGCACACCCTCTAACATATTAGCTATGGGTTGGTTGCCTTCGGTCCCCATCAATCTGTGCAAAGCACGATATTTTGCCTGCTCATCATGAATGCCCTTTATCTTATTAAATGCCCAAGCAAAGTCGAGAAACAAAGGAGAATGTGTTGATATTATTACTTTGTATCCATGCTTTGGACCTTTGGAACCTTTCTCGCCTTGCATCAACTCAAGTATTTGTAACAATACATCCTGTATGGCCGACGGGTGCAAGCCCATTTCTGGTTCCTCTATCACTACATATTTGTAGTAACGACTTCTTAAAACATTTTGCGGTGGACCCGTCAAGCAATATACCCCCAGTAGTAATGGCGTAAACTCTCGTTGTCCGGCACTCCATACCATTGTGGGCAACTTTGATTCCCCAACCTTTAGTACCAATCTATAATCCTGACTTTCTTCGTCTAATTCTACCCTTGCCCCATGATAAATGCTGTTGTCAAAACGTTGTCGTACCAGTCCCTTTAGTCGTGTCTTCATCGGGAACAAAACAGTTTGCTGCCCAATACCATTTTGAATAAATCTTTGTATCGTATCGCCAAATATCCTATTAACAAATGGCGTATCTTTATCATTGTACAAACTGAAACTGAGTCCGGCCTTGTCTATTATGCTCGTTACTCTTTGGGCTGGAATATAGAATACCGTCTCAATAGCACTTACTTTGTCTACACTTGGGTCAAGAAATGCTTTAGTGAATGGAGTATTGTCAACTTCTATTATTGTATCATCTTGCCACATAGTAGACATACCAGCCCCATAATACAAATTAAGGATGTTCTCAACCTTGCCAGTGCGGTAGTTATTCTTATTCAAAACGTCAATTATCGACTTGTAATCCAGTGCCAGTTTCATTGTCTCCAAAGCAATGGTCTTACCACTCGCTTGCGGTCCTATGAGAATGGTAAGGTCACCAAATTGGATGTCGGCTTCACCTATAGGTCCAAGATTTCTAATCCTTAGATTCTTCATATTTCGTGGTCTTTTAATCCAATTTCAGCACGGCGAGGAAGGCGCTTTGGGGCACCTCGACGTTGCCGACTTGGCGCATACGTTTCTTGCCCTCCTTCTGTTTCTCGAGCAGCTTGCGCTTGCGGGTGATGTCGCCGCCGTAGCACTTGGCAGTAACGTCCTTGCGCACCTGGCGCACGGTCTCGCGGGCGATAATCTTGCTGCCGATGGCGGCCTGAATGGCCACGTCGAACTGCTGGCGGGGGATGAGGTCTTTCAGTTTCTCGCACATGCGTCGCCCAATGGGGTAGGCATTGTCGACATAGGTGAGGGTGGAGAGGGCATCAACCGGGTCGCCGTTGAGCAGTATCTCCAGTTTCACCAGCTTCGATGGCTGGAAGCCGTTGATATAGTAGTCGAACGAGGCGTAGCCTTTGGAGATGCTCTTGAGCTTGTCGTAGAAGTCGAACACCACCTCGCCCAGCGGGAGGTCGAAGGTAATCTCGATGCGGTCGGTAGTAAGGTAGGTCTGGTTTTTGAGGATCCCGCGTTTGTCCATGCAGAGTTTGATGACGGGGCCTATGAAGTCGGCCTTGGTGATAATCTGGGCATGGATGTATGGCTCGTAAACTTCGGCGATATTGTTTGGTTCGGGCATGCCCGACGGGTTGTACACATCCTTCTCCTCGCCGTTGGTGAGCTTCACTTTGTACTGCACGTTAGGCACCGTGGTGATAACGTCCATGTTGAACTCACGTTCCAGACGTTCCTGCACAATCTCCATGTGCAGCAGCCCTAAGAAACCGCAGCGGAAGCCAAAGCCCAGCGCCAACGAGCTCTCAGGCTCGAAGGTGAGGGAGGCATCGTTGAGCTGCAGTTTTTCGAGGCTGGCGCGCAGCTCTTCGTAATCGTCAGTATCAACGGGATAAACACCGGCAAAGACCATCGGCTTGACGGCCTCAAAGCCCTCGATGGCCTTGTCACAAGGATTCTGGACATGGGTGATGGTGTCGCCCACACGCACCTCCTTGCTGGTCTTGATGCCGCTGATGATATAACCCACGTTGCCAGCCGACAGCTCTTTGCGCGGCTCCATGTTCAGCCTCAGCACCCCAATCTCGTCGGCGTGGTAGTCCTTCTCAGTGCTGACAAACATGACGTGGTCGCCGGTGTGGAGCGTGCCATTCATGATGCGAAAATAGCTAATAATGCCACGGAAGGGGTTGAACACCGAGTCGAACACCAATGCCTGCAACGGAGCCTGCGGGTCGCCTTCAGGGGCAGGGATTCGGTCCACTATCGCCTGTAATATCTCAGGCACCCCCTCGCCCGTCTTGGCACTACACGCCAGTATTTCCTCACGCTTGCAGCCTAGCAGGTCGATAATCTCATCCGCCACCTCTTCGGGCATGGCACTGTCGAGGTCTATCTTATTCATAATGGGGATAATCTCAAGGTCGTTCTCCAAAGCCAGGTAGAGGTTGGAGATGGTCTGTGCCTGAATGCCCTGTGTGGCATCCACCACCAGCAGGGCTCCTTCGCATGCCGCAATGGATCGGGAGACCTCATAGCTGAAGTCCACATGCCCCGGGGTGTCGATAAGGTTGAGCGTGTAGTCGCCGTAATTCATCTGGATGGCGTGGCTTTTGATGGTGATGCCACGCTCCTTCTCAAGATCCATATCGTCCAACACCTGGTCCTGCATCTCGCGCTGCGACACAGTGTTGGTATACTCCAAAAGACGGTCGGCCAGAGTACTCTTACCATGGTCGATATGGGCTATAATACAAAAGTTTCGTATATTCTTCATCTCATAAATAAAATGCAAAGGTACGACTTTTTTGTTAATAATACGACTTTTTTTCTGCCATATTAATTATTATTAGTATTTTTGCACTCGAAAATGAGGGTTCTTTCAGGTTTAAAAGGTTCTAATGTTTTAAAGGTGCGGGCTGCTTACCCCTCACCATTCTAACCTTTCAAGCGAAGCGAACCCTTTAATCTAAAATAAGATGAAACATATCTTTGTCGTAAACCCCTGTGCTGGAAAACAAGATTCCACCACCATCATCACCCAAAAGGTGGAGGCCTACGCCTCTGCTCACCCCGATTTCGACTATCAGATTTACGTCACCCGCGCTGCTGGCGATGCCACCCGCTGGACCCGCCAATGGTGTGCCGACCACCCCGATACCAATGTCCGCTTCTACGCCTGCGGCGGCGACGGCACCCTCAACGAGGTGGTCACAGGCATCATCGGGTTCCCCAACGTCCAAGTTACCGTCCACGCCAACGGAAGCGGCAACGACTATATCAAATATTACGACTCGCTCGAGGCCTTTTCCGACATCGACCGTCTCGTCAACGGCATCCCCCACCCTGTCGATGTGATGAAGGTGAACGACCGCTACAGCATCAACGTGTGCAACTTCGGTTTCGACGCCATGGTATGCAAGGTGGGCAACGATGTGCGCCGCAAACCCATCATCGGGGGCAAACACTCCTACACCACAGGCATCATCAAAAGCCTCTTCACTTCGCGTAGCAATTATGTGCGCATGACGGTAGATGGCGAACCCTTCTACGATGGCTACATGCTCCTCTGCACCCTCGGCAACGGACGCTACAACGGCGGCAACTACATGTGTGCCCCACTCTCCAAGAACGACGACGGACTGCTCGAGGTCAACCTTTTCAAACGTATGTCGTTAACTAAGTTTGCCAGCCTCGTGGGCGACTACAGCCGAGGCACCCATATCAACCGTCCCGATGTCAAGCACCTAATGCAGTATCGCCAAGGCACCGTTGTCGAGATGGCCAGTCCCGACCCCTTCTGGCTGGTCATCGACGGCGAGATGCTCCACAGCAACCGCTACCGCGTCCATAACATCAAACACGCCGTCACTTTCATCAGTCCCCGATAACTGCAAAAAAGACCATTTTATTCTACGCAGCAAAATAAATTTCGCCAATTTTGTTCTGCCGTGTTAAATAAAAGAATCCCCGCTCCGGTATCATGCGTCCGTCAATTGGTAAGCGAGAAGCCGACGCTCTCGACGGCCTTGCGCAGTTCCTCTTCGGAGGCGGTGCCTTCGATGATGGCTTCCTTGGTTTCTAGTACCACGCGGGCGGAAGTGACACCTTCGACTCCTTGCAGTGCCTTCTCGGCAGCAGTGCGGCAGTGGTTGCAGTTCATGCCTTCGATGTGATAAATCCTTACGTTCATATTCTCGGTTGTTTTATTTTCTTCTTGCTTCTTATGGCGACGCAGCTTGGGCAATACAAGGGCATTGAGCACTAGCAGCAGCAGCGCAGTGGTACAAAGCCAGGCAAACCACGAGTCGTGCGGTGTGCAACAGCTATCTGCCACTCCCGCCACCTGCAGGCTTCCAAGGAAGTTGACATAGCCGCCAAAGTGCAGGAAGTCGATAAGGTAGCCGAAGCCCACCGCCCCAATCACAATAGATGCCAGATAGATGATGAGCGAGCGGGTGCCCAACACCTTCTTCACCACCAACATGCTGGCAAAGTTGCACGCCGGGCCGGCCATCAGCAGCACCAAGGCTGCCCCAGGGGTGAGACCCTTGAGCATCAATGCCACCGCAATAGGTATCGAACCGGTGGCACAAAGATACATGGGCACTGCGATACACAACACCAGCAGCATCGAGGCCAACGTGTTGCCCTGAAAGATAGTGAACGCATTGTCGGGAATCAGCACCGTAATCAACCCTGCCACAAAGAGTCCGATGAGAAGCCACTTGCCGATGTCGGCAATCATATCCACATAGGCGTAGTGCAGCGCCTCCACCAACTTGTTGCGATGACGCGAATGGCTGTGGCCACCACAGCCGCACTCGCATTGGTCGTCGAGACAGTGGTCGTGATGGGCACAGTCGGACAGGTCAGACTTGCCAGACGAGTCGGACTTATCAGCCTTGCCAAAGATATTGGCCGCCGCGCCACCGAAGAGTGCCGTACACAGTGCCGCCACAGGTCGGACGATAGCAAAGGGCAACCCCATCATACCGTAGGTGGCGAGGATGGAGTCGACACCCGTCTGTGGTGTGGCTATGAGGAATGACGTGGTGGCCCCTTTAGAAGCCCCCTCCTTGCGCAGCGACATGGCGGTTGGTATCACCCCGCACGAGCAAAGCGGCAGCGGTATGCCTAGCAAGGCCGCATTCACCACCGAGCCAAAGGTGGGTTTGGAGAGATATTTGTTGTATAGTTTCGACGGGACAAACGAATGCAACAGCCCCGCAAAGAGGAAGCCCAACAGCAAATAGGGCGACATCTCGTTGATTAAGTGGATTATCTCTTGCATTTCAATCTTATTTTTGATAATGCAAAAATACAACAATTACACGATATGGCAATTACAAACTAGTAGTTATTTACTCTTACACAATACCTAATCATAATGAAAAGGGTGCTTTGAGCAACTCAAAGCACCTTTCAAAAAACATACAACGGCCTACTTGAATGCGTTCTCCGACAGGCCTTTGCCGCCAATCTTGAGGTCTTCCATGTAACTGGGCACCTCGCGGCCAAGGTACTTGTCCACATACAGTTTGGCCAAGTACTGACCCAGCATGAAGCCGTGGCCACGTAAGCCGGTGCAGAGGCCTACCTCGGGGTCGACGATGTAGCGCGGCTCGGTGTAGCGGCCTGCCCACACGGCCAGGAAGCCCACCTCGCGCAGGTTGGGAATCCACTCGGCAAACACCTCGGAGACTATCTCCAGGAACTCTTTACTGTTGTACTTGATGTTCTGGCGTGCCTCGTAGGCATCGGTGTCGGGGCTGGCGCAGCCTATAATCTGGCCTGTGTGGCCCCACTGCTGGCCGTAGACGGCGCTGAAGCCTTTGTAATGGCGACGGTCGATAACCATATCCAGCGGACCCCCGTTGGGCCCCATCATGGGCAGACGTCGGGTGATGAATGCCTGATGCTTGACGGGATAGAGGCCGGTGTCGAGGTCGAGCTGGTCGATAAACTTCTCGGCACCCCAACCCATGGCGTTGACAAAATGGTCGCAGGTGTACTCGATATAATGACCCTCGTGGTCACGCACCAAAGCCACATAATGCCCGCCCACCTTTTGCACCTGCAGCAGTTCGCAGTCCTCATAGTAGCGACCACCATTATCTACACCAATGCCGCGGATGTAGTCGATGACGCGGCCCGGAGTGGCCTGCCAGCAATCGCGCGTGATGAGGGCATGGCTGTAAGTGTCACGGCTGTCGTCCCACAGGGGCGAAATCTCTTTCTTGAAGTCCTTGCGCTCAATCATATAAGCATCGCTCCAGGCGCGGGAGGCATCGAGTGACTTGTAAGTGGCCTCGTCATGCACCAGGTTCACATAATGCGTGAGGTGGTAGTTGATGTTATGCACCTTCTGCATATTTTTGAAAATCTCGTGGTTGTGGACGGCAATGTCTGCGATGTCGGGATTGGAGAAAGCGGGACGGCCGCCGCCGATGCAACGCCATGAGGCTCCGCGGCTGTAGTTAATCATCACGGGGTGTTTGCCCGCCTCGGCGAAGTAGCGGAAGAGTGCACTGCCCGCGATGCCGCCGCCAGCAATCAGCACCTCGACCTGCTCCTTACGCACGCCGTTCATCTTCGGGAAGACAAACACCTCCTTGGTCTGACCGTTGTAGAGGTCGCCCAAGGTCACCTGGTTCGACAAAGGCGCACGGGGCGTGGCGTCGCCCACCAGCTCGATGCCGTAGCTGCGCAATATCTGACGGGCGCGTGGGATGCAGCGTTTGCCACGACAGGGGCCCATACCCAGTCGGGTGATGTGCTTCAGCTCGTCGACCGAGATTGTCTTGCGGTCGCCCAGCACCTCCAGCACACGGTCCAGCCTGATGTCCTCGCAGTGGCAGACGTATGCCTCACCCTCCATGGGGTAAACAGGCTTCATTACCAGCGGCTCTGGGTATTTCTCTTTGACGATAAAGCCCTTGATGTCGGTCAATTTGAATTGAGAATTATCTGCCACTCCCGTACAACTCTCACCACTACCAGCTATTCTCACCCTTGCCACATTGGTCTTGTTCAGTTTCTTCAAAATCTTTTCAATCACACCCTCCCCTATCTTGGCACCGTTGTTATCAACCAAGAAAACCTCGGCACCTTCTGCCACCTCATATTCGATGGGCAGGAAGCAGACACCCTTCTGTAGGTCGTAGCCAAAGATAGCCAGGCCAGGGCAGTTGTTCACACACTGCATGCAGCCGATGCACTTGTCGTAGTCCACCGTCGGAGTGGTGTTGGTGGCGGGCTTGGTGATAGCTCCCTGAGGGCAGCTGAACGAGCAGGGGTTGCAGGCAAAGCCGTAGAGACAGTCCAGTTGCACAAACGGTTTCATCTTCATGCGCTCGGCGGTGGGCAGGTTGGGTTTCTCAAGTATGCGGATGGGATGCTGCTGCGAGTCGATATACTGGCGTGAAATTTCCAAGTAGTCGTCGTAATTGTAGCGGATGCCCATGACCTGAGCCACCTCGTAGGCAGCCTGTTTGCCACGCAGCACCGCGCTGGTGCCCTCGCCGATACGTATGGCATCGCCCACGCCGTAGGTATTGTGTCCAAACACCTCGCGACCCTTCACCAGCAGCTGGCTGTCGGGGATGAGGCCGGTACAGATATTGATGATGTCAATGCCGTCAATCACCTGCTCCGTGCCGGGGACGGCCTTGAAGTTCTCGCACTTGGCTATCACCGCACCCGTCACACCTGTATGGTCGGCATTGGGTATGGCGCGCACCAACGTGTAGCCCGTCATGATGGGAATGCCCAGACGGCGCACACGGTTGGCCTGCACCGGGAAACCACCCTCGCGAGGCATGGCCTCGATGATGGCCTTGATGGTGGCACCCGCCTGCATGCCCTGGTAGGAGGTCAGGTAGCCTATGTTGCCCGCACCCACGGTCAGCACCCTCTTGCCAAGCAGCGTGTGCTCCTGGTTCATCATCTTCTGGAACACGGCGGCAGTGTACACACCCGGCACGTCGTCGTTCTCAAACGTGGGCATAAAAGGCACCGCGCCCGTAGCCACTACCAGATGCTCCGCATCCACATATCCCACCTCGCCGGTGACAATATTCTTGATGGCCACCCGACGACCTTCCAGCAAGTCCCACACCGTGTTGTTCAGCAATATGCCCTCGTGGCTCTCGCCTGCCAGTGTCTTGGCGATGTCGAAGCCGCGCATGCCGCCGAACTTCTTCTCCTTCTCGAAGAAGAAGAACTGGTGGGTCTGCATGTTGAACTGACCGCCAATCTTAGCGTTGTTGTCAATCACGATGTTGTCGATGCCGAAGGCGTTCAGCTGCTCGCGGCAGGCCAAACCCGCCGGACCGGCACCGATAATGGCCACCTGGGTCTTATAAATCTTCACTTCACGCGGCTGCTGGGAACGAATCTCGGGCACTTCGCTGACACCCGACTCAATGCGGCATACTTCTTTCACACCGTCGACCAGTGTGACACATATACGACGCACTTGTCCGTCAACAAGCATCTCGCAGGCGCCACACTTGCCGATACCGCAGTTCAAGCTACGATTGCGACCGTCAAGGCTATGGCTGTGGACTGGGAAGCCGGCCTGATGCAGTGCAGCGGCAATGGTATAACCTTTTCGGCCCTGCACTTTCTTTCCGTCATAAACAAACTCCACCATCTCGCTCTGCGGGATGTCTAAGATAGGATGTGTTTCAATCTTGTACATACTTGCGTTTATTATTTGTGTTTGAGCGCATAACAACTATTTTCGCGCCGTCATCGATTTATTAGCGGATGCAAAGGTACGCATATTTTTCAAATGCACAAAATATTTAACATTTCAAGCCCCACAATTTGAAGAAAGAAGTAAGAAGAGAATGTGTGAACGTGTAAATGTGTTAGTCAAATTGCTGCCGCACCAAGATTACTCTATCCCCTAATCTCTAACCTATTTAAACGAATTAACGCAACTGGCGGCCTTTTAACAGAAAAGGCCTCTTTTTTGCCATCCTCTTTCCGGGTTCAGCCTTGCCTTCTTCCGCCCCGCACACTCCAATATGGGGGCACGGGGCGGGGTGGGCAGGGTGCGTTAACTCGTGAATGAGTGAACGTGTCAATTCTTGAATGTGTTAATTCGTTAATCTTTGATTGCGCCAGCACTCAAGCATTTACACATTCAAGCATTGCTTGATTGTTTGATTGCTTTATTGTCTGAGTAATTTGACTGCGTCAGCACTCAAGCATTTACACATTTAAGCACTCAAGCATTAACAGGATTGTTTGATTGTTTTAGTATATTGACTGCGTCAGCACTCAAGCATTTACACATTGACTCACTTTATTTACTTTTTTCAGCGGTGTTCGCGGCCTTCGGTTCAAGCATTTAAGCAATACAACAATTCAGGCACTCAAGCATTTACACATTCAAGCATTCAAGCATTGATTCACTGTTTCAGTATCAGTTTCTGGGTGCTGGAGCCCTGCTGGGTGGCGAGGGTGACGAAGTAGGTGCCGGCGGGCAGGGCGGAGAGGTCGAGGCGGAGGCTGGCGGTGAGGGGCGCCAGCTCGTGGCGCATCAACTCGCGGCCTGCGGCGTCGGTGAGGGTGAGGGAGCCGCCGGGGAAGGGGTCGCCCACGGTCTCGCACTGCACCATACCGGATGCCGGGTTGGGCAGCAGGCGGAAGAGGGGCTCCCCTGTGGACTGTGCTATGCCCTGCGGGTTGCTGAAGAAAGCTTTAAACAGGGTGTCTTGTGTCACGATGACATAGCGCGGGTTGGAGGTGTCGCCGTCGGTCCATCTGACGAACTGGTACGAGCCCCATGCGTGGGCAGTCAGCGTCGCGATGTCGTCCTCGTAATACCGCCCACCACCGTACACGCTGCCTCGTGCCTCGTCGTTGCTCACCGCCTCCACCTGGCAGACCTTCCGCTGCTGGAAATAGGCTGTAAACAGGGTGTCCTGCGTCAGGTACACCGCCCGCGGGTTCGTCACATCACCGTCGTTCCAGTGGGTGAACCGATAGCCCTCGTAGGGCACCGCACGGATGTAGACAGTGGTGGAGTCGTAGTAGATGCCGCCACCCGTCACCGTCCCCATCGTATCGTCCGATGACGCCACCTCCAGTATACTGCTGTCAGTCTCGATGATGAGGTGGAACGGCCCATAGCCATTGTTTTCGATACAAAGCCACGGCCCGTCACTTTGAAACTTGGTACATACATTGAGCTCAATGGGTGAAATGCCGCACGGTCCCCACGCCAGCCCTATGCCGACATACATGGTCGGCTTATGATAAAACCCAAGTGGATTCGACCACCTGAACTGGTTGCTGTAGCCAGACCCTGCGATAAAGAACGAACCATTGATGACCATTGACTCTTTAAACTTTACCTCGTAGGACCAGCAGTACAGGTACCCCGCCGATGTGTCGCTGTTTCGGGGCAGCATCATAATCTTTGGCGCAACCGTGTCCCACCGCAACGAGTCCAGCAGTATCAGTGTGTCCTTCACGGTGTCGTGCTGATAAAGGTACATATACTCTGGCAACTTATCCTCCCCCATCGCCAGACCAGAAATACGACTGTTGCAGTAACTCTCATAGTCAATCGACACCATGGCGGACAAGCCTTTTACCAAAAGAGGCCGGTTCGTGTGTTGGTACCTGCCAACATAAGATACTTGATCATAACTGCCCATCTCTATTAGACAGACTCTGTCTATATGGGCACCATAGGGCAAGTAAAACCTTTCACATTCATCATACCAGTCCATATAGTAGTAGTCCGGGCTGCGCCCGACTATGGTATCCTGCGCCAAAACGGTATGGACTGCGGTCAGCAGGACGACTAGAAATAACAATTGCTTTTTCATGACGGTATATTTTACGGAACCAGGTTTGTTTTTATACAGATATTATCACAATTTTCCGAAGTGACAGTGCAGTCTTTTGTCTCCCATATGATATATTTATTTTTAATTTTTTCGCTCCAATCATAATCCCCCTTTTCCGCATCCAGCCTTCCAATGTGCTCACAAGGAGTGTAACCACTCAACGTGCAACTAATCGGGGGATATGACGGGTAAAGATAGGCTTTGTTCTGACGAATACCAGAAATCACATTAGAGCTTGTATTGTATCCGCCCATGATGGCGGTATACGAATCCCATCTGTCAACCGAACGCTTCATATAATCGGACGCATTTATAAACGGTATCTGAGTCACCGTGGTACTTATCCTCGGAAACAGCAGCCGTCCCTGATCCATCTCCTCAGAAGAGACGAGTGCCGCCACTGTGTTCTCCCCTGTCAACGGGCCGGTCATATCATGCACCTCCGAATTGCCTATGCCACTAAATACAAACATGACCGTATCTAACACAAACGGGTCTAGCATGGAGAAAAGAAGGATGTTTGGATGAGTATTGTCATCTTGTGCCACGTAAGCCATACACGTCCTGCCGTCTTTCAGCCTGCACAGCCGCAACCGCACATCACTCCTGTGCCATCCCGTGCTCCCATGGCTGGTCGTCAGGCCGTAGGTGTCATACTCCGCCGCCGTCTCATGCCCATAATCCCAGCAGTAGCCATAACGTGTCGCGCAATGGAGGGTGAACTTCCAATGGTTCGGTTCATACTGGTAGTCCCCCTCGTCGCCATTGCACCTATGGTACGATGCCAAGACAAGCCTTCCCGAATTATACAGTATGTCCGAAAACACCTCGCCAGAGCTAGTCGCATATTTCAAAGACTCTGTCTCTGTGCTACTATTCAACTTCCTTATTTCCAAAACGCAGGGATAAGGTTCGAGGTGAAGTTCCCCTATGGCTGCCACCATCAGAATACGATTAGCACTAATCTTGTAGGACCAAGTCGTTAGGCGCGTGAATTCGGATGTCTCATAATAGCATTTGTGCTTCAGCGTCACACTGCCGGCAATGAGGTCGGGTATGGAGAAGAAGCCCACTATGCCTACATCGCTCTCCGGCCATACAGGATTGCCGAGCGCATCGTACATCACCGGGCCGATGAGCGTCAGTTTCCCGCAGAAGTAGCAGCTGTCGCCCTCGATGCGCATGTCGTTCACCGTCAGCTTGCGGTATGCCTCGTCCGGTCCCACGCCCGCGTTCAAGTTGAACTGCATCCGCTTCGTATACCCATACAGCCCGCTTTTATGGATGACGAAGCTATGCACATACTCGCTCTCCGCATGGCGGTAATGGGTTATGGTCTGGTCGCCCTGGTACACGCGCGTTATCACCTGATCGCCCTTCAGCGCGGGATACTCATTCGTGGCACTTACCGTAATACCAATAGGGGGTATCTGCGAAAATGATGTCCCACAAACAGAAATTAGAACAAAAAAAATTAAAACTAATCGTTTCATATTTATATATTTATTAGGTTTGTATTTATATATTTATTGGGTTTGTCAATTTGCAAATATACTACTTTTTTATGAAAGGGTCGAAACAGGCTTCCTTCCTGCCGTGGTGCCCTCACTTTTCCGCCCCGTCACGACGGCACACACTTGCTCGTGCGGGGCTTTCTTTTTTTGTCAGTTTCATAGGTTTCATAGAGTGGCCCTCCTATATATAAAGGCACCAAAAGTGTCGAAAATTATCACTTCTGAGACGACTTTAACTATATTTTAACTCTTTTTACTGCTTTTTGACAAGAACTGCGGCTTTTTGCCTTCCTCCTTGCCGGGGTTGTGGCCACCACATGCCC
>JAFWOP010000095.1 GCA_017545365.1 Bacteroidales bacterium
CTTCCTCCTTGCCGGGGTTGTGGCCACCACATGCCCCCGCAGGAATTGAGAATGTGCGGCCGCACATTCTCAATTCTCAAATCTCAATTACTCCAGTATGAGTTTCTGTGTGCTGGAGCCCTGGGGGGTGGCGAGGGTGACGAAGTAGGTGCCGGCGGGCAGGGCGGAGAGGTCGAGGGTCACGTTCTCTGCCCCTGAGGCGACGGGCTGGCTCAGCACTTCGTGCCCGGCCATGTCAAGCACCTTCAGAACGGTGCCCTGCGGCGCGCCTGCGGCCAGCGTTACTGCGGCCTTGCCGCGGGTGGGGTTGGGGTGTATCCTAATGCCAATGGAATCCTCATTGCCCCTTAAAGATAAAAACGACATACTACCTTCTGCATCCGAAGAGGTCCCTTCGGAATAGCCTTGCATCTGTTGCTCGGCGTGTTCGGAAGCATTGTTCATTGGGGAGTCAAGCATGCGCGCTACGAATTCTCTGCTACCGCAATTGTCGCACGGAGTTATGACAGCGGCAAACTCCGCCCCTCTCGCCACAGAGAACCCATCCCTCAATGTGACAGACTCCTGTGCCCGATATGTGGATTCTTCTCCAAAAGGGATTGTCCTCCACGATGCTGGCGAGGCGAGAGACGCACTCGTCAGGTTGGTCACCGTCACAGGAAGAATTTTCCACGGAAGCAATGACCCATTTGATATTTCCTCTTGATGGTGGCCATAGTAATCATCCAACTCCACGTCCCTGTCACATAGAACTATGTAGTCATTCGGTTTTGGATAGATGTCCACTATGGCACTCTGGTTACTGGTGAAATTATAATACACATCGTGTATGGGGTGATAAAAGGATATGGTATTAGGGGTATACCACCCATTCCCAATATTTCCGTTTCCCATGTTGAGCAGAATGAAAAAACCGCCTTGATGGTTATCCTGATACCCATAGCACACGAATGTATGACCACCACCCCCATAGATAATCGGACGTTTTTGGTCAATCTGATTTTTCAATAGAACATTCCAATCATCAGGACGATAATCAATTTTCCTTTCGATATGAGCATTAGGGCTATATTTAAAATAATTGATTAAAGCTGATGGTATTAGAGTAAAATCAGAAAGAGACCCATCATCACAGATATAGTTGGTAGTAATTGGTACAGCACAATCTTTCAACAGGTGGGCTATCGCCTCCCTATTTTTTAAAAAATCGGGACTATTTACATCAAGAATGTCTGTCATATTGCACCAATCATATGTTATATTCCAATCTGAGGACACAGGATGTTTCCAGTAGTTCAGCACCTGACCCATGGCAACAGCACCACATCCCACACTACTGTGAATGCACGAATTATTGATATCTGGTGGCATATAGTACTCGTACCCTATTACAAGGTTATTATTATCTATATTACATCCTTTTTGCATCCATTTTGATGAAAAGTCAAGAATGATTTCCTCAACGTCTTCCTCGTCTCTATTAAACAGGTTAATATCTTCAATTAGGTTGTTCCACTCATCATTGTAGTACAGTCGAATCGTGTCATTGCTGAAACAAGGGACTATTTGTGCGATGTATCCATCAATAAGCCATCGTAGATTGTCCGGCAAGTTGTCATAGTTGTTCAATAACGGGCCATTGGGTGCATGGTATTTCCCAAGTAGGGGATAACAAGCCCTACTACCTGATAACAAGACAGAAATGCTGTCAACAGTGACTTCATATAAGATGACATTTCCTATACTGTCCCTTTTTTCTGTCATTTGGAAGTTTGTCGCAGTACGTTCTGTATGGGCGTTCTGATTTGTAAGCAGTCTAATTGCAATGCGAGTGACCTCTTCTTGGGTTACTTGTTGGCGTTGTTGGGCTTTAGCATGAAAATTAGCAGCTATTGACATCGCTATTATTAGTATGGTTACTCTCTTCATAGTTCTTGTTTTTTAATTGCTGCGTTGTATTGTGTCAACGTTAATTAATGAGAATTTGAAACCCCATTTGTTGCAAAGTGGTCCAAAACTACGGTCTGTTCTCACGCTGTCCATAATTGCCGTGACATACCATTTCTTCTGTAATAAGCTGTCAAAATCTTGGACAAACTGAGGGTTCTCTAGCAAAAAGGCTTCATCCCACCACAACCATGCCGCCCCATATTCATTATGATGGAAATGGTGGTCTTCGTTCCCCACGAGGAGGATACGTTTCGCGTCAACATTCCAGTCTTCTCGAACAGGATTAAGGGCATATGGTTCATATATCGGTTCTTCTGGACCATGGAAGTATACCCAGCCCCAAAATTTCACCGTATCGCCAGCGTGACTGACTATAGTTGAGTCATGTTGATATAAATAGTCTTTCACTTGTTTGAGTGAATTATACTCCGACAATGAGAAGGAACATGTGTCAGGTGCCCAGTCTAAAATGTGTTCACATCCACAAGGAGTGATATTATCATCTTTGCACCCTGAAAGGAAGAAAAGCGACAGGGCTGCGGCAATAAGATAAAAATGGATGTGGCACAGATGTCGCTCTTGTGTAAGAATTGTCTTTTTCATGGCTACTCCCTCTCTTTTTTAAGTTCGTCAATCTGTTTCTGTAGCTCTATCACATGCAGGGTCAGCTCCTCCACTTTCTGCATCAGCACCTTGTTCATCTCGCCCAAAGAGAGGCCTTCATCCTCCACCTCTGCCGCCGACGGCACGTCGGGCAGGTGGCCGTTATCCCGTATGTAACGCTCCGTCTCTTCCAGCGAGAGGAGCTTATAGCCGTCGCCGAACACGTAGTCGGGCCAGCCAGTAAGCGTCACCTTCACCTCTTTGGCCATCAGCAGCCCGTCGGCACTGAGCTTGAGGTTGACATGCGAACGCACCTGGTTGTCCGTGAAGGTCTGGCTGCTGCTGGTACCGTC
>JAFWOP010000025.1 GCA_017545365.1 Bacteroidales bacterium
CTGCACCTGACCAAGACGGGCGTGAACATCAGCAGCATCACCGTCACCGCCGCCAACGAGATAAACGGCACGTTCAGCGTCAGCTACAATGGCGGTGACCCCGAGCTGACCTATTCCGCTAACGGCACGAACTCCACCACTCTCACCTGTGCCACCGCGCAGAGCATCGCCGATGGCAAGGACTTCTACGTCTACCTGCCCGAGAATGTGAGCGGTTATGGCAACCTGCGCATAGTGATGGCCACCGACGACGGCCGCTACTGTGTCAAGACCGCCAAATCCACTTCCCCTGTCATTGTCGAGCGCAGCAAGGTTACCTCCATCACCATTGAAGAAAACAAACTCACCTTCCGTCCCGTCGGCTCGAAGGGAGGTTTGTTCACCATTAATGCCGACGGCGACCAGGTGTGGTTCTCGCAGGGCAACTTGCAGTATCAGGCAAGCACTGGCACTTGGCGTTTTGCCGAGAACCAGTACGACTATGTGGGTGAGGATAATGAGAACATCAGTACCACCTACAGCGGTTGGATAGACCTCTTCGGCTGGGGAACGGGCAGCAACCCCACGCTTTCTTCTACCGACTATTCCTACTACGGCACCTTCACTGACTGGGGCAGCAACACCATCAGCAATGGCGGCAACACTGCCAACAGCGGCTGGCGTACGCTCTCCCAAGTAGAGTGGAACTACCTGCTTTACACCCGTGCCAATGCCTCTTCCAAAATGGGTGGTGGCAGCGTGAACGGGGTACACGGCGAAATTGTCCTGCCCGACAGCTGGACACTGCCCGCAGGTCTCACCTTCACCGCTGGACAGAACGGCTGGCAAAACAGTTATACCCTTGCCCAGTGGGCACTGATGGAGGCTGCCGGGGCGGTGTTCCTGCCTACGGCGGGCTACCGCTACGGCACGAGTGTCTACAATGTGGGCAACACCGGCATCTACTGGCCGTCAACGCCCTGGGATGAGTTCTTCGCGTACCACCTGGACATCAGCAGCTACGGTCTCGGTATCGACGTGACCAACGCCTATCACAGCTTTGGGTTTGCGGTGCGCCCTGTTCGGGATAACAATTAATTGTAAGGTCATGAGCATAAGACATAAGATACGCATCTATGTGTTATCTGTGGTCTTGTCGTTTCTTGGGTTGCAGTCTTGTGATAAGTGCGAGTGCGAGCCCTGTGATAACAATCGAGTTGATACGATGCCCGAATCCGCATTGACAGTAACTTACAGCACAACGAAGGATTTGATTGACGGAGTGTCGCCCGTTGTAAGGCTACGCGTGAACGGCGTGGAGACCCAGCAGACACTGAGCCTGACCGACTTTGCCGAAGCAGACAGCACATGGATGGAGTATGTACAGAAGATTCCTGTTGAAGGCGACTCAAACCGGCTGGAGATGGTGATTACATACGTTAAGAACGACAGTCTCCCCACAAAAGGAAGCTTCACTCTTGGCCGCAAAATAACAGCACAATGTAGAGGCATAAAAACAAACCAGTCCTCCACCGCTGTGAATGGCGTGGGACAGCAGTCCTATGCTGCCGCACTGGATGTCATTGCAGCAAGTGGGAAGGACAGCCTTGTGCTTAGCCAGGACAGGAGAGGCGTGACAATCGACGCGTTTGTTCAATGATAACAATTAGATAAAAAACGTATCTGATCAAACTCTCGAATGAGTTGAAAAAAGGAAAGGCTGGCATTTTGCGATGTCAGCCTTTTTTATTGTCAGGTAATCCGATGTGTCGGATTTGCAATCCGACACAATAGAGTATAGGAATTTGCAATTCGTACACATTGTTATCGGGCGAAGATGCCCACGCCTTGAAAGTCCCTGCTATTGCGGTGGGGACTTTTGTTTTGTGCCACCATAGGGGCATGGATGAAGGTAAAGATATGAGATTTTTATAGTATAATCAAAAATTCTTATAAGTTTTTTTTATTATAATCAAAAATTCTTAGTATCTTTGCAGTCGATATTATAACAAGAAATATGATAGAAAGGCTGCTTAGAGATTTGATTGAGAGACGATTGTATCGTAATAAGGCAATCATTGTGGTGGGACCAAGGCAGGTGGGGAAGACTACGCTGCTACGTATGTTGGTCGCGGACACGCAAAGAAAGGTGCTGATGTGGAATTGCGATGAGCCTGATGTAAGGCGAAAATTGTCGGGGCCTACGTCGACAGAACTGAGGGCAGAGATTGGCGACGCGGACTTGCTGTTGATTGATGAGGCGCAGAGGGTCAAGGATATAGGCATCACGTTGAAACTGATGATTGACAATTTCCCCGAAAAACAATTGGTGGTCACGGGGTCATCGGCTATTGAGTTGTCGAACTCGATAAACGAGCCGCTGACAGGTCGTAAGTATGAGTATGTGATGTATCCTTTTTCGGCAGAAGAGCTTATCAACGAGTTTGGGGTGCAGGAGGAAAGGCGTATGTTGGAGCGGAGGTTGGTGTATGGCTCATACCCAGAGGTGGTGAACAATGTCGGAGAGGAACGCGAGGTATTGACGGACTTGGTGGGCAGCTATCTGTATAAAGATATATTTTCTTTTCAAGATGTGCGCAAGCCTGAAATCATTGAGCAACTGCTGCAGGCTTTGGCCTTGCAGGTGGGGAGCGAGGTGTCGTTTAACGAGTTGGGAAGGCTGTTGGGCTTGAACTCGGTGACGGTGCAGCGGTATATCGACCTGCTGGAGAAGTCGTTTGTTGTGTTTCACCTGCGGTCGTTCAGCCGCAATGTGCGGTCGGAGCTAAAGAAGAGCCGAAAGATATATTTTTGGGATAACGGGGTGCGTAATGCGGTGATTGGCGATTACAAGGCATTGGGGCTGCGCTCGGACGTGGGGGCGTTGTGGGAGAACTATGTAATTAGCGAGAGGCTGAAGCACAACGCATACAGCTTGTTTTATGGAAAAAGCTATTTTTGGCGGGCACAGTTGCAACAGGAGGTGGATTATATAGAGGATATTGACGGAGTGCTTCATGCCTATGAGTTTAAGTGGAGCAAAACGAAGCAGCCACGGCTGACGGAGACATTCGCTAAGAACTACCCCGACCATACATTCGAGGTGGTCAGCCCTGACAATTATCAGGCTTTTGTAAGAGGGATTATTTGAGACGTGATGAAACTATCGTCAAGTTCATGTGCTTGTGTTTTATAGTCGCTATCAATGCTCTTTTTTATGGCCCTTTGAACGTTAAACATTGCACATTATTTCGCCCTTTTAACTAATAATTAAAAAAATATTCGTATCTTCGCAACGGACTTTGTAAATTAATTAATACTACAATATTATGAATATTAAAGATTTAGAACCAAAAGAACTGTGGGGTAACTTCTATCACCTCACCCGTTGTCCCCGTCCGTCGAAACACGAAGAGGTAGTTCGTGAGTTTTTGGTGAACTGGGCAAAAGAGCGTAATATTGAATGCCGCGTTGACAAGGTGGGCAATGTGATTATGTCGAAACCTGCCACTAAGGGTATGGAGAATGTGTGCCCTGTGGTGCTGCAGGCTCACATGGACATGGTGCCGCAGGCACGTGCTGGCAAGGTGTTTGACTTCCAGAAAGACCCCATCGAGACTAAGATTGTCGATGGTTGGGTGTACGCATGCGACACGACGCTGGGTGCCGACGACGGCTTGGGCGTGGCAGCTGCCATGGCAGTGCTGGAGAGCAAGACCATCAAGCACGGCCCCATCGAAGCCCTCATCACCACCGACGAGGAGACTGGCATGACCGGTGCTTTCGGCCTGAAGAAGGGCGAGCTGAAGGGCAAGTACCTGTTGAACCTCGACAGCGAGACCGAAGGCGAGCTGTATGTGGGCTGCGCCGGCGGCATCGATGCCACCATCACCATCCCCTACGCCACCGAGGCTGCTCCTAAGGACTACTGCGCCATGCGCTTCACCATTGGCGGCCTGAAGGGTGGCCACAGCGGCATGGAAATCAATACTGGCCGTGCCAACGCCAACAAGCTGCTCTTCCGCCACATCCGCTGGGTGGCCGATTGTGGCATCCGCCTCATCAACGTCGACGGCGGCAATATGCGCAACGCCATCCCGCGCGACGCCTCCATCGTCTTCGCCATGCCCAAGGCTCACAAGGACTGCATCGTGGCCGAGCTGGAGAAAGTGGCCGGATGGGTGAAGAAGGAACTGGGCAAAGTGGAGCCCGACTTCTTCGTCAAGATGGAGCCCGTGCGCATGTACCCCAAGGTGATGACTGAAGCCGACACGCAGAAGATTATCAACACCGTGATGATTGCCCCCAACGGCGTTATTCGCATGAGCAAGGATATGGAAGGTCTTGTGGAGACCTCCCTCAACCTCGCCATCATGAACACCAACGGCAAGAACTTCACCATCAAGGCGCTGCTTCGCAGTTCCGTCGACAGTGCCAAGGAGGCCTTGGCCGAGCGTTTGGTGTGCCTGGCCGAGCTGGCTGGTGGCAAGTGCCAGCTGACGGGTGCCTACCCCGGTTGGAAGCCCAACATGGAGAGCGGCCTGCTGAAGACCATGAAGGCCACGTATAAGAAACTGTATAAGAAAGAGCCCGCCGTGGTGGCCATCCACGCCGGACTGGAGTGCGGTCTGCTGGGCGGCAAATATCCCGACATGGAGATGATTTCGTTCGGTCCTACGCTGCAGAGCCCCCACAGCCCCGACGAGCGCGCCAACATCGAGAGCTCGCAGAAGTTCTTCGACTACCTGGTCGCCGCCTTGGAGGCTATGCCCGAGAATAAGTAGTGCTGTTTCCTGGGATAGCCTAGGATTTCCTAGGACAATCTAGGCTGTCCTAGGACAATTTAGGCTATCCTAGGAGATTTATAAAACCTAATTAAAAGCAATAAACATGATTTCAAAAGAACTATTAAACCCTAGGAGCATCGTGGTGTGCGGTGCTTCCTCCGATATTCACAAGCCGGGTGGCAAGGCACTGAAGAACTTGCTGGAGAGCAACTTCAAAGGCTCCGTCTACGCCGTCAACCCCAAAGAGACCGAGGTGCAGGGCATCAAGTGCTTCACCAAGGTGGACGACCTGCCCCAGGTGGACTGCGCCATCCTCTGCATCGCTGCCAAGTTCTGCGCGCAGACGGTGGATGTGCTCACCCAGCAGAAGGGAACCAAGGGCTTCATCATCATCAGTGCCGGCTTCTCGGAGGAGAATGCTGAGGGTGCCGCCATTGAGAAGCATATCGTGGACAGCATCAACGCCGTCGGCGGCTCGCTGATTGGCCCCAACTGCACCGGCTTCCTCAACACCAACTATGCCGGCTGCTTCGACACCCCCATCCCCACGCTGGATCCCCACGGTGTCGACTTTATCACCGGCAGCGGTGCCACCGCCGTGTTTATCAAAGAATATGGTATGACCAACGGCCTGACGTTCAATAGTGTCTGGGCTGTGGGCAACAGTGCGCAGCTGGGCATCGAGGATGTGCTGGAACACCTCGACGAGACCTTCGACCCTGAGAAGTCGAGCCGCGTCATCATGCTTTACATGGAGAAGGTGGGCGACCCGCAGCGTTTGCTCAAGCACAGCCGCAGCCTCATCAACAAGGGCTGCCACATTGCCGCCATCAAGAGTGGTGGCAGTGCCGCCGGCAGCCGCGCAGCATCGAGCCACACCGGCGCGTTGGCCACCAACGATGCCGCCGTGGACGCCCTGTTCCGCAAGGCCGGTATCGTCCGCTGCCAGAACCGTCAGGAGCTGACCACCGTGTGCGGTGTATTCATGTATCCCGAAATCAAGGGCAACCGTTGCGCCGTCATCACCCATGCAGGTGGCCCCGCAGTTATGCTGACCGACGTGCTGAGCAACGGTGGCATGGAGGTGCCCAGCCTGAAAGACCATCCCGCCAGCCCCGCCCTGTTGGAAAAACTGTTCGGCGGATCGTCGGTGGGTAACCCCATCGATTTCCTCGCCACCGGTACGGCCGAGCAGCTTGGCTATATCATCGACACCGTGGAGAACGAATACACTGACATCGACTTCTCAGTGGTCATCTTCGGTTCGCCCGGACTGTTCTCGAACCGCGAAGTGTATGCCCTGCTCGATGAGAAGATGAAGACCTGCAAGAAACCCATCTTCCCTGTGCTGCCCTCTATCATCAACGTCAAGGACGAGATTCAGGAGTTCATCGACCGCGGCCGTATCAACTTCCCCGAGGAATGTGTGCTTGGCAACGCCATCTGCAAGGTGTACAACACGCCCAAACCCCAGCCTGAAAACGTTGACCAACCCGCCATCGACGTGGCCCGCATCCGCAAGACCGTGGACCGTTGCAAAGACGGCTACATGGAGATTGCCGACTACAACGAGCTGCTGGATGCCGCCGGCATCAGCCGCAAGAAGAGCGTCGAAGTGTCGAAGGTTGAGGATGCCCTCGCCTTTGCCAAGGAGGTGGGTTGCAGCAAGGATGTGCCGCTGGTGATGAAGGTTGTCGGCCCCCTCCACAAGAGCGACGTGGGCGGCGTGACCCTCGGCGTGAAAGACTTAGAGACAGTGGAGAAGGAATTCAACCGCCTCATCGTCATCCCCGAGACCTACGCAGTGGAGATGTATCCCATGCTCGACGGTACCGACGTCTACATCGGAGCAATCCGCGACCCCAAGTTCGGCCATCAGATATTCTTCGGCCTGGGAGGTATCTTCATTGAGGTGCTGAAGGATGTCCAAAGTGCCTTGGCCCCCATCAGTGCTGCCGAGGCCAAGGAGGCTTTGACCAAGCTGCGCGGATACAAGATTCTGCAAGGCGTGCGAGGCCAGGAAGCTGTCAACATCGACCTCTATGCCGAGCAGATAGCCCGTGTGAGTGCCCTCGTCCAGGCTGCTCCTGAGATTGCCGAGATGGACCTCAACCCGCTGCTTGGCAATCCTCGCTATGTGACGGCTGTCGATGCCCGCATACGTTTGGAGAAATAGTATTAATGCTTGAATGCCGCTTTATGAATTGAGAATTGAGAATTTGCTGCCGCGGTCAAATTGCTCAAATAATCAGACAATCAAGCAATCAAGCAATCCTGTTAGTGCTCAACTATATGAACATATTAGTTACTGGTGGAGCTGGGTTTATCGGCTCTCATACATTGATTGAGTTGTACAAGGCCGGGCATACTGCCGTGGTGGTGGACAACCTGAGCAACAGCAGCCCCGTCGCATTGCAGCGCGTGGCCGAGATTACCGGCGGAGCGGAAATCCCTTTCTATAAAGTCGATATACGCGACCGCGAGGGATTAGAGAAAGTCTTTGCCGAACACAAGTTGGATGCCTGCATCCATTTTGCCGGGCTGAAGGCTGTGGGTGAGAGTGTGGAGAAGCCATGGGAGTATTACGAGAACAACATCAGCGGCACGCTGGTACTGGTGGACGTGATGCGCCGACATGGCTGCAAAAACATCATCTTCTCGTCCAGTGCCACCGTCTATGGCGATCCCGCCGAGATACCCATCACCGAGCAATGCCCCAAGGGCCAGTGCACCAACCCCTATGGCTGGACCAAGAGCATGTTGGAGCAAGTTTTGATGGACATCCAAAAGGCCGACCCAGACTGGAACGTGGTGCTGCTGCGCTACTTCAACCCTGTGGGCGCACACGCCAGCGGCCGCATCGGCGAAAGCCCCAACGGTATACCCAACAACCTTATGCCTTACATCACCCAGGTGGCTGTAGGCAAGCGCAAGGAGCTGGGAGTCTTTGGCAACGACTACCCCACGCCTGACGGTACCGGCGTACGCGACTATATTCATGTGGTTGACCTCGCCAACGGACACGTCTGTGCCCTCAAGGCCATCGAGCGGCAGTGTGGACTGGGTATCTACAACCTTGGCACAGGCCACGGCTACAGCGTCCTTGACATGGTGCACGCCTTCGAGCGCGCCAATGGTGTCAAGGTGCCATACAGCATCAAGCCGCGTCGCGCCGGTGATATTGCCACATGTTACAGCAATCCTGCCAAAGCAGAGAAAGAACTGGGGTGGAAAGCCCAATACGGCATTGACGACATGGTTCGCGACAGCTGGAACTGGCAACGTCAAAACCCCGACGGGTATCCTGAGTAACATAGGCCGTATTGAGACAAACAAAGAGAAAAGCAGGGGCAGCGCTCCTGCTTTTTTTGTTAATAACAAGTCATGATAAAAAAAAACATCTTTCATGTTGTGATTTGGCTTTTCACTGCGTCTAATATGGCATAACAAAACAATGTTGATATCGGATATAACAATATGGAACTCGACGAAAGGACATTCAAGGAGCTCATACACCGCCACCGCGACATGATATGGAGCATCTGCAAGAGCTACCGACTGAGTGAGGCATGGACTACCGAGGACGCATTCCACGAGGTACTCTGCGACCTATGGCGCGGCTTTGGGAGCTTCGACAAGCGTAGTTCTGAACGCACATGGATTTTCCGTGTGGCCACCAATACGATGGTTTCACTAACGCGGAAGACGTCAAACCAACCGACCATTCAAGCCACTGAATACCAAGAACCGTGGTACAATGACGAGAACTACCACGACTTGGTTGAGATGATTAATGCGATAACAGAACCCGACCGGACAATCATTAAAGCGCACGTGCAGGGATTCAGCTATGCCGAGATAGCCAAAATCACAGGTTTAACCATCGGTGCTGTGAGTATGAGGTTGACCCGTGCATTGAGAAAAATACGTAAACAATATAACCAGAAATAATATGCAAGATTTTAAGCAACATCTGAAAGCCTACAGCGACGAGGTAAAGAATACCCGCTGCCCATACAGCGATGCGGAACTGGACAAGGAGATTCGTAGCGTTATATGGAACATCACCCCGAACGAGAACACAAAAACACCTTCGAGGCATCGCCTGTGGCCTGCCGCTGCCGCTATTGCCGCCGCCATCATCATCCCAGCGGCAATCTTGACGAAAGGCGGTACACCAGGTGAAATTGCCACGATAGACATCGACGGGGAGCACGTCTACTTTGCATGCAACAGCGGCTGCACACCGGAAGGAACTTTACAGAACTTTAAATCCATCATACAATGAAACGATTAATATTCCCTTTTATATTGTTATTGGTTGCATGCCAGCACGAAGAAGTGATGCCCGAAGCCACATCCGCAGCCAAAGAGGTCTATCTGCAATATGCCGACCGCAAGGACTTGACGGTTGCCCTCATCGGCAATTACCAAGGCTACAATGCCGTGATGCTACAGGCACAAACCAAGGCGGATTGGCTGCAACTGTGCGAAGAGTTTGGAGTGAGAGGTCATGTGGATGCCGAAGCATTGGACACATCAAGAGTGTCCGGTCTCACGATAGCCAATTTCAATACAGGAACTTACAACAGCTTGGAGGATTTTGAGCCGCACTCCGACAGTGTCATTAGAGAAGCGGTGTCTCATATTTCA
>JAFWOP010000096.1 GCA_017545365.1 Bacteroidales bacterium
CTGCGAAAACAACGCGTCGAGCCAGTGGAGCGTGGTGACGAGCTTCACCACCGAGGCCCAGGGTTCTGAGGACTGCGACCCGGTGACGAACCTGACGGCTGCCGAAATCACCGAGAACAGCGCGGTAATCAGCTGGACAGCCGGAGCCACCGGCGACGAATGGGAAGTAGTCCTGACCGATGCCGGCGGCACCACGCTGAGCGAGGCGCGCACGCACGAGCAGAGCTACCAGCTGAACGGCCTGACGCCCGGCACCGCGTATGTCGTGAAAGTGCGCACGGTCTGCGGTGACGACCAGTACAGTGCATTCATGAGCACCAGCTTCACCACCATCGCCGTCGGCATCGACGGGGTGGCCGAGGCCAGCTGCGCCATCTACCCGAACCCGACGAGCAGCGCCACCACCATCAGCGTGAGCGGCGTGAGCGGCAAGGTGAAGATAGCGGTGGTTGACATGAACGGCCGCACCGTTGCCAGCGAGCTGCTGGAATGCAGCAGCGACTGCACGAAGACGATGGAAGTGGAACGTTTGGCCCAGGGCGCGTACTTCGTGCGCATCACCGGCGAGAACGTCAACATGGTCAAGAAGCTGATTGTGAGATAGGCTTTCTTTCTTAGGCTTTCCTAGGATTGCCTAGGAAAGCCTAGGAAAGCCTAGGCAATCCTAGTAAGGCGGGGGCAGCCGTAGGGCCGACCCCGCCTTTTTGGTACTACTCCTCCGACCCACTATGTGGGCAGCAAAGCAAGAGACTGTCAGATGCTTCATTTGCCAAAAGTATAATATTAATAATTATTATTATTATACACTTGTATTATACCGAAAAAAGTATATACCTTTGCATATCTTATCATATGCTGTCCCTAATGCTCTGAGAAGTTGTAAATGACTGTTATTCAAGAAAAGAAAACCTTTGTTCAATTTTATTATTCATCTAAAAAAAACGTTTTATGCAAAAACATCTACAGAAACTGCTACTCGTAGTGGCGATGTTGGTCGTCCCTTGGGTTGTGCAGGCTCAGACACACTACACCATACAGGTGGGCAGTGGTACTGAGACGAGTCCGTACGTCCCCGACTACGGTTATTACAATTATTCCTACACGCAGGCCATTTACACGGCCGGCGAGGTGGGGTTGGACGGCGTGATAGACACGCTGGCGTTCCAAGTGGACAACGGTGGCCTGACGCGTACGTTGAACATCTACATGGCAGAAGTGAGCAGAACTTCCTTCTCCTCGACTTCCGATGCCGTAGGTGCAACAAACTTCCATCTGGTCTACTCGGGCAGCGTGGCCTGGACGACGGGATGGGTTACCATTGCGCTCGACTCCACGTTCACCTACCAAGACTCTGGTTCGCTGGTGATAGCGGTGATAGACCAAACGGGTTCCTACTCAAGCGGCTATCCCTATTATGCGGGTACGACAATGTCGAACAACCGTTCGCTGTATGCCTACAACGACAACAACTCCTACTCGCTGACCAGCACGCTGACCAGCACTACGAGTTTCTTGCCCAACATCCGTCTGGGCATCAGCTCTACCTCTGAGTATTGTGCCACACCTTCCGACCTCGCCGCCAGCGACCTTGTCAACGACGAGGCCACTATTAGCTGGACAGAGAACGGTGGTGCCACCAGTTGGGAATTGATAGTGAGCGACACCGCCGTCACCAATTTTTCCGATTGGTCGCCCATAACGACCTCCGCCACCACCTACGCATTGTCAGGCCTCACTGGCAATACACTCTACTACGTCTATGTGCGCGCCCTGTGCAGTTCTACAAGCATCAGTGCATGGAGCAACGTCATGACGTTCCGCTCGGCCTGTATGGGCAGCACTGCAGTGCCTTATAGCACTGGCTTTGAAGACCTCACCACTGGCGAGATGCCCAACTGCTGGCTGCTGGTGCAGTCGGGCAGCAGCAGTGCCAGCACCTTCCCCTCGGCATACGTCTATCCCACGAATGCCCGTAACAGCAATGTCTACTTTGAGTTTGAGAGCAGCCACGGCGAGACCGAGGTTGCCGCCCTACCCGTGATGGACAACATCAACACACTTTTCCTCAGCTTCTACGCCTCGGTAATGAACACCAACTTCACTCTCGAAGTGGGTGTGATGGAGGACGACACGGTGTTTGTCCCCGTCGACACGGTGGCCCTTACGGCCGGTGTGGGTAACAACTGGTCAGGCTCGTATTACCCCTATACGGTTTATTTTAACGACTACATGGGCAACGGCGACCGCATAGCCCTCCGCGTGACACCTACCAGCAACAACTACACTCTGATGATGGACGACTTTGTGGTGGACGAGATTCCCAACTGTCTGCCCCCAACGCGGTTCAGAGTGGACAGCATTGGTGCTGACTGGGCTGTTTTGGGTTGGCATGAAGTGGGCGAAGCCTATGAATGGGAAGTGATTTACGACACGCTGCTGTTCAACCCTGATACGACAACACTGATGGGCATCACGGCCTTCGACACGTCAATTGTGCTCAACAATCTAGTGTTCGAAAACACTTATTATGCCTACGTGCGCGCCAATTGTGGCGACTACAGCCCGTGGGTGGGGCCGCTGGAGTTTGTGCCCGGCCAGTTTGTGATGAGGCCTAGCGGCTCGGACACGATACGCACATGCGGTTTCACCATCTTCGACGACGGCGGCCAGAATGGCGAGTACAACGTTGGCACAGACTTCACCTTGGTGGTGTATCCCAGCAGCGACGACTCGGTTGTCACCTTCTGGGGCAACACCGACCTTTATGTCTCCTACGCCCACCTGCGCATCTACGAGGGTGTGGGCCTCAATGGTGCCCTGCTGTGGCAGTCGACCACTGGCAACTATACCGATGTGATACCTCTTACGCGTTCTAATGTCGGCCCTATCACTGTGCGCTTCACGGCTGGCAGCTACAACTACGGATACACCGGCTTCGTGCTGCACACGGGCTGCGAGGCGGCTCCTGCCTGTGCCGTGGTGCAGAACGTGACCGTCAGCACAGTGGGTACCAGCTCGGCCCACGTGTCTTGGAACGTGGCGGGCACCAATTTCGGTGTTCCCTCCGGCTATGAGGTGGAATGTCAGGAAACGGCCACCAACGTCGTGGCCTACACTGGCACGGCGACGACCACCCGCACCACCATTCTGGGCCTCACCGCCAACACCGAATACAAGGTGCGTGTGCGTGCCGTCTGCGACAACAACGCCTACGGCAGCTGGGACAGCACCTATCTGACCACCTCCCGCATGCCCTGCATGGTCTACGACACAGCCCTGCACGATAGTGTGACGATTAGCGGGCTTAACGCCTCCACGTCGTATTACTATCCCGTGAACAACTACTACAGGAACAGCTACACCCAGCAGATTGTCCTTTCCGAAGAGATGGGCGGCAGCAGCACTGTCATCAACGGCATTGACTTCCAGTACGCCTACAGCTCGCCGAACACATACAAGACCCATTGCGCCATCTATTTGGCCAACACTGATGTGTCTTCGTTGGCAAGCAGCTTTGTGGCATACGACACGACGTTCCACATGGTATACAACGGCCCGCTGGTGTGCAACACCGGATGGAACCATTTCGACTTCAGCACCCCGTTTGTGTACGACGGTTCGAAGAACCTGCTCATTATAGTGATTGACAGCTCGAATGACTACAACGGCAGTTCGTATACCTTCAACACGCACAGCACCTCGAACCTCTCGCGCTACATGCAGACCGATGGTTCGTACTACGACATCACGAATATCTATCTGACCAACGGCTCTGTCGGCTCGTCGCGCAACAACATGCGTCTGCACGTGGCAGGCTGCTCGATGATGGCCACCTGCGCACGTCCTACGGTGACGGTCGACACGGTGACCTACGACATGATCAACCTATCATGGGCTCCCGGTTACCAGGAGACCTCCTGGAGCGTGGAGTATAAGGCTGAAGGCGACTCGGTGTGGATTGACGAGGGTTCTGTTTCCACCCCGTCGTACAGCTTCACCATGCTGAACTCCGACACCCGCTACCTGTTCCGCATCGGCTCCATCTGCACCGACACCACCATGACTACCGAACTTGCGGTACGCACGACATGCATACCCGATACTATACCTTTCTCCTATGGTTTTGAGACCTTCACCTCAACATCCGGCCAACCGGCTCCCTCCTGCTGGTTCAAGGGTACCAACTACTCTTCATACGAATATCCACTGGGCTCTAACTCTTATGCCCACAGCGGATCGCAGTCGCTCTATTTCTACTCCTACTCGGACATCTACAACTATGTCGCGCTGCCTGTCTTTGCGGCTCCTGTCGACAGTCTTGAGGTTTCGTTCTGGCTGTATACGACATACGCTTCCGATTACAGCACAATAGCGGTGGGTGTCATGACTGACCCCGAAAACATCAATACCTTTACCCAGGTGGCTACAGTGACGGTTGACCAATCCTATGTATGGAAACCCTTCCATGTGAGATTCAACACCTACTCAGGTTCGGGCACTAATATCGCCTTCAAGTACAGCGACGGCGACTACTACAGCCTCTATTTGGACGACATCACAGTCGACTACATCCGTCCCTGCCCCCGCTTGGAGAATGTGACTCTTCTTAACGTTACCACCGACAGCGCCATCTTCACCTGGGACGGCGACGCCCGCACTTCGTTTGAGATAGAATATGGTCCCTCGGGCTTTACACACGATTCGGGCACGTTCGTCCACACCACGGTGGATACGGTTATACTTGCCGGACTTACCCCCAACACTGCATACGACTTCTACGTACGCTCGTTCTGCGACGATGGCGACACCTCCTCATGGTCAAACGCCTATTCTTTCCGCACCGACTGCCTTAAGCTGACCGCGTTGCCCTATTTCGAGGACTTCGAGTCGGTCCCCCCGGGAATGGGATCCTCCTATAGCACCGATTTCGTCCCCTGCTGGACACGCAGCATCGATCCCGACGACTCATACTACTATCCCTACATCGACACTTGGGGCGGCTACAGTGGCAGCAACTATATCTATTGGTATTGGAGCAGCTACAACTATTTCGACCCCTGGATTACACTGCCCGAAATCGACACCAACGTGTTGAGCATCGATTCACTCCAGCTCAATTTCTGGGCATACAACAGCTCGGCCGATTATAGCACCCCCCGTATATTGGTAGGCGTGATGGCCAATCCCTCTCAGGAACTGAGTTTCCAAGTGATTGACACCATTGAAATCACCAGCGATGACTGGGCTCTGTACGAGATACCTCTCAACAACTACACCGGCCATGGTGCCAGCCACATTGCCCTCAAGGCCATGCCTCCGGCAGGCAACACCTACTGGTATGCCTATATCGACGATGTGACACTCGACTACATCCCCTCCTGCCCGCATGTGGACGACATTGCCATGACTGCCAACACGCCCACCTCTGTCACTATGGGCTGGACCGAGCGCGGCAACGCCACCAACTGGGAAGTGGCCATCGACTCTGTTGCCACTGCCATCCCCATTGCCGACACGATTGTCAGCGGCACTCCTTCCGTCACCTTCAGCGGCCTTACCAGCGCCCAGTACTACTATGTGTGGGTGCGTGCCGTCTGCGGTGCTGGCGACACTTCTGAGTGGGCAGGCCCCGCTGTGGCTATCCCCAATAGCTGGAATATGCGTGCCAACCAGACCGACACCATCTACATGTGCGGCGGTATGGTCTTCGACGACGGCGGCCCTCTCGGCCGTTACGCCAAAAACCAGAGCTCCACCCTCGTCATCATGCCGGTCGACACCAACTGGATAATCTCTCTCAGTGGTGAAGGCTACACAGACTACTCTTACGACTACATCACCATCTACGACGGCGTGGGCAGCACAGGTCTCCAACGCTGGAACGACTATGGCGAGTATAGTACCACTTTCGGACCCATCGAGTCATATAGCGGTCCGCTCACCATCACATTCCAATCTGACAACTACACTCAGTACGACGGCTTCTCGATAGAGGTCAACTGCCTGACCACGCACTGCCGTGTGATGGGTGTGCAGCTCAACCCCGCAGTACCAGCCTCTGGCAACCAGCTGTCGTTGATATGGAACAACAATGGTGCTATGCTGTATCAGGTGGAATATGGCGCGACGGGCTTCACACAGGGAACAGGCACTATGCTCACCACCACGACCAACAGTATCACCATTACTGGCCTCACTCAGTTGGGCATCTACGATGTCTATCTGCGCAGCATCTGCGGCGTGGGCGACACCGGCGCATGGGTGCTCCACACCTACCAGACAGCCATCTGCGAAGGCGAGACTCATGTGGAGGACTACGATGCCTCGATGTCCACCACCACCTCTTACTATGGCCCCATCGGCTACAGCCTGTACAATAACTCCTTCGTACAGACCATCATCGACTCCGCACACTTGGCAGGCCTCGACGGCGACATTACGGCGTTTGCCTTCTCGCCCAACAATGTTGTGTCCGGCAGCTACTTCACCAACATGACGGTCTATCTGGCCAATGTGTCCGAGGACAACCTCTCCAGTGCCTTTATCACCCCCGACTCAAACCACCAGTTCGTCAAGGTGCTCGACAGTGCCAACCTCTGCTTCACAACTACAGGCTGGCAACCGCACGCATTCGACACCGCCTTCACATGGGACGGCCACAGCAATCTGCTCCTCACCGTGAAACGCGACCACGGCAGCTATTCCAGCAGCAACTCGTTCGATGCCCATAACACCACAGGTGCCCGCACACGCTATTGCTATAGCGATGTTACAACCTTCGACATCAACACCGTCAACAGTTCGGGTGTCTATTCCTACACACAGAACCTTGTCGGCGACGTTCGTTTCTACTCTTGCGGCACCATCGCCTGCCCGCAGCCTGTCATCACCAATGAGACGCACGACTACGAGTCAGTCACGCTCACTTGGACTGGAACAAGCAACACCTATGAGGTGAATATCAAGGAGGCCTCAGCCGCCGTATGGTCCGTGCCTGACATCACTGTCACAGGCAACACCTACGCCTTCACTGCTCTGCAACCTGCCACGGAATATACCTACCGTGTGCGTCAGGACTGCGACAGCCTCGGCTACAGCGACTGGACTGAAGGCACCTTCGTGACCGACAGCCTGCCCTGCCTGCCGCCCGACAGCCTCACCGTCACCGGCATCACCAACGTCGATGCCACCTTCGACTGGCAGCCCTTCGGCTACGAGACCATGTGGGAAGTCCGCGTGTGGAACACCGCCGGCTTCGACAACACCAACACCGTCACCACGCATCCCGTGGTGCTGGGCGGCTTCACCGCCGGCGTGACCTACAATGCCTCGGTGCGCCCGTTGTGCGGCACGGCCCACAACATCCTGGGCGACTGGGGCGACACGGTGACCTTCACCGCCGCCACCTGCCCCGACGTGACAGGCCTGACAGCCGGGGGCGTGCAGCCCAACAGCCTGACGCTGAGCTGGACCAACAACCCGGCCGCCGAGAGTTGGGTCATCGAGTACGGCTTCACGGGCTTCGAGCAGGGCACCGGCACCCAGGCCGTGTCCACCACGCCGACCTATGTGGTGACAGGGCTACTTGAGGAGACCGGCTACGACTTCTACGTCCGCGCCATGTGCGACGACAACTGGTACAGCGAGAACTGGGCCCACGTGACCGCCACGACCCCGTATGGCGGCGTCATCTGCGACGCACCCACGGGCGTGAACGCGGTGGTCGCGGGCAACGCCGCCACCATCAGCTGGACCGCCGGCACGGGCAATCTCAACTACGAGCTCGAGTACGGCCCCCACGGCTTCGCCCACGGCACCGGCATGACCCAGTCGGCCACAGCCTCGCCTGTCACGGTGTCCAACCTCAACTACGAGACGCAGTACGACGTGTATGTGCGCGCCTTCTGCGAAAACAACGCGTCGAGCGCCTGGAGCGCCGTGACGAGCTTCACCACCGAGGCCCAGGGCTCGGAGGACTGCGACCCGGTGACGAACCTGACGGCCACCGAAATCACCGAGAACAGCGCGGTAATCAGCTGGACAGCCGGAGCCACCGGCGACGAATGGGAAGTTGTCCTGACCGATGCCGACGGCACCACGCTGAGCGAGGCTCGCACGCACGAGCAGAGCTACCAGCTGAACGGCCTGACGCCCGGCACCGCGTACATTGTGAAGGTGCGCACGGTCTGCGGCGACGACCAGTATAGTGACTATGCAAGCACCAGCTTCACCACCATTTCTGTCGGCATCGACGGAGTGGCCGAGGCCAGCTGCGCCATCTACCCGAACCCGACGAGCAGCGCCAC
>JAFWOP010000097.1 GCA_017545365.1 Bacteroidales bacterium
CATCCTCGCCGTGGTGTCGGCTCACTATGGCAAGGCCGTCAGCTTCCGCAATGCTGACCTGCGCGGCATGAAACTCATCATGACGTGGCAACCCGACGCATCGCTTGCCGACTTCCTCGACCGCCTGAATGCCTTCGACGGTCTGAGCCTGAGTTTGCAGAGCGATACCATTGTCGTGGAGGAGGAGACGACGGACGAGGAATAATCATACCTGTAGGAGATGAAGACATGAAGAAACGTTCGCACCTTTTTATATTTTTATTATTCATTACGACCCTGAACACCGTGCTTCCGGCCGTGTCGCTGGCTCAGCAGGACAGGTTTGTCTCCCTGCTCCCAGCCCTGCAGAGCATCAGCCGCAGCCAACAGGAATACACCATCGACATCCTCTCCGACGGGCTCGGCGACCTGCGCACGACGGCCAATGTGAAGGGGCTCCCGGCACCCGAAGCCGTGAAGCGGCTTTGCCGTGGGCTGCCTGTGAAGGTGAAGGTGCATGGGCGTAAAATCACCGTGCAGTACGACAAGCGGCGGGAGGTCAGAAAGTTGAAGCTGAATGGCGAGGTGCAGGACATCCGTGCCCACAAGCCGCTCATCGGTGCCACCGTCGAACTGCTCGATGCCGACAGCACCGTGTTGCAGCAGGTTGTGGCCAAGCATCACTGGTGGGGCAGTGGTGAAGATGGGAAGGTATACGAGTGGGAGACCAGCGAATTCAGTTTCACGGTGCCCGCCCTGCCCGCCAAGTACATATTCCGCATCAGCTTCGTGGGCCACCGCACGGCCTACGTCGACTACAAGCTGGAGCGCGTAGGCCGTCGTGAGCACGAGCGGTCGCTGCCTCCGCTCTATCTGGCTCCCGTCTCGACCATGCTGCCCGAAGTGCCGGTTACGGCCTCCCGTGTGAAGTTCTACTACAAGGGCGACACCATTATCTATAATGCCGATGCCTTCATCCTGGCCGAAGGCTCCATGCTCGACGCCCTCATCAGTCAGCTGCCAGGCGTTGAGCTGAAGCGCGACGGCCGCATCTACCACGAGGGCAAGTTCGTCGACGACCTGCTGCTCAACGGCAAGCAGTTCTTCAGCAACGACCGCAAGCTCATGCTCGAAAACCTGCCCGCCTACACCGTGAAGGACATCGCCATCTACGACAAGCAGACCGACGAAAATGAGTGGCTCGGCATCAAGGACCTGCAGACCCAGCGCCACGTCATCGACGTCAGACTGAAGAAGGAGTTCATGATAGGCTGGATTGCTAATGCCGAAGCAGGAGCCTCCCCTACGGGGGGAGGTTCGGAGGGGGCTCGTTATCTGGCCCGCCTCTTCGCCATGCGCCACAGCGACTTCTCGCGACTGGCCATTGTTGCCAACGCCAACAACCTCGACGACGACAGCAAGCCGGGCGAAAGCGGCAGCTGGCAGCGTGCCGGCGACGCCCTGCGCCGCACCGAGCGGGCCGACCTCAGCTTCTGGGTCAGCGACCGCAACAAGCGGTGGGAGTATCGCGGCGATGCCTCGGTCAACCACCAGCGGACGGAAGGCGAGACGCGCACCGTGCGCCAGAACTTCCTGCCATCGGGCGATCTCTACGACCATAGCTTCAGCAACAGCCGCAACGAGGACCTGCGGCTGAGTTCCTATCACGACTTCTACCGCAATCACAAGAGCGTGCGCTGGCACATCAGTCCGAACCTGCAATACCACCACTTCAATCACAGCTCTGACTTTGCCTCAGCCACCTTCAACGCGCCCGTAGCCGATGCCAGCCGACGGTTGCTCGACGAGCTGTTCAGTCCCACGGCCTCACGCGTCAACCTGCGCGACACGCTCGTCAACCGCATTCTGCAGCAGGGTCTCGGTCGTGGACATGCCCTCGAGGGAACGTTCAACACCGGAGCCACGGTGAAGATTCCGCACTCCAACGAGAACCTGCGCCTCGGTGCCACCTTCAGCTACAGCGACCGCGACGAGCACCTCTTCAGCCGCCAGTCGGTCGAGTATGGTGCTGTATCACAGCACCCCTCCACCTCCTTCCACCACTTCACCGACAACCACCCCGACCGCAGCGGCACCATCCAAGCCACCGCAGGCTACAACATACCGCTGGGCGAGGGCTGGCGCTCCATCCACGCCACCTACTACTACACCCACAACTGGCGCCACCGCCGCTCGTCGCTCTACCTGCTCGACCGCCTTCACCCCTCCCTTGGGGAGGGGCAGGGGGTAGGCTCGTCTGCAGCCATCGACGAACTGCCCTCCATGACCGACTACCAGCAGGTGATGGACAGCACCAACACTTTCGACAGCCGCATGCGCGAGAACAGCCACAGGCTCGACATCAACCTCGGCTATAAGTTCAACAAGGCCCGGTACGGCCAGATATGGACGCTGCTCAATGGCAACATCACCCTCCACCAACAGCACCTCGACTACCAGCGCGGCAGTATCGACACCACGCTCTGCCGCACTGCCGTCAGCATCACCATGGACGACAACACCTTCCTCGACTTCAAGAACGGCCAGATAGGGATGACCATGGGCATTCGTCAGGTGCTGCCCGCACTGGAGCAACGCATCGACCTGCGCGACGACACCGACCCGATGAACGTCCGGCTGGGCAACACCCGTCTGCATCCGTCTGTCACGCCCGACTTCGGCGTAAGTGGCAGCTATAGGTTCAAGCGAGGCTATCACTACATGGAATGGCACCAAAAGCGCACCTTCAATGCCATTGCGATGGGCTGCACCTATGACGTCCGGACGGGTGCACGCACCTACCGTCCGGAGAACGTCAACGGCAACTATACCACCGATGCCGGCTACACCTTCCACTGCGCCCTCGACTCGGCCAAGAAGTTGAATCTCGACCTGCCCTTCCACGTCACCCACAGCCAGAGCGTCGACCTCGTGGG
>JAFWOP010000098.1 GCA_017545365.1 Bacteroidales bacterium
CAACTCTCAATTCTCAATTCTCAACTCTCAATTCCCAAGGTTGCGACAGCACCGTCACCCTCCACCTCACCCTCAACCACAGCACCACAGGCCTCGAGGCCGTCACCGCCTGTGACAGCTACACCTGGCACGACAGCACCTATACCCAATCAACTCTCAATTCTCAATTCTCAACTCTCAATTCCCAAGGTTGCGACAGCACCGTCACCCTCCACCTCACCCTCAACCACAGCACCACCGGCCTCGAGGCCGTCACCGCCTGTGACAGCTACACCTGGCACGGCACCACCTACACCAGCTCTACTAGCACTCCTAGCTATACCAGCACCAACGCTCAAGGCTGCGATTCTGTCACCACCCTCCACCTGACCATTAACTATAGCACCACTGGCACGCAGACCGTTACCGCCTGTAACAGCTACACCTGGCACGGCACCACCTACACCACCTCCACCTCGTCGCCCACCTTCCACGAGACCAACGCCGCCGGATGTGACAGCCTGGTCACCCTCCACCTGACCGTCAACTACAGCACCATGGGCATCGACATTCAGACCGCCTGCGACAGCCTCCTCTGGCACGGCACCACCTACTATGCCTCCACCAACACGCCCACCTACCTCTCTCAGAATGCCGTGGGCTGCGACTCCACCACCGTCCTCCGCCTCACCATGCATCACAGCACCACCGGCACCGAGACCGTCACCGCATGCGACAGCTACACCTGGCACGACAGCACCTATACCCAATCAACTCTCAATTCTCAATTCTCAACTCTCAATTCCCAAGGCTGCGACAGCACCGCCACCCTCCACCTCACCGTCAACTACAGCACCACCGGCCTCGAGACCGTCACCGCCTGTGACAGCTACACTTGGCACGGCCAGACCTATAATAGCTCTACTAGCACTCCTGTCTATACTAGCATGAATGCCGCTGGCTGCGATAGCACCACCACCCTCCACCTCACCGTCAACTACAGCACCTCGGCTATCGAAGCAATCACCGCCTGCGACAGCCTCCTCTGGCACGGCACCACCTACCTCGCCTCCACCTCGTCGCCCACCTATCATACGCTCAACGCCGTGGGCTGCGACAGCACCACCCGCCTCCACCTCACCCTCAACCACAGCACCACCGGCATCGAGGTAATCACCGCATGCGACAGCTACACCTGGCACGACAGCACCTATACCCAATCAACTCTCAATTCTCAATTCTCAACTCTCAATTCCCAAGGCTGCGACAGCACCACCACCCTCCACCTGACCCTCAACCACAGCACCACCGGTGTCCAGACCGTCACCGCCTGTGACACCTACACCTGGATGGATGGCATCACCTACAGCCAGTCCACATCTACACCTCAATACACCATCCTCAACACCCAAGGCTGCGACTCCACCGTCACCCTCCACCTCACCGTCAACAGCAGCACCCACGACAGCTACAACCAGAATGCCTGTGAGTCCTACACCTGGCATGGCACCACCTACACCTCCACCGGCACTTACAACTACAACTACACCAACGCTGTCGGATGCCCCAGCACCGACACTCTCCACCTCACCATCGACGTTCACGACAATACAGCCTACTACGTCACTGCCTGTAACAACTACCATTGGAATGGGCAGAACTACGCTACCTCCGGCACCTACACCTTCGACCACACCCAGCCCGGCTCCATCTGCACCAATGTCGACACCCTCTACCTCACCCTTCATTACTCCAACACGGGTATCGAGACTCAGGACGTCTGCGACCAGTTCACCTGGCATGGCACCACCTACCACGTAAGCACCCAGGCCCCCACCTTCGTCGAGCACAACCAGTACGGCTGCGACAGCCTGGTCACCCTCCACCTCACCGTCCGCAACAGCACCTCCAGCGTCGAAACCCAGGTGGCCTGTGACAACTACCTCTGGCACGGCCTCACCTACACCGCCTCCACCAACACACCCACCTACATCCTCACCAATGCCGCCGGCTGCGACTCCGTCATCACCCTCCACCTCACCATCAACCACTCCAACACCGGCATCGACTACCAGACCGCCTGCGACCGCTTCATTTGGCATGGCACCACCTATATCGTCAACACCAACACGCCCACCTTCACCGAGACCAACGCCGTGGGCTGCGACTCCGTCGTCACCCTCCACCTTACCATCCACCAGTCCTCCTCCGCCATCGAGACCGTCACCGCTTGCGATGCCTACACCTGGAACGGCAACACCTACTATGCTTCCACCACCTCGCCCGTTGCCCTCGGCTACAACACCTATGGCTGCGACAGCGTCACCATGCTCCACCTCACCATCAACCCCTCCAACCACGACGTATACAACATCAACGCCTGTGAGACCTACACCTGGCACGGCAACACCTACCTCGCCGACGGCACCTACACCTATCCCTACACCAACAGCTATGGCTGCCCCAGTGCCGACACCCTCCACCTTATCGTAAGCACCCACAGCAACACCGCCTACCATGTCGACGCGTGCGATGCCTACAGCTGGAACGGCAGCTTCTACACCTCCAGCGGCACCTACACCTTCGACTACAGCACCCTCGGCTCCAGCTGCACCAATGTCGACACCCTCTATCTCTCCATCCACCACTCCACCTCCAACATCGACGTCATCACCGCCTGTGACGCCTATACCTGGCACGGCATCACCTACTATGCCTCCACCTCCACACCCATCTTCATCGTCAACAATGCCGCCGGCTGCGACAGCGTCAACATGTTGCACCTCGTCGTCAACCACTCCAACAGCGGCACCGACGAAGTCACCGCTTGCGACAGCTATACTTGGATAAACGGTACCACCTACACCGCCTCCACCACCATGCCGCAGTACACCATCCTCAATTCCGTGGGCTGCGACAGCCTCGTCACCCTCCACCTCACCGTCAGCCAAAGCTCCTCCAGCACCGAGGATGTCACCGCCTGTGATGTCTACACCTGGCATGGCCAGACCTATACGAACTCTACTAACACTCCTAGCTACACTAGCATAAATGCCCAAGGCTGCGACAGCACCGTCACCCTCCACCTCACCCTCCACCACAGCACTTCGGGTGTCGACAACCTCACCGTCTGCGACAGCCTCCTCTGGCACGGCACCACCTACACCGCTTCCACCACCACGCCCACCTTCACCACCACCAACCTTGCCGGCTGCGACAGCCTCGTCACCCTCTACCTCACCGTCAACCACAGCACCGCCGGCATCGAGACCGTCACCGCCTGTGACAGCTACACCTGGAACGACAGAACTTATAATATCTCCACTATCGACTCTATCCATTCTATCAACTCTCAAGGCTGCGACAGCACCGCCACCCTCCACCTCACCCTCAACCACAGCACCAGCAGCACCGAGGAAGTCACCGCCTGCGACAGCTACACCTGGCACGACAGCACCTACACCCAATCAACTCTCAATTCTCAATTCTCAACTCTCAACTCCCAAGGCTGCGACAGCACCGTCACCCTCCACCTCACCCTCAACTACAGCACCAGCAGCACCGAGGAAGTCACCGCCTGCGACAGCTACACTTGGAACGACAGAACATATACTATCTCCACTATCGACTCTATCCATTCTATCAACTCTCAAGGCTGCGACAGCACCATCACCCTCCACCTCACCCTCAACTACAGCACCAGCAGCACTGAGGAAGTCACTGCCTGCGACAGCTACACCTGGCACGACAGCACCTACACCCAATCAACTCTCAATTCTCAATTCTCAACTCTCAACTCCCAAGGCTGCGACAGCACCGTCACCCTCTACCTCACCATCCACTACAGCACCCGCGACACCATTTACGACACCGCCGCCAACTCCTACACATGGAACGGCAACGTCTATGACGAGAGCGGCCAATACCTCTTTGTCGGAAACACCGAGGAGGGGTGCGACAGCATCGTCGTCCTCATGCTCACCATCCAGCGTGTGGGCATCGACCAGCCCGACCCGCTCGAAGCCGTCAACGTCTATCCCAACCCCACCGTCGGAGCCCTCACCATCGAAGCCGACCAAGTGGTGGAGGTCGACCTCTTCGACAATGCTGGCCGCCGTGTAGCCCACTATGGGGCCACCCGCCACCTCGACCTCTCGCACCTCCCCACCGGCACCTACCTCCTCCGCATCACCACACCGCAAGGCACCGCCCTCCGCCGTGTGGTCAAGCAATAAGCAAAAGCCCTAGAGGCTAACAGATACCGCACCCCTCTCAAGAGGCCTTGGCTCTCGCCTTCCACTCTTGAGAGGGGTGCCTCATAGTGGGAGGGGGCTGACAGAAACACCCTGAAAAGCCTCAGGGCCTAACAATCATAAGGGATTTCAGCAATCTGTTAATTGATATTAATGTTTTTGTGGGTATGAAAAATGTGTGTACTTTTGCAGACAGATAATGAGTGTGTAATATGGTTGCAATTGATTAATAATCAATGTAATCTAAATGTTTTTATGTGCAATAATACATGGGATAATGCGTTTTTCCAAAGACTTTGAAGTTTAAAATAGCACTTTTTTTGAAGGTGCGACGAAGTAGAAATAACAAACTGTATTAATAAAAAGAAACAACTAATAAGACAATAAAAGAAATGCAAAACAAGAAAAATTACCTGACACCCAAAGTCAGTGTTGTACAATTCACGGTCGAGAGCGGCTTCGCCGGTTCTGATCCAGTGCGGGCTTTTAATCCCATAAATACTACTGAGACTAGTGGTCCCCAGTACGTAGAAACAACTGACGGTGGATTCGCTAGTGACTTTCAGTTCATCAATCAGTAATCAAGGAGGAATCGAATCATGAAAAGAATATCTATCGTACTTGGATTCATCGCTGCCCTCTTCACAATGGTCAGCTGTCAGAAAGACCAGAACTTCATCCGTGCTTCCATCACCCCCTATCATGGTGATGAAAAGGTTCACCTCAATAGCACTAATTATGCTTGTTGGGACGGTGACGAATACATCTGGATTAATGAGAATGTATATCAAATTCAGGCCATCAGTGGCGACAACGAACATTTCCTGATTGACATGGGGACTAACAAACCTGCCCATGAAGGAGATAAACTCTATGCAGTCTTCCATTCTTCTGCTATTTCAAATTATAATAATGATGCAGATGATGCAGATGATGATGGAATAATTGAACCCACCATCGACGTCACCCTCCCTGCCACTCAGACCTACACTGAAGATACCAATGGCAATCAGGTGATTAATGCCCCTATGGTGGCGTATGATTCTATCACTAGTAGTGGTGGTGCCGATTTGGTGTTTTCCAATGTCTGCGCACTTCTTAAGGTGCAGCTCCAGCCCAATGTTATTTGCTATTATATTGAAGTCACTTCCGACAACGCTCCTCTGAACGGTACTGGAACAATCGATATCACAAGTAAGACCCTGACCATGCCAACTACTGGAACTACTGATACTAGAAAAGTCAGACTCACTGTCAATACCGAAAGTAATCTTGCTAATCCCAAATGTCGTGCAGATGGTGTCTATTATATTGTCCTACCTCCTTACATGGGTTCTAATCTGACTGTGACGGTGTATGATAATCCTAAGACTCTGATGACCTTTGCCCAAGATGCTCAAGGTGGTCATAATTTGGGTGCCAGTAAGATTGGAGTAATCGATGTGAACACATTGGATGCCGGCCGCGGCCTTTTCTCGGTAGATGCTAACGGTACTCTGGTGTCCTTTGCCCCTGGTAATCTTAAGGATACCAATAATAACTACTTTTTTACCGCTGAACAATATGATGCAGGTACTCTCTACACACAAAGTAATATTAACAACTTGTCTGCCTGTATGGGTGGTAATTGGTTTATTTTATCAGAAGCTCAATGGAACTATTTGCTTAATGAACGCCCGAATCATGAAAGTCTAAAGGTTCGTGCAACTATTCCTAATGGTGGTCTTAAGGGTATTATACTCCTTCCCGACAACTGGGCAAACATGAATTGTCCTGTTACTGTTACGGATCATAATAACTTCCAAGGGGTAAATATCGATAATTGGGATGTCGTTGAGACTTATGGAGCAGTTTTTATTCCAGCGGAAGGTATGAACAACAACTACTTTTGGTCTACTACGACAGGTACTGCAGTGAATTTCGGTAATGGTAATGGTCAGGGCGGAAATGGAAATATCTGTTCACATACTGGCTCAGCATATATCCGTCATGCACATATAGTTCAACAAGGTACAGCGACAACAAATTCAAAGTAAGTATGCCCATTAAGGCGGATTTGCAATCTGTCTCTGATGTACAGGGGAGATGCAATCCCCAACGTATACAAGCATAATGGAAGGGGTGGCAGCGATGCCACCCCTTTCTTGTCGTCCGCCTAGGGCGTGCCGATGGCGGCGATGATGAGACGAAGCTGCGCGATGGTGAAAAGTCGGGTGCTGGGACGGTAACCGACGTGGGTGAGGTCGTCCAGCAGCCCCGGAAACTGCTCGATTTCGCGGTTCAGCCAGTTGAGCGATGCCTTCTGCGACATCTGCCCGTGGGTGTAGGCCATTGCCAACTCCCCTTTGCCATAAGGCCTGATTTCGAATGTGTCTTCCATAGTGTTTATGTTTTAATGTGTGAATGTGCTGATATGTGAATGTGTGATTGCTACCGGCGGCCGGGGCTGTCCCAGTAGCTGACGATGGCCACCGCCTGCGGTGCCAAGCTTCGCACCGCCTCCAGCAGCTGGAGGGGGCTGTGCTTCTCGGCGTAGGGCAGCCGGTTGAGTATCTCCGTCACCTGCGCCCCATCGACCTGGCGGCGGTAACGGAAGAGGCTCTGCTCGATGGCGAAGATGCTCAGCGGGTCGATGCCGTACTGGGGTGCCAGCCGACGGGCTTCGGCCTCGCTCATGGGGTTGAAGACGGTGCAGCGGAGGCAGCCGCTGGGCAACCGGTGATGGATGAGGGTCTGATGTCTTTCGATTTCGATAATCATAGTCTTTCTGTTTTAAAATGGTTATAAATTGTAGCTGCGGCAGGCGGCCTCGAAGGCCTCGTCGCTGCCATACTGTGTGATGAGGCTGTTGTTGCACAGCAGCTGCTGATGCGACACCTGTGGGTGGCTGCCCGGGCGCAGGTGCACCCACGCCATGCCCCCTTGGGGGTTTTGGCTCGCGGCCAGACGCCCGTCGCGTACGGCGAAGCCGATGCTATCCCCCACGACGTCAGCTAGGGGCCGTGGGTCGGCGGGGGTGAGGGCGAGGGGCTGGCAGCTGATGCGCACCCGCGGGCAGCCAGCCTCGGCATCCCACCATTGCAGGAAGAGGTAGTAGAGCAGGCAGTCGCCCGGCAAGAAGTCGGCATTGTGGTCCAGCACGGCCTGGGCCAGCTGCCCTACGGTCAGCCCTATGGTGTCGGTCAGCCCGCCGAGGCTGATGCTTGTAGCAGGAGCCACGGCGTCGGCCTGTAGGCGGATGGGCGGCAGGGTGCCGTCGGACACCGCCACGTTGGTGGCCACGCAGCCGCCCGCACGGCCCTGCTCGCGCGTCAGGTAGATGGGGGAGGCCTGCATGGCATGCGAGAGAAACTGGCTGTAGGCAGTGCTGCCCCCATGCCCTTGGGTGAAAAAAGGTTTGCAGTCGGGCTGGAACTGTTGCCAGAGGTTGTTGCAGTTGCTGAGGCTTACGCTCCGCTGCTTCTGCGGAATGCCCAGCTTGCGGCGGTCGAACTCGTTGCGCCGTGGGCGGACGATAATCTGGCCTCGCCGACTGTAGAATGAGTAGTCGCCGATGCGACCCGTGAAACTGATGTTGTTTGTTATTGTCTTTGCCATAATGATTTGTTTTTTTCTTTTGCAAAATTAGTGCTATTATCCAGCCCTCGTGCTCCAGTCTTCCTTCCACTGCCCCTCCGTTCCTTTCGCGACCGATAAAGGGTTCAAAAAAGACCTTTTTAGGGTACCACCTCCTAGAATTGTCTTAGTTTTCTCTTAGAAATAACTTAGAAAGCCCCTAGGTGGCCCCTGTGGGAGGCGGGGTGGGGGAGGCGCATGAGTGCGGATGGCTATATATTGATTATTGTATGTCATCAGATATGTGATTTATGGTGCAAAAAAAAGTATTTTTTCGGGTTTTCAAAGAATTATTTTTGCCGCTTACGAACGTTAATTTTACCGTTGACAAGGATGCTGACTGGTTCGCTAACAAGACGTTAAATTGATATGAACAAAGAGTTGTGAAAATTTTTTTGCAGATAAAGAAAAAAGTGCTATCTTTGCATCGGTAAAACAGTTGCGCTATGGCACGAAATAACGACACGGCAAAACTTTCACTCCGTTTTGAGAACAACACTTCGGGGGGAATGAGTTTCGTGCTGACACACGGGGAGAAGGAGTATAAAGAAAAGTATGAAAAAGAGCGTTTTTACAAATTAGTCAACAGGCTGGTGCTTAGGACGAAGGAGCGCGCTGCCCTGCTGTATGCCGCCGCGGATTACAGTCCCGATGAGCAGGAACGGAAATGGCTGATAGGCAAGGCTTCGGTGCTGCTCCATGACGGCAATAAGATAGCGTCTGATTGTGCCGAAGGCAACATCTCATTAGCGCAGATTAGCACCGCTAACATCAGCGGTGCGGGGTTTGCGCCGATGGCCACATTTGTGGGGTCGCGAGGGTCGCCGCCCTTGATGGCGAATGCCTTTGTGCCGATTAAATCCTTTGAAATCAATGAACAACGTAAGGAGGAGCTGGTGAAGGCTTTGGAAGGGCGTTTTGTGGATTATTATCAGGGAGAGCTGGCACTCACAGCATTAGGCCTTCTGGACGGACAGCTGCTGAGCTATGTGACTTGGATAGATAAGATGTACACGCTGACGACTATCGTACAGTTCCTCTTAGGCTTGAAACCCCTGCCTTTGCTGAAAGATACGATAATGTGCGGCTTCCTCCTTCCGGCGGGGATGTACGGGAATAAAAACAAGCTGGTCAACCTCCGAGGAGGCGGCGGCAATCACTGGAAGGTTGTCGCCGCCACGTTCCGCAACCCAGAAGGAGGAGAGTATAAGCAAGAATCGCTCCGCGCTACCGCCGCCCGTTCCCCTGAGGCGCATCAGGTAGAAGTCTCCGAAGTCCTTTACATTTTCCGACACTTTATTTTCGACCCCGACAGCAACCGTCCTTTAAACAACGGCTTGTATTATGGTTTTTAGTGTCGCTTGATTGTCTGATTGCTTGATTGTTTGAGTAATTTGACCGTGGCAGCCACTCATGCATTTACACACTCCAGCATTCAAGCAATAATTCAAGCATTCAGGCATTCTTAGTAAAATATTCATCTTTTATTTGTTTTGTTAAATATATCTTCGTATATTTGCATCATGTATCTTGTGTGGGTACATGGCAATAATGAGTTGTGAATTAATCGGATGTATTACTTCACCTGATTGTTGTATTTGATAATTTATTAAATAAAGCCGATGGGTCGATGGTGAATAACAGACCGCTGAAAGGAAATGGAAAGACTGCGTACAAACCGGGGATTGCTGAAGTTTATACTTCTTTCGTTGATCACCTTTGGCATTTATGGGATAGTGTGTTTTTCGCATATCTCCAAGGAGATAAACACTTTGGCCACAGAACACGACCATCGGAGGACGATGCACTACTGCCTGGTGTTCTTTCTGCTTTCGTGGCTGACGTTAGGCATCATGATGCTGATTTGGTGGCATAATATCTGCGACCGCATCGGCGACGAATTGAAGTATCGCAGAATCAAGTACTCTTTCGGAGCCGGTAGCTACTGGGGCTGGGGCTTCTTTGGTGTGCTGATTATCATTGGACCGTTTATCTTTTATCATAAGTTCTTCAAGGCGATGAACCTGCTGAATGCCGACTATAACAAGCAGATGTTTGGCGAGAGGGAGGCAGTGCCGATGCGTGAGGAGCCGGTACGTCCGGCGCGGGTGCAGGAGGCGAAGGCCGCCACTCCGCGTACGGAGCGGCTGTATGAGGAGCCAGTGGTAGAGGAGAAGTCAATGCCGCTGCCGCCGGTGGCAAAGGAGCCGGAGAAAGAAACGGTGCCCGAGCCGGTTGCACTGGCCGAACCCGCGAAAGAAGAGGCTCCCCATCCTGTGGCAGAAGAGCCTGTGAGGGTTGCGCAGGAAGAGCCCTTGAAAGAAGAACCGATAGAGCATGTGGTGGCCCAGCCGCCTGTGGAGAGCCCAGCTCACCCTGTTGAAAAGCCTTTTGTGAAAAGTGATTTAGCAAATAATAAAAACAGTCAGATTATGGATAATAAGGATTCTAAAAACATTCAGACCGAGCGTCAGGGTTCGGGTTCCAATGGTAATAATCAAGTAGTCAAGGTGGCCGTTATTGTGGCCGCAGTGGCCGCAGTGGTGGCTGCCGTGTTTGGCGCAATCTCGATGTTCAAAAGTTGCGAGCGTGAGGAGGTGAAGATGGTGTTGGCGAAAGAGAACTGCGAACTGATAGAGCACCAGGCCGACACGTTGTTGGTGACTTTCACCCCCGAAGGGGAGGAGCTGCCGGTGACTTATGCGTCGGACGACGAGTCGGTGGCCGTGGTGACCAGCTCGGGCGTTGTGAACGCCTTGAAAGAGGGAACGGCGAATGTGACCGTCACTGCGCAGCCCAAGCGCGGCGAGCCGTTGGTGGCTGTATGCCAGTATGTGGTGAAGAAAGAGCCAGAGGTGAAGAAGACTGATAATGTGGTCAACGGCAATCTGAATTTGGGCTTTGCCACATATAAGGGCGATGTGAAGAACGGCAAGCCTCACGGCAACGGCACAATGACCTTTAAGAAGCGCCAGATGATTCCTGGCACTTATGACGTGCAAGCCTATCCAGGCGAGCAGGTTATAGGCGTATGGCGCGACGGCAATATCAACTTGGGCACGTTGTATCAGACCAACGGCAATCGGGTTGTGATTAAGTATGGCCAACACATTCACAATGCTGAATGAATATTCGGGAGCAAGCAATTACTATGAGAAGTTGTTGGAAATGTATCCGTGTGCTGGGAGTGGCATTGGTGGTGTGGTGCTTGAGCGCTGCGACCGAGGCCCGTGGCGGGAACACCTTCGCCACCGAGCGGCTGCAGAAGATGGCGAAGTTACTGCCCGAAGTGCCCTTTGATTCGCTGTCGGTAGGGTATCATACAGACTACTCGTTTCAGGGCCACCCGCTCACAATCAGGGTCAATCAATGGAACGAGGTGGACCATATAGGCTACAAGATTTTCGATACAACCACCTATCGGAGCCACTCAGCACTGGTGTATGATTTTTTGGAGCGATACCTGCTGGACTTGTCGATAGACAATGAGATTGACAAGCATATCCGCATGGGTATCGACAAGTTTGTGATAGAGGAAGGGACACTGGAGACGGTGTTCCAACTGGAGGAGGGTGACGAGCACGAGGTGTCGTACAATGAATTCAAGCGTTACCGTGTGGCATGGAAGCGGGATGGCAAGTGTATCCTGTCGTTCATGTTCGACATGGACTACCAGCTGATGAGCGGCTGCAACGCTATAGAGTTGGAGAAGAACTATATCCGTTCTATCTCGCGTCTTCAGGGGCAGAAGAGAAGAAAAGAGCATACGCTGCCTAGGGAGATTGAGGCACACAAGGGCAAGTACTACATCCAGGAGGGAGAGTCGTTCCTAATACCGGCGATACGCAACAACCGTTATTTTGTGTTTGACTCGTTCTTGGTGACGGACACCATGGTGGTGAAGGACGGGATAAGGGGTAACGACACTATGTACTACCGCGACACGGTGTGCTTTTGGGATAATGTGTGCGCCTCGTCGAAGGCAGTGTGGAGCGCGTTCAACCTGATGCTGTCGTCCACCTCGATGGGCCGTTTCTTCTTGGATGCCACCTTGGACATGTACGGCTATCAGAGCCAGCAGCTGACCAAGATACCGATGGCGGACTGGGTGGCATATACCAAGTCGGAAGGTTGTGAGATATTCTTGGGCTTGAAGTCGAAGACGCACAAGTACATCCGAGGCACGCTCTTCTGCCCCAATGTGTCGGCAGGCTATTGCCACATGATGAGTGTGGAGATACCCATCTCGTCGTTCAACAACAAGGGCGGCGTGGTTACCGGGCGGCTGTATACGTACATCCCCCTCCACAACATCACCGACGACTATTTTGAACTGAAATATTTGACTACCGATAACTTTAGTACGGAATGAAGAAACATATCATCATACTATTTATAATGACCCTCTTTGCCGGGATGACCCTTTCGGCGCAAGAAGATGAAACCAGCGCGAAGAAGGCTAAGATAACGGAAATTAAGAGGAGTGAGAGGTATTATTATGAGCAAAAGAGGAATGCAGATAAGGAAGTCGCAGGGACAGAAGCCCGGCACGAGCTGAAGAAGCAGTTGAAAAACATAATAGCCACACTGAAACCATCGGAGGATGACTGGGAAACGTTGTCTGAGATAATAGACGAGAATGTACATCAGATTGATTATGTGGCATCGGGTTTGTACAGTGTGTTTGTGTATGTGAGCAAGAGCGTGTTAACCCAAATACCAGGTGCACACATTACGATAACAACCACACGAGATGTTTACGAGTCACACACTACAGAGGTGATTGAAAGGACACCTGCTCCAAGGTCGAACAATGCCCCCCGGCAACAAACAGAAACCATTGTTCAGGGTCCTGTTCCAGAGCAGGAGGTACCTGTGGTAGAGAGTGTGCCGCCGCAGGAAGAGCTCAAGCCTGTAGAAGTCGTGCCGCCGCAGGAAGAGCCCAAGCCTGTAGTGGTGGAGCAACCCAAAGTAGAGCCCAAGCCAGTAGAGGTTGAGCAACCCAAGGTAGAGTCCAAGTCCGTAGAGGTTGAGCAGCCTAAGGTAGAGCCCAACCCGGTGGAAGTTGAGCAGCCCAAGACGGAGCATACCCAGATTCAGACTGACAACACGCAGCTGGTTGAGGTGATGCCCGATGTGCCAGAGTCTGCAGTGAAGCTTAGCTCTTCGTCTGAGGTCAAGTATGCTGAAGGCGACACAACCGGTATCACTGAGTTTATGCGTGCAGTGATAAACTGCAGGTCGGTTACCCAAGTGAGTGACCTGGTGACCAACTATCAGAAAGATGGTGCTGGTTTGGATTATAAGCAACATGCCACCTCGAAGGATACCGACTACTATTTAGTCATTTACAAAAGAGGTGGGAAGTTGGAAGCTATACTATCACCCTCAGCGAAAGGTGAGGTTGTCAACATATTAACAGGAGAGCCAGACGGACTCCAAAACCATCCCGGTACATCGCTTACCGGATTTAAAATCAATGTGGAATAATAATAAAAAGTATATACTATGAAAAAAATTGTTACCCTCTTGAACTGTATTGTTCTTTCAAGCATTATGTCTACCGCATTCTCTCAGGTGGTTGATGTAAAACTAAAGCCAGACGACACATACCGTAACGAAGCGCTCGTGCGGACTATGGAAAGAAACCTTTCAATGGTTCTGACCGAGATAAACAAAGCCCAACGAGAAGACCGTGTTTTGAATATTGTGGGTCTTCCGATGAGCGATTTCGCCTCCAAGACATTGTCGGCGCTGTGGTCGAATATCCACTTCTATTGTGATGATGACTATGTGGTGGAGCGTTTGTGGAATTTCAGCAATGGTACCTTTATGGCTCGTCAGATACCGCTGATTATCACCCCGCAGGGTGAGGAATTCGGTACGGGTACTTTCCAAGAGGCCGTGGTGGAATTTGACAGCAAGGGAATTATCAGCGACTTCCGTTTCGCGTTGGATGCCGCCGTTGGGGAGAGTATGGAGCGTGGTGGCGATGTGGCAGATATGGAACATCGTCTCATGATCCTATCTTACTGCGACCGCTTCAGGACCGCATACAACACCAAGGATATGAATTTCTTGAGGCAAGTGTTCAGCGACGATGCCCTGATTATCACGGGAACAGTCGTTACTACCAAGAAGAGCAACATGGACATGGCACCGCAGTCGTCGATACGTTATAAGAAGCAGAACAAAGATCAGTATCTGGCCAACCTGCAAAGAGCATTTGATAAAAACAAGTGGATTGATGTCCGTTTCTCGGAAATTGGAAGCCATGGTGAAGGCGAGCCGGGCATGTCTGTGACTCGCTCTACTGAGAATCCCAACATCTATGGTGTGAGACTGCGTCAGGAATGGCATTCCAGCACTTATAGCGACGTGGGATATATATTCCTGCTTTGGGACTTTTCGGATGAAGAGCATCCTACGATACATGTCCGCACATGGCAGCCAAAATATTTGGGGACGAACCAAGAGATATCCGAGGATGAGATATTCTCGATGAGCGACTTTAACTATTAATAAATCACTTTGCCAAATACTTTTTTCGCTATGTGCAAGAACAAGAGATATTACATACCTCTGCTACTCTTTATGTTGATACCTTTATTATCAATAGGTCAGATAGATATTGGAAAGCCAAAGGAAGTAGCAGACCCGACCATATCTAAGGATGAGGCAGTATATGAATTCGTCTCCAATCGTCCTGACCTGATGATAGAGTCATCAAGTAGCAGTATTGACAGTGTGTATCCCGAGATATACCCCGAGGGAGACCTAACCCGATACAAGGTAAGACTGAAACTGACCAATGGAGTGGACAGGCTAACGACTCGAAACTTCAGACTTACAGTGAAAGAGTCGACAGTGACGGGTGAGCACCCGAACAAACGACTTAAAGGGGGTACACGTTACGAGGTGGAAGCCATGGTGCCAGATGTGGTGATAGACCAAAAAGACCGTTCTCGTACCACTGATTTCTACCCAATGGAAAAGAAGGCACAAGTGGTGCTTCGCTCCAAATATCAGTTAGACATCAGTTGGGTGGGCTCCACCAAACGCTTTAACCCTGAAAGGACCCCCGATGGCTTTAACCAATATAAGGTAGCCGTTGCAGTTGACAGTTTGAATGCTGATGGTTTGGTTGAGCCACAGTTGTTGGTTACAGTCAAAGGACAAAAGAGCAACAATATATATATTGACCTCTCAGAATTGAAGTCTAGGGATAAGAAAACCTATGAAATATATAAAGTTGATTTGCCCGCTATTAATGAGCAGCGAGGGAACGTGGTCTTTGTTATCAAACCTGCCGATGTAGAAACATGGATTACGTTTGCTGGTAAAAAAGGCATCCCGGCGAAAGACAATTATCAAGGAGGTTTCATAAGATATGGGGCCTACCCATACGAAGTTAAAGCCTCAAATGACTATCATGTCGAGCAGGGCATTGTTGTTGTGAAGAGCAGCCGTGTGGATGTTCCGATTAACCTTAGGACCCGGTATGGCACTTTGATTGTACAAGGAGCCAAGGCTGTTGGGGCTACAATCTATCTGGATGGTGAAAAAATGGGGACAGCCCCCAAGACAATAGAGAAAGTGATTAGTGGCAAACATACATTGAGGGTTACCAAGGAGCGTTGTGAGCCATACGAGGAAGAAATCTATATCGAAGATGGTCAGACTATAAGAAGGTCTCCCGAACTGAACATCCGTTATGAGCATTTGGTCTTTACCGTAGGAGAAGATGCCGAGATATGGATTAACGGCAAGTTGAGTGGTATGGGTAAGGCAGAAGGTGACTACGAGGGAGAGGTGATTGTGGAGTGCAAGAAAGAACACTACACCAGCACACGCCAAAAATTCCAAGCAAATCCGGGCGCAGAACGTACGATACCGCTGGAGCAGCCCAAGCCCAAAGTCGGCAATGTGAATATATCGTCTAATCCAGGAGATGCTCAGGTATTTGTCGACAGGATATTGCAGAAAGAACGTACGCCGATACTGGTCAGCGGACTTCTCGAAGGCAAACATGAGTTGCTTATTCGGAAAAAAGGACAAGCAGACGAATACCGGGATGTTGAAATCAAAGAAGGCGAGACCGTGCAAATTTCAGTGAGTTTCCAAAAATCCCACTCCATAAAGGTGCGTCCCAACGTGCAAGACTATGCCGTGAGTGTCAATGGAAGAGAGCTGGGTAAAGTAAAATCATTAGAGCTTGCGCCGGGTGACCATCATGTGAAAGTAGTGGCACACGGATATGAGGATTTTACCAAGACAGTCAGTGTGCCGGGGCTTTCTGAGTTACGCGTCACCATGCAGAAGAAGAAATACAATGTAACGGTCAAATGCGATGATAATAGTGCTAAGGTGCAGCACGACGGGTTGGAATATAGATTCAGTGTGAACATACCCCTCAAGCTTGACTTCGGACAGCACAGCCTGACCGTCATGAACGGCGAAATCTCAACCGAATTGAAAGTGTATATCGACAAGGATACCATAGTTGAGGTGAACTTTGCCAACCTGCAAAATGGTACAGAATCCCAGTTGACCGCGACTCAAGAGAATGCTGGAAAGGCTAAGACTAAGGAGAAGACGCCAGAGAAGAATAGCCCTGAGTCCAAAGTAGAATCAACTTCTGAGCCGAAGGTGGTGATACGAGAGGAACGCAGCACTATGCCAGAGCAGCGAGTAGAAGAAAATGCAGATGTGGCTGAAAGTTATGAAAATGATGAAAGTAATGATGCAGAAGATGAAGAGTCGCAGCTTGAAGAAATCGAGGAGTCGGTGGTTGAAGAACCTTTTGACAAGCGATTCAAATATAAGGATTTCTCTAGATGGACGCTTGATTTAAATGCGGCAACGACTCTGAACGATCAAGTATTATATGGAGGTACACTTGCTATTACAGGAAAAGGAGGATGGGGCTTTTATATCACAGGGTATTATGGTGAGAATAAATATGGTGAGACAGTTGCTGCAAGATATAGTGATGTGTTAAGACCTGATTATATCATACCATTAGGAGCTGTTCGTCGCATAGGTTCTTATAAGAAAGTGCGCGATATCCAAGTGTACTTAGGAGTCGGCCCTAGTTTCCACGACAAATACACTTATTATGATTTTATTGATGAAAATGGCGATTATGCAAGGTATGCGAGGACAACTGGTCGCGCTGTAGAGTATTGTGTGGATTTTGGTATGAGGTTTGGTCTAGATTATAGAACCAAGTTCGGTTGGATAAACTTCACTTTAGGTGGTCTGTATGTTAAAGAACCAGGGTCCCTTGGTGATGAGCGATTCTTCTTCACTGGAGGCATCAGCCTAGGTAATGCCCTTGTGGCAGGAACATTGGCTGGATTCCTAATTGGATTACCTGAGATGCTAAGGTGATTTTTCTTCAATGAAGAGACCAATTATAGCCATCATACTGTTGCTGTTTCCCATCTTCACTGCCACAGCACAGCAGGGCTGCATACACTTCAAAGAGTTGAAGAGTGTGCAGCTCTCCTCCTTGGGCAGTACTGAGGCAGAGGTGATCTTTGTGAGCAATCGAAGTGATTTGGTGATTGGGGCACTGTCGATAGACCAAGTAGATGCTCAGCCTCAGCAGCGCAATGGGCTGTATGAGTACCGCGTCCGCCTATCTCTGAAAACTAGCAACGGGGACTGGCATCGGGACAGGACGTTTAATGTGGGCATAAAGAACACCTCGATTGTGGAACGGTATAAGAAGAAGTCGATTGAGGGAGGACGTGGCATCAGGGTGGAAGCCATCGTGGTGGAACACCCGATAGCCATGATAGAGAGGACACAACCCAATGCCTTGCACATCAATGCTGCCGAGGCCTGTGTGGTTTTCCAATCGTTGTTGGTGCTGGATATCAAGTCGTCTCATCCACAATTAGCCACGGTTTCCACGACCACGTCACCAGGAGGACTTAATGAATATCAGGTGGTGGTGAAGCTGGCCCAGCTGCGCGAAGGAGCACAGTTGCTGGTCTCTGCCAAGGATGGGAGCAGCAACGTGCTGGCATTAGACGTGTCGGGATTGCAGAAAAGGGAGAAGCGAACATACGAGATAGTCGTCCAACGCTTGGGCGAAGATATCAGACCTGTATCGCTGAAGCAGCAGTATGTAGCCATAAGGGTAGAACCGAAGTCTTCGATTGTGACTTTTGATGGAGAACTACTGCCAGTCTCCGACGGAACCACTTCTAAGCTGGTTCCTTTTGGCACATACGACTATCGTGTAGAATGTGCAAACTATCATGCCCAGTCGGGAAAGGTGACGGTAGACGACCCCGATAATACAGTATGGTTGAATGTCAGTCTGAAGCCTAATTACGGATGGATTGACGTGATGGGCAGTTCGGCGGAAGGGGGAAGTGTGTATATCGACAACCAGCTGGTAGGAACCGCACCGTACAAGTCAAAAGAGATAAAGAGTGGGCAGCATAATGTCAAAGTGTTGAAGCCACATTTCAACGCCTTTGATCAGATGGTGGAGGTGATAGATGGCCAACGCACGTTGGTCACCCCCACACTGAGTGCCAATTATGCGAGGGTTAAGTTCCTGGTAGGCAAGAATGCAGAGATATGGATCAATGGAGAGATGTATGGGCGTGGGGTGGTAGAAGACACCTTCTCGGTAGGCATGTATAATGTGGAGACCTATTTGGACGGTTGCCGCCCCCAGAGCCAGATGCTCTCTATCACTCAGGAGATGAGGGACACTATCATAACCTTGGCCACACCACAACTGATTACAGGTACCCTGCGTATTACCTCGACGCCTATAGGGGCCGAGATACTTATTGACGGAAAACCCTCTGGCACTACTCCCGTAAGGATAAGCAAGATGGAAGTGGGAGAGCATACGGTCGTATTGTCTTTAGATGGTTATGAAGACTACATGACCCATGCTGTTGTGGAGGAAGGTGAGGATGCGCTGGTGAATGCCGTGTTGAACGTCGCCCAGCCGAAGGCACAGCCCGCCAAAGAGGGTGATAATAAGGATGAGTCCTCCGACCTTGTTGTGACCGAAATGGGTGGGAATGAAAATCCGTCGCAACCAGATGTTGCAGCTCCGCCAGTTGCCAGCAAGGGAAAGAACGGTTCGGAAAGAAAGCCCGAGAGGACTCAGAAGAAAGCCACGTCCGAGCCGAAGACTAATCATAATAATTTGAAGAAATATGAGGTGACCATAACGTGCAATGTGCCTGATGCAGACCTGTATGTGGACGGGCAATTTGTAAGCAGGGGAGAGGGAACCATCCCACTGCCAGAGGGAGAACATGTGCTTGAGGCCACAGCCCCTAATCAGAAACACTTTAAAGGTAGGTTTGAGGTAAGGAATACAATGACTTACAGGGTTGCCCTGCAAGAGCAGTTGACATATGATGTGGTGATAATCTGCAATGTGGAGAATGCAAAGGTATATGTGGACAATCGATTGGTACACCTATTATCCGACAGTACAATACCGCTATCGTATGGATTGCATCGTATAGAGGTTACAGCTGACCAGCATATCCCATACGAGGATATGGTGGATGTTGAGTCGGACACTACCCTTATGTTTAATCTGAAGCGGGGTGTTAGTACGGAAAAAAATCTGATTATTACCATAGGTGATGTGCCCTTTAAAATGGTGTATGTGAAAGGGGGGACGTACAGGATGGGGTCGGTGATGTCAAATGACGAACAGCCGATACACAAGGTTGAACTAAGCAATTTCTATATTGGGGAGACGGAGGTGACACAGGCGTTATGGCGGGTAGTGATGGCGAGCAGCCCAGTGAAGGTCGCGTGGTCTGCTTCCATCGGGATAGGGGATGACTACCCGGCTTATCGTATCACGTATAAGGATGCCTTAACTTTCATTGAGCGGCTTAACCATCTGACGGGTAAAAAGTTTAGGCTCCCTACGGAAGCGGAATGGGAATATGCGGCCAGAGGAGGTGCGAAGGATGATGCCTATAAATATAGTGGCAGCAACAACCTTAATGAGGTTGCGTGGGCATCGGGTAGGCTGTCGCCTGTACGGAAAAAGTATTGTAACGACTTGGGCATCTACGACATGAGTGGTAATGTGTGGGAGTGGTGTAGTGACTGGTACAGCATGAACTATTATAATGTGAGTCCTATGAAGAATCCCCAAGGTCCCTCGATGGGGACACAGCGGGTTCGCCGGGGCGGCTGTTGGGATAATGGTGAGGGGGCCTGCCGTATAACGCACCGTGATTATCTGCAGCCATCGAACCCTAGCAATTTTGTAGGATTGCGTCTGGTGATGGAACCAGATGAAGTAAGAACTAAGAATTAAGAACTATGAAGAGTTGTGGATTGATTTCCTTATTATTTGTTGCATTACTGACCACAGCCAATGCAACGAGTCATACAGCCGGTAGTGCCGTCATGCCAGCTGGCTGCAACCGTCCGAATCATGTTCAACTGGTTGCTATTACGGACAGCACGGTCACCCTGACATGGCATGGCAATGCCGAAAGATATGACTATCTGTGTGTGCGCCAAGAGGACATGGCAGCATTGAATATCGTCTCGCAAGGTGTGTTCGTTGATGACACGACGGTCACGCTGACAGGTCTGCGGCCAAGTGGACTCTATTGTTTTAGAGTGAGAGGGCATTGTGGACAGGCTGCCTCGGCATGGTCGCAAGACTTCTATTTCCACACCTTGTGCGGGCCGCAGAGGACACCATATAGTGAGACCTTCGAAGCCTGTAGCGGCACTGGTGTTTCGGCACTGCCGCCCTGCTGGAATGCCTTTTATGTGGTGAATGATACGGCTTTTGTGCAGTCTGGGGCCACGAATGTGTATCCTGTCGCCACCCCTGCAATCAAGGGCAAGAAGAGCCTGGCTCTGAAAGAAGAGGCGGTGGAAGGAACACTCCTATCGCGAAAGCGGTGCTATGCGGTGATGCCGATGTTTGCACTGAAAGACGATGCTTGGCAGTTCAGTTTTGACGCAGTCGGCATGGGTAGTGACACTGTGAGACTGGTAGTAGGATTGTTAGATGGGATAGAGAATGTTGGACAGTTAGAGGCGATAGACACTATGGTGCTGAGCTTTAAAAAGCAACATTACGACACCCTGCTGGCCCGTCTGCAACTGGAGGATAGGCATATAGTCTTCTATAACATCGGCGGTCTCCACCAGCCCATGAACGACCACTACACCGTGTTGATAGACAACGTGCGGCTTGCCAAGCCAGCCCAACAGTATTGTCCGCATCCGCTTGTGATGGTGAATAATGAGGACGTTACGGAGCAGACGGCCCGGGTGAAGTGGAATGACGTGGCGGGCAGCTATGAGTTGCAATGGAAGTTGCAGTCGTCCTCGACATGGTCGAAGTCCATTCCGCTCAGTGGGGCTGGCTATACCCTCACTGGCTTAAAGCCTAATACGAAGTATACGGTGAGGGTTCGAAGTGTCTGCAAAGCCAACAAGAATAAAAAGTATTCTGAATGGGTCCCAGCATCGTTCATCACCAAGTCCACCCCCAACTGTCCCTATCCATACGTAACGGTGGGAGAGGACTACATTACGGAGCAGTCGGCACTGGTGGCATGGGATGGCGAGAACGACAGTTATGAGCTTCAATGGAAGGAGGTGTCGTCATCGGCATGGTCGAACGCCGTTTCACTCCATGAGTATAGTTATGTCATAACTGGCTTGAAGCCGGAAACAGGCTATATTGTGCAAGTTAGGGGTGTGTGCGACGGAAAGGATTATTCTACATGGACCCCGGCAGTCTTTACTACCAAGCCAATGCCGGAAGAGCCAGCGCCGCCAGTGATCTCTACCCCCACGGTAGTAGAAACACAGCAACCCTGTCCCGAAGTGGAAGGCTTCAGGCTGGCACGTGTGGGTAGCAGTGAGGCTCTGATAGAATGGCAGGGCAGGACAAACATCTATGCCATAGAGTTGGTAGGGTACGACGAATACCACCTGCCCCAGAATGTTAGTCATACCGAGGTGACAATAGGCACCGCCGCGACCACCCCGCTCAGCGACCACCCTCAAAGCTACAGCCACAAGCTGACAGAGCTGGAGCCAGACAATGACTATGAAGTGCGCGTCCGCACCAAATGCCCCGACGGGCGTTATGGCGGATGGTCTGAGAAAGTGTCGTTCCACACGGAGGACACCGCTGACATCCATGACACCGTCAGCCTTGACGACTTCCCTATTGAGGAGGTGATAGAAGATGAGGTTTTTTACACTCTCACAGAAAAAGGTGTGGACATCCTCCAAATAGGGGAACCGTTTGTAAAGAATCCTCCCGAAGGGGCGATATATGATGTGGCAGACCTTACATCAAAAGGAGATTTGGGCGGACTGGAGTATAAATTGTGGCGCTATGCGCAGGAATTGGGATATGCAATTGTGTCCGATGGAAAACTTATTGGTTTGATCATATCACATCCTAACGTGATGGTTGAAGGTGGAATCACTGTAAACACACCTATAGAAGAAGCTTTCAAAAAGAGGCAGGATGTTTCATCAGTATGTAGCTGGTATTTTGGCTTTGATGAGGTTTATGTTGAATTGTATTTTGAAGGAGATAAAAAGATATTGACATATATGAATGTTGAAGACTTGTCTTCATCAGGCAAACTAAAATATGATAAGATCTATCGTGAAGGGAGAAACTATAATCCCTTTAGTGATGAAAACATGGGGAGACCAGAACCAAGTATAGAGTTTGAACCTTCAGACTTTAAAAAGGCAGCTACTGTAAAAGAGTTCAGGGTTGGACAAACTCTTTTCATGTGTTGGTAGTTCTTGTTGTGTCCTGTTGTGGCGGATTTGTAATCCGCCACAGTAGAGGTTGGGATTTTCAATCCTCTATAGACTTTATTAGTTGTGGTGGATTGCAAATCCTGTGTTCATCTGTGGCGGATTGCAAATCCGCCACAACGTGTCCGCCACAGCAGCACACAGCTGCAATGACGGCTAGGCTTTCGGTGCGGTCGTCCGGCGGAGGGTGATGAGGGTGATTTCGGGTGGTGCGCCGATGCGGGCGGGGAAGATGGTCTCGCCCAGGCCGATGTTGATGTAGAGGTATTGCTTGCCTTTCTGGTATAATCCGCGGTATTGTTTGTACATGTAACGGACTGGGGTCCATCCCAGCAGGGAGAACTGTGAGGCATGGGTGTGGCCGGAGAGGGTGAGTGGGATGTCTGTGCCCACCACTTCGCGGTCCCAATGGGTGGGGTCGTGGCTGAGCAGAATCTTGAACATGCCTTCTGTTCCTTCGAGTGCCTGGGTGAGGTTGCCTGTGGTGGGAAAATGTTTGGAGGTGGAGATATTCTCCACGCCGACAACAGCCAGGGAATCACTTCCGTGGCGTAGTATGAGGTTTTCGTTGCAAAGGACGTGCCATCCCATCTGACGCTCGAGGTCAACCACCCGTTGTTTGCCATTAGACTCGTTGCCATAGGTGCAATAGTCGTGGTTGCCAATAATGGATATGACGCCGTCGGGGGCGTGAAGCTGTCCGAGGATGTGGGCAGTAGAGTCCAACTCGGAGGAGTTGAGTGTGACAATGTCGCCGGTGAAGACAACGAGGTCGGGGTGGAGGTTGCTGACCTTGTCGACGCAACGTTGCAGGGCTTTGGGCCTTTTGAGAAAGGAGCGGGTGTGGATGTCGGAAAGCTGGACCATCCGGTAGCCGTCGAATTGTGCGGGAAGGTTGTTGAAGGCAATTTCCACATGTTTCACCTGGCAGGTGTTGCGCTCGATAAGCAGTCCGTATGCCAGCAGCAGCGGTGGCAGCAACAGCGACAGCAGCCCCCAAAGGAAGCAGCGTCTGAACGAGAGGCGTAGCAGCCATGTAAGTAGTCCTGCTACGGACAAGTCGAGCATCGTCAGCAGGACTGTGCAGGCTGTCAGGATGATTAGGACTGAGAGAAACTCGGTGTGCATCAGAGAGTGTTCTTGTTGTTATACATCTGGCTGATAAGCCGTAGGATGAGGATAAGCGAGATGGGTAGGAAGGCGGCGTTGAGTTGTTGTGGTAGCGGTCCGATGGTCATGACTATGGCGGCGAAGAGCATCAGCAGCTGGATACAGACGACCCAGGGTTTGCTTTTGCGCAGACGGATGGCGAAGTAAAGGAACAGGGGTGATGCCCACAGAATGTTGAAGTTGACCTTGGTGCAATAGTGGGAAGAGAAGAACCAGAGGAATATTACCAATAATGAGCCAAGGAAAGGGATGAGGAAGAGCGGGATGTCGAGCCACCCCATCTGCCACCCCTTTTTCCAGCCGAGGAGGGTGAGGCATAATACGACGAAGAAGACGACCCAGAAGAGGAGTGTGGGTGAGACGCTGCGGGCGGGTTCGGAGCGTGTCTGCTTGAGTATCAGGCGGGCTGGCATGGCCAGTGGCTGGTGGGTGTCGCTGACGCAGAGCGTGTCGAACTGCTGCATCATGGCGAGGGGGGAGAACATGTACTCGTAGTTGCTGCACCGCTTGTCGCAAGGCAGACCGAGGGCCATGTCCACTGTCAGCCGCCACCATAGGAGATTTTTCTCAGTGCTGCGATATAAGAGGTTGCGGTAGCTGAGGTTGGTGTCGCGGGCGGTTTCGGGGCTGAGCGTGCGGTGGCACAGGGAACCGGCCACCATGTCGCGGACGCGGGTGGCGCAGTTGTCGCGGAAGAAGTCGTACTGGTAGTAGCGGTATTCGGGCAGGTAGTTGTGCTCCAGCATGATGAATAGGTTGTTCACCTCCTGTGCGGTGAGGCGCAGCTGCTGTTCCCATACCGCACGGCCTTCGTAGGCATATTCGTATACGAAGGCTGCAAAATGGCTGCGGCTGAGGCAGTAGTTGAGGTTGCCGCGGGCGAAAGTCCAGTAGAAGTGGGGTGTGTTGAAGTCGAAGGTGCCGTAGTTGTACACTATGTCGATGGCCTGGGTGCTGTCGCAGATGCGCAGTGCGCTGTGGCCAAAAGCAGTGTAGAACTCCTCACCAGGGCCGCAGGTGAGGATGCTGGCGAAGGCCGAGTCGCTGAGATGAACTGGCCCATCTTGTGCCAAGATGGGGGAGACAGGGATTGCCAGGGCAAGGAGGATGATGAGTCGTTTCAATGTCATAGGTTAGGATTGCTTTATATGAACGTCCATCTGGGGGAATGGGATAGAGATTCCGTTGTCATAGAGGGCTTTGTAGATGTTCTCGCGGATGCGGAGCCAGACAGTCCAGTAGTCTTCGACGGTGACCCACATCCACATGGAAAAGTCGACGGAGCTGTTGCCGAGCTCGCTGACGGCAACGATGGGGGCCTTGGGCTCGTGGAGTACGAGGGGGTCGTCGTTGATAACCTGCATGAGTACCTCCTTGGCGCGGTCGAGGTCGGTGCCGTAGGCTACGGAGGCCACGATGTCGAGGCGGATGATGGGCTCGTGGGTATGGTTGATGAGCGACTTGTTGGAGAGTTCGCTGTTGGGGACGATGATAGTGCGACCGTTGAAGGGCTGGATGGTGGTGTTGAAGATGCGGATGCTGCGGACGTAGCCTTTGTAGGTGCCGCACTCGATATAGTCGCCCACCTTGAAAGGTTTCATGAGTAGGATGATGACACCGCCGGCGAAATTCTGGAGGGTGCCTTGGAGGGCCATGCCGATGGCGAGGCCCATGGCGCCGAGGAGTGCGATGAAGGAGGTGGCCTTGATGCCGATGACATCCATAGCCATGATGATGATCATGGCTTTGAGGAGCACATCGACGAGCGAGCCGAGGAAAGTCTGCAGTGAAGGCTCGGCGTTGCGACGCTCGAGGGTGCGGACGATAAGCTTCTTGAGCATCTTGGCAAGCTTCATGCCGACCCATAGGATGAGGATGGCTATGAGGAGCTTGGGGATAAAGCCGACGGTGAGCTCAGTGAGGGCGCGTAGGCCGTCCTGGACGATGGTGTTGCGGCCGGTGACCACATCCTTGAGGTCGGTGAGGTTCATATTGCTGAGGCTGTCGGTGATGGTGCGTGTGATGCTGTCCTGCTCCATGAGGGCTTTGCCGAACTCGTCGGTGGGGACGGGGACGGAGGCTCTCTTCTGTGCCGCCGCGGTGGCGAGCAGGTTGGGGGTGTTGTCGTCTAATAGAATCATGTGTACTAAGATAATATATTTTAAAAAAACGTCGAAGGGACGGTTTTATTGCATGAAAAAAGTGTGTAATAAAAAAAATGTGTATTTTTGCATTAGCTATGATAGAGATATAGCTGTTCTAAATAGCTGAAATGCAGAAATGCCGAAAACTGCTTGATAATAGAGTAGGTACGATTTTAAAAAAATAAACGATGAAATCAAAGATTTTGTTGATGATCGGTGTTGCGGCACTGATGTTCACGGCATGTAAGAAAGACCCTGCCGAATTGAAAAAGGTGACGATGGAGTCTACCGTTGCTGGACAACCCAACGTCATTACAGCCAATTATGTGTGGGACAACGGAAAGATAGTACAGAGTAACTTTGAAACCGAAGTGATGGGTAGGTCGATTAATACTCAATACTTTTATGAGTATGAAGGTGACAAATTGGTGCATTACTATTCAGTGAACTTAGGGGATACCTCCCACCATTATTGTGTGTATGACGGCGACAGGCTGAAGTCGATAGACAATGATGGCACGGTTACAAACGTGAATAGTTATGATAAGAAAGGAAACATCACCTGTTTCGAGGTCCTCTTGGAGAGTGGCAGCAAAGTGACCAACGAGATGGAATGGAAGGGTGGCGATTTGATAAACGCTACCGCTACAAAGTATATTGCTGAAAGAGATAGTACTTCTGTCGAACAACATACATACACATACGATGACTCCCCGTCGGCTTTTTCACATTTCCCGATAGCATTGGCTGTGGAGAGTTTTAATTCTCTGGCCACGCGTGGGTCGAAGCATAACGTAGTGGAAGAGGGTGCCACGAATGAGTATAAGAATGGCAGACTGGTACGCTCAACGATGAATGGAGGTGTAACGATGTCGTACTACTATACCGACGGCGTAGGCCCGGATGCGGAATAGTTTTAATTGCTAAGAAGTAAACACTAGGAAGGTCTTGATACAGCCCTTTTTAGTTTTTACTTTTTTTATCAGACATAAAGTTTATCCCTATGGTAATTGATTTTGACAAGATTGAATTGGAGGAGATACCGCATTTCAAGGGCGGCGAGGGGGTGACAAAGAGCCGTATGCTGTTTGACGGCACTAACAAGATTATGCGCGGCATGTTGGAGCCAGGCTGCACGATAGGCTACCACTGCCACGAGACGAGCAGCGAGATGATATATATCTTGAGCGGTGAGGCTCGCTGCCTATATGACGACGGTGAGGAGCGGCTGCTTCCCGGACAGTGTCATTACTGCCCCAAGGGGCATAGCCACAGCCTCATCAACGCCTCGGCGACGGAGACGCTTACATACTTTGCCGTAGTGCCAGAACAATAAGTAAATGGAATGGAAAAAGTAGAGAATAGTTCGCAATTGATGGACGCGATACAGCAGATAGGGCTTCTGCCACTGTTGGACAGCGGCATCAGAGGCTTCTCGGCTGACGAACTGGTGGCACCCGAGTGCCGCTACGTGGTGACAGACGAGGGATGGGACTGGCCGTTGTGGGAATGGAAGGGACCGATTGTGACGGAAGGCCATTTCGCCTATGGCAAAGTATTCAACGGCAAAGCGGGCTTCGTGTCGATGGAATGGTGGCCGGACCTATGCAACTACCGCCGAGCCAAGTATCCCGAACCGGCGGAAGAAAGCATCGAGGGCGTGATATTGGAAGTGCTGCGCGTGAACAACAGCATGATAACGCGCGACCTGCGTAATGCCTGTGGCTTCACGGGACCGAAGATGCGGAGCCGTTTCGACAGCTATGTGACACGGCTGCAGATGGCATGCCGCGTGGTGACGGAGGATTTTGTTTATCCGCACGACAAACATGGCAGACAGTATGGTTGGGGCTGGGCGTTGCTGAACACGCCAGAGCACCTGTTTGGCCGAGAGGCGTGTGAGTGTGACCGCACGCCAGAAGAGTCGTTTGCACGGATAATGATGCATCTGCGTGGGCTGCTGCCACAGGCTGGTGAAAAGCAGCTGATGAAGCTGATAGGGTGAAAGGATTTGAGAATTGAGAATTGAGACTGGCAGGGATACTGGCGTTTGTAGTATTCGCTGGGGCGGTATATTGTCTTTTGGCTCTAGTTTAGTATAGGACTGATTTCCGACAGCCTCGGAGAGGTTGAATCTCAATAACCCCATACAAGCGACCAAAGGGAGCGTAGTGTGGGACAGGGATAACCCTATTACTCAGCGTCTCGGAGAGACGCGACAATGAGAAAGTTTTGCAAAAAATAGTCATTCTTTGTACTAGCGCGTATCTTTTTCAATATGTCTGCCTGCAAGGTGAAAGGATTTGAGAATTGAGAATTGAGACTGGCAGGGATACTGGTGGCTATCCCTGAAATTAGTTGACGGATTTTGGACAAAAAGAAGCCCCGCTGGTTGTGACGGGGCTTCTTAGATAAGGGTTGCAGTATGATTTAGAATATGCTCCAGGGCTGGATGCCGAGGATTTCGCTCATAATCTGGACGGAGTGCATCATGAAGTAGACGGCACCCGTCTCATGGGCGGGGAGGGCGGTTGAGCCACCGTAGTCGTCGAGGTCGAGGGTGACATGTGCAGCCCCATGGGTGGTGAGGTAGTGGTAGAGATTGATAGTGTTGACGGCTGGGACGGTGATGTCCTGAGTGTTGTGGAAGAGGTAGATGGGTTCGTTGGGGCGGGGCGTCCATCCTTGGCAGAGGTTGTCTTGGTCTAGGGCTGAGAGGAATCGCTGCGAGATGTCGGAATTGAGGTCGAGCATAGTGGGGGTGACATAGTCGGCAATGGTGTGAGCATTGATCATGGAGTCGATTTCTTGCCGGGTGTGTTGTTTGCTCAGAATCCATTCGTCGATATGGCTCAGCAGGGGGTCGATGAATATGTCGGAATAGGGGTGGTCGAGGTGGAAGAAGTGGTTGTAGGCAAGGAGGACGCTGACCACGGTGCTGGGCATGCCGGCGATGGAGTCCAGCAGGAAACGGCGATAGGTGGCGGGGATGTCGTAGGAACCCGCACCGGCAAAGGTGTAGTCGAAATGAATGTCGGGGTGATGCTCGGCTACATGTCTTACAACCCCCATGGCAGTCTGCCCCCCTTGTGAATAACCACTGTTGAAGATGTGATCATCCCAACGATATCCGAGGGATGTGAGGAGTTTGCGGGCGGCAATAAGGGCGTCGACGCTGCCTTGTGCGTTGGCGGCTGAGATGCAATAGGCCTGAGGCTTTGACTCGGTGCTGCCGAAACCGTAATAGTCGGGCGAAATGGTGATGAGCGGACTGCGGGCCATGACCTTCTGAATGCCGAGGTCGCCACGGGTGGGGCATTGGTCGGCACGGTAGACGGTGAAGTGGTTGTAAAGCATCAGTCCTTTGGCGGGGCGCCCACGGGTGACGCTGTCGCCTAGGGTGATGGTGCCGGAGAGCATGATGGGATTGCCGTTGGGGTCGGTAGAGGGGTAGACGAAGTTGTAGACGGTCATGTGGTCAGCTGCGTAGCGCACCGAGTCGGTGATGTAGGCTTCGCCGTCATGGCTGTCCGAAGGGCTGGGCGTGGGGTCCTTGGTACATGCAGCCACAAGGCAGAGTAGTATGGCTGAAAGAATAATAAAATAACGTTTCATTTGTAAATGTGTTTAATGGTGGCTGTGCTAGTTTAGAGGCAGAGGGACTGCTGGCCAACCGAAGTCTTGAAGCATGGTGACGGGAATCTTGTGTTCTTGCACATACTGTGCCACCATGGCAAGGCGGACCGAGTCGCGAACATCCTCATTGCTATTGATGGCGTGGAAGTCCTCGTAGAGGTCGCCGAAGATGCGTTTGGCACTGGGTAGGTTGCGAGAGCCGTCTTCCACTTGGTCGAAGGCGACGATTTTGTAGGCATCACCTTCTCTCTCCAGTTGGAACATGCCGGGGTGGCTGCCGCCGGAGACGCATTTAAGTGTGTCGCCTACGATGTTGTAGTTGAATATCCACCAGTCACCCCATACTTTTATGCCGGTTGCAGTAATTGTCTCAGCCGAGTCCGATGGCTCGCCTGGTTCTTCAATATTGATGACGCTGTAGTTGGGGATACACAGCTCGCCGGGTGTGTAGTTCTTGCCGAATTCGTTGACCAGGTAATTCTCAATGGCAACCAGATAGGGGTTCTGTGGCATTTCGATGGTGATGGCGTTTTCAAGGCTCTCCGCCACTTTTTGTTTGCAACTGGTTAATCCTATGCTTAGGAGGATAAGTGTGACAAGGGTTAGGCTGTGGGCTGCGGCGGATGTATGATACTTGCTCTGTTTCATTGTGGATTATTCTATATTGGTTGGCTATTTGACGATAAAAAATGAGTGCGAGTTATCTGTGTCAGAATTCCTTATTGGGGGAGTTCGTTTTCTTCAAAACAGACGTTTTTCTGGTTGTATGATTGTTTGATTGCTTGATTGTCTGAGTAATTTGACCGCGCCAGTCACTCAAGCATTTACACATTCAAGCATTCAAGCATTGATTCCGATGAAGTTCGTCTGCATTCGGCTTATCGAAAACGTTCCTTTATTCTTTTTTGCAATTCGTGGTGGCGTTCTAGAAGGTTCCATACGGCATCCTCGGACAGTACGCCACGTTTCAGGTCTGGAGGAAGAAGACCTGCTTCGTCGGCCTCTCGGTCGGAATGCCAGGCCTCGCTGCCTAGGTATGTGTCTAATGCACTAATGTCTTCTAATGCAGAGCGGTACTGCTCTACGGCTGTCTCCATGACCGTTACAGCAGCTTCGGCCTTGTTTAGCCGTTTCTCCATCTCGCTAATACGTGCTGTTTGTTCCATGTTGTTGTCTGTATTCTTCGGCTAGGCGATAGGTGTCGCTTCCGCCGTCTTGTGGTTTCAGGTTGTTGCCAATGGCAAAGGGCTGTAGGTAATGCTTCCCGTCAGGGGTGACAAAGGAGATGTTGTCGTGCCCGGTGTCGTTCTTATCGACATAAAGCATCACTATTTGATTGCTGAATGGTTGTCTGGTCCCATTTATCTGAACTTCGCCAAAGGGGTACCAGCCGCGGACAAGGTAGCGGTGTTGTTTGCTTTCGTCGGCGTGGACAAGGTAGTTGACCCAATAGCAGAGGGATATATAATCCACGTTGGGGCTGAAGGTCAGCCGGATGCACTCGTCTTCCTGGTCAATGGCAGGGTGTTCGATGTCGCCCTTATCGGAATAAAGGTGGATGAAGTTGTCCACGGCTTCCTGCAATGTATGTTCATCGATGTCGTAAGCATAGATGAAGCGTGAGGTCTGAGTGTTGGTGAGTTCTTTGAAGTCGTTGCCGCCATTCTTGTTCCCAATAACCTTTTTCACCACCCTGACGATGAGCAGGATGATGGAAAAAAGTACTGTGAGTGTTAGGATGAGCATAGGATTCAGTTGCTGTTATGGGCTTCTACAAGGCTGTTGAGGTGACGGTCGAGTTCGTCCATGGTGGTGAGTGTGGAGGGGTCGATGGGGGTGGTGTAGTAGTCGGAGGATTTGGGTGCGGGATGGGTGTTTTCCTTTTTCTCGTTGCGTCGGTCGGTAAAGTCCATGACCTCTTGTTCACTGATGCCTATGGCGTCCATGTTTTGCAGATTGGAGTAGCGCATGGACGCTGCCACATATCTCATCCATCCTGACAGGTTGTGGGTCCGCTGCATGACATGTCTCAGTTTGTCGTTCCTCAACAATTTCATGTATGGGGTGCTGCCTTCATACATGTCGGGGTTCTCGATGATTTCTTTCACCGTGTTGTCAATATCGGTCACCCAGCTGTTCCAATATTCTTCCACTGAGTTCATGGCAGAGAAACATTCTCCCACTTGGTCGATGAATTGGAAGTTGCCCATGTTCTTCCAGGTGTCGATATTGTTGGAGAAAATCTTTTCGGCGGTCTTGTCGTACGACAGGAATTCCATCAGGGTTACAGAAGATACTAGCCGGTCCCGCTCCTCTTCTGTCAACAGTTCCAATTGCTCGATGGGTTTGCTTAGCAGCCAGGTGGCAATGCTGTCGGTGCTTTTCATCTTCTCGGCCCGCTCGTCCAACATACGGGCAAAACTTTCGATATTGCTCATCACCATCATGGCCGACATGCGGCGGTCTTTTTTCCTATTATGTGCCCCCACCAGTTGTGCGGTGCCCAATGTGAGCAGTATTGAGATGGTGGTGCCGATGAAGGTCATCAGAATCTGTCTCCCGAATGAGGTGCCGGGTGGGGTGATTCGGGGTTTGGGCGCATTCGCGACCTTGATGTTTTCCATGGTGTTTGTTGGAAGTAAGAAGTAAGAACTACGAACTACGAAGTAAATGGCTGCGTCCAAAAAACTTCTTAGTTCATAGTTCTTACTTCTTACGTTTCTTTAGCATAGCTCGTGGATTACGAGGCCGGAGCGCAGCTTAGGCTCGAACCAAGTGGTCTTCGGAGGCATGATGTTGCCGGTGTCGGCAATGTCGATAATCTGCTTCATGCTCACGGGATAGAGGGCGAAGGCCACTTTCATCTCGCCGTTGTCGACGCGACGTTTCAGCTCGCCGAGGCCGCGGATGCCGCCCACAAAGTCGATACGCTTGTCGGTGCGGAGGTCTTTGATGCCAAGCACCTTGTCAAGGACGAGGTTGCTGAGGATGGTCACGTCGAGCACGCCGATGGGGTCATTGTCGTCGAAAGTGCCGGCCTTAGCGGTCATCTTGTACCAGTGGCCGTCGAGATACATGCTGAACTCGTGGAGCTTGGCAGGCTTGTAGATTTCGGTGCCCATGTCTTCTACATCGTAGCTCTCGCTGACGGCGGCAATGAATTGCTCTTTGGTGAGGCCGTTGAGGTCTTTGACCACGCGGTTGTAGTCGATGATGTTCAGCTGGTTGTCGGGGAAGATGACGGTCATGAAGTAGTTGTACTCCTCCTTGCCCGTATGGCGGGGGTTCTGCTCTTTCTTCTCCTGTCCCACAAGTGCGGCGGCAGCACTGCGGTGATGGCCGTCGGCGATGTACATGGCGGGCACCTTCTTGTCGAACAGTTCCACCAGCTCGTCGATGAGCTTGCGGTCGTCGATGACCCAGAAGCGGTGGCCGAAGCCGTCCTCCTTGGCCACGAAGTCGTAGATGGGTTTCTTGGCGGTGACGCTGGCCACAATCTCGTCGATGCGGGCCACGGCGGGATAGGCGAAGAAGACAGGCTCCACGTTGGCGTTGGTGATGCGGACGTGCTTCATGCGGTCTTCTTCCTTATCCTTGCGGGTAAGCTCGTGCTTCTTGATTACCTTGTTCACATAGTCCTCGCTGTAGGCGCAGGCCACGATGCCGTACTGCCATTTGGCGTTGGCATCCTTGGGGTTCATGCTCTGGGCATAGATGTAGAGCTTTTCTTCTTCATCTTTCACCAACCAGCCGAGGTCTTTGAACATATTGTAGTTCTTCACAACCTGGAGGTACACCTCAGGCGAATGCTCGTCGGTGCCTTTGGGAAGGTCGATTTCAGCCTTGGTGACATGGAGTAGGCTGTAGGGGTTGCCCTCGCATTCCACGCGGGCTTCTTCGGAGTTCAGCACGTCGTAAGGACGTGAGGCCAGTTTCTCGACGATGTCCACCGGGGGGCGGAATCCTTTGAAGGGTTTGATAATTGACATAGTTGTTCGTTTTAATTATATATTATTGTTTATATTATCTTCATTGCCTCGTCCAGTCCTATGATGTCCACTTTGGGGAATTCCACTTCGCGGAACACGTCATAGTGGCGGTCTTCGGTGACGATGTATTTGGCTTGTGCCGCCACCGCGCAGTCGATAAACTTGTTGTCGTCGGGGTCGGCCGTTATCAGGTTGAACTTGTAGAATGTATTGATGAACAACGTGTGCGGGTTGTTGAGAATGACCTCCAAAACCAGCGAGGCGAAAGTCTCGGATGTCTCTCGTTGGAGTATCTCAACGTATTCATTCAGTATCTCGGTCGTGACACATAGATGATTGTGCCCGTCAATGAACGACAGCCACAGGCCGTGGTAACGGCTGCGACGCGACACACATTGTATCAGGCTGTTTGTGTCGAGGACGAGTCTCATGCCTTGGCGTGAAGGTCTTTGTGGCGTAACTCTTCGAGGCGTTCCTGGTCAAGCACACCCTCGTCCCACAAACGGTCGGACTCGGCATCAAGGCGACCCTGGAAATAGCGCATCAGCACATTCTTGATTTCCAAGGCGCGGCTTTCGCTCTTGTCGAACGAAAAGAGCTTGAGCAGATGCATCTGCGTTGGAGTAATTTGCGTTGCGTTCATCATAATGATACACTTAATTTCACGCTGCAAAGATACTAACTTTTTCCGACATGGTGAAATTAATTTTTGCTGAATGGAAAAAAATGCGTATCTTTGCAGCCGATTTCAAACGGAATATTAACGAACACAAATGCCAATGAAGCATAACGCATAGATTAGTATGCACATCATAGAATAGGAAAAAGCGAAGTAGCTTAACACTGGAATCTTTGAAACTTCGACAACTTCAAATTGACATTCCCGGAGTAAAGCAACGACGCTCCCGCCAATGGCGTGGGCTTTACTCGTTGTAATTGGGAATGTCAGGTAGTCGAAGACCTCAAAGATTCCGATGAAAGCGATAGGTTCCACGCTCTTTTTATGTGCATTCTTCATCGGAACAACAATATCAGATTAATAAACTCAAAACCGATGGAGCCGATGGAATATAACTGGCAAAAAATATCTATGAAAAAAAGAGTCATTTTATTATCAGCGATGATTGTTTGCTTTGCAATTTATGCAAATGCACAGAGCAATAATAATGCGTCCACATCCCGTCCTACAACCATTCAAACACAAAGACCTTCTAATAATAACTCCTCGCAATCTTCTAATAGTCGGAGTATGATATCAAATAGTTCATCATCTTCAAGTTCTCCTCGTTCATCCTCAAATGTTAATACTTCATCGGCAAAGAGAAGTACCATTTCTTCAAGTTCATGTTCATCTTCTTCGTCAAGTTCCCCCCGCACCTCCTCTAATAATACTTCCAACAGAAGTGATGACAAATCTCATGTACAGAGGGATGCAAGTACTCCTAAGAGTATGCAACCTGCAAGATAAGATAAAACAAAAATTATATTATTAGTAGAACCGATGGGCCGATGGGATATAACTGGCAACAATTAAAATGAAGAAAGTCCTTTTGTTATTTGCCTTATTGGGAGGATTATCCTTCTCAGTGTTTGCGAATCAACCGTACAAAACATCAATTAATGGAAATGAAGAGCCAACTGCTGATAATTCTGGAAGTACAATAAAAATAACTGTTATTTCTGTATCATCCACATCAATGGAACTGCTTGTGGAAGCAAGTGATGCTTTAGATGAGTTTTGCAATTATTTTGAAGGTAGCTGGGCAGATGTCGGATTAACGCTTTATTGCGCCTTTGCAGGAACAGGTGTTTATGGAGAATGTATTATATACAAAGCTGTTAAAGCAATGTGTGGAATAAACGGTGTCGTCAGATTAACAATGCAAGGAGATATTAGTAGTGCAATAAAGAAAGGAATAAAAACAGGCACGCAAATATATTCTATTGTAAAGCAGAGCAGGACAGCATTTGCCATTTCTGAGGCCATGTGCACGGTTGATGATAAAAAGAAAAATTAGTCAAAGCATTCTGACCTGTCTGGTGTTCGGTAGATAGGGACTGAGGCAGATTTGCAATCTGCCTCAGTTGTAATGGGGGGTGCAACCAACTATGAATTACCTATAACTGAAAAGGTTGGGGATTACAAATCCCCGTTCAATGATGGCGGAATGCAAATTCGTCACAGCTATTATCAAAAGAGGCTTGCAACAGTATTGTGTGCAAGCCCCCCGTTGTGGCGGATTTGCAATCTGCCACAGCTATAAACAAAAGAGGCTTGCAGCAGTATTGTGCGCAAGCCTCTTTTCGTAGTCCTATGTTTGTTACACTGCGATTCCCGTCCGCATAATGTCGTCGTATAGCGGCGATGGATGGTCTTTGGAAATCAGGACCGGCTCAATGAGAAGACTCACATCATCGACGTCGCGCCATAGAGCTTTAGACAATTCCAGTTTGCGGTCACCATAGGTCGGCACAACAACTGCCACATCTATGTCGCTGAACCGGTTTGCATTGCCTTTAGAATAAGACCCATACATCAGCACTTGCGGCTCTTCTGCAAAATGCCTCGCAATAATATGCTTGTACTGACGTACTAAGTCTATTGCCTCGTCGCGGCTGAGAGCTGTTCCTTTATCCATGTTTGAATTGTTTTTGTGTTGTCGATAATAAAGCGGCATGCATCCTTGTCAAGTTTTCGCGCAAGCGCATCTTTACTTTCGGGATAGCGTGCCTCGATATTGTATGTCGTAACGGTGTTGAGAAAGTCTTTTTGCTCAAAACTCATTCTGGAGTATAAACCGCAACCATCGGCCAGGCGCTTGTGGTTGTGGATATATGGCGGCTCGTCCTCCTGTGTGGCGCACCAGTAGGCCTTAAGTGTCTTCTCGATGACTTGATGACACATGAATGCCACATACAGCCAGCGTCCAGTGGAGTACATCGCCTCGGCCGTGTCAAGGTCGTAGTCGGCAATGCCGAGCCAGTATTCGACTTTCTCTGCAGTGTTCATCTTCTATACATTAACCCTCGTAGAAGGGCATCTTGACGGTGACGGCCTTGAGGAGTTTCTCGCGGATCTTGATGTAGATTTCGGTGCCGGTCTTGGCGTAGGCGGCCTCGATGAGGGCAGTGCCGATGTTCTTGCCGGTGCTGGGGCTGGGGGAGCCGCTGCGCACTTCACCGATTTTCTTGCCTTCGGCGTTGCAGACTTCGTAGCCGTTGCGGGCGATGCCGCGGTCGATCATCTCGAAGCCGGCCACTTTGCGTTTGAAACCGGCGGCTTTCTGGGCTAGGAGGAGTTCTTTGTTGATGAAGTTGTTGTTCTCAGCTTTCAGCTTGACGATGAAGGCCAGCGGAGCCTCGAGGGGGCTGACGGTGTCGTCCATCTCGTGGCCGTAGAGTGCGAAGCCCTTCTCCAGGCGCAGGGTGTCGCGGCAGCCAAGTCCGGCAGGCATGATGCCATACTCTTTACCAGCCTCGAAGACGGCGTTCCACACCTCGATGGCTTTCTCCTTGGGGATGTAGATTTCGCATCCGCCGGCGCCAGTGTAACCGGTGGTGGAGAGGATGATGTCGGGGATGCCGGCGAAGGTGAGAATCTTGAAGGTGTAGTACTCCATGTCGACGATGTTCTCGTCGGTGAGCTTCTGCATGGCCTTGAGGGCGTTGGGGCCCTGCACGGCGAGCTGGGCCCACTGCTCGCTCTCGTTGACGAAGTCCTTACCCAGCTCCATGCCCATCTTGTCGGCAATCTGGCTCATCCAAGCCCAGTCCTTGTCGATGTTGGCGGCGTTGGGCACCATGAAATACTCGTCGTCATGGACGCGGTAGACGAGCATGTCGTCGACCACGCCGCCCTGGCCGTTGGGGAGGCAGGTGTACTGCACTTTGCCGTCGAAGAGGTCTTCGATGTTGTTGGTGGTGACATACTGCATGAAATGCTTGGCGATGGGGCCTTTGGCGCGGAACTCGCCCATGTGGCTCACGTCGAAGACGCCCACGTTGTTGCGGACGTTGTTGTGTTCTTCAACTAATCCAGTGTACTGGATAGGCATGTTGTAGCCTGCAAATTCGGCCATCTTGGCTCCAAGGGAGATGTGAAGGTCGGTGTACGGAGTGGTTTTCATTATATAAGTATTTGATTGATTATTAATTAAACTTTGTCGCTCTAAGAAATTCAATTTACAAATATACAACTTTTTTATGAATAATAAATATTGCGAGTTAAAAACCTCTCGAAAAATCGTTCCGCCCCGGCCCGATGCCCCTTTGTCTTTTTTGATTAAAAATGTTTAATTGTTTGATACTGTTTCCGTTGCGTTTTTTACACTGTTAAGAAATGAAATTGAAATAAGATAAAAATGAAATTTAAAACCAATTGAATGTAAGTCGTCGAGGTGGGGCGGCACTGTGTATTTGCTGGCACGAATGGGGCGTAAGAAAGAAGGCGGACGGGACTATCGTCGCCGTCCGCCTGTGGGTGAGAAGCTGCTGTCGGGGTGGGTGCTAGCGGACAAACAGCTTTATGGGTTTTTCATGTCCGATGCGGACAAGGTATACTCCGCTGCTGGGGAGGTTGAAGACTACGTTGTCGGGGTGGCTGCTGCTGCAGGAGGAGACGGGGCGTCCCATGAGGTCGTAGATGCTGATGGGTTGCTGCGAGGCCCCTTGGATGGTGATTTGCAGGTGGTGGGAGAGTATGACATAGCCGCCACCGTTTTCGGGGTTCTCGATGCCGACAGGGTTGTGGAAATGGGCTACGAAGAGGGTGTCCTGAGTCATGACGATGGAGCGTGGGTTGTCGGTGTTGTTGTCGTTCCAATGGGAGAAGGTGCAGCCGGCATGGGGGAAGGCCTGGATGACTATGGTGTCGTTGAGGGCATAGAGCCCGTCGCCGGTGACGCTGCCGAAGTTGTCGTTGTCGGAGAGGATGCAGGCATACACTTGGCCATGATAGATGGGGCAGCCTGAGAAGCGGATGTTGTTGCGGAAGTACTGGTAGGTGCGGGTGCCCTTGATGGTGTCCTGTTCGGGTCCGGGGTTATACTGGGAGGAGTGGTAGATGATGGCCCTCGGTTGGTCGATATGGTGGATATAGAAGAGGTGGTTGGGTCGGCTCAGTTCTTCGGAGTTGTCATCGATGGCGATGACCAGGTTTTGCCCGGTGTAGTGGAAGATGGAGTCGAGCAGGAGGTCGTTCCAGCCGTAGGCGAAGTTGAGTGTGCCGGAGTAGACCATGTGCAGCTCATCCATGGGGAGGGGAGGCGTTGTGTCGTTGAATCGGGTGATGGTGGTATTGGCCATATAGATGGTGCAGTTGTCATACTGAATGGTGTTGTTGTAGCCATACTCGATGCTGATGGAGTTGATGTTCTTTTCTTCTCCGATTTCAGAGGCGAGGAATATTTGTTGTGAGTAGTTGAATTTCTCGTTGTTATAGAAGGGCATGCCGGTGTGCTGTTCGTGGGAGTTTTCGCCCACGATGACCGATTGAGGGTTGTTGCAATGCTCGGTGTGGAACTTGGCGATGGGTGCCAAGGTGCTGCTGTCGGCGTACTGGTCGTTGCCGATAGGGTCGAAGAGCGCGCGGGCGGTCCATTCGTATTCGGTGTTGGGCAGCAGGTTGATGAGGGTGAGGTGCCTGGTGGTTACCAGGAGTTGGGTGAATGGCTCGTCGCTACCTTTTAGGCGGTATAGCACCCGATAGGCGGGTGAGGAGCCGCCCCATGTGAGGGTGGCGGTGGAGGAGGTGGTGCGCTGATAGGTTAGGTTGGCGGGTACGGTGCGGTTGGTGTAGTAGAAGCTGATGGTCTCACCCGGGGTGGAGATGTTGGAGATGGAGAAGGTGTAGTCGCGGGTGTCGTCGCTGAGGTAGGGGTAGGGGATGGTGGAGGGGGAGAATTCGGTGCGGTTGCGGGCGGGTGTGAAGAAGGCTTGGGCGAGATGTCCGTTGGTGAGGTTGTCGGTAGAGTTGGGGCGGAAAAGCCATATTTCGTCGCGGTTTTCGTCAGCGTCGAATCCGGCGTTGCCGTTGAAGCGGGTGTCGATACGGTATATCAGGAGGCCTTTGCCGGGCACTTTGGTGTCGAACATTTCGGTGTTGTCGCGGTATTCTACCACGTAGAATTGGTCGGGGTCGGCGCTAGGGAAGCGGAAGATGTTGGTGCCGGGGACGTTGTCGGAGACGGAGGTGAGGGTGTAGGTGCCTGGAGTGGTGATGAGTGGTATACTGTCGAGCCAGTTGCCGTATTTGTACTTCATGTATGCGCTCATGTTCTGTGGGGGCTTGGAGTTGCTGGCCATCAGGTCCCAGCTGCCTATGGGGACGATTTCGGTGAAGTTGTCGTAGTGGTAGAGGTCGGGTGCGCCGAGCGAGTGGAACATCTCGTGGCAGAAGGTGGAGGTGCCGAAGTAGTCGTCGCCCGCACCTTCGAGGGCGAAGTTGAAGGTGTTGACCTGCTTGCCGTTGATGAAGACATCATGGCCGTAAAGGTTCCATTTATGGGGCCAGAGGAGGTCGCTCCATCCGGTGTAGCTGCCTTTGACCACGAAGTTGACATTGTCGATGTAGCCGTCGTTGTCGCAGTCGAGCACATAATTGGTGGGCACAGGGGCGGAGTCGTTGAGGTAGTTGACGGCACTGACAAGGAGTTCGAACTCGCGCTGGGTGCGGTCGTCGTAGTTGGTGTAACCTATGGGGTTGCTCTCGTTATAGGGCATGTAGTAGGCACGGGGGTGGGACGACTGGTAGGAGTTGATGACGTTGCTGTCGGGCGTTGGGGCATAGTAGGTGCGGACAAATAGTTTGTTGTACGAGACGTGCTTGAAATAGCTGTATACCGAGTTGGAGCTGGGGGAGGTAGAGTCGCTCCACATGCGGTCGATGGATTCGAGGGAACGGGTGTAGGCCGTGTCGTCGGAAAAGCGGATGAATATGACCAGGTTGCAATAGTCGCCATGGTTGCGTCCGCTGGTCTTGGGTTGCGCTATGCGGTATTGTTCGGGGATGTCCCATGCCTTGCGCCGTTGGGCCAATTGCTTGCGGGTGATGCTCAGGCCGGGCTGCAGGCCGAGGGTGGCGGGATTGACGGTGCCGAACCGATGGGCGGAGGGCTGCACTCCGCCGTCGGCAGAGGGCATGGCGTAGACCCAGTAGCCGGCATGGTCCTGAACGATGGTGTAGTTGTCGGCATCGTGGTAGCGGTGATAGAATTCGTCGCCGGTGACAAAGAAGTGGACGGTGTCGCCCGATGGTTGGATTTTGTTGACAGGCATATTCTGCACGTAGACGGCATGAGCCGAGAAGGCCATGGTGATGAGCAGGGTGCAGATAGCCGTTTTGAGAAGGTGTTTCATTTATTGATTGTATTATATTATTTGTGCATAAACGGATTTCTTGAGGCTGAGGGCCTGAAGAATGCCACGGAGGGCAAGGTATATCATGAAGGCGGTCCAGAGGATGTTGTTCCACTGTTGGGTGGTGAGGGGCGCGTGGAGCATGGCCAGTTCTTTCAGGCCAAAGTAGGAGGCGAAGAATGCCAGGGTGGCGACAAACATGCAGTTGCGCATGGCGCGCGAGGCTGTGGCGCCCACGAAGATGCCGTCGAACAGGAAAGCGGCGAAACCGCACATGGGGATGATAAGGGTCCAGAACATGTAGGTCTTGGCGCCTTCGATGACGGTGGGCTGGTCGCTGAAGAGGCGGAGGAACCATTCGCCCCCGACGGCATAGAGGAGGGTGAAGACGACGGTGAGGGCCAGCCCCCAAAGCAGCAGCAGACGTACTGAAAGACGTAGCGAGCGAGGCTCACGGGCACCGATATAGCGGCCTACGAGCGACTCGCCAGCGTAGGCGAAGCCGTCCATGATGTAGCTGAAGAGGGTGAAGAACTGCATGAGGAGCGCGTCGATGGCGAGGATTTCCTTGCTGATATGTCCGCTGGCGGCAGTGATGAAGGTGAACACCGTGGCAAGGCAGACGGTGCGCAGGAATATGTCGCCGTTGACTTTGAAGAAGCGGCGCAGCATGGGCCAGTGGAGTGAGTCGGACAGGATGACCTGAGCTTTCTCTTTGGCGGAGAGGTAGGACTGTCGGGCATAGTTGGCAAACACCCAGCGGTATTTCTTCACCATAAAGAAGAGCCCCATGGCCAGCCCGCTGTATTGTGCGATGACCGTGCCCAGGGCGACCCCCCGGATGTCCCAGTGGAGCAGCAGGACGAATATGAGGCTGCAAACGATGTTTATCGTGTTGAGGAAGATGGCTATCCACATGGGGAGTTTGGCATTCTGCATGCCGATGAACCAGCCTTTCACAGCGTAGAGCCCCAAGGTGGCGGGGGCGGCCCATATACGGACGAAGAAGTAGGTGAGGGCCAGCTGCATGACGGCGGGGCCGTCCTTGACTTGGAAGATGAGCAGCGACAAACGGCTGATGGGCCATTGTAGCAGCAGCAGCAGGGCGGCAACGGCCAGTGCGATGGCGATGGCACGGACGAAGATGCGGACAGCCTCGTCCATGTTGTTGGCGCCATAGGCTTGGGCGGTGAACCCGCTGGTGCCCATGCGGAGGAAGCCGAAGTTCCAGTAGATGAGGTTGAATATTTGTGTTCCGATGGCAATGGCGCCCAGATGGTCGGCACTGAGATGGCCGACGATGGCCATGTCGACCATGCCCAGAAGAGGCACGGTGATGTTGGTGATGATGTTGGGTAGGGCCAGACCTAGGATGCGCTTGTTCATTCTAGGCTATTGGAGGTTGCATTGGACACAGTTGATAATCTCGCGCGAATCCTTATAGGAGATGAAGGCTATGAGGCTGCAATGTTCCGGCACGCAGCCTTCACGCAGGTCGAATTTCACGTTGCCCTTGCATTTGGTGCCGGCCGAGCCGTCGGCAGTGAGGGCGGAGCCCCATTCGTCGGTGATGATTTCGCGCAGGACGTGGTTCTGCTGGTAGTCGTCGATTTTTGAGCTGCCGTCCAGTTGGGAAGTATGGATGTCGTCCTCGATGAGGAGCAGGGTGAGTGTGAGGGGTTCGGAGACGGTTTGGAAGAATTGGATGAAGACATCGACATTGTACTGCGAACCCAAAGCACTTTTGCCGGACACCATATCCAGGCCGATGGAGGCCGGTGAGTTGAGCACGCTGTCAACCTTGTCGTCGAAGCCGGCGCTGGGGTTGAAGAGTGCCCAATTGCTGCCCAGTTTGCTGCGATTGATGAGGCCGGTGGGAAGGGCTGGGTTGGCACCACAGAAAAAGGCTGCCCAGGTGCTGCCCTTGTCGGTGCGGAGGTCGGGGTCATCTTGATTCAACGGATTGGCCAGAGAGGTGCAATGGACGGAGGCCACGGAAAGGCGGTCGCCATATTTGACCATGGCGGCGTGGATGGTATTGTCGGCCGAGGGGCAGTTTTTGCACCTCACACCGGTGTATTTTTCCATAAAGACACGTTGGGTGTTGGAGACCTCGACATCGCTGGCCTCCCATCTAAAAGTGGCTCCCAGGAAGGTGACGAGGTTGTCGTTCTCTATTTTGTCGCAAGAGGCAAAGCTGAGCAGGGCGGCAGCAAAGAGAGAGAGGTATTTGATTCTTTTCATGATGGATTGTCTATTGGGGTGATACATTAGAAAGAAGTGGTGAGGCTGAAGGTGAGGCCGTTGCTGGCAGGCACCTGACGGCACACGCCGCCGATGCAGAGGAGGCCTTCACGCTGCTTGCCATAGCCCAGCTGCATGCGGGTGGCGCCATGGTTGTAGCCGAGGCTGACATTGTAGTAGTTGCCAATGCCGTCGTTGTAGGCATACTGGTCGCTGACAGACAGGAACCAGGCACCGGCGAAGTTGTATTCCACCAGCCCCATAATCCAGTCGCCGCAGCGTTTGTCGTCGTTCTCGACATCGGAGCCGTTGATATTGAACACTTCGCCATATTTGCTGTCGCTCCCCATCCATTCGGCTTCGAAACGGAGGACGTTCTTTTTGTTGACTTTCCATGTGAGGTCGGCGACGGCTATGTGGTTGTGGTGGATGTTGCCGATGTGTCCTTCCACGGTGGGGTTGAACACTTGGTAGCCGTAGGTGGCGGAGAGCTTTACGGCCGAGCTGAGTTTCTTAGCCACTGCGAGGGTGACGTCGCCATAGTAGAGTTCGCCGGTCTTGAACCACTGCGATTCATATCCCATGGTGCCGGCGCCGCCGATACGGCTGGTGTCGATGCCGGTGATGATGGCGGCGTTGAGTTGGATGTCGGTGCCGTATTGTCCGCCGAGGAGGGTGCCCTTCTTAATCTTGTACATGATGTCGCCCTGTAGGCCCATCTCGCCAGTGGTTTGGGTGGCGTAGGGATACATGCTGAGGAAGGCGTAGGTGTGCTGCTTGGTGATGGCGGGGATGTAGTTGATATAGAGCATCTCGCCGCTCTCGCTGCGGACTGACTTGTAGCTCATGTTGTCGACGCGTTTGGCTTGGACGTTGGCACTGAAGCCTTTCTTGGCATAGGTGGCGTTGACCATGAGGGCTTCGCCATGGCGATAGATGTATTCGTTCATAACGCTGGGGTCCTGACCTTTGCGCGCATATTCGGTCTGGAGGCTCCAGTTGCCGTAGGAGAGGTCCATACGCACAGCGCCGGCACCCACGTTGAGGGGGAGTCGGAGTTTGTAGGAGGGGTCTTCGGAGATGATGGTTTCATCGTCCTCGTATTTGCTCACGAAGCCGGCTCCCAAGGTGGCGCGGAACTTGCTTTCGGCCATGGCTTTGATGACGCTGTTGAGGTTGATTTCGCCATCGATGCCGCGAACCAGGCCGTTGCCGTAGCTCCAGAAGTAGCGTTGTTTGCCGATAAAGGCTTTGACGGTGACACCGTCGAAGGGCCGCAGGGCGACGTCGAGGCCCCGCAGTGAGTTGTCGACACCCAGATAGCGGTCTTCGTAGGCGCGCAGTATCATGCCGCTGCCAAACTGCTCGTAGAAGTTACCGGCAGTGACGCTGAGGCGTTCGGCCTGATAGCTGACAAAATAGTTGGCGATGCCTTCGCCTTTGTAGCGTTGGTCGAAACCTAGGAGCGGGTTTTGGTAGACCTCAAAACGCATGCCCGCGCTGAAGCCTCCGTTGGTGTAGAGGATGTCGGCACGGGCGTTGAGAAGAAGATTCTCGGGCACGTCTTGAGCACCGATGATGGAGTCGGCACTGGATATTTGGCCGTCGAGTTGTATATTACCTGTGACATGGCCACCCAATATGCCTTGTCCGTAAGCGGTCATGCCCGTCAGCAGGAGTGTCACGAGTGACAGGATGCTGGCGTAGTTGTTTGTCCTTTTCATGAAGTCGGTACTGATTTGTTAATGGTTGCTGCTATTATTCTTCTGCTGCGGCTTTTTTGACGGCTTCATACAGTTCCTCTTCGTCTCCGGGGACGAAGGAGGCATGCTGATAGACGATTTCGCCCTTGCCGTTAATCACAAAGGTGTGGGGAGGGTTCACCACGTTCATGGCACGTTTGAAGTCTTGATTTTGGTCGAGGTATATTTCATATTCCCAACCCATTCCGGCGACATCGGGTTTCACTTTGTTGGCACTGCGGGCATCGTCGATGGAGACGGCCACCAGCTTGACACCAGTTTCGTTCTGCCAGTCTTCGTAGACCTCGTTGATGGTGTTGAGTTCGACGTGGCAGGGTTTGCACCATGTGGCCCAGAAACTGATGATGATGGGCTTGCCGTCGTTCTGGATGGTGGAAGTCTGCACGGATTGGCCGTCCAATGTCTTGAGTGTGACATTTTGGGGGAGTTGGGCATTCTGAGCCAGCACAGCACCGGCAAAGGCCATGAATACGAGAGATAAAAAGAACTTTTTCATTTGATGATGATTTTGATTTTCTATTTAGTATTGTTTTTGTACTATTAATTGTAGGGGTATGTGTTTTATTGATTTGTTGGTTGCGGGGACAAAGGGGAGAGCAGGTCGAGCAGTGATTGGCGTGCGGGGGAATGAGGTATGGTTTGGAGGGCGTTGAAAGCCATTTGGGTGTGGTGTTTGATTAGCTGCTGGGTGTCGACGTTGAGGTTGGGGGTGGCATCGTGGAGGGTGTTGATGTCGTGGTTGTCGTCGTTGATTTGGAATACGATGCCGTAGTTGTAGCCAAAATCGTGCATAGCCTTGCGATAGGTGGAGCTGACGGAGCCATCCATGGGGTAGGCCCCCAGCTCGCAGCAGGCGGCCATGAGAGAGGCTGTCTTGCAGCCTATGATGTCGAGATAGCTGTTTTGGTCCAGTGGCTGGTTGTTGGTGGCCAGCTGCTTGAGTTCGCCTTCGCACATGGTGGAGACGGTGGCGTTGATGATGGCGGTGACTTGGTCGTCGTGGATGTCGTGGAGGGTTTTCATGGTTTGGGAGAGGAGGTAGTCGCCGCAGAGAACGGCTGCCTGATTGCCCCATTGTTGTCTGATAGCGGCGTGGCCGCGTCGGGTGTCGGATTCGTCCACCACATCGTCGTGCATGAGGGTGGAGTTGTGTAGTAGTTCCATGACGGCGGCGACCATTATGTGCTGAGGTTTGAGAGTGCCACATGCCTTGGCAGAAAGAAGTACCAGGAGCGGACGTAGCTGCTTGCCCTGATATTGAGTAAGGTAGGAGGATACCTCTTGTAGTACGGGTAAGTTGCCTTGGAGCCGCTTGAGGTATTCTTTTTGGAATTGCTCGAACTGTGCAAGGACGGGTTGGCGTATTTGTTGGATGGCAATCATTGTTTAGTTAGAAAGGTGTATTCCGGTAGTGGTAACGAGGGCGATGGCTTTGCCCTTGGAGTCGTGGATGTGGATGTTGTAGACGCAGGTGCGGCTGCCTTGTTTGACGCATGTGGTTTCGGCAATGAGGGTGTCGTCCTTCGTCTGACCGAGATATTGTATGCTGCTGCCTAGTGATACCCATTCCAGAGGACGGCCGTCGATGAGGCATCGGCTGTTGGAGGCAATGGCAAAGGCCAGGTCGGCCAGGGTGAACATCACGCCTCCCATGATGGCCCCCATGGCGTTGCGATGCTTGGTGTCGAGGGTCAGTAGGCAGCGGGCATAATCTTCGCGCACCTCGTCGACTTTGATTCCTGTGGCCTCGGTGGCAAATCGGTCGTGCTGGAAGACTTCTTGCGCTTTATGCGTTAAACTCGTCATTGAATTGCGACAGCTTGTTGTAGAGGGGTTTGGACACTTTGACCAAAGGCATGCGGAGTGTGTTGACAATCTTGCCTTGGATTTCCAAGAGGGCTTTGATGCCGGAGGGGTTGCCCTCTTCGAAGATGGCGTTCATGAGCGGCAGCATCTTGTAGTGAAGCGGCAGGGCTTTCTTCAAGTCGCCTTTCAAGGCAAAGCGTACCATCGAGGACATCTCTTTTGGAAATGCGTTGGCAATGACGGAGATGACCCCCGAAGCACCCAAGGTTATCATAGGATAGGTGAGGGCATCGTCGCCCGAGATGACAAGGAACTTGTCTGGCTTGTCCTTCAGAATCTGCATCACTTGGGAGATATTGCCGGAGGCCTCTTTGATGCCGATGATGTTGGGACATTCCTGCGCCAACTGGAGGGTGGTGTCGGCAGCGATGTTGACACCTGTGCGACCAGGGACATTGTAGATGATGACGGGTACCGGCGACGATTCGGCAATCTGTTTGAAGTGTTGAGCCAACCCTCGTTGGTTGGGTTTGTTGTAGTAGGGTGCTACGGAGAGGATGCCGCTGATGCCGTCGAAGTTGGTGTTGGCAATGGCGTCGGTGACAGCCAGCGTGTTGTTGCCACCCATGCCCAGCATGATGGGGCAGCGGCCCGCGACGGTCTCGATAATGAAGTCTTGAAGGGCGTGGCGCTCGGTGTCGGTCATGGTGGCGGCTTCGCTGGTGGTACCAAGGGCAACGATGTAGTCGACACCGCTGGCGATGATGTGGTTGATGAGGGCTTCCAGCTTGCTGAAATCTATGGTTGTCTGTTTTCTAAAAGGGGTCACAAGTGCGACACCTGTTCCGATAAAGGGATTTTTCATAGAGCTTAATACTTTATTGTCTGTATATTTGTCTAGATGGGGTCTTTCTGATTTGGATGAGATAATTGAGGATGTCGGTGAGGTATTTGGAGAGCACCAACGGGCCTTGCCCACGGATGATGAGGTCGTAGGTGGAGAGGATGATGTCTTGTATGGGCTGGGTGGTGTCGTAGTAGATGACGCGCAGGTTGGAGGAGGCATTCAAGGTGACGAAGAGTCCGAAGATGTCGTTGGTAGGGGTGGCGTCGATGAGGAGGTCGTAGTGGTAGCTGGTGAAGAGTTGGTGGTCGACTTTGGGAATACCATACTTGTCGAGTTGTTCATCGGGGTTGCCGTTTATCTCAAGTTTGCGAACCATGGTGCCACGGTTGGTGGTCATGTGGTGTGAGAACTGTGTCAGCGTGATTTGCTCTTCGTCGTTGAGGTTGTGGACGATGATGCCGATGCTGCGGATGTCGTCGAGGTGCATGATGCGTTTGCGGTGAGGTTTGGCGGCCAGACCTTGCAGCAGCGCTGTTTTATGCTGTTCACGTATTTTCTCTACAGGGTTCACTTGACGGTTTGAGCTTGGGGTTTGACGGAGGTTTTCTTTGAGGTTTGACGTTTTGGGTGAGGTGTGCTGGCAGACTTGGTGAGTTTGAAAGAGGTGCGGTGCACTGGGGTAGGGCCGTATTGGGCCAAAGCGGCATAGTGGGCGGCAGTGGGATAGCCCTTGTTGTTGTCCCATCCGTAGGAAGGGTATTGTTGGTGAAGTGAATACATATAGTCGTCGCGGTAGGTTTTGGCCAGAATGGAGGCGGCGGCAATAGAGAGGTATTTCCCATCGCCTTTTACAATGGTGTAGTAGGGGATGAGGGATTCGTTGTAGAATCGGTTGCCGTCGATAAGCAGCAGTTCGGGGGTGACATTGAGCTTTGCGATGGCCAGATTCATGGCGTGCATAGAAGCGCGTAGGATATTGGTTTTGTCGATTTCTTTTTCCGACACAGATGCCACCGCCCATGCTAGGGCGTCATGCTCTATCTGTTCGCGAAGGTGGTAACGTTGGCGTTCGGTCAGCTGCTTGGAGTCGTTGAGTTGCTCGTTGTGGTAGTCTTTGGGAAGCACCACGGCAGCCGCATACACCGCACCTGCGAGGCATCCACGTCCGGCTTCGTCGCAACCGCATTCAATCAGGTCAGGTGTATATTGGGCTTTCAGCATCAGATGAATCTCCAAATGATAAAGAGGATAATTAATAGTAGGAATATGATGTTGGGGCCTAGCTCTTTTCGTTTAGGTTCGATAAAGAGCGAGGTGGTGCAACAGGCAAATGGGATGGCAAAAGCTTGGGTGGGGACGGGCACGACGGTGGTGTAGAGGGTATAGAAGAGGCCGCCGAAGAGGAAGAGCAGTATGGAGGATATGTTCTTCTTGAAATTGATGTTACGGTTCTGGCTGTTCAGAACGGCAGCACCCATGCCTATAAAAAGTGTCAGCAGGAATATGCTGCTCCCCACCCAGTCGCCCCAATCGGCATCAATTCTCAGGTTTATGTCGGTGAATCCATAGAGGATTAGGTAGTTGCGATAAAACATCTGGTCGACAACGAAGAAGTAGGTCTCCATTAGTATGTATGGTGCCAAGAGCCCCAGTATCAGCATGGTCCAGTCGCGCCAACCATAGAGGCTGTAGTTGAACATGCACATGAACAGCGGTATGAAGAACACCATCATGGCCGGGCAGAAAAGGGTGGCCAGGGCAATGCATGCTGCGGCACCGAATATCTTGTTCAGTGGCAGGGAGAGTAAGGTGTTGGTGAGCATCAGCTGGTCGATGGTCAGAATAAGCAGCAGGCTTCCCAGCAGGATGGGGGAGAGGGTGTGGGTCCCCAGGCTCATGGCGATGATGTAGAAGAGCATTGGCATGAGGGTGTTCTGTGTAATCATCTTGTGACGATAGAGCATGCCGTTGAGCAGAAAGCCTTCGACCACTACCAGCAGGAAGGCAATGATGGCACCCGCCAGAGGTGACAGCCAACCGGTGAGCCAATAATAGAGTTGTCCACCCCCAACCATAGGCATAGGCTGGGGATGGCTGAAGACACCAACCCATAGCACCAGCGACACCACGATGATGATGACGCTCTGCATGAATATGTTGGTGCGGAATATCTTGAGCATTTCCGAGGTCGGTTATAAAGGGGTGGGCCAAAGTCATTAGTGGACAAGCCGTGCGGTGCGGGCACCACATTTGACTATGTATACGCCGTGGGGCAGACGAGAAATGTCGATGGAGGATTCCATCACCACTTTCTGACTCATCATGAGGCGGCCTTCGGCGGAGTAGATGCTGACGGTTTCAGGGGTGTGACGTCCCGTGAGAATGGTGACTTGGCTGGAGGCAGGATTGGGGTAGAGTTGCAGTGATTTGGCAAACCACTTTTCGTCGGCTTGCTGGATGTCGACATGTGCCAGGGCCTCATTGACGGCAGCCAGGGCGTTGACTTTGCCCCAGCCCCAAATAAGGCTGATGCTGTCGCGCTCATGTAGCGGGCCGGTGGACGCATCGTTGCGGGCTGTGGAGGTGAGAATGTCGCGCACCTGTTGCGGGGTGAGGTCGGGATTGGCTTCGAGCATCAGGGCTACAATGCCGGTGACGGCAGGGCCGCTCATCGAGGTGCCTGACATTCTGGCCCATACATACTCACGTCCGCCAAAACGGTAGGTCATCACCGGGGAATAATACTCCGTAGTGAGCGAGCTCAATGAGGAACAGACGTTTTTGCCAGGGGCGGAGACATCGGGTTTGTTGCGACCGTCAAGGGTGGGGCCGTGGCTTGAGAAACTACAGATAGGACCCGGTGCTATCTCGCCATTCGGCTTTTTGCTGTCGGCGAGGTGGGCGGCTACGGCGATACACTTTTCGGCACAGGCAGGTTCGCCGATACTGTATTCGTTATCGCCTTCGGTATAGTTAAGAGAACGTCCGCGAGTGAATTCCGCACCCATGTTGCCGGCCCCGTTGGCCAGGGTGGTCATGTTCCACACATGTACGGTGCCCTCTTGGGCAGTGACGGCAATGTGAATCTCGTAGTTTATATTCTTTGCAATGTCGATATAGATGTGAGGACGGTTGTTGAATATGTTGGCCTGTTCGACGATGATGTTGAAAGGCAGGTTGTCGCTGCCATTGTTAAGGGAGCTGTCGAGTTGGAAACTACCATCGGCGGTGTTCACCCAGCGGAAGCATACCGAGTCGTTGCCTTTCACCATGGCAAAGGAGGCTTCGAAGCTCTTGTTGGGCTCGCCCCACATGATAATGCCTTGTCCGATTTCTTGATAGTTGTAGTAAGTGGCCAGCGAGCGTAAGGTATCGGGTGTAGTGGGTGTGAAAGTCTTGGAGATGTGGAGTCTGTCGTAGCCACAGTTTCCTGCGCTGGTGACAAACACGATACCGCTGTCGCTCAAGTTGTTGATTGCCTGGCTGACGAGCGAGGTGCCATCAATGGGGCCTAGGGTGTACATGCCCCAGCTGTTGTTGATGACAAGCCGCTTGCCTTCGGCTTTGGCCACGTCTTTCATCCATGCCACGGCGTCGAGCCATGCGGCACCATTGAGATAGAATGAGGCAAAAACGAGGTCGGCGTAGGGTGCCTGACCAGTATATTGGCCGTCCACACCACGTCCGGCTGCAATACCGGCCACGTGGGTGCCATGGGTGGCGTAGCCATAAAGGCCCGAAGTGTCGCCACGTACCGCAATCATTTGTGGGCGGGTGGTGAACTCGGTGCCATAGTCAAATCCGGCAGGGGCAGGACCGGAGAGTTTGAAATGGTCCCAGGCACGCAAAACACGGTGGTTGTCGGCACCGTTGTTGTTGTAATTGGGGTGCATATAGTCGAAGCCCCAGTCGGTGATTCCGATAATCACGTCCTTGCCAGTATAGGCCTGGGGTAGGCCAAGACCCGCCTGCACGCTGTCGGTGCGGGTGTCGGTGCGGGTTTTGTTGAGGGTGGGGTAGATGGGGTAGGCGTAGCTGTATTGCAGGATGTCTGCATTGTTTTCAAGCAGTTGCGTTTGCTCGGCAGTGAGGCGCAGGGTTATGATGTCGCCAGCCTTGGAACCCACCACGATACCCTGCTCTTTTAGTTTGCTGGCATCGAAATGTTGGTTCACCTTGGCCAGAAAGCGCATCTCTTTTCCTGAGTCGGGGCCTTTGCCTTTCAGTGCATTCTCAATTTTAACTTGCGTGATGGCATCGCACTTGCCGTTAGAATTCAGGCGGTGAGTCTGTGCCATGACGGAGGTGGTTATAAGCATGGCTGTCAAAAGTATAATCTTGCGCATGACAATAATAGTAATTGATTGGTTATATAGATGTTTGTTCTCTTTTTTGCAGTACTCAATCCAATCGGGGGATGCGAGGACACCCCCTAATTAGTTTTATGAATGAGCATCAATCGTGGGTTTTATTCAGAGGCTTTAGTTGGTGCGGCTTCTTTATTCTGAGGTGCGTCAAATACCTGGATGGGCTTTCCGTTTTCGTAGATGGCGTGGGTGGAATTGCCCTCGGAGTCGGTATAGGTGCCTTCGCCATTGTATTTGCCGTCTTTCCATAAACCAACGTAGCGTGCGCCACTGCTGAAGGTGTATTCGCCCTGGCCCGACATCTTGCCTTTGAGCCAGTGCCCCGTATAGGTGGCGCCGTTGGGCCATACGCGGGTGCCTTCGCCATCAGGCATACCGTCGACCACGTCGCCCACATAAGTGCCGCCTTTGGCGAAGGTGAAGGTGCCGTTGCCGGTCTGGCTTTCGCCATCAGTGAATGTGGCTTCAAGGACATCGCCATTGGGGAAATAGATAGTGCCTTTCCCAACCATTTTGCCGTCTTCCCAGTTGCCTTCGAAACGGCCTCCGTTGTTGGCGTAGGTCAAGACACCTTCGCCGTGGGGTTTGCCTTTTAACCAATTGCCTTCATAGACGTTGCCGTTGTAATATTTCATTGTACCATATCCCGACTCGCGGGTGCGTCCGTCGAACTCGCCGGTGTAAACATTGCCGTTGCGGTATTTCATAGTACGTACCTTTTGGGCATAGCCCAACTCACTGCATAACAAAGCAGTCAGGAGGATGATAAGCGATAATCGTGTTTTCATATTGTGTGTATTATTTTTTTGCAAAGGTACGAAAAAAAAAACACTTATTGTGCTTTCATTTAAAAAAAATGTGCCCCACCAAGCCAACGTCTCCTTCGCTGTCGTTCCAATTGCTTTTTACACAAAAGGTTTCCTTTTGTTTTGCATTTCCTCCTTACAAGATGAGGGGAAGTTTTGCCTTGGGTCAATTTAAGTTTTGGAGCAGGAGTGAAGATACGACGAAGGCACTCCGCACAGGGGGCGCGGTGGATGGTATGGGGGATGGGTGTGTGGAAGAGGAAAATTGTCAACTATACAAATTGTTGTATGATAATATTTTGTGAAACTATCAACATTGCTGGGCATTTTCTTTTTTTGTTTATTTTAATTATTTGGAATAAAGTTCGTATCTTTGCATTTTAAACACATAAAGTATTTTTCAATATAAAACGTATCAATATGTCAAAAGAACAGATAGTTAAAAAGGACGACATCGTAGTCCGTTTCGCTGGCGATTCGGGTGATGGCATGCAACTTTCGGGAACTCTGTTTTCCGATGCGTCGGCCCTGACGGGTAACGACATCGCCACATTCCCCGACTACCCCGCCGAAATCCGTGCTCCGCACAACACCATCGCAGGGGTGTCTGGCTACCAGGTTCATGTGGGTAAGCACATCTACAGTTCGGGCGACAAGTGCGACATTCTCGTTGCTATGAATCCCGCCTCCTTCAAGTCTCAGTTGAAATGGGCCAAGAAGGGCGCTACCGTTATCGTGGATGCTGACACGTTCACCCCCGAAGCCCTAGAAAAAGCCGGCTATAAAGAGAATCCTTTCACCGAGGAGTTCGAACGCGCCTATACTATCGTACATGCCCCTGTCACATCGTTCACTCAGCGTATCGGGCAGGAACAGGGTGTCGATAAGAAGACTGCTGACAAGAGCCGCAACATGTTTGCCCTTGGCATGATTTTCTTCCTTACCAACAAGACTTTGGAAAAGACGTTTGCCTATCTGGAACGTAAGTTTGCAAAGAAGCCAGAGGTTGTGAAGCTTAATAAGGCCGTTCTTTCTGAGGGTTACGAATATGCCGAAAAATTGGAACTGATCCACTCCAAGATTGTTGAGGTGGCCAAAGCATCAGAGATGCCCAAGGGCCGTTATCGCAACATTACAGGCAATGTCGCCACGGCATGGGGGCTGTTGGCTGCCGCCGAACGCAGCGGTCGTCGCCTTTTCTTGGGCAGTTATCCCATCACTCCCGCTACTGATGTGATGGTTGAACTGGCCAAGCATAAAGGTTTGGGCGCACGTGTCTTTCAGGCTGAGGACGAGATTGCCGGTATTTGCTCTGCCATAGGTGCCAGCTATGCAGGCGCATTGGCATGCACCAGCACTTCCGGTCCTGGTCTGTCGCTGAAGAGCGAGGCTTTGGGTCTGGCTGTTATGACTGAGCTCCCGCTGGTCGTGGTCGATGTTCAGCGCGGTGGTCCCTCCACAGGTCTGCCCACTAAGACCGAGCAGAGCGACCTGAATCAGGCCCTGTATGGCCGCAACGGTGAGGCTCCCCTCATTGTTGTTGCGGCCAGCAGTAGTGCAAACTGCTTCTATTGGGCTTATACGGCCGCCAAATTGGCCTTGGAACACATGACCCCCGTCATTCTCCTCACCGACGGTTACTTGGGTAACGGTTCTCAACTATTCCGTATACCCAAAGTGGCCGACCTGCCCAGCATCACCCCCCGTCTGGCCAAGCCCAACGATCCTAACTACCGTCCTTTCCGTCGTGACCCCGAGACTTTCGTACGTGAGTGGGCACTGCCCGGCATGGAAGGTCTGCGTCACCGCGTCGGCGGTCTCGAAAAGGCCCCCGAGGGCAACCTCAGTACTGATCCGGAGAACCATGCGCTCATGGTTCACAACCGTCAGGAGAAAGTGGATCGCGTGGCCAACAACATCCCCGACCAAGAGGTGACCGGCAATCCCGATGCCGACCTGCTCGTCGTGGGCTGGGGTGGCACATCTGGTGCCCTCACACTCGCTGTCGAGGAGATGAACAACGAAGGCAAGAAGGTGGCCTACACCCACTTCAACTATATTTGCCCACTGCCCAAAAACACTGGCGACATCTTGCGCAAATATAAAAAGATTGTGGTCTGCGAATTGAATAATGGCCAGTTCCTTGGCTATCTCCGCACAAAATACCCCGACTGCCCCATGACTGCTTACAATAAGATTATGGGTCTGCCCTTCGAGGTATCAGAATTGAAGGATCACTTCAACAGCCTCCTCGAAAAATAACCACATTAACGACTTTAAAATTCATAATCGATATGGAAAGACATTTCGTCCCCAAGACAGACGCTGAATATACAAAGATTGATTTCACCAGCGACCAGATGGTGAAATGGTGTCCTGGCTGTGGCGACCACGCCATCCTCTCTTCTCTCCTTACTGCTTTCCCCAAGCTGCATGACAAGAAGGAGAACATCTGTATGGTATCTGGCATCGGTTGCTCGTCCCGCATACCTTATTACGTCGACACCTACGGCTTCCACGGCATACATGGCCGCGCCTGCGCTATTGCCACTGGTGTGAAACTTGCCAACCCCGAACTCAGTGTTTGGGTGAGCATGGGAGACGGCGACAGCATGGCTATCGGTGGCAACCACCTCATCCATGCCATCCGCCGTAATCAGGATTTGGACATCACCATTTTCAACAACGAGATTTATGGCCTCACCAAGGGTCAGTATAGTCCCACCACCAAGTTCGGACAGGTCACCAAGACCTCTCCCTATGGTACTATCGACTACCCGTTCAACCCGGGTGAGTTGGTGATGGGAGCACAGGGTACATTCTTCGCCCGCACCCTCGACTGTGTGCCAGCTCTGACAACTGATGTTATGGTGCGTGCTGCCGAACACGACGGCACCTCTGTTATCGAAGTGTTGCAGAACTGCATGATTTTTAATGATAAGACACACGCAGCTATCACCGACCGGGCCGTGCGCGACGACCGCACCATTGTGTTGGAACATGGAAAGCCCATGATTTTCGGAAAAGAACGCAACAAGGGTCTTCGTTTTAACGGACGCCAACTTGAGGTGGTCACTATCGGCGAGAACGGCATCACCATTGATGACATCATGGTTCACGATGAGACCATCGAGGATACAGGCATCCACATGATGCTTGCCCACATGGGCGGTGACATGCCCGTGGCCCTCGGTGTCATCCGCAACATCAAGAAACCCTCCTATACCCAACTTTACGAGCGTCAGATGGATGATTGCAAGGCCAGTTCCAAGTATAAATGTGTGGACGACCTGCTCAACTCTGGCGACACTTGGGAAGTCTGAGTAAACTAAAAAAGTGAAAACTAAAAACTAAAAAGTAGATTGTATCACTTTTTGGTTTTTAGTTTTCACGTTTTGTCATTATTATAGTTTTTACTTTTTATTGTTTAGTTCAATACAATGTCTATCGCACCAAAATTTGACCCCCATATTGTAGAAGAAAAATGGTATTCCTTCTGGTTGGAGAAAAAACTGTTTCATTCTGAACCCGATAACCGCAAGGCTTATACAATAGTCATCCCACCGCCTAATGTGACAGGTGTGCTGCACATGGGCCACATGCTTAATAACACCATTCAGGATGTGCTGATACGCCGTGCCCGCATGCTTGGTTTCAACGCCTGCTGGGTACCCGGCACCGACCATGCCAGCATCTCCACCGAGGCTAAAGTGGTGGCTATGCTCAAGGAACGGGGCATCGACAAGCGCGACCTCACCCGCGACCAATTCCTCGAATATGCATGGGAATGGAAGGAGAAGTATGGCGGCATCATCCTCAAGCAGCTGCGCAAGTTGGGCGCCTCCTGCGACTGGGACCGCACGGCCTTCACTATGGACGAGGTGCGATATGAAAGCGTTATCCGCGTCTTTGTCGACCTTTACAACAAGGGGCTCATCTACCGCGGAGTGCGCATGGTCAACTGGGACCCCAAAGCCCTCACCGCCGTCAGCGACGAGGAGGTGATTTACAAGGAGAGCCACGGCAAACTGTTCTACCTGAGATATTATTTGTCAGATCAGTCGGACTTGTCCGACTTGTCAGGCGAGTCGGGTATTAAGAAGGACGAGAAGGGACAGTATATTGTGGTGGCGACCACGCGTCCCGAGACCATCTTGGGCGACACCGCCGTGTGTGTGCATCCCGAAGACCCGCGCTACACGGCCCTGAAGGGCAGGCGGGTGATTGTGCCGGGTGTTGGCCGCTCGGTGCAGATTATCATGGACGAGTATGTTGATCGCGAGTTCGGCACGGGAGCCCTGAAGATTACTCCCGCACACGACATCAACGACTATAACCTCGGCATGAAATATGGCTTGGAATCTATTGATATCTTCAACGACAACGGCACGCTCAACGACAAGGGTATGCAGTATGCCGGTATGGACCGCTTTGCTTGCCGTAAGGCTATCATGAAAGACCTTGAGGAAGCAGGGCTGGTGGAGAAGGTTGAAGACTATACCAACAAGGTGGGTCACTCCGAGCGCACCGATGCCGTGATTGAGCCCAAGCTTTCTACCCAGTGGTTTGTGAAGATGACCGAGTTGGCCAAGAAGGCCCTCGAAGTGGTGGAGGACGACACCATCCAGTTCCACCCCGCCAAGTTCAAGAACACCTACCGCCACTGGCTTGAGAACATCAAAGACTGGTGCATCAGCCGCCAGCTGTGGTGGGGCCACCGCATCCCCGCCTATTATTACGAGGTGGACGGCAAGACCGAAATCGTCGTTGCCACCAGCCGTGAGGAGGCCTTCCGCCAGGTGTGTGAGAAACACCCCGGCGCTGTGAAGTGTGCCGACGACCTGCGGCAGGACGAGGACGCCCTGGACACTTGGTTCAGCAGCTGGCTCTGGCCTATCAGCCTCTTCGACGGCATCCGCAACCCCGACAACAAGGAGATTAAATACTATTATCCCACCGACACCCTGATTACAGCCCCCGACATCATCTTCTTCTGGGTGGCACGTATGATTATGGCGGGCGAGGAATACCGCAACGAGGTGCCTTTCCGTCATGTTTATTTCACCGGCATCGTGCGTGACAAACTGGGGCGCAAGATGTCTAAGAGCCTTGGCAACAGCCCCGACCCCATCGAGCTGATGGAGAAGTTTGGTGCCGACGGCGTGCGTATGGGCATGCTGCTCACCGCCCCCGCGGGCAACGACATCCCCTTCGACGAGAGCATCTGCGAGCAGGGCCGCAATTTCGCCAACAAGATTTGGAATGCCCTGCGCCTGGTGAAGGGTTGGAAGGTGAGCGACGAGTTGCAGCAGAGCTACGACAATGGCGTGAGCATTCAGTGGATGGAGATGCGCATGGCTCAGGTGCTGGAAGAAATTGAGAAGGACTTTGCCGAGTTCCGCCTGAGCGAAGCCCTTATGAAGAGCTACAAGCTCGTCTGGGACGACTTCTGCTCGTGGTACTTGGAGATGATTAAGCCCGCCTTCGGCACACCTATCGACCGCGAGACCTACGATGCCACCATCGGCATCTTCGACCGCTTGATGCGCATGCTGCATCCTTTCATGCCCTTTGTTACAGAAGAAATTTGGCATGAGTTGGCCGAGCGCCCCGAAGGTGCCAGCATCATGGTGCAGCACATGCCCCACAGCGTGTTCTACGACCAGCGCATGCTCGACGACTTCGAGATGGCTCGCGAGATTATCGCAGGCGTGCGCAACATGCGCAACAGCAAAGGTCTCTCACCCAAGGAGGTACTTGACCTCTATATCAAGGGCAACAGCCCCGCCATGTTCAACGGCATCATCTGCAAGCTCGGCTGCGTGGGCAAGATTGAGAGCGTCACCGAGAAGGTGGAAGGCGCGCTGAGCTTCATGATTGGCACCACCGAGTGTTTCGTGCCTATGAGCCAGAACATCGACAAAGAGGCCGAGCTGAAGAAGCTACAAGACGAGCTGAAATATGCCGAAGGCTTCCTCGCCTCGGTCATGAAGAAACTCTCCAACGAGAAATTCGTCAACGGCGCCCCCGAGAAGGTCGTCGCCGTGGAGCGTCAGAAGAAAGCCGACGCCGAAAGCAAGATAGCCGCCCTCAAAGCCCAGATAGAGGCCCTGGGTTGATGCTGTCTCTTATGAATAAAGAGGGTTTGCCGATGGTTTGGCAAGCCCTCTTTCTGTTAACAACGACATCTGTTCGTTCGGAAAAATGTGGTTTTTGCTCCGTTTGTCGTCCGAAAAAATGTATTTTTTCTTCCAATATTCGTCCAAAAAAATGTATCTTTGCATCGTGAATACGTCTGAAAAAATGTAGGTAAATGTTATGGAACGGCTGATATATAATGATTTGCTTGAATGGAAGGGTAGGAGTGGAAGAAAGCCTCTTATCTTAAATGGGGCACGTCAGGTGGGAAAAACTTGGATTATCCGGGAATTTGGCAAGCGGGAATATGCCAACACGGCGTACATTAACTGTGAGAGCACCCCACAGATTGAGGAGGTCTTTAAGGACTTTGACACACGCCGTATGGTGACTGCCCTGTCGGCTGTCTCGGGTGAATCCATTGCAGCGGGTTCTACTTTGATAGTCCTTGATGAGATTCAAGAATATCCGCGTGCCCTGACGGCATTGAAATATTTCTGTGAGAATGCACCCGAATACCATGTAATCGTGGCCGGCTCCCTATTAGGCATATCGTTGCATCAGGGTGTTTCTTTCCCTGTGGGGAAGGTGGATATGATGAACCTCTATCCCATGTCGTTCACCGAGTTTGTGATGGCCATGGGGAAGGAACAGGCGGCCGAGATGTTGCAGAATGGTGATTTCTCCTCCACCAGTTCACTCAACAGTTTCTTCATCGAACTGCTGCGGCAGTACTATTATGTGGGAGGAATGCCGGCAGCGGTGAAGTCCTTTGCAGAAGAGGGCAACCCCCACGAGGTACGCAAGATACAGAAACAGATACTAGCAGACTACCGCAAAGACTTCTCCAAGCATGTGTCGCGGAGCGAGGCAGAGCGCATCGCTATGGTGTGGGATGCCATCCCGATGCAGCTGGCAAAAGAGAACAAGAAGTTCAAATACTCAGATGTGAAACCGGGGAGTCGTGCCAGCGACTACCTGCTTGCCTTTCAGTGGCTGTTAGATGCTGGTCTGATTTATAAAGTAACACGCGTCAGCGCACCCAAGATGCCGTTGCGTTTCTATGAGGAGCCTTCGGTATTCAAGCTGTATATGAACGACGTGGGGTTGCTCGGTGCACAGATGGACGCACCGGCAAAGGATGTGTTGTTGGGAGACAACGCCTTTTCAGAACACAAAGGAGCCTTTTCGGAACAGTATGTGCTGTCGCAGATGGTTCCTTCCGCGCTCCCCATCCACTATTACACAACCAATGATTCGCAGATGGAGATCGACTTCATCGTGCAGGCAGAACAACGTATACTGCCTATCGAGGTAAAGGCCGAGGCAAATGTCCACTCCAAGTCCCTCCGCACTTTCATAGAGAAAAACCCCGACCTGAAAGGCGTGCGATTCTCCACATTGCCCTACAAAGACCAAGACTGGATGGAAAACGTGCCGCTCTACAATGTAGAAAAACTAATCAAAGACAACAACTAATAAAATGAATACACTAATAACCATGCAAGAGACATTTGTCTCCGACATACGCTCCATTATTAACAATGCCCGCACCACAGCCGTTCGAAGTGTGGATTTCTGTCGTGTGCAGATGTATTGGCAATTAGGCAAGCGCATTTTTGAGGAGGAACAACAAGGGAAGGAACGCGCAGACTATGGCTCATACCTTATCAAGAACCTTGCCCTGCGTTTGGAACCAGAATATGGCAGCGGATTTGGTCATCGTCAGTTGGAGCGTGCGCGTCAGTTTTATAGAGAATATCCAATTGCGTCCGCAGTGCGGTCGCAATTGAATTGGGCTCAGTATCGGCTACTTATACAGATCCCAGACCCCGACAAACGAGAGTACTATGAGTTAGAAGCGGTAAATAACGCATGGACTGGGCGAGAGCTGAAGCGACAGATAGACTCCCTATTGTATGAACGACTACTGATGAGCAACGACAAAGAGTCTGTGCTGGCCGTGGCTCGCAAGGAGCGTATCCCCGAATCCCCAACAGAGATTGTTAAAGACCCCATGGTGTTGGAGTTTCTCGGACTTAAACCACAAGCATCTTACTATGAACGTGATTTGGAACAGGCTATCATCTCTCATATTGCTGAGTTTATGCTCGAAATGGGGAAGGGGTTCTCTTTTGTGGCAAGACAAAAACGAATCCTGCTGGAAGACGATGAGTTTTTCATCGATTTGGTATTCTACAATCGCCTACTTCGATGCTTTGTCGTGGTGGAATTGAAGACAGGAGAACTTACACACCAAGATCTAGGCCAGCTACAGATGTATGTGAACTACTATGACCGCACGGAGCGTGTCGCAGGAGAGAATCCTACCATCGGCATCCTTCTCTGCACCCGCAAGAATGATACAATGGTGCGCATGGCATTGCCCGAGGACAACAACACCATACTTGCCAGCCAATACCAACTCTATCTCCCTACCACCGAGCAGTTACAAGCCGAAGTGGAAGAGGTGAAACGTCTGGCAAGAGCGAACGAAACAAAAGTAGAAAATGAATAAATTGTAAGAAAATGGGAACATCTGTACTACATATCAAGACCGAGGTGGAATGCCGCGTCTACCTCTTCGACGAAGAAAAGGGCATCTCCAAACCCGGCACATGGTTCAACCTCGAAGTCCGCAAAGGGGAACAGGATTTGCTTTTTGTAGGTACTGAGGATGAGTCTGTACGTAGCCATATTCAATACAATGTGGAGGAGAATGATTGTGACTATCGTATGATAGTAGAGCAGTCACAGTTTATGAAGTTTTCTCCAGATCTATTAGAAGAGATTCGAGAGGCAAAACGAGGTGATGCAGAAGCACAATTTCGACTTGGTGAACGCTACTATAATGGTAAAGGACTAGAAAAGGATTATATTGAAGCTGTTAGATGGTTACTCAAGTCCGCTGAACAAGGGAATGATAGTGCACAATTTTTCATTGGTAAGTGTTATAATGATGGAAATGGGGTGGAACAAGACTATGATAAGGCGGTTCAGTGGTATTACAAGTCTGCTATACAGGGAAATGTTCATGCACAATATGAGTTTGGAAAATGTGAAGAATATGGTCTTGTTGAGGATTTTGAAAACCCATATATTGCTAGACAATGGTACCGTAAGGCCGCAAAACAAGGTTGTATAGAAGCAATGTACCGATTTTTTCATTGTTTGTATGAAGAAGATTATAATTATATATATGATTACTCTGAATATGAAGATCAGATGAAAGAAGGTTTAATGTGGCTTCGGGAAGCTGCATGTCGTGGACATGTTCAGTCTCAATATGAACTAGGGTTGCTGTACGAAAAAGGGAATTTTGTTAGAAAAGACCAGGAAGAGGCGGTGAAATGGTTTCATGAGGCTGCAGAACATGGTAATGTTGATGCTCAATTGAATTTGGGGAAACGATATTATTTGGGATTTGGAGTGGATAAAAATCATCAAGAGGCTGTGAAGTGGTACAGGAAAGCAGCAGAACTAGGTAATGCTCATGCGCAAGAAGAACTTGCCAACATATACAATAATGATGATGCGGTAGAACATGATAAAGAGGAAGCTTTGAAGTGGTATCGCAGAGCTGCAGAGCTAGGAAATGCTGATGCGCAAAATAAACTAGCCGACATGTACTATAATGGTGATGGTGTAGGACAAGATAAGGAGAAGGCTGTGAAGTGGTATCGTAAGGCTGCAGAGTTAGGTAATGCTTTTGCACAAAATAGTCTTGCCGATATATACTATATTGGAGATGGAGTAAAACAAGATATGGAGGAAGCGGTAAAGTGGTATCGCATGTCTGCTGAACAAGGTTATTTAAGGGCGATATACCATCTGGGTATGTGTTATTATTGGGGTAAAGGAATAGAAATTGATTATGCGGAAGCGGTAAAATGGTATAGCAAGGCTGCAGATAAGCATAGTCACTTACAGCGTCTTGCCCAATTTATGTTGGGTTATTGCTATGCAAATGGAAAGGGTGTTGAACAGGACTATAGAGAAGCTGTTAAATGGTATCAAAAATCTGCAGAGAAAGGTGATTTTATAACAGGGTTTGTTGGATATAATGTTGCTCAATTCTGTCTTGGTTGGTGCTATGAGAAAGGCAAAGGTGTAGAACAGGACTATGTTGAGGCAGTGAAGTGGTACAGTATGGCTGCGGAACAGGGTTATGCCGCTGCCCAAAATAATCTTGGCTTGTGCTATAAGAATGGCGTTGGGGTAGAACAAAATTATGCTGAGGCATTGATGTGGTTCCGTAGGGCTGCTGAGAAAGGAAATGAACATGCGAAGAGTAATCTAAAGTCACTTGAAGACAAGATGAAGAAAGAAGGAGAAAGACAAAAACCAACACATTCATACTACATCTTCTTCGACACGGAGACTACAGGGGTGCCGAGGGATTATAAAGCATCGGCGAGCAATACGCGGAATTGGCCGAGGCTGGTGCAGTTGGGGTGGATTGTGACTGACGAGGAGGGGAATGTATTGTCGCAGGGTAATGAGATTGTGAAGCCGGAGGGTTTTGTTATTCCTGCTGATGCTGCACGGTTGCATGGAATTACAACAGAGAGGGCGCAACGTGAGGGTAAGCCATTGAGAGAAGTGATAGAGGCGTTCTTGAAAGATGCAGAACAGACGAAGTGTATTGTGGGTCATAATATCTCCTTTGACCAAAAGGTGGTGGGCGCGGAGTTGTATCGGCTAGGGATTCCCGACACGATAAGCACTGCGAAGAGCATCTGCACCATGGAGGCGTGGGCAAACTACTGCAAGATACCGGGCTACATGGGCTACAAGTGGCCCAAATTGCAAGAATTACACCATAAGTTGTTTGGCTGTGACTTTGAGGATGCACACGACGCTATGGCGGACATTACTGCCACGAAGAAGTGCTTCTTTGAGATGAGGAAGAGGGGTTTGATTTAATAAAAGAACACGAATTGCACGAATGACACGTATGATTCGTGTGGTTTGGTACAATTTGATGTTATTCTAAAAGGAGTATTCTGATGGAAAAATATCAATATGTTGTGATTTTGTTTTGCTGATTGAAAAAAAAGATGTACTTTTGCAGCGGAAATCGCAATGTATTGGTATTATGGACTTGAAGGAAATTGGACAGATTATCAGGGAGCGGCGGGCGGTGCTGGGGGTGAACCAGCGCACCGTTTCTGAGCTTTCGGGGGTTGCTGTTAACACCCTTGTGGCAATTGAACGCGGAGAAGGAAACCCACAGATTACCACTTTGCTGGATATTCTGGAGACTATCGGGCTACAATTTGATGTGAAACCTAAAGTGATGGAGTATGAGACAAGGTAAGGTATATGTAAACGGCACAGTGGCTGGCATCCTTCGGGAGGATGACAGCGGACGGTACACGTTCTCCTATAACGATGACTATAAGGGCAGACCTGTATGCCTCACCATGCCGTTACGGGATGAGGAATACAAGTCCGACTACCTGTTTCCGTTTTTTTTCAATATGCTCTCGGAGGGTGCCAACCGCAAGATTCAGTCGCAACTGCTGCATATCGACGAGTATGACGATTTTGGCATCTTGCTTGCCACAGCCCAGACCGACACTATCGGTGCCGTAACCATTAAACCGATAGTATGATGGAAGAACTGAAATATTGCCCCTCAACGCTAAAAGAAGGTTACAGCACCTATTCTCCTGAAGCCTGTCGCAAACTGTTTGGGGGGAAACATGTGTCGCATATACTTGATTTCGACAGCCCCAATAACAACAGTGCCGATTCCACCGACTATGTTGAGCATATCGGTCGCATCTCTCTCGCAGGTTTTCAGCCCAAAGGAGCGCTTGTATTAAGGAATGGCTCATTATCTATCCCTAAGGAAGGGAAACAGAGCCAGTATATACTGAAGCCCGCACCAGCGTCACACGCATTGCTGGAACGCAAATACTGCCCCGCCAACGAGCACCTAACCATGCAGATGGCGGCGCAAGCATACGGGATAGAGACCGCTGCCAATGCGCTATGCTTTTTCCGCGACGGTGAGGCGGCCTATATTACCAAACGTCTTGACGTGGCTCCCGACGGCTCGAAATACCCGCAGGAGGACTTTGCATCTTTGGCAGGGCTGACGAGGGTTAACGGAGGAAGCTATTACAAGTACAACGCACTGAGCTACGAGGACTGTGCCGATATAATACGGCGGTATGTCCGAGCAGCACAGGTGGATTTGCTTCGCTTCTTCCGCGTGGTGCTTTTCAACTACATCACCCTGAACGATGATGCACACTTGAAGAACTTCTCCTTGATAGACCGAGGGTGCGGCGACTACCGCCTTGCTCCAGCCTACGACCTCATCAACACAAGCCTGCATCTGTACGAGCCTAAAATCTTTGCATTGAAGAAAGGCCTGTTTAAGGAAGGTATGAAGATGACCGACATCCATACCGTGGACCGAAACGATTTTGAGGAGTTTGGCCGAAGAATCGGCCTGCCCGAAAGAATGGTCAAGCGTGAGATTGACACCTATGCGGAGGAATCTCCACTTGCCTTGGAGTTGATAGAACGCTCATTTCTGTCGGAAGAGCTAAAAAGGAGTTATAGGCAGTCATATCAATATCGTTGCTTTACATTAAAATGAAAGTAAAAAGTTCAATCATTTGTTGTTTGCTGCTGCTGCCCATGATAGGGTGGGGGCAGAGCGAGGTGACGCAGAGGGTGAGTGCTGCGGAGATGGGGTATAAGGGCAGGGTGAAGACGGTGCAGAGCACGGAGTTCTGCATGGATTCGGCACACAGATACTTTGTCACCACGGCAGAGGCATATAATGAGGCGGGATTTCGGACAGACATATCCATCATAGAAGATATCTATCAGACCAACTATCACTATGAGTATGACGCCAACGGGCAATTGGTCTATTATGTGGCGACCTATTCCGAGGGAGGGAAGGACAGTATTGTGTTCCACTACGGCAAGGACGGCTGCCTGTTTGGGTATGAGGAATACTTTCTCAGTTATGACCCCACCGAGGGCAACAGCGTGACGGACTTCCTTGTTACCTGCGACGCCCAGTGCCGTCCGTTGATGGCGGCCTCGGTGTGGGAGGACACCTCGTCGTTTGTCTATGACGGGCTGGGGAGGGTGGTCGCCAAGACCGCTCCCACCGTGTACGCTCCACACGTGACATGGACATATTACTATGATGAGCAGGGACGGTTGGCAAAAGTACGCACAGGCGACAAAAACTACGAGGACACGCATTACCGCTATAACGAACAGGGCGACACCCTTGAGGTTTGGCACACCAACTGGGAACACTGGGAGGGTGATGAAGGTGCCCATGAGATCGGCGAGCATAAACACTTCAACTATACTGCCTACGACGACCACGGCAACTGGACCAACGCCACCGTTACCGCAAGGAAGCACACCTATTTTATTGCCAGGACGTTCAGATATTATGAGTAGGCCTTTATACATACCTGGCACTTCGTGGTTTTACACACCCCGGCCTCACGCCACCCATCTCTAGAGGGAACGGCTGACGCACTATGTTGGTTACGTTGCAATTATGCTAACTGTGATTAATATGATGTGTGCTGTTGAAAAAAATATGTCGGTGTTACGATTTTTTTTTGTAACTTTGTAGCATGGAAACTATGCCTAAAAATACCGTAAGACGTAAGGAACGAATGTCTTACGAACAGGCCTTTAATATCAACGGCGGCAATAAGCCGCCGCAGGCTGTGGATTTGGAGGAGTCGGTACTGGGTGCGCTGATGCTGGACGCGAATGCCCTGAACACGGCCATCGAACTGCTGCATGAGGAGTATTTCTATAAGCCCGAACACCAAGTTATTTTCCGCGCCATTCACAAGCTGTTTGAACAAAACCAGCCGGTTGACATGATGACGGTCACCCACCAGCTGCGCCACAGCGGCGAGTTGGAGGCAGCGGGCGGTGCATACCATATCACCGAGCTGACCAGCCACGTGGTCAGTGCCGCCCATATCGAGTACTATTCACGCGTGCTCAGCGAGAAACATATCAGCCGCGAGCTCATCCGCGTGTCGACCGAGACCATCAAGAACGCATACGATGAAACCACCGATGTGATGGACCTCCTCGACAAGACCGAGGGGCAGCTGATGGACATCAACGACAAAAACTTCAAGACCGACTTCCATCCCGTGGGCGACCTCGTGTATGCTGCCACTCAGCAAATTGAGGAGGCAGGGACAAGCACCAACGGCATGTCGGGCGTCCCCAGCGGATTTCAAGACCTCGACCGCATCACCGCCGGCTTCCACCCCGGCACCCTAGTCATCCTTGCTGCCCGTCCCGCCATGGGTAAGACGGCCTTCGCCCTGTCGATGGCCCGCAACATCGCCATCCAGTTTAACAAGCCCGTGGCCTTCTTCTCGCTAGAAATGACGGGCGTGGAGCTGGCCATGCGCCTCATCTCCAGCGAGGCTGAGCTTCCGGGCGACAAACTCAAACGAGGCGAGCTGGCACCCCACGAACGCCAGCAGCTGGAGACGCGCACACAGGCTTTGAACGATGCCAAGATATTCATCGACGACACCTCGCAGCTGACCATCTACGAGTTGCGCGCCAAGTGTCGAAGACTGAAGCAGCACCACGATATCCAGATGGTATTTATCGACTACTTGCAGTTGATGACCGCCGGAAGCGATGCCATGAACCGCAACGGCAACCGCGAGCAGGAAATCAGCACCATCAGCCGACAGCTCAAGTCGTTGTCGAAGGAATTGAACATACCCGTGTTGGCCATGTCGCAGCTGAGCCGCGCGGTGGAGACCCGCGGCGGTACCAAGAAGCCCCAGCTGAGCGACCTGCGCGAGTCCGGCGCTATTGAGCAGGATGCCGACATCGTCATGTTTATCTATCGTCCTGAATACTATGGAGTCCAGGAAGATGAAAAGGGGTCTACGGCTGGAATGGCCGACATTATTGTGGCCAAGCATCGTAGCGGCGATGTGGGTGAAGTTCGCCTTCGTTTCAACAAGAACTTCGCCCGATTCGAGAATCGCGAGTTTGTGACCAACGAACAGCTGGCCAACGCCATGCTGCCTCAGAATACAGGGTTCGACCAGGCGGGCAGGCCCACCATCATTGTGGACTCTAAAATCAACCGCCCTGACGAGCCTCCCTTTGCCAGCAGTCTGCCTGCCGACAACGAGCCGCCCTTCTAACCCTTGTGAAGTAAGTAATAATCAATAAATAGAGAACGTTCAAATGGAAAACATCGAAAACCTCACCAAGCAGGATCTCCTGAAAGAGACCATCAAACACATCGACATTAAGAAATATGACTCCACCGAGCTGATTGACGCCATGCGCGGCATGTCGTTCACCAGCCGCGACACCGCCCGTGCCGCCGACATCCTCACCATGATGTGTAAAGAGAAAGACTGCACCAACATCCTCACCATCGCCGGTTCCACCAGTGCTGCCGGGTGTATGCAGGTGTATGTGGACATGGTTCGCAACAAGATGATTGATGCCGTCGTCTCCACCGGTGCATCCATCATCGACATGGACCTCTTCGAAGCCCTGGGCTTCAAGCACTATGTGGGTACCAAAGAGAACGTCATCCCCGACACCAAGCTCCGTGAGCTCTATATCGACCGCATATACGACACCTTCATCGACGAAGAGGAACTACAGGCTTGCGACAACGCCACCTACGAGTTGGCCAACATGCTCGAACCCCGTCCCTACAGCAGCCGCGAGTTCATCTACGAGCTGGGCAAATGGCTCCACAACGGTCGTAGTGTGAAGAAAGACAGCCTTATCCAGACCTGCTATGAATGTGGTGTGCCTATCTTCTGCCCCGCCTTCAGCGACAGCAGCGCCGGCTTCGGCATCGGCAAGCACCAGTGGGAGCGTGCCCAGAAGGGCGAGAAATACCTGAGCATCGACTCGGTGTGCGACTTCGTGGAACTGACCAAGATTAAGATGAACTGCCCCGAAAGCGGCCTCTTCATGGTCGGCGGAGGCACCCCCAAGAATTTCGCACAGGACACTGTGGTGTGTGCCGAAATCCTTGGACATGAAGTCCCGATGCACAAATATGCCATCCAGATTACCGTGGCCGACGTGCGCGACGGGGCCTGTTCCAGCTCCACTCTCCTCGAAGCCGGCAGCTGGGGCAAGGTGAGCGAGGAACTCCAGCAGATGGTCTATGCCGAAGGCACCACCGTCATCCCCGCCATCGTCTCCTACGCCTACCACAACGGCTGTTGGAAAGACCGCGAGTACAAGAACTGGCAGAAACTTTTTGAAAAATAGGCATCAGGCACCTGTATCCTGACGAGGATATTCTAATTATCATGGAAGAAAGAGTCCGCAAGCAGCTGCGTGAGCTGCTACAGCAAGAGGTAGTTCTGGCCACGGGCTGTACCGAGCCCGGGGCCGTGGCCCTCTGTGTGACCAAAGCACGTGAGTTGCTGGGTCGTGAACCTGAGCACATCGAGCTGAAGCTCAGTAAGAATGTATTCAAGAACGCCATGGGGGTCGGCATCCCCGGCACGGGCATGATAGGTCTGCCTATCGCCGTGGCTGTGGCCATCGTCGCCGGTGAGTCGCACCGCCAGCTTGAGGTGCTGACCGTACCCCGGAAATGTGTCGACGAGGCCAAGAAATGGCTGGCCAACAACGCCAACCGTATCAGCATTGGCGTTAACGAAGAGGGCGACAAACTCTATATCGAATGCATCTGCTCTGCGGGCTCCGACACCGCCACGGCGGTCATCAGCCAACGCCATACCAACTTCACCTATCTTGCCCACAACGGGGAGGTGTTGCAGGAGCATTGTAAAGTAGTGGCTCCGGAGTCTTCTTCCTCCTGCACGGTGCCCGAAGACCTCCAGCTCACCGCACGGCTGGTCTACGACTATGCCACCACCGCACCCATCGAGGAACTGGACTTCATCCGCGAGACCGTCAAGTACAACGATGCCGCCGCCGCCGAAGGGTTGAAAGGCTATGGCCTGCAGACCGGCAAGATACTGATGGAGAATGCCGCGGGCGACATCGTGCATACCGTCATCGCACGCACGGTGGCCGCCTCCGATGCCCGCATGGACGGCTGCACCCTGCCAGTCTACAGCAACAGCGGCAGCGGCAACCAGGGCATCGCCTGCACCCTGCCCGTATACAATTACGGCAAGGCCAAAGGCTGCGACGAGGAGAAAATCACCCGCGCGCTGGTGCTCAACCACCTGATGTCAATATACATCAAACAAGGCATCGGACGCCTCAGTGCCCTCTGCGGCATCGTCAACGCCAGCATCGGCGTCACCTGCGGCATCGTGTACCTCCATGGGGGGTCGTTCGACCAGATGTGCTATGCCATCAAGAACACCATCAACACCATCGCGGGCATGGTGTGCGACGGTGCCAAACCCAGCTGCGCCTTGAAGATGAGCACCGGACTGTACAGCGCCTTCGTCAGTGCCGAGCTGGCCTATCACGACCGTGTGGTCGATGCCACCGACGGCATCAGCGAGAGCGATGTCGACTGCTCCATCCACAACTTGGGCCGCCTAGGACACGAAGGCATGGACCAAGTGGACGACACAGTCCTGTATATTATGACCCACAAACAGTAGCTCATTCTCCTTGAAAAGAAAGACTGCATGGCACTTAAAAACACACCTTAACTGCCATCTGTTAATAACTTTCTTGAAAAGACACCTGCTACTTTAAAAATAATAGGTATTTTTGCAAAACGTAAACATATATTGTAAAGAACATGGAAAACAGAAAAGAAGAATTGTATTCGCAGGTAGTGCCTGCTGGTAAGCGTCGTTATTTTTTTGATGTTAAGGAGACTCGTGGAGGAGACAAGTTTGTCACGATAACCGAAAGCCGCCGTCTGTTCGACAACAATACAGGCGAAATGTATCACGATAAAAACAAGATTTTCCTGTATAAAGAAGACTTTGAGAAGTTCCAGAAAGGACTTGCCAACGCCGTCTCGTTTATCGAAACGGGCATCGAGCCGGAGCCACTCTTCGAGGAGAACGACTTCGGCGGTTTCGACAACAACAGCCACGAACTGCCCAAAAACGACTTTGACGACATCGATTTCAAATTCTAATCACTCGACATGGGCAAGATAATCTCTATCGCCAATCAGAAGGGTGGGGTGGGCAAGACCACCACTGCCGTCAATCTCAGTGCCGCCCTGGCGGTGATGGAGTATAAGGTCCTTTTGGTTGATGCCGACCCTCAGGCCAACGCCTCGTCGGGGTTGGGTATCAATTCCGACGAGCTAGAGAAGAGCGCCTACGAGTGCTTCCTTGGACAAGCCGACATCAACGACTGCATCGTTTCCACCGACACCCCCAACCTCTCACTGCTGCCCACACGCATCGACCTGGTGGGCGCCGAGGTGGAACTGGTGAATGAGAAAAATCGCGAGTACCGTATCGCCCATGCCTTGGAGCCGGTGCGCGACAACTACGACTTCATCATCATCGACTGCAGCCCCTCACTGGGACTTATCACCGTCAATGCCCTCACGGCGAGCGACTCCGTCATCATACCCATACAGAGCGAGTATTTCGCCCTCGAGGGACTGGGCAAGCTGCTCAACACCGTCCGCATCGTTCAAACCAGGCTGAACCCCAAACTCAATATCGAAGGGCTGTTGATTACCATGTACGACTCCCGCCTTCGTCTGGCCCGCCAGGTGGTAGAGGATGTGCGCTCGCACTTCAAACGCCTTGTCTTCGACACCCTCATCTACCGCAACACCAAGCTGGCCGAGGCCCCCAGCTACGGCAAGTCCATCATCATGTATGATGCCACCTGCGCCGGAGCTGTCAACTACCTCAACCTCGCCAGCGAGATACTCAAACGTAATAAGCTTAAGCAGAAATAATGGCAAAGAAACCTATCACCCCGGGTCGTGGATTGGATGCCATCCTCGGCAATATTGATGTCGACACCCTCAGCGGCAACGAGTCCGATGTCACCGCCGCCATCAGCATGGTCGCCATCAACGACATCGAGGCCAACCCTTTCCAACCACGTAAGGAGTTCGACGACACAGCCTTGCAGGAACTGGCACAGTCTATCCGTGAACAGGGTGTCATCACTCCCATCACCGTCCGCCGTATGCCCGACGGCCACTACCAACTTATTGCTGGCGAGCGTCGTCTCAGAGCCTCCCAGATGGCAGGCCTCACCGAGCTCCCCGCCTACATAAGGGTGGCCACCGACGGCCAGATGATGGAAATGGCCTTGGTGGAGAACATCCAGCGCGAAAACCTCAACGCCATGGAAGTGGCGCTCTCTTATAACGCACTCATCGAAGAGTGCCGCCTCACCCACGAGCAGCTCAGCCAGCGTGTCGGCAAAGACCGCTCCACAATCACCAACTACCTACGCCTGCTCAACCTGCCTGCCGAAACCCAGTTGGCCCTCAGCTCCGGACAAATCAGCATGGCTCATGCCCGCGCCCTCATCAATGTAGAGGACCCCGAACGGCACCTCGCCATCCTTCACGAGATTGTCAACCGCCACCTCTCCGTCCACCAGACCGAGCAGCTGGTGAAAGCCTCCAAGACCCCGTCCCACCCCCGTGTGACAGTCAAAGAGGAACTCCCGGCAACACACAGCGTGGCACAATCCCAAATGAGGGAACTCCTTCACTCCGACGTGGAAATCAAACGCTCACGCCGGGGTAAAGGCACGATGACCATCCATTTCAATAACGACGAAGACTTCGAACGCATCATCCAATTGCTCAAACACTAATAATCCACCACCTGACAGCCTACCGTGTATAGACGTCTGCTCATACTTCTGATTCTCTTTGTGGCAACCGTCTCGGTTCATGGCCAGCAGATGGATGTGCGCCCTTCTGTCGTCACCGACGTATCCTCCTTCAAACCCCACAACCCTACCAAGGCGTTGCTGCTTTCCCTAGTGCCAGGGGGTGGGCAGATATATAACGGTCAGGCATGGAAACTTCCCATCTTCTACGGCGCACTGGGTGTGATGGGCTATCTGGTCTATACCAATTATGCCGATATGAAAATGTTCAAAGACGAATATCTGCGCATCGGCTACAACGGCCGCTCCACCTTGGATGAGTATCCAAACTATCCGGGCAGCAGCATCTACAACATGTACCAATCCAGCAACAAGAGCTTCCAACGCTATGTGCTCATCACCCTGGCCGTATATGGTGTCAACCTGCTGGATGCCTACGTCTTCGGTCACCTCTACGACTTTCAGGTCAGCGACGACCTCTCGCTCAATCTTTCACCATCCCTCACTCCGCTGCCTACGGCTGGTGAGGGTGTTGCTGTAACCCCCACGTTGAACCTCTCATTCCATTTTTGATAAAGAAACACATTAAACTATTAATTTTAAACCTTTAATTTTCAATGAACCCATTCTTAATGATTCAAGCCGACATGGCTGAAACGCAGACGGTGGTAGACAGCATGGCAGCTGCCGCAGCACCCGTGGAACGTATCTCTCTTTGGCAGATGGCCCTCAACGGCGGTTGGATTATGCTCGTCCTGGCCCTGCTGCTCGCCCTTGCCATATACATCGCAGTGGAACGCTACCTGGCTCTCCGTCAGGCCGTGAAGGACGAGGACGATGACCTCTTCATGAACAACATCAGAGACTATATTCACAAAGGGGATGTCGACGGCGCCCGCGCCTTGTCGAAACAGACCAATTCGCCCCTTGCCCGCATGGTCGACAAAGGCCTCTCACGTCTGGGCCGGCCCCTCTCCGACATACAAGCCGCCATTGAGAACGAAGGCAAACTGGAGGTGGCACGCCTCGAAAAGCGCGTCTCCCTCGTCGCCACAGTCGCCTCTCTGGGCCCCATGATTGGCTTCTTGGGTACCGTCACCGGCATGGTCACCTGCTTTCAAGACATGGCTTTTGCTGGCAACAACATTGAAATCAACACCCTTGCCACCGGCATGTACCAGGCCATGGTCACCACCATCGGCGGCCTTATCGTCGGCATCATCTGCTACTTCCTCTACAACGTGCTGGTCACCCGCATCAACAAAGTGGTGCTCGACATCGAAGTCCGCGCCACCGAGTTTATGGACCTCCTCCACGAACCCGCTTAATGAAGAAACCAGGCAATCCTAGGCAATCCTAGGCAGTCCTAATAAATAATAAAGAAAATGATAGAAACAAGAAATAAACTCTCCATCGAGACCAACAACTCCACCATGTCGGACTTGGTGTTCCTGCTGCTTGTTTTCTTCATGATGACCTCCACGCTCATAAGCCCCAACGCCGTCAAGCTGCTGCTTCCCGAAAGCGGCAGCAAGACCATGGCCAAGCAGAACGTGACGGTCTATATCGACGAGAACAACAACTTCCAAGTGGGCGACACCCCCACCGATGTAGAAGGTCTCCAGTCACTCATCGCCTCCGGCATCGAGCCCGGAATCTCCGATGCCTGTGTCGTACTGCGCTCCGACAAGACTGTCGCCGTGCAGTATGTGGTCAATGTCATCGATGCCGTCAACGCCATCAACGAACAGACCGGCTCCAAACACAAGGTCATCCTCGCCACATCCCCAAAGAAGTAATGTAAATCCCTAGTATTACTAGTACCACTAGAAATACTAGAAAAACTAGAATAACTATGAACCAAGAAGAGAAAAACAAGATCATATCAGGCGGAGTCACAGCGGTAGTGCTGGGACTGATTCTGGTTATTTGTCTCGCGTTTGGTTACGACCCACCCGACCCGCCCATACCTGAAGAGGGTGTGGAGGTGAATCTAGGCAACAGCGACAACGGGTTTGGCAACAACCCGATGCCGGCTGCTTCTGAGGCTTCCAGCGCCCCACGTCCTGTGTCTGCCACCGAGCAGGTGTCGACTCAGAAAACCGAGTCCACCACTCCGATGCCCTCATCGGAGAAGCCCTCCACTGCAAAGACCGACAACACCACGCCCACCACCACCAAACCCGAACCTCCCAAAGAGCCGGAAATCAACAAGAATGCCCTATTCAACGGTAGCCGTTCGAGCAACAAGAACAAGAATGGCGGCAGCGAGGGCAAGACCTACGGCTCGGGCAACCAGGGCAAGGAAGGCGGCGACCCCAACAGCAACCGCTATGATGGCACACCCGGAAAAGGCGGTGCAGGTTTCAGCCTTGCAGGCCGCAGCGCCCGTGCCCTTCCTTCCCCCAACACCAACACCAACAAGGAAGGCAAAGTGGTGGTGAAGATATGGGTTGACCGAGGTGGCAACGTCACCCAGACCAGCGCCCCGGAAAAGGGTTCTACTCTTACCGACCAGGCACTCGTCAATCAGGCCAAGACTGCTGCCATGAAGGCCAAGTTCAGCCCCAAAGAAGATGCACCGGAAGTGCAGACCGGCACCATCACCTACGTGTTCCGTAACAATTGATGATATGGACGAGCCAATAAGAATAGACAAATATCTGTGGGCTGTGCGGCTCTATAAGACGCGCAGCCTAGCCACAGAAGCCTGCCGTTGCGGACATGTGCGCATGAATGGACAGCCCGTCAAGGCCTCCCACGAGATAAAGGTAGGCGAAGTGTATGAACTGTCAATTGAACAGCTCCACAAAGTTATCGAAGTCAAACAACTGCTCGGCAACAGGGTAGGAGCGAAGCTTGTGGAGAACTACATGCTCGACCGCACACCGCGAGAAGAATACGAGCGCATCCAGATGGTGCGCCAGTACGCCTTCGAGAAACGCGACCGAGGCTCCGGCCGCCCCACCAAGCGCGAACGCCGCGACATAGAGGAATTTAAATATAAATAGTCCTAGGCTATCCTAGGATTGCCTAGGACAGCCTAGGGTAGCCTAGGACAGCCTAGGATTTCTAGAAATAATCCCAGCTCCCTGCAATAAATCACACATTAAATATACATAATAACAGATTCGAGAATGAACGAAGAAGAGGTCATACGCGACATATTGGCAGGCAATGTCAACCGCTATGAAGAGATAGTGAAGGAATACCAGACTATCGTCGCCAACCTTTGCTTCAAGATAGGAGGCGCAGGTATTGACATACAGGAGATGACGCAGCAAGTGTTTGTGGAATTGTACCTTGCACTACCCCGTTTCAAGTTCAAGTCGAAACTGAGTACATTCATTTACCGTCTCACCGTCAACGTCGTTTGCAAGGAATTGAAATACCGCAAACGTTGGGTGACCCCTACCGAGGACATCGTAGCCCCCGAAGCCCCCTCCAACGACTACAATATCGAGCAGCAGATTATCCGCAACGAACAGTCACGCCAGCTCCACCAAGCCCTTGGCAAACTCCACCACGAACAGCGTACAGCCTTGGTGCTCTACACGTTCAACAACTTCTCCTACAACGACATCGCCGATGTAATGCAATGCACCACCGCCAAAGTGGAATCCCTCATCTTCCGTGCCCGCAAGAACCTCAAGAAGATGCTAAGTTAGCCGAAGACAAAGACCATACAGAGACTAATAACTGAACGACTCTTTTACACAACAAGATAAACAACAATGACTATGACAGACAACGACATACTACAACAGATACGCGACATGCGCTACCCCCACACCGTCGACGTGGTCGACCAGGTGATGGAACAGGTGCGGAACAAACCGCTCCTAGTACCTCGTCACGCCCACGGGACCAACCTCCGCCGCATAGCCACAGCAGTGGCCGCGTGCCTCCTGCTGGCCGTCGGTGTCAATTTCGCCCTCCTCTACACCCATGATTACAACGAAGCCCAAATAGGCAATATGATAGCCGACGTGTATGCATTCCATGCCGACTATGGTTCTTCCGCCGACTCCTACAGCGATTTGGGAGCAATCGTTTCGTTTTACTAACACCCCATACTAAACAATCCCCAACAACCACAAAACAATACGCCATGAAAAGAACACTCGCAATCGTAATGATGCTCATCACCTGCTTTGTGCTGCAAGCCCAGCCAGGACAGGACCGCGAACGCAGGGCCAAAGAGCCGCCTAAGATTGAAGAGATGGTCAGCGACCTCTCACCCATGCAGAAGAAACGCCTCACCACCGTCATGGAAAACAGCCGCAAAGAGGTGGACAAGCTGCAGGCCGAGCTCGACAACGTGCGCAACCAAATACGCTCCCTTATGGATAAAGACGGCGACAACACCGAGCAGCTCTTCCCGCTCTTCGACCGGGAGTCCGACCTGCGTGCCGAAATATCCAAAGAGATGTACCGCACTCGCCAACAAATCGACAAGATACTGACCAAAGAACAGCTGACAGAATTCCGCAAACGCTGCAAAGCCGACCAAAAGAATCATAAAAAAGGCAGTCCCTCCCTCGCTCCAAAGAAGGACGACGGCTCTGGCACCCCGGCAGACAAACCTCGCCGTGCCAAACGCAGCTAAATGACGTAAGCCTCGTAATGTAGTTTTGTTAATAGTAGTTCCTGCCCTTGATTGGCGGGAACTGCGCTTTTATTCACCCCGAATTCATCGCAACAATGCCCTTCACTTTCCCTTCAGTTTCCTTTTAGTTACTTTTTTATATCTACTTTTATTTAGATGATAGAATTAAAAGGCAGAAAAAAACGTAAGAAACGATAGTGTAAAATGTGAAAAAAGAGGGTGACTGCTGTTTTATTTCTGATAAAAGAGTTTTTTTTTGTATCTTTGCAAGTGATAAATTTGTGCTATTTGGCGTAAATCGTTGATTAGAAATAATAAATACTAAACAGGATGAAAGATATATTTGAACGTATCAAAGAATCTACTGGCGGTCCGTTGGGCCAGTACCAAAAATATGCTGACGGCTATTTTTATTTCCCCAAGCTCGAGGGCGAGCTGGGTCCCGAGATGGTATTCAACGGCAAGAAGGTACTGAACTGGAGTTTGAACAACTATCTGGGTCTGGCCAACAACCCCGAAGTGCGCGCAGCCGATGAGGAGGGTGCCCGCCGTTGGGGGCTGGCATACCCGATGGGTGCCCGTATGATGAGCGGCAACACCTCGCTGCATGAGGAGGTGGAGGCCATGCTCTGCGAGTATACCCACAAGAAGTACGGCTACCTGCTCAACTTCGGCTACCAAGGACAAATCAGTATCCTCGACACCATGGTTACCCTGCGCGACGTCATCGTCTATGACAGCGAGGCTCACGCCTGCCTAATCGACGGTTTCCGCGTGACTGGTGCCAAGCGTTTCAAATATCAGCACAACGACATTGAGAGCCTGCGCAAGCAGCTGAAGCAGGCTACCGCCTTGGCCGAGAAGCAGGGCGGCGGCATCTTGGTTGCCACCGAGGGTGTGTATGGTATGGAAGGCGACCTGGGCGCACTGGACAAGATTGCCGCCCTGAAGAAAGAGTTCAACTTCCGTCTGCTCATCGACGACGCCCATGGTATGGGCGTGATGGGTCCCGAAGGCCGTGGTACTCACACCCACTTCCATTGCGAGGACGAAATCGACCTCTATTTCTGCGCCTTTGCCAAGACGATGGCCATCATCGGCGGCTTCATCGGCTGCAACGACCCCGACATCATCACCTACCTCCGCATGAACATGCGCAGCCAGATTTACGCCAAGAGCCTGCCCATGCCCATTGTGTATGGTGTGAAACGCCGTCTGGAGATTATCAACCAGCATCCCGAATTCCGTGAGAAGTTGTGGGAGGTGGCCAACCATCTGCAACACTCGTTGCAGGCCGAGGGCTTCAACACAGGTGTCACAGAGTCGCCCATCACCCCGGTCTTCTTCCCTGGCGATGTGAACCAGGGCACCAACGTGGTGGTTGACCTGCGCGAGAACTACGGCATCTTCTGCTCCATCGTGGTCTACCCTGTGGTGCCTAAGGGCCAGATTATGCTCCGTATCATCCCCACCGCAGTTCACACCATGGAAATGGCCAACCGCACCATCGAGGTGTTCAAGGAGGTCAAGAAGAAACTGGACGCCGGCGAGTACAACAAGCCGATGCCCGTGATGAGGATTAAGAAATGAAATACCAGTTAAGATGTAAAAAGTGTGGCAAAGTCATTCCTGACTTTGCCACATGGTTTCAGCAAGACCAGAAGTGCGACTGCGGCTCCGGCTATGCCGAGGTGGAATACTTGGAGCTGCCCCAGTTCCCGCCCCAAGGCGCGGCAACGGATAGCTTTCAGGACTACTATTTCGACTTCCTGCCTCTGACCCGTCGCGAGAATGTGGTCAGCTTTGGTGAAGGCATGGTAGCCATCGAGCGGTGGCCCCACCTCGAAGCTGCCGCCAAGGAGATGGGGGTGGACTGCCAAGTGTATGTCTGCCGCAACGACCAAAACCGAGGCAGTGGCACCTTCAAGGACATCAGCGCCGCGTTGGCTGCCTCCGTGTTGAATGAGCAGGGGGTAAAAGATTACTGCCTGGCGTCGACGGGGAATGCTGGTACAGCCTTTGCCACCTATCTGGCCAAGGCGGGCATACGGTTCACCCAGTTTGCCCCTTCGTTTATGGATGCCGCCTCAGCCGAGGCCATCCGACAGGCGGGACAGACATTGGTGGTGTCCAAAGGCGGCTATGGCGATGCCAAGGCCGAAGCGGCCGACTTCCACAAGAACCATCATGTGCTGATTAGTGGCGGCAACACCGACCCGCTGCGCATCGAGTCGAAGCGGACGTTGGTGTTCGAGTGCCTCCGTCAGATGGGAACCCTGCCGACGGTGTATATGCAGGCCGTGGCAGGCGGCACCAGCCCGCTGGCATTCGAGAAGGGCTTCCGCGACTTGTGCGGGATGATGCCTGACAAGAGTTATCAGCTGCCCCGCATGATGCTGGTGCAACAAGACGAATGCGACCCGATGGTCACCGCATGGGAGAAGGCCACGGCGGCCGGTTTCCCCGAAGGATGGGAACACCAGTATGAGGCCAAGAAGGACATGCACACACGTATCGGCATCCTCACCGCTGCCAACCCGGGCAACTATCCCTTGGTGGCGCCGCTGGTGAAGAATACCGACGGCACATTTATCCGCATTAAGGAATCGGAACTTCCGCAATATGGCTGTACTATGCTCGACAAGCAGGGTGTACTGATGGGTCCAGCGTCGGTTGTTTGCTATGCCGGTTACTTCGAGGCGCTGCGCCAAGGTCATATCCACAATGGCGACAAGGTGCTGCTCAACACAGGCGAAGGCTGCGACAGGTCGCAGTGGTTCGATGATGAAGTGAGAAGTAAGAGTTAGTGTATCGCGACCCAAATCAAAAGAGTCATGCTTTTTAACAACAAGATAGTATGGATTACGGGAGCCTCGTCAGGAATTGGCGAGGCTACCGCTTATCGTTTCGCACGTGAGGGTGCCCGTCTGATATTGACTGCGCTGGAGGATGACCTGCTGGAGAGGGTGGCAGAGCGTTGCAAAGAACTTGGGGCACCCGATGCCAAGGCACTGCCGTTTGACATTTCGCAGACCGACCAGCTGGACGGTCTGGCCGAACAGGCCTGGAACACCTTTGGCCACATCGATATCTTCTACAACAACGCCGGCATCAGCCAGCGCGGCACCACGGTGGAGACCGAGATGAGGGTGTTCCGCAAGGTGATGGACATCGATTTCTATGCCCCGGTGGTGCTGACGAAGAGCGTCCTGCCGCGTATGATAGGGCAGGGGGGCGGCCAGCTGGTGGTGACTACCAGCATAGCCGGATGCTTCGGTTTTCCGATGCGCTGTGCCTATTCGTCGGCCAAACATGCCCTCTATGGCTTCTTCGAAACCGTTCAGGCAGAATATTATAAGGACAATATCCGTGTCACCATTGTCTGCCCGGGTCGTGTGCAGACCAATATCTCCATTCATGCGTTGGAGAAGGACGGAAGCCAGCACGGAAAGATGGATGCCGGACAGGCGGGCGGTGTCACGCCCCAACAGGCGGCCGACCGCATCGTAAAGGCGGTTTACCGCAAGCGTCGTGAAGTATTGGTAGGCCGCAAAGAGTTGTTGATGGCCTATATCAAACGCTTCTTTCCCGGACTGTGTGCCCGACTGGCACGCAAGGTCAAAGCGATGTGATGATTTCGTAGGCGGCAGAGCGTCCGTCGTTGATGGAGTCGCTCAGCGTCATGGGTCGCTTGCAGGCACCAGCGACGAAGAGTCCGCGTGCCGAGGTCCGGCAGTCGCGCAGATGAGGGTCGGCCGACTGTGCAAAGCCGTATTCGCCGCAGATGTGGCACATGGTCGAAAGTTGGCGTGTGCCCTGTGAGGCCTCCATACCCACCATGAGCACCAGCAGGTCGCTGGTCATCTTCAGCGGTCGACCCAAGAGGGTGTCTTCGGCCTTGATTTGCACACGTCCGTCGAATGTGCCGCTGGCTTCGGAAATGCGGCCTCGGACGAAGTTGATGTCATAGTCCTGCTGGGCAGTGCGGTACATCTCCTCGAAATGCTGCCCCCACATGCGCAGGTCCATGTAGAAGAGGTACACCTCGCAGTCGGGGAGGAGTTTCTTTGCCTCGATGGCCTGTTTCACTGCCGTCACACAGCAGAGCTTGGAGCAGTAGTGGTTGCCCGATTTCTCGTCGCGCGACCCCACGCACTGCAGGAACACGATACGTTTGGGTTTCTCGCCGATGGTGTTGACGATGTTTTTCTCACGTATCATCTTCTCCATCTCCAGTGAGGTATGCACGCCGGGGTAGATGCCGTAGCCCAATTCCTCTTTGCGGTGGGCGTCGAAAGGGGTGTAGCCCGTGGCCAAAAGCACCATATCGTATAGTTCGTCGTTGACCTTCCATACAGGGGTGCCGGCAAGGTTTTCTTCTTGGAATCCGGCGATGAAGGAGGGTATCAGTTGTGTTACCTCAGTATTGTAGCGGAGGGTGATGAGAGGGTTGTCGAGTTTGGCACAGAGGGCTGCGGCTACCTCGTCGGCAGATGCAAAGTTTGGGAAAAGGAATGCCTTGTCGGTGATGTTGGCCAGCGGCTGGGGATTCTTCTCATAGAGGGTCACCGGGCACTGGTGTGCGGCAAGCATGGCGGCGGCTTCTATACCGGCGGGGCCGGCTCCTAGGATGGCGATTTTCTTCATCTTTTACTTTATTATTTTCAGGCTAGGATTACTAGTATTGCTAGGCTGATGGAGTTTTACACTTTCAAGAATTCGGGTTTCTGGGGTGAGGGGTGGATGCGTCCGCTGATGCCGCGGTATTTCTCGGAGGGGTTGTAGGCGATGCCTATCTTGTCCATCAGCCGTTCGCATTGCACTTGGTGCAGTTGCAGCCCCAGGGTCCAGGGGTCGTAGCCGAGCAGCAGACCGGTGAGCTCCTCGTATGTGAGGACGGGAATGCCATAGCCTTCTTTGTCGTAGGTCTTATGCTCCATCTCGGCGATGGTGTATTGCCATTTGTCCAGGAACATGCTGCATCCGGGGCAGTTGGTGAGGATAAAGTCGGGTTCGAAGGATTCCATCGACTCAAATTTCTTCTGTGTGTTGGCTATGCTGTAGCCACGGTTCTCCTGCACCAAGTACTGACGGAAGCCGAAGCCGCAGCAGTGGCGGCGTTCGGGATAGTCTATCACATCGCCGCCCCATGCCTCGATCATTCCGGCTAGCACGTAGGGGAACTCGGCATTGCCCACACCGTGGTGGGTAAATATCTTGGCATAGTGGCATCCGATATGCTCCACCACGCGCAACGGTTTTCCTGTGAAACGGTTGATGAGCTGGTACTTCATCTTCGGCTTGAGGTCGAAGCGGAACTTATAGATGATGTCGCTGGGGTGGACGATGTTGTCCGGCACTTCGAACTCGCGTTTGCATGCGTCCCACAGATATTGGCGGGCCTTCTCTTTCAGTTCGGGTTGTTCTTCCCATTTGGCCATCATCTCAGTGAAGACACCAAAGCTGGTTACACAGGAGGGGACGTAGTTATGGTAGCCATATTCTGTCATGAGTGAGAAGAGGCGGGCCACCACGGTCATGGTGGTTTCGAAAGGCACCACGTCGGTATGATAGCCGATGCCGGTGCAGGTGTGCTGGTGGGGATTGTCGCAGATGTCCTTACCCAGCTCCTCTCGCAGTATCCTTAAGAATGCTGCCTCTGAGCCGGGGAAGAAGGTCTGCCGGATGCAGCTGCGTTCGTAGAAGTAGTGGTCGTCGGCTATGTTTTTTTGGTATCCGTTCCAATAGCGTTTCATGGGGTCTGAAGGATTAGTTGTTTAGCAATGATTTCGGCAATATCGCTGACAGGGAGGTCGTTGGCACGGTTCAGCGCTTTCTTGCACATGGGACATGCGGTACATATTCTGTCGGGTTGTGGCTCTGTGAGATTGCGCAGGGCAGCGTCGCGGATGAGTTGCTGCTGCGAGGTCTCTATGTGGGTGTTGCCAAGGTTGTAGCCGCAGCAGAGGCTTTTCTCCCGTTCCTCGCGGGTGGTGAGCAAGGTGGTGGCGGAGGAGAGAACGCGGCGCGGTTCGTCGTACACGCCACATCCGCGGCCCAGTTCGCAGGGGTCGTGGTAGGTGACGCGCATGTCGCTTTTGGCTACCTTGATGCGCCCGGTCTTTATCAGCATGTCAATATATTGGGTGTGGTGCATCACAGGGATGTCCAGTTTGTATTCTTGAGTGAACGACTGGTAGCATATCGGGCAGGAGGTCACGAGCATGGTGGCCTTTGACTTGGCAATTAAGCGTTTGTTGAGGTTTCGTAATTCATCGGCCTGTCGTATAAGGCCTTGCTGTAATAACGGGCGGCCACAACACATGGTGCTTTCCTTGTCCATATACCAGTAGTTCTGATTGGCGGCTTGGAATATCTGCTCCATGGCTTCGGTGATGCCCGGAGTGAGGTGGGACATGCAGCCGCCGAAGTATGCCACACGGCCGATGGCGTTGAAATGCTGTTGCCGTTTGAGGTATTGGAATCCGTCGGGATGGTCGATAGGCTTCACAGCCTGGCTGCGCACCTGGCGGCGGATGGTGGCGAGGTCGATGCCCACAGGACATTCGGTAGAGCAGCGTCCGCACACCATGCACATATTGGCGATGTCCTGCTCCTTGTTGAAGATGTCCTTGTTGCGGATGGTCTGCAGCAGGTAGACCCCTTGGATGTTGGTGATGTCCAGTTCACGGTTGATGGGGCATCCGTCGATGCAGATGCCGCAGCGCGAGCAGGCACTCAGTTCGTACAAGGTGTAGCCGCTTTTCTGGTCGCCTTCGCGCAGTCCCAGCTTGCGGAAATAGATGAGGAACACCTCGGTGAAGATGTGCATGTAGCGGGTGAACGGCATCAGCGTGAAGAAGACGCCCAGTGCCAAGGAGTAGAACATCCAAGTGTTATACTCGAAGATGTCGTTGTCGAGCCCCATGGCCCGCAGCAGGTTTCCCATGGCCACCACGAGGAACCCCCCGTTGTGGTAGATGGCAGAGGTGGCTCCTTCGGCGAGGAGGCGGAAGGGGAAGATGCACCAAAGGGCTGCCTTGGCCACGCGGTCGGTCAGATTGTGGCGAGTGGTGCGCTTCATGCCCAGCGGCTTGGACCAGAACTTCTTGAATATGGCCAGGGTGAGACCTGAGAAGACATACAGCAACAGTATGTCCATCAGATTGGCAAACTGGGTGGCCGATGCAAAATGGGCCATCTCGGTTGCCCTGGGTTCGAAGAAGTTGAAAAAGATGGCCACATAAAAAGGATGGCCGTTGGGGAAGGCGAGGATGGCCTGCACGGCCCCCACCGCAATCAGCAGGAACCATCCGAAGGCGAGGCTCCTGTGCATGTAGCCCAGTATGACGTTGTGGCGTGTGATGCGCCAATGCAGCAGGCTCTCGCGTATCATCTCCCAGATGGCGGGCAGGAATTTCCACGACAGTATATTCTTCCGAATCAGAGCTTGCTGCTTGCGGTCAAAGCCACGGTACCAATTAAAGTACTTGATGACAGAAATGACCAACAGGGCCAGCACTCCAAGGCAGAAGGGTATTACGAAGAGTGAGAACATGGTTGTCGTTGGTGATTATTGTTTGTCGTTGGATGCTAATGATTGTCTCATTTGGAGTATGAGGCCGCGGGTGTTGACACCGCGGGGGCATACGAGGATGCATTTGCCGCAGAGCATGCACTTGTCCAGATTGGTGTCGGATGAAGCGTCGCTGGTAATCTTGTCATACTGGCCACGGCTGAAGAGGGTGTGCGTCTTGCGTATGTTGAAGTCGGTAAACTGCCCTGCCGAGCAGGTGGCCGTACACCCTCCGCACCCGATGCAGTAGCGGTAGGACGGCACCACGGCAAGCATCTGCTTGTATTTGTCCCAGTCCGTATTGTCTAAGTCGATAGACCGTGGGGTGGATATCTTAAAGCCAAAGTTATTCATCTTCTACTTTCTTTTTGAGTTCCATACCACCCGTCACCTCGAATATGCGGCGCACCTCCTCAAGGTCTTCCTCTGGTATGTCACGCAGGGCTCCCGGACCAGAGCCGTGATAGTTGGCTCCCAGCTTAGGCGCAATGTCTTCTATATGTTCGCGATACCATTCCCAGATAGGACCCTGCTCGGGGTGATAGTCGGGGTCTACGCGGTCGGGGTAGACGCAGTAGCCTATCTCTAATATATTCTCTTGCAGCGTCTTCATGAGAAAGGTCTGTTGGCGCCCCTTCTCGCTGTTGTGGAAAAGCCCCAGGTCCTGCGATGCTTTGCGCAGCACGCTGATAAGCTCGCCCGGCACATTGCCACGCGGGCAGCGGGTCTTGCATGACATACACTGTCCGCAATACCAAATAGTGTCGCTCCTGAGCAACTGCTCTATTGCTTCTTCGTCGCCCCGCTGCACGGTGTCGCAGATGCGCCGGGGGTCGTAGTCGTAGAATTCGGCGGCAGGGCAGATGGCCGTACACACGCCGCAGTTCATACAGGCCTTCAACGCTTCGGCAAAGCGGACGTCCTTCTGTAAATACTCGGTGAGATTCACTTGGTTAGTTATTAAATTTTACCTTATTCAGTCCCATCAGGCGGAAGAAGAACTTCGGGAAGGGCTTCTTCCTGTCGCGAGTGAGCATATTGATGGCGATATGTGGATGCTTGATGATTGTCAGCTTGTGGGCCTCGACAAACTCGATGAGGGTGCCGTCGGGGTCTTCAATATATGTAAAATGTCCGCTGGCCTCGCCCATGTCGAAGTGGCCTTCATCCTTGCAGCTGTCCACGGTGAAGGGGTAACCCAGTTCAATGCAGCGTTTCTCCAGCTCGCGCATGTGTGTGACGTCGAAGCATATCTGGATGAATCCGGGGTCGCCCCAGTAGCGTCCTTCGTATATCTTGCGGGGCTGGCGGTCCAAGGCTTGCACCAGCTCGATGGTGCTGTTGCCATAAAGGGGAGCGAAGGCTCCCTCGCGAGGCTTGTCGGTGGCCAGGAGCACACGGCGGTAGTTCTGCTCGCCGTTTAGCATCGCGCCAAAGTCGTCGAACACGCCGATCTTGTCGTACACAACGCGGCTGTAGCCCAGCAGGTCGCGGTAGAGGGGAATGCTCCTCTCCACATCGGTGCAGCCTATCATGCCGCCCACTACGCCGCCACTCAACGTGTTCTGAGGAATGAAGATGGATTTGTCTTCCACCACCTGGAAGTAGTTGCCCCATGGGTCGGTGACGATGAAACACTGTGTGCCGTCCGGGAGAATGCTCAGCGGACCCACGCGGTCATATTTGGCCTTCAGCTGGGTGTGGTAGGCCACCACGTCGTGGCTCTTTATCTTGGTGGCGAAGATGCCCAAGTCGCCCACGGCCACTTCGAAAGTCTTTGGCATCGGCTTGCGCTCCGAATACTGCCAAATCTCAAAGCCGCCGCCGCCCTGTAGGTTCACGGCGATGCAGGCATGGCGTTTCTGCGCCTTGCCGCCTGTGTAGGGGAGCATCCGCTCCGCCACCGTATCGTCCTCGAGGATTCTCACGTTCATCTGGAACATGTTGATATACCACTTCCAAGCCTTGGAGAAGTCCTCGACTCCCACGCCCATCTGCTGTATGCCTGAGATTAGATAATCGTTCATAATAAGGTCTACATTTTAAAATGCAAAAGTACGAAAAAAAAATGTATATATACAATATTTATTTCACCCGCACTCAATTATTAACACTTCATCCCGACCAATCGGTTATGCCAGCATCAGGCATTATCCTGACCTGAGAGGTACTTGTCGATGGCTTTGGCGGCTGTGCGGCCGGCACCCATGGCGAGGATGACGGTGGCAGCACCGCTGACGGCATCACCGCCGGCGAAGATGCCCGGTCGGCTGGTCTGTCCCTCGTCGTTGGTCTTGAGTCCGCCCCATGGCTCTGTGTCGAGGCCGGGCGTAGTGCTCTTGATAAGCGGGTTTGGGCTGGTGCCGAGGGCTACCACTACGTTGTCCACCTCCATCTCGAACTCGCTGCCTTCGATGACGCTGAACTTACGGCGGCCTTTCTCGTCGAGGTCGCCCATCTGCATACGGACGCAGCGCATACCGCGGACGTTGCCCTGCTCGTCGCCCAGAAACTCGGTGGGGTTGGTGAGGAACGAGAACTGGATGCCCTCCTCCATGGCGTGGTGTACCTCCTCACGGCGGGCGGGCATGTCGGCCTGGTCTCTGCGGTAGATGACGGTGACGTCGCTGCCTAGCCGCTTGGCTGTACGTGCGGCATCCATGGCCACATTGCCACCGCCTATCACAGCCACATGCTTGCCCAGATAGATGGGGGTGTCATACTCTTCGTCGTAGCCGTGCATGAGGTTGGTGCGGGTGAGTAGCTCGTTGGCCGAGATGACGCCCACCAGCGTCTCGCCGGGTATGCCCATAAACTTAGGCAGTCCGGCACCGCTGGCTATGTAGATGGCGGAATAGCCATAGCGGTCGAAGAGTTCGTCGATTGTGACGCTCTTGCCGACAATGACGTTGGTCTTGATTTCCACACCCATACGGCGCAGGTTGTTCACCTCGGGCTCCACCACATCGTGCTTGGGAAGGCGGAATTCGGGAATGCCATAAACCAGCACACCGCCCGCGTGGTGCAAGGCTTCAAAGATGGTGACCCCGTAGCCCTTCTTGGCCAAGTCGCCCGCGCAGGTGAGGCCCGAAGGACCGGAACCGATGATGGCGACCTTCTTTATTTTAGAATTGGGAATTGAGAATTGAGAATTAATAGGTGTGTCAGTCAAATTCTCCATTCTCATTTTTCCATTCTCACTTTCCTTGCGTTTCCAATCCGCGACAAAGCGTTCGAGAGTGCCGATAGCTATTGGCTCGCCCTTTTTGCCAAGGATGCAGCTGCCCTCGCACTGGGTTTCCTGCGGACACACGCGGCCGCAGACGGCGGGCAGTGCCGAGTCCTCAGCAATGATGTCGGCGGCCAAGGCAAAGTCGCCCTCGGCCACGGCATGGATAAAGTCGGGTATGCGGATGCTCACGGGACATTGGGTGACGCACAAGGGCTTCTTGCAATGGAGGCAGCGGCGCGCTTCGGCCACGGCCTGTTCGGCAGTAAAGCCGAACGAGACCTCCTTGAAGTTGGAGGCACGGATTACGGGGTCCTGCTCCTGAGGACGTTGGCGGCTGACGGCCTGCTCCACAGCGGGAGCGAGGTTGCAGCGGTGGTCGGCAGGAGCGTCGGGGCTGACAGTGGCAATACGGTACTTCCGCTCGTCGGGAGTTTTCAGTCGGCGGCCCGCCTCGTCGAAGTCGACCAGATGCCCGTCGAATTCGGGACCGTCCACACAGGTGAACTTCACCTTGCCGCCCACCGTCACACGGCAGGCACCGCACATGCCGGTGCCGTCCACCATCATGCAGTTCATGCTCACGATGGTCTTCAGCCCCAGCTTCTTGGTGAGCAGTGAGACGAACTTCATCATCGGCAGGGGACCGATAGCCACGCAGTGGGAGTAGGGGAGGGTGGCGGCTGGTACCAGCTGCTCAATCTTGGTGGTCACCAAGCCCTGCTCGCCGTAGCTGCCGTCGTCGGTCATAATATAGAGGTGGTCACACACGGTCTTCATCTCCTCTTCGAAAAAGAGCAGGTCGCGGGTGCGGGCACCAATGATGACATCTGTAGGGATGCCCAGGTCATGAGCCCATTTCACCTGAGGATAGACCGGTGCGATGCCCACGCCGCCCGCCACGAACAGCAGGCGCATCTGGCTGCGCTCCTCGGCGGGGGCGGTGACCAGTTCGCTGGCGCGTCCCAGCGGCCCGACAATGGAGTAGAGGCTGTCGCCCTCCTCCAAAAGGCTGAGTCGGCGGGTGCTTTCACCCACCACCTGGTACACGATGCTGATACTTTCGCGCTCAGGGTGTATATCGCTGATGGTCAGCGGCACCCGCTCCCCCTTGTCAATAGGGATGACGATGACAAACTGTCCGGGAAGTCCGCTGCTGGCAATCCACGGCGCATGGACTTCCATCAAATAAATACGGTTGCTGTTGAGAAGCTCTTTCTTTAGAATCGTGTACATTGCTCTTTCAATTTTAAAGTGCAAAAATACGAAGAAAAAATGGATTGTAATAAAAAAATGAAGAAATAGATGAAATAATAACAGTCCGTGCCGTCGGCCTATCGCAGTGCCGACAGTGTTTGCTCCACCAGTGCAAGCCTGCAGCACCCCTTTCCAGACATGCAAGAAAAGAGAAAAATGACCGTAAGATGCAATAATAATCGGGTGTGAGCGTTATACAAAACATGAAAAAAATAATTCTCACAGCAATGGTTGTGTCCACTTTGCTGGTTGCATGTAATGACGAACCGGCAGTGGTGGAGCGTCCCTTATATCCCACAGAAGGGGCCATCAACGCACGCTATAGCATTGATGACGGCGTAACGGTGGTCTTTGCCAAGGGCAACCTGCAATATCAGGCTTCCACCCGCACCTGGCGTTTCGCCAGCAACCAGTATGACGTGGTGGGCGAAGGCAACCACTTGACCGACACCACCTATTCCGGATGGGTCGACCTCTTCGGCTGGGGCACCTCGGGCTATAACGGGCTGATGCCCTACACTGTCACCGACAACGGCGAGCTGTACGCCTTCGGACGCTACGACATCACCGACAGCCACTACGACTGGGGTCTTTTCAACGCCGTCAGCAACGGCGGGAATGTCTCAGGCCGTTGGCGTGCGATGACTTACGACGAGTGGCAACACCTCTTGCGGTTCCGCACCGATGCCAATAAGAAAAAAGCCCTCGCCACCATCGAGAATGTGAGAGCCGACGGGTCGTCGATGCACGGCATGCTGCTCCTGCCCGACAAATGGGAGCTGCCCGACGGCTGCACCTTCCAGTTCGGCACCAAGGATGGCTTTGAGACCAATGTCTACAGTGCCGCCCAGTGGAACCGTATGGAGGGGGCCGGTGCGGTCTTTCTGCCCTGTGGCGGCGAACGCGACGGGTCGGTGGTGAGCATGGTGGGCGACTATGGCTGCTATTGGACCACCGACGGCTACACCCTCTCGTCGGCCTACGAGCTCTATTTCCTCTCCTCCGGCTATGCCTTCTATCCCACCGACCGCTCGGCAGGCCACAGCGTGAGGCTGGTGAGGGTCAGTTGATAATGAATAATTAATAGTTGATATGGAAGACATTACTACCATTGTTGAACGTCAGAGAGCCTTTTTCAGAACCGGCGCGACGCTGGATGTGAAATGGCGTATCGCACAGTTGAAGAGGCTCAAGGCAGCGGTGAAGGCCCATGCCGAGGAAATGGAACAGGCCTTGGCCGAGGACTTAGGCCGCTCCGATGTGGAAGCATACCTCTGCGATGTGCTGCCCATCATCTTCGAGATAGACGAGACCATACGCGGTCTGCGCCGGTGGGCACGTCCCGAATGCCACTACAGCGGACTGGCATGCTTCCCCAGCATGGTGACCAAAGTGTATAAGATGCCCTATGGGGTGACGCTGATTATCAGTCCTTTCAACTTCCCCATGCTGTTGACCCTCGGTGTGCTGACGGCAAGCCTGGCGGGCGGCAACACCGCCGTCATCAAGGCCAGCTCCAAATCGGCTGCCAGCACCGCCATGCTCAAACGGTTCATTGCCGACCTTTTCCCACCCGAATATGTCACGCTGGTCGACGGCGGGCACGACATGGCCGATGCCTGTCTGGCCCAGCGGTTCGACAAAATCTTCTATACAGGCTCGCCCGCCGTGGGCAAACATGTGATGGCCGAGGCCGCCAAGAACCTCACGCCCGTGGCTCTGGAACTGGGCGGCGAGACGGGCAACTGGTGTGTGGTCCGCAAAGATGCCGACCTGGAGGATGCAGCGCGCAAAATAGCCTTCTTCAAACTCTGCAATGCCGGACAGATATGCATCAACATCAACCAGGTGGCTGTAGCCGAGGAGGTGGCAGAAGACTTCCTCACGGCGTTGAAGGCCGCTTTCGCCCGGCACATCGGCGACACCCCCGAACACAACGACGAATACCCCAAGCTTATCACCGAGGCGGCCTACGACAAATGCGCCGCTCTGGCCGAAGAGTATCGCGGCCGAATCGTCTATGGCGGACGTGGCGACCGTGCCTCGCGACGCTATGCCCCCACAATCATCTATCCCGTCACCCCCGACGAACCCATCGTTCAGCACGAACTCTTCAACCCCCTGCTGCCCGTCGTGCCGTTCAAGGATGCCGACGTGGAGCAGCTGATGGACATGATAGCACAGCGTGAGCATCCTTTGGCCATGTACCTCTTCACCAGCGACCTCCGCTGGGCACGGCGCACCATGCGCCGTCAGCAGTACGGCGGCGGATGCATCAACGAGGTGTGCATCCACCTGATGGTGAAGGGCGTGCCGTTCAACGGCACCGGCCATTCGGGCATGGGAGCCTACCACGGCGAATGGGGCTTCCGCGAGTTTACCCACCCCTCCACGGTGCTCATAGGCAGCCGCCGATTCAACCTCTCCCTCCGCGAGCACCCCTATTCGGGCAAGTCCGGTGAGCGTAAGATGAAATTGCTGAAACTAATTAGTAATCTATAACATCACATCATGAAACATTTAATACTAGTTATCATTACATTAGGGCTGTCGTTTGCAGCCATGGCACAGCAGCCCGCAACCAATTCCGACACCACGGGTCACGAGAAACAAGAGATGCCCACCGGCAAGATTGCCGTGCCCCAGAAGGCAGAGCAGTCGTCGCCCATCACCGTGCTGGCACCCGAGACGATGGTGCTGAAAGCCGGAGAGGAAAACGAGGTGCGCATCAAAATTGAAAAAGTGGGAGTGAACAACATGATTTTGAAGGTGGTCAACGAAGATGCCTGCGACATGCGCAAAGGCAGCGAGCTGGGCACCTACTACATGACGCCCAAAGTGAAAGAAGGGACGGTGACCGTCAGAGTGGGCTATATGGACTTTATGGGAGCCTATTTCAAGCTGGCAGACCTGGAGTTCGAGATAGAGTAGCCAACACCTTGCTCGTCAATCTGTTTTCGATCGGGGCGCTGTGACCGCGTCCCGAAAGTGATGCCATTGCGGTCAGGTCGTCCATAAAGGGCCCTGACGGGTTATCCTTTCAATTTATTATTTTTTTTCTTTCGATATTCTTTTTATATTGTTTCTATAATAGAGAATATTTGGAAGGAGACTAGTGGTATTGTGCGAGGAAAGCAATGGGTAAAGCCCTGTCTTGCCCATAAGGCGGGGTGTGGTTAGGAAGATGTTGGGGAGGAAGGTGTGGCGCGCGTCAGCTGCATCACTGTGTGACGGTGGTGGCGAGGGTGAAGGCGAAGGCTTTTTCCACAAATAGTTGGGTGGTGAGTTGGATGCCGGGGTGCGGGGTTGCCAATATGTCGCGCAGCTCGTGGGTGATGCCAGTGCCGAGCAGTTTGAAGAGGGCCTCCTTTCGGGTCCAAAGGGCGGCGAACTGCCGTTCGGGGTGGTCGGCGTTTTTCACCAGGTTCACCTCGTCGGCATTCATGCAGTAGTTGAGCAGCGATTCGGAGGGCTCGACAAAACGCTCCACATCCACGCCGATGGGTGCATCGTCGACGGCCACGGCTATGGCGTTGGGGCAGTGGCTGATGTTGAAGTGGATGCCGGGGTGAGCGGCCAGATGGGGTTTGCCATGGGGGTTGTATTCGAACAGGAGGGGGTCGTCAGGCTCCACCTGCTGGCTTTCGACGAGCAACTCTTTCAGCATGAGATAGCTCTTTAATGTGGCATACTGCCCGAAGGTATGCTTGAAGCGGATGGCCTCAGCCTGTTGTGCTTCAGGGACTAGAGGCAACAACCGCTGCACCTCGTCGGGGGTGCAGCGGTCCATGTTGTCAAAGATGGAGTAGGTCATTGTCAGAGTGCTTTCATTACAGCCTGGAGGGACTGGATGATGCTGCGCGACGAGTAGGTGGCACCGCTGACGGTGTCGACCTTCTTCTTGCGGGCTTTCTTCGCCTTGAGGCCGTCCCAGCTGTTGAGGAGTCCGGCTTCGGTGATGCGGTTCAGATAGCTGGCGTTCTCCTTGTTGTGGAGCAGGGTGACGGAGAGAATCTTCTGCTTGGGGGTGAAGGCTATGAGCAGGGGGGTCTCGCCGTTGTAGCCTACGATGCCATCGCTTTCGGGTTTGGAGTATACGACGTAGCCGAGGAGCTTCTTGTATGAGTCGTAGACGGCAATCCATTTGCCGTTGGTTTGGATGCCTTTGGCGTCGGGAAAGACTTTAACAATCTCGGCGGCGATGCCGTTGATGGTCCGTGGCTGGTGGGTCTGGGCCTGGTGTTGAGGGCAGTTGCCGCAATGTTGTCCGCTGTTGTGCTGCTGTGCCATAACAGGGAGGAGGGCCAGGCTGAGGATGGTGATAAGGAAAAGTTTCTTCATGGGAATGTCAATTGTTATTGCGCAAAATATTCATAGAAATAGGGGATGGTCTCGATGCCTTTGAAGAACTGCTCGAGGGGGTAGTTCTCGTTGGGTGCATGGATGTCGTCGCTTCCCAAGCCGAAGCCCATGAGGATGCTCTTGGTGCCGAGGATGTTCTCGAAGCCTGCCACGATGGGGATGCTTCCGCCGCTGCGGGTGGGGATGGGACGTTTTCCGTAGGTAGTTTCCATGGACTTTTCAGCAGCCTGGTAAGCCTTCATTTCCAGAGGGCTTACGTAGGCGGCGCCGCCATGGCAGGGGGTGACTTTCACGCGGACGCAGTCGGGTGCGATGCTCTCGAAATAGTGCTGGAAGAGGTCGCTGATTTTGTGGAAGTCTTGGTTGGCGACCAGACGGGTGCTGATTTTGGCGTAGGCCTTGCTGGGCAGCACGGTCTTGGAGCCTTCGCCCGTATGTCCGCCCCAGATGCCGCACACGTCGAGGCAGGGGCGTATGCCGGTGCGCTCCTTGGTGGTGAAGCCCTTTTCGCCGTGGACGGCCTTGATGTCGAGCTCCTTTTTGTAGGCTTCCTCGTCGAAGGGGGCCTGGGCCATGAGGGCGCGCTCCTCGTCGCTGATGACTAGCACGTCGTCGTAGAAACCGGGGATGGTGATACGGTTGTCTTCGTCGTGGAGGCCGGCAATCATCTTGCAGAGGATGTTGATGGGGTTGGCGACGGCACCGCCGTAGATGCCACTGTGGAGGTCGTGGTTGGCACCGGTCACTTCTACCTCCCAGTAGCAGAGGCCGCGCAGGCCGCTGGTGATGCTGGGCACGTCGGGGGCTATCATGCTGGTGTCGCAGACGAGTATCACATCGCTTTTGAGCAGTTCCTTATGCTCCTCGCAGAAGCCATAGAGGCTGGGGGAGCCGATCTCTTCTTCGCCTTCGAGCATGAACTTGACGTTGCAGGGGAGCTGGCCGGTCTTGACCATGAATTCGAAGGCCTTGGCCTGCATGAAGCTCTGCCCTTTGTCGTCGTCGGCACCACGGGCCCATATCTTGCCGTCCTTCACCACAGGTTCGAAGGGGCTGGTGCGCCAGAGTTCAAGCGGCGCCACGGGCATCACGTCGTAGTGGCCGTATACGCAGACGGTGGGCTTGGCGGGGTCGATAGTCTTCTCGCCATACACCACGGGGTTGCCGGTGGTAGGCATCACTTCGGCCTTGTCGCATCCGGCCTTCAGCAGAAACTCCTTCCACTTCTCCGCGCAACGGAGCATGTCGGGTTTGTGCTCGCTTTCGGCACTGATGGAGGGGATTCTAATGAGTTCGAACAACTCTTCTAGAAAGCGGTCTTTGTTCGCTTCAATGTATGCTTTTACATCTTTCATAATGAGTGGTATTTTGAAGTGCAAAGATACGAAAAATATTTGTATGACAAACTTTTTTGTGTTAATGCTACGGCGAGTGTTTGAAAATCACTAGTATTAGTTATTTATTAATTCATAGAAAAAGCTTATCTTTGCACCACTATGGAAGAAATAAAAACAATTAAAATAGCCGTTGTAGGCACTTCTGGCAGTGGCAAATCCACGTTTTGTCAACAGGCTTCGCAAGGGCCTGTGGGGGGTGCAAAAACTGAATGGATAGAGGTGGATGACCCCGAACAGCTGGTCAGCCGACATCCCGATGTGGTGGTGCAGGTGGTGGATTGTATGGACTTGGAGGAGTCGCTGGTGCTTACGCCCCAACTCATCGACATGCACCTGAAACTAGTGCTGGCTTTGAACCGCTACGACCAGTTGCTGGCTACCGCTCATTCTATTGACTATGAGCAGTTGGGCAATCTGATGGGAGTGCAGGCTTTCCCTGTCGACGCCTTGGACGGCAAGGGAGTAGACAAGGTGGTGGAGGGCGTGATGGCCGCATACGAGGAGAGAGAACATTCGGGCCGACATGTGCATGTGGTGTATGGCTCCGACATCGAGAATGCCATCAGCAACTTGCTCGACGAGGTGGCAAAAATACCTAATGTTAGCGATACCTATTCGAAGCGCTATTTGTCCATCCGCCTGCTGGAGCGGCCCGAGGTGACCCTTGCCATGCTGCACGATGTGCCCAACTATATGGCTCTGGCCTATGCTGCCGAAGGCAACCGGCGCAAGATTGAGAAGTCGATGCACCAGTCGCCCGCCTCCATCATTCACGAAGCGCGTCATGCCTTCATCCGTGGCGCACTCAACGAGACTTTGCAGCACAGCGACCATACCCGTTTGGAAAAACTCGACGCACTGCTCACCAACCGCTGGCTGGGACTGCCTATCCTTATCGTGGTGCTATACCTCGTGTTCCAGTGCACCTTCACCCTCGGGGCCTATCCGCAGGACTGGATACAGTCAGGCATTGACTGGCTGTGCGACCTGCTGCACTCCATCATGCCCGACACATGGTACACGTCGCTCCTTGCCGACGGTATCGTACAGGGTGTCGGTGCGGTGCTGTCGTTCCTGCCCAACATCATCATCCTCTTCTTCTTCATTTCTTTGATGGAGGACACGGGCTATATGGCTCGCGTGGCCTTCCTGATGGACAAGCTGATGCATAAGGTGGGACTGCACGGACGCTCCTTCGTGCCTATGCTGGTGGGCTTCGGATGCAATGTGCCGGCTATTATGGCGGCCCGCAATATCGAGAACAAGAAGGACCGCACGCTGACTATGCTCATGATTCCCTTCATGAGCTGTGGGGCACGTCTGCCGGTCTACCTGTTGTTTGTGGGAGCCTTCTTCGCCGAGCATAAGGCTTTGGTGATGATGTCGCTCTACTTGATAGGCGTACTGCTTTCCATCCTCTTCGCCCTCATCATGAAGCGCACCAAGTATTTCCGTCAGGACGACGAAGACTATGTCAGCGAGTTGCCCGCCTTCCACCGCCCGGTGTGGCGCAACACCTGGCTGCACATCTGGGAGCGTTGTGAGGATTACCTAAAGAAAATATCTACCGTCATACTCTGGGCATCCATCATCATCTGGGCCCTCTACTATTTCCCCCGCAATGAGGAGCTGACACAGCCCTATCAGGCGCAGATTGAGCAGCTGCAGCAGGTGGAGGTCGACGGTTCTGTCACCAAGGAAGATATGCTGAGGGTGGGGGAGGTTGTCGACTCGCTCACTTTCGAGATGGACGTGGTGCAGAAGGAGCATTCGGCCCTCGCAGCCATAGGCCGTTGGATGGAGCCTGTGATGCGTCCGCTGGGCTTCGACTGGCGCATGAATGTCTGCATCCTCACTGGTCTGCCCGCCAAGGAGGCCATCGTCAGCACCATGGGCATCCTGTACCATCAGGACAGCGACAGCAAGTTAGAGGAGTCCTTGCGCAGCAACCCCTTCTTCACCCCTGTCAAGGCATTTGCCTTCCTCATGTTCGTGCTGCTTTATTTCCCATGCGTCGCCACCATCGCCACCTTGCGGCGTGAGATAGGGCGCGGCTGGGCGTTGTTCACTGTGGTGCACAGCCTCGTGCTAGCATGGCTGATGGCATTCTTGGTGTTCCAAGGGGGATCTATATTGTTCGGTTAAGCATCTGGATGCGGCAGCTAATTCTCACTCCACCAACAGACAACCTCTAATTATTCGGAATTAATCATTACCAAGGTAATGCTCATTATATGTTAATATGTAAAACATGAATTTCCGTTAATTATTCATTAATTAATGGTCAATTAATGATAATTTGTGTTTATAAATTGGAATTATCATGAATTTTTAGAGGTTACCAACAGGCGTTTGGTGGTGGTGCCGGCGGCGGTGCGGATAGAGACCACATACACCCCCTTGGGCAGACGGCCCACGTCGAAGGTGGCGGCAGTGCCCGCGGCCTTCTGCTCCAGCACCAGGTGTCCCTGCACGTCGTACACGGCCACATGGTTCAGGCTGTAGGACGACTGCACCGTCACCAGGCCTGTCGCCGGATTGGGCGCCAGCTGCGTGAAGAGGCCCACGACGTCGACAGACACCGTGTCGGGTCCCTGCGTGGTGTCGTCGGGCTGGTGGGCGGTGGTCTGCAGCTCCATAAAGGGGCTCCATTCGCCGTATTCTGAGTCACGAGCACACCAAGCGCGCACATGTGCCAGATAGGTGGTGGTGGGGCGCAGCCCCGTCAGCGTCACCCGCGGCGTGGTGGTGGTCACGGTGTATGCCGTCATCCCGTCGGCCTCGGCATACTCCACCTCCCACTGCGTGGCGTTGTCGGCACGCCAGGTCAGCGTGATGCTCGTGTCGGTGGCCGTGAACATGCTGACTTCCCGCACAGGGTAGCACCGCGTGGTGTCCCTCGGCGTGAGGATGGGGAAGTAGCAGCCCCAAAGACCACTTGGCTCCCTTATATGGTGGTTGCAGAAGTCTATCTCACTCGCCGACACTTCTTGGATGTTGTGGTAGTCCCATTGAATGTTCTTAGAAGTGCACCCTGTTTCATCCCACCGCGCATAAATTTGAGCGATATCATTGAGATAAGGATACCTCACCCCGATAAGAAAGGTGTCGGCAACGGATACCGGTTTGTCGAAATAGAACTCGTAGGAGTAGGTCACGACTGGGGGGTATAATGGATCATATTCGGGAGGTATATACCACTGGTATTCGAAATATCGGTATGGGTTGTTGTGCCGTATCCACTTCACGGAGTCGATGCAGTATACCTCGCCGTTCGACACCCCGTACAGATAGGCATACAGGTTGAAATTTGAATCCGTTATCTGGCTTACGTTAAGGAGTTCCGCAAGAGTGTATATGCTGTCAAGGTATTGACCACGATTTATATAAACGCTCTCACCATTTATATTCCCACCCGTTGTGGCGGCAATGCCATATATCCACGTCTGTCCTGAGGCCACGTATTCTTTATAGTGGCTCAGGGAGGGATGGTTGTTGGCATGTCTAATCCAGTAGTAGGCGCCAGACAATGGGCTCTGCATAAGCTCAAAGCCATTGCTTGCCAGATAGTCACTATCTGGCTGGATCGAGCTAGCAACAAACCAATCAATATAATTGAATACTGCTTGTCTGTCAATAACAGCAACTCCCTCTTCATAAATCTCAAAAGGATTGTACATATAACAGGAATCGGGATACCTTATCGTGTCCTGTGCGCCCGCAGTCCCGACGGCTGCCAATAAGGCGGACAATATTATTCTTTTCATAATGATTGTGCTGGCTAATAGTTGGTTATACAAAAAGTCCCTGTGAGGTGGTTGTATGTTTCATTACAGATAATGAGATTGGAAGTTATGTCGGTCTGTTGGAATAGATGACTTGTAGTCAGGGGGATGGAGGTGTCGAGTTTTTTGACCTGCTGGTTCATTATCTTATAACAGGTGGACGCGGGGTTGTTAAGTGACACATCCTTCATTATCCAGTAGTCCCCTCCAGCCGCCACTATGTGCTTCGTCGAGAGCCTGTCCAACGAGGTGAAGCTGCGGCGGTTGATATCGTAAATCTTCTCCATGTTGTATGGGAACGCGGTCTCGTAGGGCTTCAGGAAGCAGAAGGTGTGAATCAGCAATGTGAGGGGTGTGTAGGTGTGGTTTGTCAGCAGCACCAGCTTCTGTATGTCGGGCAGGTATGCCATCTCGTAGATGTCGTCCTTGTCCAGCAGGTCGAAGGTCTGCGCACAGTGCATGTTCATCGTCGCCAGATCTATCACCCGCACCTGCATATTATCCGTGCCGGGCCCGTCGTTGAACACCGAGGCCACGGCGATGGTGTCCTCCTTCATCTTGCAGACGTGGGGATCCACCAGCCCCGGCGGGACGTTGTAGTTGTAATACATATTGGGAGGAATAAGCGATGCCAGCACGTTGCTCTTACTACATGGATGAATGATCAGTTCTCCAGCGGCAGAGAAGGTTACGATCGCAACGTAGTTGTCAGTCTCCACCACGTCGCAGGCATATTCGTAGTGGCCGGTAATATCGTGGAACACCCTTCTGTCTACAAGGGTAAATATTCCTGACGTATAGGTGTATTCGACTGCGAGGGTGGACTGGCAGGTTCCTGAGGGAGAGCATGAAGGAACGCCTGATGGCGGTGGATTCACTCCGTCATTGGTATACCAGAAGTCGCCGACCGCCACCAGATGGGTGGTGGTTCCCGAAGGGTCCATGTATGCTACCAGCCGCCACAGCCGGGTGATGGTGGTATAGTCCACTTTGAAATTCATGATTTCAATATGCGGGGTCATGCTTTCGATGCCTGTGACGGTGGCATGGCCCAGAAAGGCCTGATAATTGCTTCGGTCCATCCCGCAGAAGAAGATGTCGTCCCCCACGATGCGGATGTCGGTGATGGCGTGGTGGTCGTCGATTTTGGCCGATATGACATCCATCGGTTCCACGTAGGCAAGGCGGTAGTACGTCCCGTCCCAATATGAGGCTATGGCCTTCTGGTCTTTCACCCATCGGACGACGGAGCCCGACGGCGTGAATGTGTCGCCTCCCAGCGCATAATCATAGAAAGTCTGCCCTTCGGCAGAAGGAATCTGCGTTACATAAAATGCTGTAAACACAACGGTTAAAAGTAAGATTCTTTTCATAATGTTGATCTTTTTCGCCTACAAAGATACAGATTTTTTTTGAATTGCAAAGATAAAGTTGAAAAATGAGAATTGAGAAAAGGTTAGTGGTTAGAGGTTAGTGGTTAGAGAGGCTGCCGCACCCGGAAAACTCTAACCTCTAACCCCTAACCTCTAACCCATAATTCAACTCTCAATTCTCAACCATCAGACGTTTGGTGGTGGTGCCGGCGGCGGTGCGGATAGAGACCACATACACTCCCTTGGGCAGACGGCCCACGTCGAAGGTGGCGGCAGTTCCCGCGGCCTTCTGCTCCAGCACCAGGTGCCCCTGCACGTCGTACACGGCCACATGGTTCAGGCTGTAGGACGACTGCACCGTCACCAGGCCTGTCGCCGGATTGGGCGCCAGACGCGTGAAGAGGCCCACGACGTCGACAGACACCGTGTCGGGTCCCTGCGTGGTGTCGTCGGGCTGGTGGGCGGTGGTGCGCAGCTCCACAAAGGGGCTCCACTCGCCGTACTCTGAGTCACGGGCACACCAAGCGCGCACATGCGCCAGATAGGTGGTGGTGGGGCGCAGCCCCGTCAGCGTCACCCGCGGCGTGGTGGTGGTCACGGTGTATGCCGTCATCCCTTCGGCCTCGGCATACTCCACCTCCCACTGCGTGGCGTTGTCGGCACGCCAGGTCAGCGTGATGCTCGTGTCCGTCGCTGTGAACATGCTGACCTCCCGCACGGGGTAGCACCGTGTGGTGTCCTGCGGCGTGAGAATGGGGAAGAAACCGCCCCAACGAGTGACGGAAACTGGAATTTGGTCAGAACAGAAGTTTACCTTGTTGTCCAATGATGTCTCAGGAAGCATGTAGTTGTAATATTCCCACAGCGGGTACACTGACGTGCCATATACTTCCCCCCACAAGCAATACAGGAGGGCCAGACTATCGACATATGGAAAACTTACCCCTATCAGAAAGGTGTCGATGACAGATACCGGGTGGTCGAAATAGAACTCGTATGAGTACGCCACATAGGGTTGTTGGTAAAATGCTTCGAGTCCTAGCGGCGGGTACTGGCTGTATTCGAAGTAGCGGTATGGGTTGTTGTGGCGTATCCACTTCACCGAGTCCACGCAGTATATTTCGCCGTTCGTTTTCCTGAACAGATAGGCGTACAGGTTGAAGTTCGAATCTGTGATATAGCTTATGTTATGCAGTTCTCCGAGAGTGTATATGCTGTCAAGGTATCGACCCGAATTGAGAAAATGCTCATTACCTGTCGTGGCGGCAATGCCGTATATTAACGTCTGTCCCGGAGCCACGTATTCTTTGAATCTTCCATAAGTGCGTTTTTTACCTGGATAAATCCAGTAATAGTGATCCGTCAGAGGGTCTAACACCGGAATCCACCCTTCAGGAACCATAGCACCTTGCCTAATCGCATGTTCTGTAAAACAACCCCACGTTTCACCTAATCCCCATGTTGACATATCTTGACTAACGCCAGTACCATGTACACTGTCAATCCCATAAGGATTGTACATATAGCAGGAATCAGGGTACCTTATTGTATCCTGCGCTTTCAACGCACCTGCGGCGGCCAGCAGGACGGCCAGTATCAATATCATCTTTTTCATAACGGTAGTATTAGTTAGGGTATAACACATTTCCCAGTCATCAAAATTTGCTCGTAAGTCTCATTACATGATGAGAACGAGTGAGTTATATTAAGCGGAAGGAAGACATATTTATCCGATATGGGACTAGACAGCTTGAGCCCCCTGACAGGATGGTCTTTTGTCACGTAACAGGTGGATGTTGGATTATTGTACGTCACATCCCTCATCATCCAGTAGTTCCCGCCGGCTGCCACTATATGCTGCGAGGACAGTCTGTCCACCGAGGTGAAGCTGCGGTCGTTGGACTCGTAAATCTTTTCCATGTTGTAGGGGAACACTGTCTCGTAGGGCTTCAGGAAGCAAAAGGTGTGATGAAGCTCTACCAAGTAGGAGTATGTCTGGTTTGTCAGCAGCACCAACTTTTGGACGTCGGGCAGGTAGGCCATCTCATAGACGTCGTCCTTGTCCATCAGGTCGAACACCTGCGCATAGGGCATGTTCATCGTCGCCAAGTCCACCACCCGCACCTGCATGTCGTCCACCCCGCCGCCATAGTCGAACACCGAGGTCACCGCTATCGTGTCCCCCTTCATCTTGCAGCCGCTGAAGACCACCCTCCCCGATGGGACGGTATAACGATAATAGATATCGAATGGCCAAAGTGGGAATGGGCTGTTCTTGTTGCAGCGGTGGATAATCAGCTCGTCAGCTGCGGGGAAGGTCACCACCGCCACATAGTTGTCCGTCTCCACCACGTCGCACGCATATTCGAAATGGCCGTTTACGTCATTTAGCACCTTGTTGCCCAAATGCGTGAACGAGCCAGACTGATATTTGTATTCAACGACGATATGGGCGCAGCAGTCTGTCATATATGGGCTGGCAGGGCATGGGTATATGTTGGGGTTAGGTGTTCCGTTATACCAGATGTCTCCGACCGCCACTAGACGGAAAGGGTCCGTAGGGCTTTCTTGGTATGCTGCCAGCCTATACAGCCGGGAAAGAGCAACGGGAATTATGAGTTCCTGAAACTGAATATGCGGGTTCTGGGCCTCGATGTCGCTGACCGTGGCATGCCCCAGGAAGGCCCGGTTATTGCTTCGGTCCATCCCGCAGAAGAAGATGTCGTCGCCCACGATGCGGATGTCGGCTATCTGATGGTGGTCGTCCATCTTGGCCGATATGATGTCGGTCAGTCCCACGCGGGCCAGACGATAGTTCGTCCCGTCCCAGTAGGAGGCTATGACTTTCTGGTCGCTCACCGTCCGCACCACAGAGCGGGACGGGAAATCAGAGACGTCTCCCCCCAGCGCATAATTGTACAATATTTGTCCTTCCGCCAAGGGGGTCTGTAGTACATAAAATACTGTGAATGCTACAGATAAAAATAATATCTTCTTCATAATGTTATGTATTTATGCCTACAAAGATACACATTTTTTTTGAATTGCAAGGCTCTAGTTTGATAAAAGACTGATTTTTTAACAGCATCGAAGATGCTGAATTTCAATAACCCCACACAAGGAACGCAGTGTGGGGTCAACGAAAACCCTACTACTCAGCGTCCCGGAGGGACGCGACAATGGGAAAG
>JAFWOP010000026.1 GCA_017545365.1 Bacteroidales bacterium
CAAGAAATCGCAGGTGTTCTCGACGGCTGCCGACAACCAACCCGAGGTGGAAATCCACGTGCTGCAGGGCGAGCGTCCTATGGCCAACCAGAACAAGACTATCGGCCGCTTCCACTTGGCAGGCATTCCGCCTGCACCGCGTGGAGTACCTCAGATTGAGGTAACCTTCGACATCGATGCCAACGGTATCCTGAATGTCAGCGCCCTCGACAAGGCCACTGGCAAGAGCCAGAACATCCGCATCGAGGCCTCCAGCGGTCTGAGCGAAGACGAGATCAAGCGCATGAAGGCTGAGGCTGAGGCCAACGCCGACGCCGACAAGAAGGCCAAGGAGGAGATTGAGAAGATTAACGCTGCCGACGGCATGATTTTCCAGAGCGAGAAGAACCTGAAGGAATATGGCGACAAGATTCCCGCCGAGAAGAAGAGCGCCATCGAGAGTGCCCTCACCGAGCTGAAGGCTGCCCACAGCGCCCGCAACGTCACCCAGATTGACGCCGCTATGGAGAAGATGAACCAAGCTTGGCAGGCCGCCAGCCAGGACATGTACAATGCCCAGCAGCAAGCCGGTGGAGCCAACCCCGGTGCCGGCTTCGACCCCAACAACATGGGCGGCAACCCCGGCCAGCAAGGCGGTAGCTCCAACCAAGGCGGCAGCGACAACGTCACCGACGTCGACTACGAAGAGGTGAAATAAGGTTGTTCGCAATTTATACAGAAAAAGAGGATGTCTCAATTGGCATCCTCTTTTTCTTTGCACTAACACAACAATCTCATGATATGACGTTATCTAAACAAAATAATCAATCATGTCGTACGCACAAATAGCACAGTTGGAACTGCTCAACGCCCTCATGAGTATTACCTCCGAGGCAGAACTGAACGAGTTCAAGGATTTGGTGGCACACTTCTTTGCTGCGAAGGCTCAGAAAGAAATTGATGCCATGTGGGACAAGGGCATCATCAACGAAGACACCATCAATCAATGGGGACAAAGAACGTGGAGGAACCCTCTACACCTATCTGCCGCACCACCTCAAACACCGCAAAAAGCCCGTAAGTTCGCGTATCCCCATCAAGGACAGAGTGAGCATTGACGAGCACCCCCGCCGTGGTGGATTCCAAAGCCCGTTTCGGCGACTGGGAACTGGACACCATCGTCGGCAAGGACGGCAAAGGAACCATTGTCATCATCGTAGAACGCACCACAAAGAAAATGCTCATGGCAAAGTCCCCTAAGGGTATGAATGCAAAGGCTGTGGCCAAGGTCGTCGTCCAGTTGCTCCGCCCTTTCGAGCATCATGTCCTTTCCATTACCACCGACAACGGAACCGAGTTCGCTGAACACAAGTACATCGCAAAAATGCTGCACACCAAGGTCTATTTCACTCACCCTTACTCCTCGTAGGAAAAGGGTCTAATCGAGAACACAAACAAACTTATACGACAATACATCCCTAGAAACACGGATTTCTCTTCTCTCTCAGATGACTTCATCCTCTTTGTTCAGACCGAACTAAACCTTCGTCCCAGAAAATTATTGGACTATTCTTCCCCGAAACGAAAATTCTTACTATCTTTGCACAACAGTGTTGCACTTCGATGTTGAATCTATAGAGTAAATTATTTTTATCCCCCAGCAAACAAATCATTTTTTTTATGTATATTTGCAAAGTATCTTTTAACAAAAATACCGCGTATTGTTTTGAGGTTCACACGATTACTTTCCAACTCAATTCGCAAAACTAATATATTATAGCTAGAAGATGTTTAGAACCCCTATCCTAATAATAAATTTCAACCGCCCCGATTTCACTAGAAAAGTGATGGAGGCGGTAATGAATCTACCCCCAAGTGAACTTTTTGTCTTTCAAGATGGCCCTAGAAAAGGAAAAGATGACAAACCATTACTGGAAGAGGTACGTGTCATAATAAAAGAGATGACAGACGGCACTGACACTCATGTACACACCAACTACTCGAGTACTAACTTGGGTTGCGGCCCTGGTCCTGCCACTGCCCTAACATGGTTTTTTTCAAATGTAGAAGAGGGCATCATCTTGGAGGACGACGCTATACCCCATCCCGATTTTTTCGAATATGCTGCAGAGCTGTTGGAGAAATATCGCAACAACCCGTCGGTAAAGGCTATTGGGAGCATGAATGTCGACAAACAAAAGTGGGGGGACGGAAGCTACTATTTCTCTATGATGAACCGCAACCTTTGTTCTTGGGCCACCTGGAAAAGGGCATGGCAGTCATTTGACATCAGACTGAAAAGGACCTCACGCTTCGACCTTGCACATGCTTTGCAAAAATATGGCTGCAGCATACTGGAACGCGAATACTGGTGCGACCGACTAGACGAGGTACATAAAGATGGGGTGGGTAATTCAAGCTGGGACATGCAGTTCTTTATGTCCGTCTGGCTACAACACGGCAAGGGTATTATTCCCAACGTGAATCTTTCAAGCAACATCGGCACGGTAACAAATGCCACCCACCCTTTGGGTAAAGGCAATATTATAGAAAACATACCCACGAACCCAATACTGCCTCTGAAACACCCTTCCTCTGAAGAAATCATGAGTGAGGCAGACCGCCAGTTCCACTTCATGTACTTTGAACCCAACCACAAAAATTGGACTAGGGGTAGAGTGTTTCGCTATCTGGTGAATAAACGAATCAAGAAAACTATTGGACACAAGGGCCCATGGAGAAAAAAAAGATAAAATACCGCATTCAGCGAATACTTGGTCGCTGGTTGGACAGACCTGTAATCCCCAAAGGAAAGACCTATGGCTATGCACTAGTACGGAGCGATTGTTCGCTTAGCACTTTTGGCCGACACACACAAGTCTCCCCTCCCTATTATTTTAGGAAGATGATAATTGGGGATTATTCCTATATATCTAAGAATGCCAATGTTTCTAATACCGAAATTGGCAAATTTTGCTCTATCGGACCCAATTTCAATTGCGGACTAGGACTCCATCCAACTTCAGGCATAAGCACCGCCCCCATGTTTTATTCGACTTCCTGCCAAAATGGGACAACCCTATGCAAGAAAAACAGTTTTGAAGAGACTAAGCAAACCCACATTGGGAATGATGTCTATATTGGGGCTAACGTCTTCGTACTGGATGGAGTTACCATTGGCGACGGGGCTGTAGTTGGTGCTGGGGCTGTGGTTGTGCATGACGTGCCTCCCTATGCTGTGGTAGTAGGTGTACCCGCCAAAGTGGTGAAATACCGTTTTGATGAAGATACTATTAAAAAGCTGCTCTCCAAACAATGGTGGAACCTGCCCGAGCCTGAACTGACCAAAGTGCGCGACAATTTTTGGAACGTGAGGAAATTCATCGATAGTCTGTAATAATCAATAAAGATAGCAACATCCAAAGTACGGCCATAGATTGTTACCAATATTCTGGTGATATTTGTAAATGTATCCATAGCGACCTTTTATTGGGTTGTTTACCTCAAGGTGAAAGAGATATTGTAAGCAATAAAAAGGATGACCTTACGTTATTTAAACACTTCAACTAACTAATAATAAACGATAGATGATAAGTTACAAACACGAAGTAAAGTACTACGAATGCGACCGTATGGGCATCACGCACCATTCTAACTATGTGCGTTTTATGGAGGAGGCGCGGGTCGACTGGATGGACCAGCTGGGTTATGGCTTCGACCGCATGGAGGCCGAAGGGGTGGTGTCGCCTGTAGTGTCGGTAGAATGCATATACAAGCACCCCACCACCTTCAAAGACATGATAGACATTGTGGTGGAGGTGGAGGCGATGAGCAGGTTGAAAATCACGTTCCGATACACCATGCGTGTGGATGGGAGCCTCGTGTGTACGGGACGCAGCACCCACTGTTTCCTCGAAAAGGGGCGTCCGGTGGTCCTGGCCGAGCGGTTCCCGCAGCTGTATGAGGCCATTCAGAAGATGGACGCGGAGGGTTGAAAGTAGGGTTTCAATTTTAGAAAAGATGATAATTAAAAAAAATAGTGTATTTTTGCAAACTATGAGATTTGCTTCACGTTTGGGAATTATATTCCTTATATTCTCGTTGCTAGCAGGTTGCAGCAATTTCACCAAATTGGTCAACGGCAACGATTTTGACGCCAAATATAAGGCGGCAGTGTCTTATTATGAGAAAAGGAACTATACGAAGGCCATCCAGCTGCTCGAAAATCTAATTATGCACTACCATGGCAAGGAAAATGCCGAGAACATATCGTGGTACTATGCCCAGTCGCTGATGGCTGAGAAGGACTATTTCTCGGCAGGATACCAATTCAAAAACTTCTTCAAACGTTTCCCCTACAGCGACCGCGCGGAGGAGGCCCTCTTCCTGTCTGCCAACTGCAAATACCACGAGTCGCCCGACTACTACCTCGACCAACAGCAGACAAAGGAGGCCATTCAGGAGTATGAGTCGTACGTGGACCGCTACCCCACCAGCATCCATATCCCCGAAATCAACGCCCACTTGGACGAACTGCGCGGGAAGCTGATGCGCAAGGATTATGAACTAGCTTACGGCTATTACCTGACCGAGAACTACAGCGCAGCCTACACGGCAATGCAGACCTTCCTGAACAACTACCCTGACGCCCCGTACAGGGAGCAGGCCATGTTCTACATCATCGTCAGCGGCTACCAGTACGGCATCAACAGCCAAGAGGGCAAGATGAGGGAGAGGCTGCAGCGCGTGGTGAACGACTTCGACCGTTTCGCCACCTCTTTCAAAGACTCCAAACAGCTGGCCGAGGCTCAGGAGATATACACCAAATCGAAGGCCGCCCTCGCCGATTTGGAAGCAAGAAGCAAGAATTAAAACACTTATCAACGTAAAACATATCAACACAATAGACATGGAAGACAATAAGAAGAGAATAGTGAACACCACCATTACCCGCAACACGGCACAATTCAGCCAGATGACCGATAACATTTACGAGACCGTGGCCGTGCTGACCAAACGCGCCAACCAGATTGCCATCGAGGAAAAGAAGGAACTGCACAAGAAGATTGAAGAATTCTCCAATTCCAACGACGCGATGGACGAGTACTACGAAAACCGCGAGCAAATCGAGGTGGTGCGCCGTTTCGAGAAGATGCCCAAGCCCTCCATCCTCGCCACCGAGGAGTACCTGGCCGGCGACATCTACTACCGCAACCCTGCTAAGGAAGACCAGAACGAGCAGCGCATGGAGGCCTTGGAAAACGCCGTCATCGCCGAGCATCAAGAATAATTGAATGGGTTAATCTGACTAACCAATTAACACATTAACCAATTCCATTAATCATGAAGGTCATTGTCGGAATCACCGGCGGCATCGCCGCATACAAGGCACCCCTGCTTGTGCGGCTGTTGCGCAAGGCGGGGCACGACGTGAAATGTGTGGCCACCGAACACGCCCTACAGTTTGTCACCCCCCTGACGCTAGAGACAGTGTCAGGCAACAAACTGTATGCCGACCTCTTTGCCTCCGACAACGACCATTCCACCGAGCATATCTCGCTCAAGGACTGGGGCGACCTGATGGTGGTGGCACCTGCCACCGCCAACGTCATCGGCAAGATGGCATCGGGCATCGGCGACGACGCCCTCAGCACACTGCTCCTTTCGTTTTCCCGCAAGCCCCTCGTTCTGGCTCCTGCCATGAACACCCAAATGTGGGAATGCCCTTCGGTGCAGCGCAACATCGCGTATCTGCGCTCCATAGGCGTACATATCATCAACCCCGACGAGGGGGAACTGGCCTGCGGCACCAACGGCACTGGCCGCATGGCAGAGCCTGAGGTAATAGCTGAAGAAATTGAAAAGCATCTGAACACGGCAGCCAATTCTCAATTCTCAATTCAAAAAGGTGCTAGTGACCGCAGGCCCCACCTACGAACGGATAGACTCTGTGCGCTTCATCGGCAACTACTCCTCCGGCAAGATGGGGTTCGCCCTGGCCGAAGCATTGGCTCGGCGGGGGGCAGAGGTGGAGCTGGTGACAGGTCCCACAGCCCTGAAGTGCCAAAACCCGCTCATCCACCGCACCGACGTGGAGAGCGCCCGTGAGATGTATGCCGCCGCCACTTCCCTCTTCGGCAGCTGCCAGGCCGCCATCCTTTCGGCGGCCGTGGCCGACTACCGTCCCGAACAGGCTGCCGACCACAAGCTGAAGAAACAAGGCTCAGAGGGTATGACCCTCACCCTGGTGCAGAACCCCGACATATTGGCCACCCTCGGAAAGATGAAGCAGCCCACGCAACGGCTCATCGGATTTGCTTTGGAGACCGACAACGAAGAGCAAAACGCCCGCCTGAAGCTGGAGAAAAAGAACCTGGACTATATTGTGCTCAACTCGTTGCGCGACGCGGGGGCGGGATTTGGCGTGGACACCAACCGCGTCACCATCATCGGCCGCGACGGTACAACCTACAGCACCCCGCTGATGAGCAAGGCTCAGGTGGCCGATGAAATAATCAACCACTGCCTATGAAGAAACTTTCGATTGCAGCCATCATCATGGCATCGCTGGCCATCGCTGGCGAGATTTTCATTTTCGCCACACAAAAAGAGGACAGCGAGGAGATTCAGAAAAAGGCCATCATGAACGACTACCGCGTCTATGCCCCCGTCATCCCCGACACAATGACGTTTGCGGGCGAGCGGGTGCCGCTGGACCTCTACTATGTGCGCGAAGCCTTGGACAACGAACTCATCATCAACATGTACCGACAATCGAGCACTGTGCTTTACTTCAAGCGCGCCAACCGTTTCTTCCCCATCATCGAGCCTATCCTCCAGTGCAACGGCATACCCGATGACTTCAAATACTTGTGTGTAATAGAAAGCGGACTGACCAACGCCACCTCTCCTGCCAAAGCTCAAGGATATTGGCAGTTCCTGGCAAGCACCGGCACCACCTACGGCCTGCTGGTAAACGACGAGATAGACATGCGCAACGACCTAGAGGCCTCAACCGAAGCCGCCTGCAAGTACCTTCGCAGCATGTACGACCGCTTCCACAGCTGGACGGCAGCGGCAGCAGCTTACAACTGCGGCGAAAACGGACTGGGACGCCGGATGGACGCACAAGGGATAACGAGCTACTACGACACCCGCCTCAACAGCGAGACCGGCCGTTATGTCTACCGCATACTCGCCATGAAACTCATCATGCAGCACCCCCAACAGTATGGCTACCACCTGCGCCACTGCGACCTCTACCCGCCCATTCCCACACGCACCACCACCCTCGCGGGACAGAATGTGGACCTCTACAAGTTTGCCAAAGACAACGGCACCACCTACAAAATGCTGCGCGACCTGAACCCATGGATTCAGACCGACAAGCTGAAGAACAAAGCCAACAAGAAATACACCGTTAAGCTGCCCGTCGAGAACGGCACCAAGCATAAAACACTCACCCAAGGACGCAAAAACACCCGTTTCATCACCAGTATCTGAATCCACCATGTCTAACATTGAAATACTCGGTGCGCGCGAACACAACCTACAGAATATCGACATCAACATCCCCCGCAACCAGCTGGTGGTATTCACCGGGCTCAGTGGCAGCGGGAAGTCGAGCCTGGCCTTCGACACCATCCATGCCGAGGGCCAACGCCGCTATATGGAGACCTTCTCCGCCTACGCACGCCACTTCATAGGCAATATCGAGCGCCCCGATGTCGACAGCATCAACGGCCTCAGCCCCGTCATTTCAATCGAGCAGAAGACCACCAACAAAAATCCCCGCTCCACGGTGGGCACGGTGACGGAGATATACGACTTCGTGCGTCTGCTCTATGCCCGTATCGGGGTAGCCTACTCGCATGTGAGCGGCGAAAAGATGGTCAAATACACCGAAGAACAAATACTGAACCTCATTACCGAGAAATACGACGGCAAGGACATCATGATTCTCGCCCCGCTGGTGAAAGGACGCAAGGGACACTACCGCGAACTGTTCACCCAAGTGGCCAAGAAGGGCTTCCTGCGTGTGAGGGTGGACGGCGAAGTACGTGAGCTCACCTACAACATGCAGGTCGACCGCTACAAAACTCACGACATTGAGCTGGTAATCGACCGTGTGAGAGTGAACAAAAACGTGACCCGGCTGAAAGAGGCCGTGCGCACAGCCTTCAAGCAGGGTAAGGGCATCTTGATGATATTGGAGAACACACCCCCCTCCCCCATCCCCACCCCGGCTCCCAAACCCACCTTCTACAGCCGGCTGCTGATGGACCCCGTGACAGGCATCTCCTACCCCGAACCCGAACCCAACACCTTCTCGTTCAACTCGCCATACGGTGCCTGCCCCAAATGCAACGGGCTGGGGCAAATCGCCCAAATCGACATCAGGAAACTCATCCCCGACCCCAAAAAGAGCATCCGCGAGGGGGCTTTCGAGGTCTTGGGAAAATACAGCCCCACAAACTACCTCTACCGCAAGCTGGAACGGCTGGGGGCATACTACCATTTCACCATCGACGACCCGGTAGAGTCCTTCTCCGAGGATGCCATGAACACCATCCTCTACGGCACAAGCGACTTCACCGGAATGGAAGATGCCTATGAGATGAACCACAGTGTGGCATTCCCCGGCATCGTCAACTACATCATGCAGATGGCCTCCGACGAGAGCTCCACAGCATTGCAGAAATGGGCGCAGAGCTTCATGAACACCATTCCATGCCCCGAATGCCACGGCTACCGCCTCAAGGCCGAGAGCCTGGCATTTAAAATTGACGGAATGCATATCGGCGAACTGGCCCAGCTCGACCTCACCGAACTCCACGAACGCCTCTCGCACCTCGAAGAGCACTTGGACGGACAGCAACGCACGGTGGCGCACGAGATACTACGCGAGATATTGACCCGCACGCAATTCATGATAGACGTGGGCGTGGGATACCTCTCCCTCAACCGCAACAGCAGCAGCCTTTCGGGCGGCGAGTCGCAGCGCATACGCCTGGCCACACAGATTGGTGCGCGGCTGGTCAACGTGCTGTACATCCTCGACGAACCCAGCATCGGCCTGCACCAACGCGACAACCGGCGGCTCATCCACGCCCTACAAGAGCTGCGCGACCTGGGCAACAGCGTCATCGTGGTGGAACACGATCGCGACATGATAGCCAACGCCGACTATGTGGTCGACATCGGCCCTGGTGCCGGAGTGCACGGCGGAAAAATCATATTCCAAGGCACTCACAAACAGCTGCTCAGCTCCAAACGCCACACGCTCACCCTGGACTACCTCAACCGCGTCAAAGAGATACCCCTCCCCGTCCGTCGCCCCATGGAGGGATGCGAACACATCATCCTCACCGGCGCGACAGGCAACAACCTGAAGAATGTCACCTTCGACCTCCCCCTACGCCGTTTCGTATGCATCACCGGCGTGAGCGGAAGCGGCAAGTCAAGCCTCATCAACGAAACCCTCCACCACATCCTCAACCGGCATTTCTACCACTCGCAGAAAGAACCGCTCCCCTACAAATCCATCACCGGCATCGAGCATATCGACAAAGTCATCGAAATTGACCAATCTCCCATCGGGCGCACCCCCCGCAGCAACCCCGCCACCTACGTGGGCGTATTCGACGAAATCCGCACCCTCTTCACCCAGCTGCCCAGTGCCCGCATCCGCGGATATAAGCCCGGCCGCTTCTCGTTCAACGTCAGCGGAGGCAGATGCGAACATTGCAAAGGGGCCGGCGTGCGCACCATCGAGATGAACTTCCTGCCCGACGTGTATGTCAACTGCGAAGTGTGCAATGGGAAACGCTACAATCGCGAAACGCTGGAGATCCGCTATAAGGGGAAGAGCATCGCCGACGTGCTGGACATGACCATCAACGAGGCAGTGGAATTCTTCGAACCACACCCCAAGATATACCGCAAACTGAAAACCATCCAAGAGGTGGGGCTCGGCTACATCACCCTCGGACAGCAGTCCACCACCCTCAGCGGCGGCGAGGCACAACGCATCAAACTGGCCACCGAGCTGGCACGCCCCGAAACAGGCAACACCCTCTACATCCTCGACGAGCCCACCACCGGACTCCACTTCGAAGACATCCGTGTGCTCATGGAAGTGCTGCAACGGCTAGTCGACAAAGGCAACAGCGTACTGGTTATCGAGCACAACATGGACGTCATCAAGGTGGCCGACTGGATTATCGACATGGGACCCGAAGGCGGCCGACAGGGCGGTCAAATCATGTTCGAAGGCACTCCCGAAGAGCTGGCCCAGCAACCCGGCAACTACACCGGCCAATACCTGAAAGAGGAGCTGGACGAGATGAGGAACAACAAATCGTAAAACACTGGAAGCCCTATCATACTCTACCTTCTATACCTCGCAGCCACCCCGGCACTTATCATGCTCCTCGCCCGCCGATGGCGCTGGATAGACAAGGTCAGCCCCATGGCAGTGCTGTATGTCATAGGGCTGCTGGTGGCAAACCTCACCCCCTGGCTCCACAACACAAGCCTCATGAACCTCAACAATCTGGCGGGCAGCATCTGCATACCGCTTGCCATCCCGCTGATGCTCATCTCATGCAGCCTCACCCATTGGTCCACCAGCAAAGCCCTGAAAGCCTTCCTCAGCGGACTCGCGGCAGTGCTGATTGTAAGCATGGCAGGGTTCCTCCTCTTCAAAGGGAGGAGCGACCCCCAACAGTTTGCGCAAGTATGTGCCGTAGCCATCGGCATCTACACCGGCGGCATACCCAACATGGGGGCCATCGCCCAAGGTGTCGGCATGGACCAGGAGACCTACCTCTATGTCACCTCCTACGACCTCATCGTCACCGGCCTCTACCTCGTGTTCGTCATCTGCTTCGGCAAAGCCACATTCCGCAAGCTCCTCGGGCACGATGAGCCCACCCGTCAACCCAAGCCCGACAATGCCGCCGACCAGCCGCAGCCCCACCCCCTGATGCGCCACGCCGTGGCCCCGCTGCTGGCCATCGTCATCGCAGTGGTCTCCTACCTGCTCTCCACCCTCTTCTCCGAAAGCCTGTCCACCCCCATGCTCATACTCATACTCACCACGCTGTCCATCGCCGCCACGTTCATCCCCTTGATAAGGAAAATCAATCGCACCGACCAAGAGAAAGGGCGGCAGTCCACCGCTTTCACCTTGGGGCTGTACTTCGTCTACACATTCTGCTTCTCCATAGCCAACAGCTGCGACATCAGGCAGATGGACCTCGCCGGAAGCCTCAACATCCTGTGGTACATCCTGTTCATCATCTTTGGCTCCCTCCTTCTACAAATACTGTTCGCCCGACTGATGAGGCTCGACGGCGACACCACCCTGGTCACCTCTGTGGCCCTCATCAACTCGCCGCCCTTCGTCCCCCTCGTTGCTGCCCTTCTCAACAACAAGGAAGTCATCATCCTCGGCATCACCATAGGAATGCTCGGCTACATGCTGGGCAACTACCTGGGGCTGGCAGTCTACTTCCTGCTGGCACCGGCATAATTGTAAAAAAAATAAAAACCAACGCAGTTTTCGTTGCAAAACAAAATAAAATTCGTATCTTTGCCACTCGAAAATAATAATAATTAATAGTCAATATAGAGATGAAGTATTTAAAAACCAGACTCGTATCCGTCATCGTACTTCTCGCGGTAATGATGAGTGGAAACGCAAATGCCGACAACATCAACCTTTCGACCGCAAAACAGATAGGCGCATTCTACTACAATGTTGCAACCGGCACTAAAGCCCCTGTCTCTGCCGAAAAGCTGGAACTAGTCCAACAATTCGACAACCCCACTCTTTCCATACCGGCCCTCTATGCCTTCAATGTGGCGGATAATGGCTTCGTCGTGGTCTCCGCATCTGACTGCACCGAACCCGTCCTCGCCTACTCCCCCGACGGCCGCATCGACAGCGCATACATGAACCCCGCCTGCCGCTATATGCTCGAAAGCTATCAAAGACTAATCTGCGCAAACCAGAACAGCGATGCCACACCCACAGCAGAAGTGAAACAGATGTGGAATGAGTTGCTCGACCAGACCTTCACCTGCGACCCCTCCAGCAAAGGCATCCTCGTCAAAGCAAAATGGGGACAAGGCGACCCCAATCACCCCTCCTACAACACCATGTGCCCCCAAATACAAGGCAAACCCTGCCTCACAGGTTGTGTCGCCACGGCCATGTCCATGATTATCCATTATTGGAAATACCCGCTCAAAGGCGGCAGCCAGAGTAACCCCACCGCCATGACTAGCTGGAACAACCAGACCATCAAATACAAATTCCTCGTCGACTCCAACAAATTCATCTACGACAGCATGCCCGAACAAATCACCCACACCAGCCCATGGAACAACCGTCGCGCTGTGGGCAAACTCTGCTTTGCTTGTGGCGTCACAGTCAAAATGGACTGGGGCCTGGATGCAAGTGGCGCCGTATCACAAAATGTACCCGAGGCTTTCTCTAAATGGTTCAATTATTCAAATAACGCCACATACGCTCGCCGTTCCTCCTACTCCGACGCCCAATGGATTGACATTCTCCACTCCGAGCTTGACGACAATGCACGCCCCGTATACTACAGCGCCTGCGACCCCGACCCAGAACATGGAAAAGACGCCCGCCATGCATTCGTCATCGCCGGTACCACAGGCTCCAATAGGAATATGTTCTACATCCGCTGGGGCTGGGATCGTTCCAGCGACGGCTATTTCAACCTTGCACCTGCGTCCTCCATTGGCGCTGCCGGCGGCTACTACTTTACCACCGAACACGCCATGGTATACCAAATCTATCCTAGCGACCCCGTCGGAATCGAAGAAAACACCTCCTTCACCCAGAACGCAGCCTATCCTAACCCTGCCACCGACCACATCATGATTCCCTCCGACCTCTCCTTCAACGCCATCCTCTCAGTCTACAACATCGACGGCAAACTGGTCAAGACAGATGTAATCCCCAACGGCACCAAGGAATACCGCCTCGACCTCCAAGGCTTCACCCCCGGCACTTACATCTACCGTCTGAACGGATCCGCCGTGAAATTCAACGTGCTTTAAGGCAAGTATTTTTACACCAAATAACACCACTAGAGTCCTGGCGGCCCAGCCGTCAGGACTCCTTTTTCTCCCGCGGCACACCCCGCAGCCTCCCTGCAACTCCACCCCGCAACAACCCCTTGGCCTCATGTTACTTAAAACAAACACACATTTTTCTTTCTACCTTCATTCTTCTACCTAAATAAAAATAGAAACTAAATAATAATAGAATAGCAGACAAACTGCGAGACTGCCCATGAACGGGGCTCTGGGCAGAATCAACATGAGGAGTTCTTACTGCTAGAAGGCAGCAACACCACCCAGCCGGTAGCGCATGTAGATGCCGAAGGCAAAGTCGAGGGCCTTTACTCGCGTGTCGTAATAGAACTCAGCGTCAAACCCTAACGAGAATTTGGAGGTATAGCGGTTCTCTATGGCCATCTTGGCGGTTATCATCTCGCGTTCGGGAACGGCGAAGTTGGCCTTGTGCCAGCTGACACTCTGGAACAAGTAGCTCCCCCGCGGGGCAATATACTGGTGGCCGTACCAGTAGCCCGCTTGCAGCATAAGCCGCCAGTTGCCATGCCAATGGGGAGCATCATGCCAAGACTCTTTGGGTACTCTATTCGGCAATGGGAAGTCGCACGAGAGTTGGGGCCAAAGCGCCCATCCCTTGTCATAAGCCTGCCACTTCTCTGGCGAGATGTCCTGATAGAAGAATAGTGGCAAATCCAACGCCACTGCACTTTCCCTATCCAGCGATACATTCACCCGCAGCCCCACGTTCTCGTTAAACAACGACTGAATGCATGTGTCCAAAGCCGAGAACTGTCCACCGCGGTGGGTGCCCAGAAAGCTGAACGGCAACCACACCATCACTCCGTGGCGAGTGTCTTTCGCCCATTCCCACAATAGCAGTTCGTTGCTGCTGCCTAGCGCGAAACGTTCCTGCGTCATCTGCCACGGCTCCAAAAGTTCCTCCCAATGGAGCCAGGTGTCGGTTATCAGCCCCATCCCACAGCTCAACGGCAGCTGGGCAAGTATCTGCACACCCTCCTCATAATGGTCATAGACATACCGCTCACGGTCTAACATAGGTTCGAAGAGCTTGTGGCTCAACGCGCCATAAAGGGAGCCCATCACCAGCCGCACATTGTCGTGAGGCTTATACTCCAAACGCACCAACGGCTTCCACTGCCGGATGCCGTCGGAGCCTGCCACCCCTGCCAGATGCACACCAAAGGTCATCTGCGCCTCTTGCCCAATCCTGTGCTTGGCATAGGGTGTCACAAAAAAGCCGGTGGCGGTGTAGCCCCTGGTATAGGGGAGCGAAAAGGCCGCATCGCGCAGGAAGGTGGCAGCATCCACCCCCACAAGCCATGACTTCTGCCCCATGTAACCCGACAAGGCGTTATCCCCTGGTCCCAACCACCAGTCGCTGGCAGGGTCGGTGAGCAAGGTCAGTTCCCGCTGCACCTGATGCAACCCATCAGTATAAACCAAATGAAAGACCGAGTCGGCAAGCTGCGGGTCGGGTACCAGCAGTTCCTGTCCTCTCGCAAAACCGCATAAAGCAGTAGCCAACAATATCAGAGACGCTCTTTTCATGGTGCAAAAATACGATTTTTTTCCCACGTAGCAACAATCCAGTTTTTTTTTGTAACTTTGCAGACCCTCTTAACAAGTCAAACGTTCATTAACACACTATAAAACAACCGTCTACAAAGAAACCATGTTCGACAATAGAGACAGTATCGACTTTGCAAATGCCAACATCGGAAGGCTTTTCGCCAGCCTGTTCTTCCCCACCTTGCTGGGTATGGTGTTCAATATGGCGTTCATCTTCACCGACGGCATCTTTGTGGGCCACGGCATCGGGGACTACGGGCTTGCCTCGATAAACCTCATCGGCCCAATCATGATGCTTATCAACGGTGTGGGCATGATGCTGGGCGTGGGGGCCAGCGTGGTGGGGGCCATACACCTCTCGCACGGCAACGTGAAGGCCGCCCGCATCAATGTGACACAGGCGTTTACGGCTGGTGTCACCTTTTCGGTATTGATGGGTGCGGCCTGTTACCTCTTCCCAAACACGGTGCTGACGATGTTGGGAGCCGATGGCACGTTGTATCCTTTTGCACTAGAATATTATTTGTGGTTCCTCCCCACCTGTCTGCTCAACATGGTGACGCAGATAGGCCTGTTTGCCATCCGGCTCGACGGGTCGCCGCGCTTTGCAATGCTCTCCAACATCATACCCGCCTTGGTGAATGGGGTGTTGGACTACCTTTTTATCTTCCCCATGCAATGGGGCCTGATGGGAGCCTCGCTGGCCACCGACATCGGCGGGCTGGTGGGCACCGGCATGGTGGTGTACTATATGTTCTTCAAGGCCAAGACCCTCAAGTTCTATCCCATGAAGGCATCGGCCACAAGCTTCCGGTTGGCATTACGCAATATCGGCTACATGGTCAAGATGGGCTTTTCGGGATTGGTGGGAGAGCTAGCCGTCGCCGCTATGATGCTGACGGGCAACCTGATGTTCAAACACTATGTGGGCGACGACGGGGTGGCGGCATACAGCGTGTCGTGCTACTTGTTCCCGCTGGTGTATATGATATATAGTTCGGTGGCCGTGTCGGCCCAGCCCATCATCAGCTTCAACTATGGGGCCGACAAGCGGCGGAGGGTACACCACACACTGAGGTTCAGCCTTATGGTGGCGATAGTGCTGGGTGTGGGCATGAGTTCGCTGTTCTATTTCTTTGCACCCAGCGTAGTCAGCTGCTTCCTGAGCAGCGACGTGCCTGCATACTTGCTGGCGTCGGAAGGGCTCCCCTACTATGCTATGGGTTTCCTGCCGATGGCCGTAAACATCTGCGTAGTGGGCTACCTGCAAGGCATCGAGCGGGCAGGGCTGGCCATCCTGTTCACCCTGCAGCGGGGCATTCTGTTCTTGGTGGCCGCTTTCTGCATCCTTCCCCGTTTTTGGGGCATTCCTGGGCTGTGGCTCTCGGTGCCGGCGGCTGAGTGGGCCAACCTGCTATGTATTATCGTCTATGTGATAAAAAACAAGCCGCAGCCGCAATAAAAAGTATAAATGACATACTAACCTCACATAAGAACAATAAATAATATCAATTAATACATGATACTTAAACGAACCAACCTCATTGCCGGGGGCTTGATGCTCCTTTTTCTCTTTATCAGTTCACTCACCTATGCACAACCGGGCGGCGGCCCGGGCAGCGGAAGACCCATGGGACCCCCTCCAGGAGGGTACAACGGCCGCCCTTCGATGAGCGAACGCGAGCGCATGAGAAAGCAGTACCAGGCAAACCAGGCTGCCGAGAAGGCACAACAGGTTCGCCAGAAGAAAACCGTGCGCGAAGGGGACGTGTTTAAAGTGGTGGGCACCCTACAGGATAGCACCAACAACGAACCCATACCCTACGTAAACGTCGCCGTGCTTGACGCCACCGACTCCACCATGGTGAAGGGCGGCATCACCGACCTCAACGGATATTTCGAGCTTCAGAACATCCCGCAGGGCGATATGCTGCTGCGCGTGTCGGCCATCGGATATGTCAACATCTATTATCCTTTCACCGTAAACAACAACACCGCATTGGGCACCATCAAGCTGGTACCCGGTGCCACCACCTTGAAAGAGGTGAAAGTGTCCGCCTCCCGCCCATTGTATGCAATGGATGGCGAGAAGCTGATATACAACGTGGCTGACGACCCCACCATCCAGACCGGTACTACCAGCGACGCACTGCAGAACGCCCCCGGCGTGGAAGTGGACATCGAGGGCAACATCACGCTGCGTGGCGTGTCGAGCGTGGAGATTTGGGTGAACGACAAGCCTTCCAAGCTCACGGAAGAGAACCTGAAGACCTATCTGGAGACCCTGCCCGCCAACGCCCTCGACCGCATCGAGACCATCACCAACCCTTCGGCCAAATATGCCACCAGTGCCGATGCCGTCATCAACATCATCACCTCCGCCTACATCAAGAGCAACCATTTCATCAGCTTCGGCATCAATGGTGCCACCCAGCCCTTTGTGTCGCCCTGGGTGTCATACACCTGGGCCAACGAGAAGCTCTCGATGAACCTCTACGCCAGCGGCCGCTACAACTTCTCCAACAGTGAAGGCTGGAACAAGACCACCTACCGCAAGAACCATATCGACTCCCTCATCAATGGTGAATACGACACCCTGGCCACCGAAGGGTACAACACCCAAAACGAGAGCCGACGTCTTCACGGCAACCTCTTTGCCCGCGTGAGCTATGTCGTGGACAGCATGACCGACATTGACTTTATGGGCAGCTACAACCTGAGCCACTCATGGGGCGAGAACGACTTGCAAAGATACAGAACCGACTTCACCACCGGTAACATGTTCCAATATTTCGACACCAATGCCACCGACGGCATCACCGGTTTCGGCATGATGGGGTTGGACTACACCCACAAGTTCGATAAGAACGGTCACAACATACGCGCCAGCCTGCATGGCAACATCAGCAATGGCAACAGCGAAAACGACTTCATCAGGCAATACACAACCGGCACCATCGGGCAGAACTACGACAAATGCTATTTGGACAAATACGCCAACAACAACCTGAACGCCGACGTACGATACAACAGGCCTTACAGTGAGAACGGCGAACTCTCGTTCGGGCTGGGATATGGCCTGAGGAACACCGCACGGAAATACAACGTGCTGGACAGCAACTCCACCAATCCGACAAGAGACCTTCTTCGGAGCTACAACTTCGACGACACCGAGCATTCGTTCGAAACGGACGTGGAATGGACCCGCCGATGGGGCAACTTCACCCTCGAACTAGGATTGGGCAGCCAATACGAGCATATCGACTTCCACTACATCGGCAGCGAGGCCTACCCCTTCACCACCGACAGCATGCAGCACGGATTCCTCACCTTCAATCCCTCGGTGCACCTCTCGTATCGTACGGAAAGTCTGCACAACTTCAAGCTGAACTACTCCATGAAGATGCGCCGTCCGACCGAGGAGAACATCACCACCTACCAGCGTTACTCATTAGACAGCTATTCCATCGGCAACCGCGACCTGCTGGGCACCTATTCCTACACCCACAACGCCGAGGTGGGTTGGAACAAGTACTTCATGATGTTCGGCAACGTGGGGTTGGAAGGCTATGCACGGTTCAGTACCAACGAAATCAGCAGCCTGACCAGCTCGACCGATGAAGAAGACCCGATACTGGACCGCATCGTACAGTTCACCGTGCCCTACAATATGGGCTCCTCCTACCGCGTGGGCGGGACAGCCTTCGTAACCTATCGTCCCAGCGGGTTCCTGAATGTGCGCCTCTATGCCAACCTCTACGACTACGGCTACCACTTCGAACACCCCAGTACCGGCCAAGTGTTCGACACAAGCAAATTCTCATGGAGCGCCCGCCTTAACTGCTGGGTGAAACTCTGGGACAAATATCAAGTCTTCGCCTCTGCCAACTACTCCTCCCCCACCATCAGCCTGGCATCGGAACGCAAAGCCCGCTACTTTATCAACTGTGGCGTTCGTGCCGACTTCTTCAAACGCAAACTATCGGCATATATCAACGTCCAGGACATCTTCAACTGGGGAAAGAGGATTGGCTCCGGCTCAAGCAACACCAACCCCTACCTCCTCAGCGAAACCAACACTTACACGCTTAACAGCCGCTACATCTCTGCCGGCATCACACTGCGATTTGGTAAGATGGAATTGGAGAACCGTTCGAAGGAAGGCTCCGACGACTCCTCCTCAAGCACTACTAGCGAATAAGGTATGACGCGACGATTGTATTGTGCCGCACTGCTGGCCCTTCTGCCCGCAATGGCACATTGCCAAATACAGAAACCCGAAGAGCAGCATATCCCCAGCCATTACACATACACACATTCCTGGGACTATGCTGCTCCTGACAGGAACGGCACCATCCACTGCGACGAGACGGGAACGCTGGACTTCTACCCCGACGGCACTTTTGCCGACACGGCTTTGCAGCACCATTACCTCAGCACCAAAGTCAGGGAATCGGAAGGCTGGAGGGCCGAAAACGCGGAGGCTGTGACCTACCAGTTCGATTTCATGTATTACTGCCAAGGCCGTTGGCGCGTGGAGAACGGCAAGTTCCTCTTCTGCGAGCTGGCCGAAGGCTTCGACATGGTGCCACAGAACGATTCTGCCGACCACTGGACCACCTATTATGCCGACCTGATAGAGAGTAAGACGCTGCCCAACTCCAGCCGTTGGTTCACTTTCGACATCGAACGCCTCGACGAGGAGTGGTTCATCTGGACCTACACCTACCCCAATGGCCGCAAAGACTCGTGGGAGATGAAGCGCTCCAACCGCCAATAGAGAGTACGGTATAAAGGAAAAGCCCTCAACCATACGATTGGGGGCTTCTTTGTTGTCCATCCAGGACTCGAACCTAGACTGGCTGATCCAGAGTCAGATGTGCTACCATTACACCAATGGACAATCCTCATTCTTTCTCGGAAAAGGTCTTTCATTTTCTCTCGAAAGCGGGTGCAAAAGTACTACTTTTTTCTCAATCAGCAAAGTTTTTTTTTCAATCTTCATGCTGAACACTGATTGTCAGAGAAATATTTTTCTACTTCACGCAAAAAAAGGCTCCAAGAAAGTGTCTCTGGGAAGCGTTTTAAACCACATTTTCGCCCTATTCAAGATGATATATTTGCTCCATCAGATGCCACTTCGACGCTGAAGGGGCCGAGGGGTCGCAACCTTGGTATTTTGCCACGTATGCCTCCCACTCTGCCTGTCGGGGCAGCTTGGCCAGCCTCGCCATATCGCGCTCCCAGTCAAAGTCGTCCACCGTGTCGCATATCATAAACACTTTGTTCCGATAGCGGTATATCTGCATATCCAGTATGCCCACCTGACGTTGGCCTTCCTTCACTTCAGGCCACACGTTACTGTGAACCTCGACATACTTTTGAATCAACGCCTCGTCATCGACGAGCTCCAGTGTCTGACAATAACGTTTCATTTCCTTTCACTTCGTATAGCATAGATTGAATAAAGAAGCACTACTGCAAAACAAACCGCCGGAACGGCGAAAGAGGTGTAGACGGAGAAGGTGTCGCTGACAAATCCCTGCAACGGGGTCAGCAATGCCCCTCCCAAGATGGCCATGATAAGACCCGAGGCCCCTATCTTTGCATCGCCGGGATGCCCCCCATAGGTGGGCTGTTCCACCCGTTCTAACGCCAACCCGTAGATGGTGGGGAACATAAGGCTCATGAAAACACTGATGAGTATCAAGAAAGTGACCAACAGCCAGCCGGTGCCTGCTGCAAAGACCACCACAATGGCACATATCAGTGACATGACAGAACCAAACACCAGCAGCCGGACGGGTGCCACATACTTCATCAACCAGGTATAGACGAACCGGGAGACACAGAAGCCCACAATGGCGATAAGGTAAACATTAGCGGCCTCCGCCTCCACGATGCCCAGCTCCTGCATCACGATGCGTATCGTGAAACTCCACACTCCAATCTGTGCGCCCACATAGAAGAATTGTGCCATCACTCCCCTGCGATAACGTTTGTTCGCCCAAAGCCTCTTGAGCGTAGCCTTCATCGAGCCCTCTGCGACACTACCTTCCACAGGCTCGTCATCTTTCCCGTCTGGCATTTTCACCAGCAACATGACCACCAACACGCCCAAAAGGACCAGTCCGAGCGTCATGTAGGTACCTGAGATAGAATACAACGAGATATCTTTCAGTATGAACACCTTGCTTAACAAGATGCCCAGTATAGAGCCTATGGGGTTGAAAGCCTGTGCGATATTGAGCCGACGGGTGGCAGTTTCAGCAGGCCCCATGGATAAAATATAAGGATTGGCCGTGGTCTCCAGCACCGAACAGCCCCCAGCCATAATATAGATGGCAATCAGGTAAAAGGCATAGCTTGCCGCCTTGGCAGCCGGCATAAACAAGATGGCACCCGCGGCATACAGGCTCAGCCCCAGCACCACCCCACTGCGGTAGCTGTGTTTCCGAATAAACAGTGCCGCTGGAAATGCCAGGCAGAAATACGCCCCATAGAAGGCAAACTGGATGAGCGAGGTTTGGGTGTCGCTCATCGACATTATCTTTTTAAAGGCTGCCAGCAGGGTGTCGGTCATATTATTGGCCAACCCCCACAGAAGGAATAGCAAGGTGACTAGCACAAACGGCCTACGAAACGCTTTCGGTATGAGATTATTGTTCATATCAATAAAGGTTAGTCATGTGTCCACATTCCTCCCATCACATTCCACATGTGCTCTCCGCCCGACGTATCACAAGCTTTATCGCATCAGCATGTGAGGCACTGAAGCTTTCCGCATCAGTGACCACCAAGGCCAAATAGCCTCCACCTCCTGCACCCGGCATTTTCCAGGACAGCACTTCCGGCAGGGCCGAATACTGCTCGATATATGATTGCACCGGCCCCTGAATCATCGCGGGGAAAAGAGCCGTCTGCGCATTGAACGAGTCGCGATAAGCAGCAGCGAAGTCTTCAAGGTCGCACGACAATATCGCCTGCCAACACCGCTCGGCCGCCTGGGTCAGATTGAGCACCTTTTCTTTGGTAATATCTTTCCCCTCCAATACATTACAGTCGGGCTGGCGGGGCGGCATAGGTATCATCACCAGATGCTGCTCCAGCCACGACAACACCCTGTCGTCCTCGCATGTTTCTATCGCATCCGGCCAAAAGTGATTATCATAATGATGTCGGCACAGTCCTGGCACACAGATGCCTATCGCATCCTGAGCACCGCTGATGATGCCGTCCTCCCTTTCGGGGTGGTTCTCGAAGCAGAACACCAACCTTGCCAACATCTCGGGGTCCATATCGGGCAGACGAATAGGCCAGATACGCTTCATCTGATTGCGCGTTGAGGTAGACAGGCCACATCGTTCACGGATTTCGAACGTGGGCTGCAGCGAAATAGTGATAGCCCATCCCGGGGCATAACAACTAACATAGGGCTGGTCAATCCATGTGCCTGCCAAATCAAGGCGCGTGGGCAGCTGGCAGGTCTGCGCTTTCAAATCGGTCGACGAACGCCCGGCCAGCCCCTCATGGGGTATACGCTCCAGCACCACATACTCCATGCCCCTCTCCTTGCATAGCTGACGCTTAGACTCCGTGTCGCCATCCCTGTTCACCAAAAGGATGTCCGGCTTCACAATATCAAGGGTGGGAACAAAATCCAATATGCCGTCCCCCTCATTGATGAAAGCGTCCTTCACATAACGTATGGCCTTGACCATGAACAGGCGTTCCTGTTCAGAATAGAGCGTCTTATGATTCTTATAATTGAGGATGGTTCTGTCAGAACCTATGCCAACGTACAAATCGCCATACTCCGAAGCCTGACGGAAAAACTCGACATGCCCGCTGTGGAGCAGGTCATAACAGCCACTGACAAAAACCTTCTTAGCCATCTACTTCTTAGCCTTTTCGCTTATCTTCTGCCGCGCCTTCTTCTCCCTCTCAATCCATTCGTACTCATTGATGGCCAACGCCGAATCCATAATCTCCATCTGGGTGGGGCGAGGGTCCCGGTGCCAACAATGCGATTCGTACTCAGCAATTGCAAGCGGGTATTTCGATACCAAGTCCTGATAATCGCGACGGGTCTTAAGGAGGAAATCCTCTTCATGTCCATAAATATCCGCCACCATACCCCTCCACAAACCCGCAAAATCATACTTCAGGCACAGCCACCGAACAGTGAAGAACACCCACAGCACAGCCACTATCATATAAGTGGAACGCAGGAACCATGTCCTCTTAGTAAAGCCCAAACCACTGCAGAACAATAGACTTGCAATAATGATAATAAAAGTGAAAACGAGTAGCAGCAACACCACCCTAACCCAGTTATGCCTCAATATAGTTTTACCATCCATGATTAATAATATTAATGAATTCATTTAATAATAACATCTTTATAAACGAGCATCCGGCTCATTTATTTTATTACCTTCCAAAAAAAATGGCCTCTTCCACAAAAAAGACACCGTAAGGAGGAGCCTCGAAGTGCTTTCGTCGTGCCTCCGACGTGCCTTCGTCGTGTCTCCGTCGTGCCTTCGTTTTCTCTCCGAACTTTTTCTGCCCCTAATAGGACATGTGTTTTCCTGAAATCGCTTGACAGATTTTTGCTGGTTAAACTGATTAGCTTGTCAAATTATCTGGTGCCGTACTGAATCGCTTGACAGGGGTGGTGACAATGGATAATGCAGAGCCATCCCTGACTGTTTGGCAAA
>JAFWOP010000099.1 GCA_017545365.1 Bacteroidales bacterium
CAGGTGTCGCCATGGCTCTCGTATGTCTATAGCAACAAGAAGTTCTCCATCAACCTCTATGCCGAATACGACTACAGCCACACGTGGAGTGACCAGTCGGGCCGTTCCGCCCTGCTCACTCCGCAAGGCGACACCTCCACCATCAAGTCCTACACAGCCCATAGCGACAACTGGAGGCATGGCAGCTATTTCTACCTGAGCGGCAACTACAATTTCGACACCATGCGCTCCCTCAGTTTCTGGGGCGGGGCATACCCGTCGTGGTACCGTGGCGAGTCGTCCGCCGACATACAATGGCACGAACTCATCTACAATCCGGGCGACTACAGCTATCGCTCCACCAGCACATCATACATACCCCAAGTGGGTTATTATGGCGGGCTGCATTTCTCCCATCGTCTCGACGACAAGGGGCAGATGCTGTGGATACGCACCGCTGCCAATGGTTTCAACTACACCTCCGACGGTAACGAGCAACGCCAATACCTCAGCCTGCCAGCTCTTGACTACACCGTGCGCCACTTAGGTATTAACAGAGGCGGCATAGGTCTCTCTGCCGAGGTGGGCTACTCGCTGCCCTTTGCCGAGCATTGGGAGCTGGAGGCGGGCCTAACCGGCGACTACCACACCCCAAGCGTACGCACCTACACCCGCGACACACTGCCCGGCAACCGTCGTGACACGCTGCAGAGCTACACCAAGTCGTACCGCCATGAGGAGTTTGGCGGATACTTTACCCTCAAACGCAACTTTGGCAATTTCGCCGCCAAGGTGGGCTTGAGGCTGGAACAAAGCACCGGCACCGCCACCTACACAGGCTATACCACCGAGGTGTCGCACGAAAACTACCTCGTCCCCACACCCTCCGTCCATCTCTCTTACCACACTCCTTCGATGCACAATTTCACGCTCAGCTACACCCTTCGCACCACCACGCCTTCGGCTCCCAACCTCACGCGATTCATCATTTTCAGCAGCGAGAGTTACGAAATCGGCAACCCCGACCTGCTTCCCAGCCACACCCACAACCTCGAAGGGGGCTGGAATAAGTTCTTCGAAGGCTTCGGCTCGGTAGGGATAGACCTCTACTACAAGGCAAACACCGACGAGCCGGGCGCCCTTGTCGATGTGGCGTACCACCCAGTTTACGGTCGCGAGGTCTCTTTCAGCCAGCCGTTCAACATCGGCAGCAGCCACAACGCAGGTGCCGACCTAAATCTCACCTATCGTCCCACCGCCATGTTCAACCTGCGCCTCTCGGCACGCGCCGTACACATGGGCTACCACAGCCAGTTTCGCCCGGGCGAATGGGTGGACGACAACCTATGGGCGGGCAACCTGCGACTCAACGTGTGGGGCAAGCTATGGAACGTGCTGCAAGTGTTTGGCAATGTCAACTACACCACCCGGCAAATCGCCTTCCTCAGCAGCTACGACCCCTTCTTCACCACCGACCTTGGATTGAGTGCCGACCTGCTCGACCGTCACCTGTCACTCTACCTCAACGTCAAGGATGTCTTCAACACCTACTCACGCTCTTCGGCCAACACCAACCCCTACCTCTCCAGCAGCTCAACCACCCGCTACAACTCGCGCTACATCTCCTTCGGCGTCACCGTGCGCCTCGGCAAGATGGAACTCGAAAGCCAAGCCCGCACCGGCAACACCTCCAACCAATAATCATCAAAGAAACATGCCCTCTGCCACGTGTGGCAGAGGGCATATTCCTCCTCAATTCTCAATTTTCAATTCCCCACCGCGTCAGCCATCCCCTCTTTAGAGGGGTACGCCGATAGGCGGGGGGCATGTAAAAGAAACATCCTTCCACCAATTCTCAATTTTCAATTTTCACCTTTCAATTTTCAATTGAAACCCCTCCCGTCCATTCCCCAACAAGTATTGTTCACTGACAACTCCGACAGCTTTTCCGTTGTCGTCAATGTCGATATAGATGGTGTTGCTTTAGGCATTTGCGAAGCCGCATATCCATTTCAGATAGTCGTCCTTCTACGACTGCCAATATTCTATGTTCTGAGATTCCTTGTTTTCTTAATTTCTGTATAGGCAAATTATTGTCTCTTCTATAAAAAGCCCACGGCAAGAAATCACTTTCTTGCCGTGGGTGGGTTTAGAGCTACAAGTCAAAATTACAGGTCTCTTGACAGAATAAGTATCTCGAAATTTACCACACAAAGCTCTTTATTGTGGAGAACTGATGCTCTTCTGTTTTTGTTAATGGAGAGTCTAATGCAAGCGAATAAATGGTCTCTTTGCAATTAACAGGGAATGAGTCATTGTTGTTATAGGGACCATAATAACGATGTATTATTGACGAGGCACAAACATACCATTCTCCAATGAAATCAGGTTCATCTTGGCCATTCAGAACACAAATGTCTTTCAATATTGTACCATATTGATTATAGAGCAATATGTGCGTATAGAATAATCTATTTGAAGGAAGCTCTTCTATATAATCAAAAAAGGCCACGTAATAATTATCATAATAGAAGAAGTTGCCACACAAAAACACTCCCGTATTACTTATCAATTCCTTGCTCAGATACTTCTGATACAAAGGTTTCATTGGGATTGTCTTACCTGAGTTTACAGATTGACTAGAATCTGATAATGCGGCACAAGGGAATAAGCTCCTAAATTGTAGAAAAGATATAGTGTCTTGTTCTGCATATAGGGATTCTTGCAGATGCATTAACCTCAACATTTCTTTTCCATCTGAACTGTTTCTTTCATCATTGTGATATGCATTACAAAAAAAGCAAGATAAAGCTATAAGTATATAGAAGTTTCTTTTCATGGTATATTGCGGTTGGTTCTATTTTTTCACTTTTTGGTCATCCAAACAGACAGAACCCATTAATCTGCCTGACGACCGTGATTTAACATCCGATTATCATCAGTCGTTTTCTCGCCTCGGCATACGAACAAGTTCGTCTGCATTCGGCTTATCGAAAACGTCTGGTTTACGAGTGCAAAGATACGACTATTTTTTCATTTGACAATAAAATCTTTACCTTCATCTATCGGATTATTATTTCTCATCTCAAATATCTCTTTCTGCTGCTCTATTTCTCGCCGCAACTCTTCTTGCGTAGGCAGGTAGGTCAGATATTTGGCGGCATACATCTTGTCGTTGTCGGCAAGTGACGAGAATCTTGCCACATCGCCGTCCGTTTCCGAACAGAGAACGATGCCGATGGTGGGATTGTCACCTTCACGTCGTTTGTATTGGTCGTAAAGACGAAGGTACATATCCATCTGACCTACATCTTGAAACGATAGTTTGTCCACTTTTAGGTCGATGAGTACGAAGCAACGCAGTATGTAATTGTAGAACACCAGATCTATGTAGTAGTCGTTTTCTGCTGTTCGCAAATGCTGCTGCCTAGCTACGAAGGCATAACCTTTTCCAAGTTCCATCAAGAACTGCTGAAGATTGTCGAGGATGGCGTTTTCAAGCTCCGACTCCTTGAATGCCACGTTAGGTGCAATGCCGAGAAATTCCGCTATTACAGGATTCTTTACATATCCTACGGCATCTTGTTGAAATGCGGCGGTCTTTTCCTTCATCTCTTGACGCACTGCCTCCTTCTGTTGCGAAAGCAATAGGCGGTTGTAGTATTGGGTATTGATGTTGCGGCCTAGCGTACGGTAGCTCCAGCTCTCGGATGCAGCCTCACGCAAATACCATATTCTGGCTTCATCATTGGCAACACGGATGAGGCGTTCATAGTGTGTCCAGGGCGAGTTGTGGATAGAATGGAATTGGCGAAACAGATTCAGCAGACGCTGTCTGTTGAATTGGTGATTTGTCAGGCAGTGCCTGATTTATTGTAGGCAATAAACTTACAAATTCATCAGGCAGTGCCTGACTAATTTGTAAGTTCTTGAACAGCATGTAAAACCGTCGGAAATTGGATATGTTTGTTTTTGAGTATCCTTTTCCATATTCAGCCGTCAGTGTCTGAGACACGACCTCCACGATATGTTTGCCGTAGTCGGCACGTGGGTGTCCATTCTGCTCTTGTTCCACAATGCGTTGTCCGATAAGCCAGTTGCTTATCACCTGCATCACATTTACAGCACGGTAGGCGTGCTGCCGAGCGACACCGACAATCTGCCGTACATCATCTATCAGTTGCTATTCATCCTTGTTCATCCTGCACAAAAATTTCTAGAATAACGAAATAGCTTGGTTTTTATTGCTTCTTAGTGCCGATTATTTCTCATTGCACATTGTTGATGAAAATTGCGTATCCTGTTACTTAGTTGGGCTGGATTTGCAAATCCGGCCCAACGACTCAGGACAGAACATCCGCCACGTCGGAAATATTTTTCTCAAAAGTGGTACCCTAATTTTTATCCATTTCGGTATCAATATATCAAAAGTGGACACACCCTGCCTTCGTCATGCCTTCGTCGTGCCTTCGCTCTGAGTCTGCTTCCAGAGGCGGAGAAAGGACGAAGTCATGACACACACACCCTTTCTCTAACATACCCGACTAAGGTCCAAGAGAAAGGGGACATTTAGTTAGGGATGTTTAATATTACAAAGGGAAAAAGGTATAAACGTGGTGCCAAAATGTCTTGAATAGCATAATGATAAGAGTTATATGCAGACAAAATGTCACCCAAAAGGGTTTGGCGTGATAATTGATAATACAAATGTCAATAAAACTATCGAATTATGAACATCAACAACTTTACCATTAAAGCGCAAGAGGCTGTGCAGAAAGCACAGGAGATTGCAACCGCCCGACAGCATCAGGCTATCGAGACGGGTCATTTGATGAAGGGCGTGCTGAGCGTGGACGAGAACGTCACTCCGTTCTTGCTGAAGAAGCTGGAAGTGAACGTACCCCGTCTGACGCAGCAGGTGGATGCCCTTCTGGACAAACTGCCCCGCGTGAGCGGGGGCAGCCAATACCTCAGCAACGACGCCAACCAAGCCTTGGTGAAGGCTTCGCAGCTCGCCACCGAGATGGGCGACGACTTTGTGTCAATCGAGCACATGCTGCTGGGACTGTTGGCTGGACGCGACGAGCTGGCGCACCTGCTGAAAGACGCGGGCGTGAGCGAGAAGGGTTTCAAGGCCGCCATCGCCGACCTGCGCAAGGGCAGCAAGGTGGGCAGCCAGAGCGCCGAGGAGACCTACAACGCCCTGAACAAGTATGCCAAGAACCTCAACCAGCTGGCACAGGCCGGCAAACTCGACCCCGTCATCGGGCGCGACGAGGAGATACGCCGTGTGCTGCAAATCCTCAGCCGCCGTACCAAGAACAACCCCATCTTGATAGGTGAGCCTGGAGTGGGCAAGACAGCCATCGCCGAAGGACTGGCGCACCGTATCGTCAGCGGCGACGTGCCGGAGAACCTGAAAAGCAAGACCATCTACAGCCTGGACATGGGCGCGCTGATTGCTGGTGCCAAGTACAAGGGCGAGTTTGAGGAGCGGTTGAAGAGCGTCATCCGCGAAATCAACGAGGCCGACGGCGAAATCATCCTCTTCATCGACGAGATACACACCCTGGTGGGTGCCGGCGGTGGCGAGGGGGCCATGGATGCCGCCAACATTCTGAAACCCGCACTGGCGCGTGGCGAACTGCGTGCCATCGGTGCCACCACGCTGGCTGAATATCAGAAGTACTTTGAGAAGGACAAGGCACTGGAACGCCGTTTCCAAAGTGTGCTGATTGATGAACCCGACGTGGCCGACACCATCAGCATCCTCCGTGGGTTGAAGGAACGCTACGAGGTGCACCACAAGGTGCGTATCAAGGACGAGGCCATCATTGCCGCCGCCGAGCTGAGCCACCGCTACATAAGCGACCGTTTCCTACCTGACAAGGCCATCGACCTTATCGACGAGGCAGCAGCCAAGCTGAGACTGGAAATCGACTCGGTACCCGAAGAATTAGACGAAATCGAACGACGCATCCGCCAGTTGGAAATCGAGCGCGAGGCCATCAAGCGCGAGGACGACCAGGACAAGCTGGCACAGTTGGGCAAGGAGATTAGCGAACTCACCGAGCAACGCAACCAGATGAAGGTGCGCTGGCAGAACGAGAAAGGCATTGTCGAGAGCATCCAGGCCGAAGTAAAGAACATCGAAAGCTACAAGTTCGAAGCCGAGCAGGCCGAGCGTGCGGGCGACTATGGCAAGGTGGCCGAGCTGCGCTACGGCCGCATCAAGGAGGCGGAGAAACATGTGGCCGACCTCAAGGAACAGCTGAAGCAGATGCAGGCGGACAACGCCATGATCAACGAGGAGGTGGACTCGGAACAGATAGCCGAGGTGGTCTCCAAGTGGACCGGCATCCCTGTGACCCGTATGATGCAGAGCGAGCGTGAGCGTCTGCTGCACCTCGAGGAGGAACTGCACAAGCGTGTGGTGGGACAGGACGAGGCCATCAGCACCATCGCCAACGCTATACGTCGCAGCCGTACCGGGCTGAGCGACGGCAAACGGCCTATCGGAAGCTTCATCTTCTTGGGTACCACCGGCGTGGGCAAGACCGAGCTGGCCAAAGCCTTGGCCGAGGTGCTGTTCGACGACGAAGACATGATGGTGCGTATCGACATGAGCGAATACCAGGAACGACACAGCGTGTCGCGGCTGATAGGTGCGCCTCCGGGCTATGTGGGCTACGACGAGAGTGGCCAGCTGACCGAGGCCGTGCGACGCAAACCCTACAGCATCGTCCTCTTCGACGAGATTGAAAAGGCACACCCCGACGTGTTCAACATACTGCTGCAGGTGCTGGAAGACGGCCGCCTGACCGACAACAAGGGCCGCACCGCCGACTTCAAGAACACCGTCATCATCATGACCTCGAACATGGGCAGCGACATCATCCGCGAGCGTCTGGAAGGCAGCAGCGTTATCTCACAATACGAGTTGGACGAGACCAAGAAGGCGGTGATGGAGATGCTGAAGGAGAGAATACGTCCCGAGTTTCTGAACCGAATAGACGAAATCATCATGTTCAGCCCGCTGACGAAGAGCCAGATACGCGAGGTGGTGAAGATACAGCTGGGTCTGGTGTCGAAGATGCTGGAGAAAAACGACGTGCTCATCAGTGCCACCCCCGAAGCCGTCGACCACCTGGCCGACATAGGCTACGACCCCGCCATGGGCGCACGGCCGGTGAAGCGTGTCATCCAGCGCGAAATCCTCAATGAGCTCTCACGTCAGATACTGGAAGAGAAGATTAAGACCAACGACACCATCATCATCGACGTCATCGACGACCAGTTCGTCTTCTACAATCCCAAGCAGTCATAGATACAGGCCACCCCGTATCTACTAGGGTGTAAAGGTTTCAAAGGTGTAAAAGCCCTTGAAACCTTTTTTTATCTACTCAATTATCAGCCTCTCGGTAGTGGTGGCGTGGGGAGTGCTGAGGGTGACGAAGTAGGTGCCGGCGGCGTAGTTGTGGATGGGAATGGTGAAATTGGCGGCGGAGACGGGGATGGTGAGGATGTCGTGTCCTGTGGCATCGCGGATGGTGAGGGTGGTGTGAGGCGAGCAGTCAGCCAGGCGGACGGTGACGGTCCCACGCGCTGGATTGGGCGTGAGGGTGAACGGACACGGCTGCCCAGTGGGCGTGGCGATGCCGGTGGGGCCGTGCGGCTGGTGGCCGAAGAAGGTGACAGGCTCGCTCCAGCTGCCCCAGACCAGGGTGTCGTTCGAGTAGCAGTGTTGGAGGCACTGTGCCCGGATGTAGGCGGCGTATGACGCTGTCGTGTCCCAATTATCTGTCACTCTCAGTAGGCAGGTGTCGGAGCTGAAGACGTGGGCGGAGTCGAGCGGCTCCCCCTCCCGTCCGACCGAGATTTGAAAGGACAGATGCTGCGGCAAGGGGCTCCAGAGGAATTCCACATTGAGGCTGTCGATGACCCTGGCGGAAAAGTCCTGCACCGCAGGACAGGCCAGCGTGTCGGGGTTGCAGGGTGGGGGGGCGATGATAGGCATCAATATGGCCCAAGCATAACTTTGAAGGTACGATATCGTGTTCCTACCTGTAATCCAGCTGCCAAGTGGAGGAACATCCTCTTCGTCTCTCACATGACATCGAGTGGAAAAAATCACTTGGTATATATAACCTGTTAGCGTGGGGTCTAATCCTCTGCCATAGTTGTATCGCTGGCCGTTGTTGCCGTAAGTATAGTAGCCTACTAGGAAGGAGTCTGAAACAACGATAGGTGTGTCGAAATAGAATTCGTAGGAATTGGCGGTATCTATATGATGGTCTTCTTTCGTGCAATGGGGGAAACCTGGTTCAAACTGTGTTTCAAAGACAAGATGGCGGAAAGGTATTGTGTCGGACCATCGCTGCTCCCATATGGGGGTGACATGGTTGCCGTGGAGTGTGTACAGCACCACCTCGAAATCGCGCCAGGCTGTGTCCTGACCCCATAAGGGTACGGCAATGCCGTATATGGTGGTCGGCGTGTCGACAGTAAAAAGACGGGCAAAGGGTTCGGGCAATTGCATTTGATAAACCCTGTAGGCACAGGGTTGTCGGGTAACTTCGTTTGTATGGGTGGAGTGAAGTGTGTCCATTGGGTATTCCATGTAACCGGCGTAGGGGAATCTGATGACCTCTTGGCACAGCCCCACACCCGTCAGTACGAGCATAAAGGCAATGGTGGCAATTCTTTTCATGGCGGTAGTATTATTCATCTGTTATTATACAATCGATGTTGGTTTGGATGTCGTAGATGGTGACCCTTTGCCGTGTGGGTTCAGCTTTTTGGGGGAAATAAATAGGCTCGATGCTATAACCGATGGTCTCTAGGTCGGGGATGGTGTCGGATGTAAAATAGGTTGTGCTGTAGCAAGTGTTGGACTGTCCGCTTAAAGGCAGTTTTTTGCGCATCCAGATGTTTTCGGCCGAAGAAACGAAATACGTGCCGTTTGCAAAGTCGATGGAGTTGAAAGGAGTATGACTTATGTCGAGGATGCTGTGTACGGTATAGGTTGATATGCCACCCGTGTTAACCCAGGGGTCGATTTCGAGAAATGCAGGAACCCAGATACTCGACCTTCTTAATAAACCATTCATCGACAGTACAATCTTTTGTCGGTCTTTGTTATATGTTATTTTTAAATCCATTACCGTATCGTCAGTTGGAATGCGTTGTGAGCGCAGAACGCTCATTCCGGCCATGTCGAAGGTCCGTACTCTTATTTCGTAGGCACTTGGATTTCCCTGGTATGTGGCCAGTGTTGCCAGCGCAATATAGTTGCTTGGAAGAGCAGTCCCTATTATTGGCGAAAGCCCTTCGTCGGGTGGGGCTGGGAAATGATATGTCCAGTTGTACGTTCCGTAGATATTGTATTTGTTGCAATGATGGATGATATACTCGTTGGTGGACTGACGGTAACGGACAAAGGCCACATAATGCTCCGTCTTCAGCACTTCCTGTATGGGTTCGCTTTTTGGACAGTCGGCGCTTGCCAGCACCTCATAGTTTGCGTAGTTGGCTGCAGAGATGCTGCTGACAGTGTCAAGAAAGAGGCTGTCGTACTTGAGGTGGACGGCCACCCAGTCATTAGTAGTAATATTCCATCCGCTCAGTCCTATGGCGGCAATGTGTTGGTCGGCATATTCGACTGGGATTGTTTGGGCTTGGTCGTGGATGTCGTACACCACCATTTTCTCAAGCGAGGAGACGAGACCGCCGTCCAAATATGTGTACGATATGAAGGCATCTGAAGGTGGGGTGGAGGAGCCAGTGTTGTGCAGAAACATGTCGTGCAGGTCTAATACGGCAATAAAGCCACAGGACTTTCGTCTGCCGCAGAAGTAAAGCAGGTTGTTGTAGACCCTCATGTCTTTTACCTCATAGCTCAAAGGAACAGGTATCCGGCATGTGGCCGTGCCTTCAACCCACAATTCGATGTAGCCCGAATCGTCTTCTCTGCTATATATCACTTCTGTCGGGATGTTATATACGGGGCATGAACGAATGATATGGTTGATACCCTTTGTCTCTGCGGAGTATCTGACGTAGTTCTGAGCCCTGCCGCACACACAGGCGGCCGTCAAAGCCAGTAGAATAGAAAAACCGATCTTCTTCATTGGTCTGATTATTATATTAATATGGGTCGTTATGAACGTTATTACCGAATGCAAAAATACAAAAAAAATGGATATGTACACTATTAAATCCAAAGTTTTTAAAGGTGCGCTTACCTTTTTAACTTTTCAACTTTGGCTCTAGTTTGATAAAAGACTGATTTTTTAACAGCATCGAAGATGCTGAATTTCAATAACCCCACACAAGGAACGCAGTGTGGGGTCAACGAAAACCCTACTACTCAGCGTCCCGGAGGGACGCGACAATGGGAAA
>JAFWOP010000100.1 GCA_017545365.1 Bacteroidales bacterium
CGCTGTTGATATAGGTGAGTGTGGCACGGCGCGGCGAGCGTATCTTGGCATCGTCGAGCGTGCGGCGCTTCTCGTCGAGTCCCTTCTCGAAGATGCCGTTCTGTAGTTGCTGCATACGGAGGTCGGCCTGACGCACGCGCTGCTCGTTCTGGTACTGCTGGCGCAGTTGCGAGAGTTGCATCCGCGCGGTTTTTAGTGTTGTCTCGGCCTGACGTACGCGGTCGCGGGTGCCGGAGCCAAGGCTGTCAAGGTAGAGTTCGTTGCGCAGCTGGGCTTCGAGTTGCGAGAGTTCCATCTCCTTCACCTCAATCTGCATCCGGCGGTCGGAGAGTTGCGTCTCCACGTTGGCCTTCAGCTGGGCGGTCTGCTGACGGCGTATCTCGCGCTCGTCGAGGGCCTTGGAGTAGTCGGTCTCAGCGGATTGCAAGTCGAGGCGCAGCAGGGGTGTGCCCATGTCCACGCTGTCGCCGCTGTGGGCATAGACCTCGAGTATCTGGCTGCTGATGGGCGACACGATGATTTCCTCGAAGGCGGGCACGATGCGCCCCGTGGCCGAGACGCTGACGTCGATGGTGCCGCGGTCCACCTCGGAGATAATGAGTGCCTTGCGGTCGAGGGTCGGAATCATCTGGGCGCCGAGCCAGGCACCTGCGCCGAGTACCGCCGCCGCGACGGCCACGGCAACGACCGTCTTCCGTATCTTTCGCTTTCGCTGTTCGCTGACAGGAATCTGCCTGTCCATGGTCTGATTGTCGTTCTTCATTGTTCGTTCATGCGCTCTGATGATTCAGCGCACTAATGAAGATGCAAAATCAGTGCCAAAAACGTAAACCGCTGAAAATCAATAGGGATAATAAAAATGAGTGTCCGGAAATGGACACTCGTCTGTTCGGAAATGGACAGTTCCCAGCAGTTCCTACAAAGACAAAGCCAGGAATTTGTGTCCCAAATCGTGGAAAGCCGCTTCCAGCTGTTTCGCCTCGGCGGGTGTGAAGCGAGCCTCCTTGCCGTTCACCTTGTTACCATTGATGCGCTGCATGAGCCACGACTGGCTCTTGCCGAAATAGACCCGTGCAATCTGCGACAGGTTGATGAACTTCGGCATGTCGCCCATCTTCTTGCGAAGTGCCTCGGCACGAAGGTCGGCAATGTCCTCGTCCATGGCGGCCATCATACGCCTAAAGTCAGTAATCATAGCTTCGTTGTACTCTTTCTTCTCTTCGGGCGTCATGGCATCCTGCACTTCATGCTGATACCTTTTTGCCGCCTCAAGTTCTTCAGGCGTAATGGCCTTATCATAGACCTCTGCAATCTTCTTGTGTACAGGGTGTGTAATGTAATTATTCAAGTTTCTCATAATTGTCTGGTATTTATGGTGGGCATCCAAATATTCCTTAATCCTCCAGTGGCAGACCGATTCCCAGCAAGGCTTCGTGGGCTACCTTCCATTTGTCGAGCGCCTCGTTCAGCATCTCATCCTTAATATGTTCAGGAAGGTCAGATGTGGCAATACGAACCATGTTCCTTTCAAGTACGCGCTTGTATTCTTCTGCTTCTTTCCTTGTCGGCATTGTTTCTTGTTTTCTTTTGACCGTGCAAAGGTAATAATAAATTATTTATTGCGCAAATAATTGACAAGGTTTTTGGGTGAAGAATCTGCAAAAAAAGATTCGCTTTCTTGTAATATTCGGGCAGGAAGCGGTGTATATATAAATAGAATGAGTGAAATCGAGACAAACATCAAACTGATTGAGGCGGCTGCGCGAGGCGAGCGCAGGGCTTGCGACGCCATCGTCCGCAAGTTCGGGCAGACCATGTTCGGCATTATCGCCCGACTGGTGGCCGACCGCCGCGATGCCGAGGAACTGACGCAGGACGCGCTGCTCAGGGGCATCCGCCATATAGACAATTACGACCCCATGCGGGCGCCGCTGAAGTCGTGGCTCTGCCGCATTGCCTACCGCACGGCGCTGAACCATCTGCGACGACCCACCATAGAGACAGCAAGCATCGACGACCTGCCGCCACCGGCGGAGAGCGACCTGGTGGACAGTTTTATGCGTGAACCTGATGACCATCGCGTAGAACTGCTACAGCGGGCCATACGGCGGTTGACGGACGACGAGCAACTGTTGGTGACACTATTCTACTTCGAGGAAATGCCGTTGGCAGACATCGCCTACATCATCGCACAGACGCCCAATGCCCTTGGCGTGCGGCTGCATAGAATCCGACAGAAACTATACAACATGATAAAACAACAAGATGCTCTATGAAACAGACCGAACAACTACGCCACGACGACAAGAACCTGCGCGAGGCCGTGAGGAGAGACATGGCCGACGCGCCCCAGTTGCCCGCCGATTTCTCGCTGCGCCTACAGCAGCAACTGCAGGCTGACATCAGCCCGCGCAGACGCTGGTACCGTATGGCCGCTGCCATCGCCGCCCTGATGGTGGTGGGAGGATTGGTGTGGGCTGTCATCCCACTCCTGACCGCCACGAAGGGAGCAGTTGAGCAAACAGAAACACAATCCACTCAGGGAAGCATAGAGGAGGCCCCTATGGTATATTTCTCCAACACGCCGCTCGACAGCGTGCTCTCGGTCGTGGGTACCCATTATGGCCAGGCCGTCTGCTTCCGCGACGACGCTTTGCAACGGCTACGCTTCACCATCGCATGGGACAGCGTGCAGCCGCTCGGCGTGTTTCTCGACAATGTGAATGAGTTCGAGGGACTGCTCCTGACGGATGAGCGCGACACCATCTTTGTGGAACCGATGGGAAAGGAGGAAGAGCCATGAAGCACATCACACTACTTGTAATAGCAGTATGCTCGATGCTCTGCGCTTCGGCACAGACCTGGTCGCTTGCCGACGCCTTGGAACGCCTGAACCGACAGCAGAGCGACTACGAAATCTCCTTCATCCACAACGAACTGGAGCACCTGCAAGTGGTGGCCGACACGGAGGACATGAGCGTGCCGAAGGCCGTGAAGCGGATGACGAAGAACCAGCCTGTACGGGTCGTGACGAAAGGCCGGCAGATATTCGTGCAGTACAAGCCCAAGACCGACAAGCGCAAGATATGGCTTGCAGGGAAGGTCTGTGACTATGTGACGCATCTCGAACTACCACACTCCACCGTCCGACTGTTGACGGCCGATGGTCAGGTCGTGGATTCCTGCGAGGCCATCTCATTCATGCAATACGGCAACAATCCGCTCATCGAACATTCCGAGTTCGCTTTCCAGGTGCCTGCCCGCCCTGCCAATTATATCATCAAGGCCTCCTACGTGGGATTCCAAACCACTGAGATGGCCTATACCTTCGACAATATCTACCGCCGTGAGCAACGGCGCGAACTGCCGCCCGTCTATATGAAGCGCGAGTCGCGGATGCTGCAGGAGGTGGTGGTCATGGCCACGAAGGTGCAGTTCTATTATAAAGGCGACACGCTCGTCTTCAATGCCGATGCTTTTGAGCTGGCCGAGGGGTCGATGCTCGATGCACTGGTGCGCCAGTTGCCGGGCGTGGAACTGAAGGAGGGCGGTCGCATCTACCACAACGGCAAGTACGTCGATGCGCTGTTGCTCAACGGCAAGGACTTCTTCAGGGGCGACCACACCATCATGCTCGACAACCTGCCAACCTACACGGTGAAGACCATCGAGATCTACGACAAGTGGGGCGACCAGAGCGAGTTCCTCGGCCAGCACGTGATGGGCGACAACCGCTACGTGATGGACGTGAAACTGAAGAAGGAATACTCCATCGGCACGATGGCGAACGTGGAAGCGGGAGCAGGAACGGAGGAAAGATGGCTGGCCCGCCTCTTCGCCCTCCGCTTCACCGACCATTCCCGCCTCGCCGCCTACGCCACCGCCAACAACCTGAACGGCGACCGCAAGCCCGGCGAGACGGGCAACTGGAACCCGCAACGAATGCAGGACGGCGGCAGGCTGACCCAGCAGCAGACGGGCTTTGACTACAGCGTGGACGACCGCAACAGCGTATGGAAAGCCGACGGCAATGTGCAAGTGACGCACACCGACCTCGACCGCCAGACGCAGACCAACCGCCAGAACTACCTGCCGACGGGCGACACCTACGACCGCATCAACCAGGCCCAGCGCGACAAGAACCTGAAGCTAAACACCAGCCACCACTACTACCGCAACTTCGGCATGTGGAACCTCGACGTGCGCCCCTCGCTCGACTACGAGAAGTTCGACAACGCCAGCACCTACTCGTCGCTCACCACACGCAACGACAGCACGCTCAACAATCGCTCGGCGACGGAAGGAGACGCTTATCTGAACAAAAACCAGCAGCGCGGCCTCACCGAGGGCCACCAGCTCAGCGGCGCCCTCCGCCTCAACAGCACCTTCAAGTTCCACCACAGCCCCGACTGGGTCTCCCTTCGTGCCGAAGCCAATTTCAACGACCGCCAGGAAGACCGCCACCACCGCCAGCATGTCTCCTATGCTGCGACCCCGTCGCAGCCCTCCCGGCCCCTCAACCGCTACCACCGCAACCACCCCAACCGTTCTTGGCGCGCCGAGGCCGGCGGCACCTATCAGATCAACTTCACCAACCTGATCCGACTGCAATTGAACGCGAGCTATACGCACAACGACCGCCGCCGTGAGTCGTCACTCTTCGATATCGACACCACATACGCCCTCGGCCAGTTGCCCTCTGCGCGTGAATATGAGCAACACATTGACCACCGCAACAGTTACACGAGCCACTTCGACGAAGACATCTACGAATTCAGCCCCCGATTCTTCTACAACGCCTACAGCGAAGACGAGACTTGCCAGAAAAAGTGGTGGGCACAACTCGGCTTCCCCGTCACCGTCGTTCGCCAGAAACTACATTACCAGCGTGGCAGCATCGACACACTCGTCACTCGCAACACGATGCCTGTCAACGTCTGGGATTGCTTTGTCGAATACAAAACCATCAACCATGAGACAGGTCATGCCCAGAAACTGAATCTCCAGTACATCGCCCAGACATCGACGCCCGATTTGCAGAACCTCGTCGATATGCGCGACGATACCGACCCGCTGAACATCCGCATAGGCAATAACAGCCTGCGCAATGCCGTCAGCCACCAGTTTACCTTCGGCCAGCAATGGGGAAACGCCAACCAGAAAGAGACTTCTCATCATTACTGGCTCGGCTACACCATTGTCCAGAACGCCCTCGCCATGGGCTACAGTTACGACCCGCTGACAGGCATCCGCACGTGGCAGGCCGACAACGTGAACGGCAACTGGAGCGCCGATGCCAACTACAGATTCAACACCGCCATCGGCAAGAAGCATCCCCTGCGCCTCGGCCTCAGCCCCACCATCCGCTACCAGCACAGCATCGACCTCGTTGACCAGCAGCGCAACACCGTCAACACACTCTCCCTCGACAACACCATCACCCTCTCCTACAAACTGGGCAGCCACGCCCTCAGTTTCAAGAGCACTGCCCTCTGGCAGCGCTTCACCAGCCCCTCCGTCACCTATGCTGCGACCCTGTCGCAGCCCTTAACCCTCACCAACGCCCTGACCGTCCTCCTGAAACTCCCCTGGAAAATGGAAGTCAGCACCGACCTCACCCTCTACACCCGCACCGGCTATGCCGACGATGCACTGAACACCAACAGCCTGGTCTGGAACGCCCGCCTCTCGCGTCCCTTCCTGAAAGGCCGCCTCCTCGTGATGCTCGACGGCTTCGACCTCCTCGGCCAGCTCGACAACGTCACCCGCACCGTCAACGCCCAGGGCCGCACCGAGACCTGCACCAACGTCCTGCCCCGCTACGCCCTTCTGCACCTCGTCTATCGGTTCAGCAAGCAGCCGAAGAAGAAGTATCAATAAAGTTAGTAAATAGACCTCCCGGGAAAAGCGACAGGCCGCAGTGATGCGGCCTGCTGTTTATTCTATCAGTTTCTCCACGTCGGCGCTGAGGTCGCAGCCGCGCTCGAAGTCCCAGAGGGCGATGGAGCGGAGCTGATAGTAGTAGTACCAGTAGTTGTGGAGCTGGGCGATGCGGTTCTGGCGGGCCTCGTCCTTGGCGGTCTGGGCGGCGGAGAGTTCGAGGGTGGAGATGCTGCCGATCTTGAACGTCTCGACGTTGGTGTGGTAGCGGCGGCGGGCGATGGTGTCGGCCTCGACGGCGATGCGAAGTTGCTCGGCCTGGTTGTTGAACTGCTCGGTCAGGATAAAGATGTCCTGGCGGAAGTCCTGCGACTGCTGGCGCAGCTGGCCCTGTATGATGTCGCGATTGCTCTCGGCGAGGCGACGCTGTCCCTTGCGCTTGCCCCAGTCGAGCAGCGGCACGGTGATGCCGACCTGCACGACCTCGTTGCTGAGGAGGTTACGGTAGGCGTTGCTTATGTTCTCGCCCGTGCCGGTGTAGCCGAGTTGGGCGTAGAGGTTGACGCTCTGGCGGTTGGCGCGAGCCGAGGCCACGGCATAGTCGGCCTCCATCTGGCGACGGCGCATGGTGGTGGCGAGGGCGTTGTTCTGGAGGGCGTGGCTTAGCACGTTGTCGTAGTCGAGGCGCACCTGCGGCACATCCTCGGGCACCGACGGCTCTATGTCCGCCTCCACATCGAGGAATGAGCGGAGGGCGAACTGACGAGTTTGGCGGTTGCTTTCACTGTTGGTCAGGGCGCTGCGGGCGGTAAGCACGTCGAGGCGCAGTTGCAGCACGTCGTTCTCGCTGATGGTGCCCATGCGGCGCTTGGCCTGCGCCACCTCGTAGAGTTTCTCGGCGGTCTGCAGGTTCTGGCGGGCGATGTTCACCTGTTCGCCGGCCAGCAACAGACCGAAATAGAGGCTGATGGCCTGCATAGCCACCTGCTCCGTCTCGGTGAGGAAGCGGGCCTGTGCCTCGCGGTAG
>JAFWOP010000027.1 GCA_017545365.1 Bacteroidales bacterium
CGCCAACGGCGGCGGCGCCAACGAGGGTGACAACACCAACACTGGCGACAATACCGACGACAATACCGACGACAACGGCGGCGGTGATGACAACGGCGGCGGAGGCGGCGGTCTGCCCGGCGGTGGCGGCGGAGCAGAAGGCTAGGCAAAATTAGAAATTAGGAATTAGGAATTAGAAATTATGATTTGACCATTAGATCAAAACAAGGATTCTGATGACTAATACCTGATGTACGAAGAACGAGGAAGGAGTAAGGAAAACTACTCCTTCCTCGAAGTTTTCCTTCCTCTGGTTTGCTGTCCGTTCCATTGTTCGCCGCCCGCGTTCTGCATCTCTGTGATATGGGCTACCAGCGAATTGAGGTAGATCTCCAGATTCGTATAACCGTCGGCACCGATGCCGTTCCTGTCGTTAGCGTCTCATCGATTGGTCTTAGTTAGTTTGTTTGTCTGGAAAATCAGTACAGATAGAACATGCGTTCCATCATCTGCCATTTCTCGTCGCTGGTTGCTCCCTCCTTGCATTGCTGGAACATGGCCATATAGTCCTCCCACTCCTGTTGGCGGGGCAGCGTTGCCAGCCGTGCCATTGCCGAGTCCCAGTCGAAGTCGAGCGGTGTCTCGACAATCATCACCAGACGGGTTCCGAGGATGAACAGCTGCATGTCGAGAATGCCAACTTGCCGAATGCCGTCGCGGATTTCGGGCCACGACTCTTCCTTGCTGTGGCGGCGGCGATACTCAGCTATCAGCGCCGGATCGTCCTTCAGGTCCATTGTCTGGACATAGCGCTTTACCGCCTGTCCATACTCTTTTACATGATATCCTTCTGTCATATTACTTGGGTTTTAAGTTGTTTTTTTGTCATCACCAGACGAAGTGCCGCAGGATGACGATTCATATTGCTTGCGGTCAATCTTGCCGTTGAAGGTGCGCTTCACGGCATCGGTCTGCTCGTAGAGCATGGGAATCTTGTACGGCTCGAGAAGCCCCTTCAGGTGCTGCGCGACGGCACGCTTGTCGAGGGGACAGCCAGGCTTCATGACGACCAGCAGCTTCAGGGCCTTACCCGTCAGAGGATGGTCGACGGACGTGCAGACGCAGTCGTCGATGACAGGCATCGACAGGGCTGCAGCCTCCACCTCGGCAGGCGAAACCTTGTAGCCCCCGACGTTGACGACATCGTCGTGACGACCCTGCAGATGGAGCCGGCCGTCAGCGTCCAGCGTGCCGAGGTCGGAGGTGTAGACAACGCCGTCGCGCATGACCTCGGCCGTGCGTTCCGCGTCGCCCAGATAGCCGCTCATCAGCGTCTCGCCCTTGCAGGCGATGCGTCCGTCGTCGGTGATGAACACCTCGGAACGGCTCATGGGGCGTCCCAGACAGCCAGCCTGACACAGTCCGTCGTTGAAGTTGAAGGTGGCGACAATGCCCGTCTCGGTAGAGGCATAGGTATTGTAGAGGCGGCTGTGGGGCAGCAGTCGGCAAAGGGTTTCCATGTCGCTCTGGGCAATGGCTGCGGCACCAGTCTCGATGAAGTCTATCTTGCCGGCATAGCTGGCCAGCCGTCCGGCAGCAAACTGCAGCAGCATGCGGATGCTGGCGGGAACCAGGAAAGTCGCCATACGGGGAGCCGGCCATTCGAAGGCGGCAAAGAAACGGTCCATGTCTTTCAGACCATCGACCATGATGAGCGTGGCACCAAGGACGGTGACGGGCCATACTTTCGACAGGCTGCCCAGGTGGCAGAGCGGTCCGCAGACGACAAAGCCCAGATCGTGGGTGAAATGCTGTCCCTCGATGAGGTTCGCGGCATCGGCCAGAATGGCACGGTGACTGACACAGACGCCCTTCGAACGTCCGGTGGTGCCTGTGGTGTACAGGATGTCGGCTGTGCCGTCAGGAGCTTGGCAGGCCGACACCTCGTCGGACAGGCGGTTGAAGGCGGCCTGGGGCATCGTGACCTCAAGGGGTGCCACGACACAGCCCAGCAGGTGAAGGGCATAGTAGGACACCAGAAAGTCGATGTCGGACTGGGCGCGCAGGCAGACGATGCGTCCCGGCGGGCAACTGCTGCGCCACAGGTCGGCACGCTGGCAGACCAGCTGGTGGAGCTGGTGCCAGGTCAGCTGCTGACTGCCGCAGACCACGGCGGTCTTCTCAGGATAGCGCGCGGCATTCCGGACCAGATAGTCTTCGAGCATCATAGGGCCTTCTCGTCGAGTTTGCGTTGTACTAAAGCTACCAGACTGTCGAGCGTCTTGAAATTCCTGGGCGTGGCATCTGCGGCGTCCAGTCGGATGTCATACGCGTCGGACAGCATCATCAGGATCGTGGTGACGCCGAGTGAGTCGAGCTCGCTGAACAGGAAATCGGCATCGAAGTCGACCAGCGGCAAGGCATCTTCCAACATGTTTCTAATTTTCTCTTTCATATCCTTTGCTATTTAGAGGTAAGAGGTTCGAGGTAAGAGATGTTCGGCGCCACGTCGGCAGCAGCATGGCGAGCCACGGGGAGGCGATCAGGACAAGCCATAGTGACGGTCAGCGACATGTCAGGATGCTGCAGGGCCACGAGCAGGGCTGTCTCGCCCCAGCCGTCATCGACGATGTGGGACGCGGCAGGCAGCGGATGGCCCTCGCGGCGCAGACGGCGCAGGGTCTTGTTGACGTCGGCAGCTATGCCGGCTCCCCGGTAGCGGTAGCGGTCGGCCACCAGCCGGAAGGGGTCGTCGGAGGCACCGAAGAACAATCGCCGCAGCGTCAGGGGTTGGCGTCGCCAGCCCTTGCCATCGCATACCAGCCAGCGGAAGACGAGCGGCGGCAGCAGGCAGGCCATCAGCACGACCGACGACATGCCCACGATGGTGATGACCGCCAGGGAGTGCAAGGCCGGATGGCGGGCGAAGACGAGTGCCCCGATGCCGATGAACATGATTGCAGCCGAGAGCATGATGCTGCGCTTGTAGGATGCCAGCATGGTGCGCCGCCAGGCATATTCGTACTGGCAGCCCTCGGTCATGAAGATGGTATAGTCGTCGCCCTGTCCGAAGATGAAGGTGGCCAAGATGACGTTGACGACATTGAACTGGATGCCACACAGGGCCATGAGTCCCAGAATCCACACCCAGCTGACAGCCATGGGCAGGAAGGAAAGCACGGCCAGCTCGATGCAGCCCAGCGAGGCCCACAGGAAGAAGAAGACGATGAGCGCACAGGCCCAGCCGATGTAGTTGAAGTCGTCGGAAAGCCGCGAGGCAATGGACGAATTCATGCCTGCCACGTCGAAGACGTAGTCGCCGGTCTGGCTGTTGTCTATTGCGGACGCTATGCGTTCATCATCGCATTCGGAGGTATGGAGCATGCTGACGACGCTATAGGAGCGCGCCGTGCTGTCGATGGCCAGATTCATGGGGAACGCCGCAGTAGCAAGGGGCAGAAATACGCTGGGGTCGCAGGGTTGGAAAGGCGTTTCGACGAGTTCCTGGAAACGGTCGAAGGCTCCGGGGGCGAAACCTGCTGCTATGGCCGACTGGCTGACATCGGTTGTCAGCTGACGGGCGTGACGCTGTACGAAGTCGTGCCAGCGCGCCAGCCGCTGCTGCTGTTCACGACGCGAACAGAGGAACTGCTGACAGCCCTGAATGTCATCGACACAACCTTGACGGCGCAGCTCTTCCAGTCGCGGCATCAAGGTGCTGTTCTTGCTGAGGGCACCGTCCAGCGTACTGTCGGCAGCGACCGCATAGAACGTGGACGACGATGCCGGGGACGACGGAGCAAGCGATGCCAGCAGCGCCAGGTCGGCACGCTGACGGTCGGTCATGTAGTTGATATGGGCAAGATTAGTGTCGAAGGTCGTCTGGCTGCTGAAAAAGCCCAGCACAAGCGTGACGCCAGCGACAAGCCACACGACGGAGCGTCGGCTGTAGGACGGCGTATCGGCAAGGGGTGATGACGGACTGTCAGACGGGTTGTCCCTGCCGTGCGCCACCAAGTGGGGCAAGAAAAGTAGGACGAAGAGGATGGTACCCACAAGCAGCAGGCAGCTGAAGAGTCCCAGATGGCGCAAAGCGACCGACCTCAGGGGTACCAAGGCCATGAAGGCACCGACGGTGGTGATATTGCCCACCAACAGCGGAGCGACAATCTGGCTGAGTGCCGTACGGACGTCAGGCGTGTGGCGCAGGTGGGCTATGAGGTGCAGCGGATAGTTGACGGCAATGCCCAGGATAACGGACGAAATGCCGATGACAATCATCGACACATGCTGTCCGGCCAGCGACATGCCAGCCATAGCGAAGAGCCAGCCCCACCCTATCGACACGACGACGAGCAGCATGTTGCGGAAACTGCGGAACGCGGCATAGAGCAGCGCCACTATCAACACGAGGGCGAGCGACACAGCCAACAGACTGTCGGACTTGATCTGCCGGGCGTTGCCGACGGCTATGACAGGACTGCCCGTCAGACGAATACTTACGTGGGGGTTGGCTGCCGCTGTCTCGCGGGCACAATCGTCAAGCAAAGCCACAAGGGCTGCATTGTGCTCTGTCTCGCTGCCGCCATAGGACGACGACAGCATGACGACGGCGGTCTGCATGTCGGGGGTGAAGATGTAGCCGTTATAATTTTCGAAGTGCAGCGCCGAACCCTGTTGCTGCAGTCTGGTCAGCACGGGTGTGAACAGCTGCAGCGGGTCGCGGCTGACGCTCTGAGCCAGCAGTCCGGCACCGGGGAACATGAGCAGCTGCTTGTCGGCAGCCAGCTGCGACGGTATGTATTCGTCGACGGCCATCAGACTGTCCATGCGTGCATAGTCGGCAGCGGTCAGGAAATAGGGCATGTGGCTGTAGACGAAGTCGGACAGCTGCGCCATGCGGTCCATGTCGACCTGACTGACCAGCGTTCCTGCCAGGTGCGTGGTGTCGCGCCGGTCGAGGGTGCTGACGAAATGGTCGACGGCCAGGCAGATGCTGTCGGCATCGGCCTCAGCATCCTTGTCACCGGTGAAGAGCACGAAGACGCGGTCGGCCCCGCCAATGTGCTGCCAGACCTTCATGGCGCGCTGGTACTTGCTGTCGAGGGGAAGGAAGTCGGAGATGTCCTCGCTGAAGTCCTGACGGGTGAGCAGCAGCGCAAAGACCATCGCCAGCAGCAGCGCCGCCAGCACAGTAAGCCTGCGGTGCCGTACCGTCCAGTCGTATGTCAGCAGTATCCACTTCACCATCGCATCACGTCCTCCTCTTTTGCCGTCATCTATTTCCTGCTGTCTATGGGATGAGCATAGATGCCCATGAAAATCTCCTTCAGCCGCTCGGTGTCACAGGTGTCGTAACGGTCGAGTTTGGACAGTCGTGCAACGAAAGCAGCATATTGTGCATCGGTATACATAGACTTGTATTTGGTGTTGCCATAGAGCAGGTCGTGGGCCACGTAGTTGTTGGGATAGAGCCGGTAGGCGCTGTTGATGCGCTGGTCGATAAGCCCGGCCACCGAACGGTGGTACTCGTTGTTGGTCTGATGCTCGAAGGCTGTCAGCTCAGCGAGCGACAGGGGGCGGCACAGTTCGAAATGCACATGGCCTTTGGGCTGCATAATGCCCGTCAGGATGCTGTTCAGGTCCTCGCCGGGCTTCTTGGTATAGCGCGTGTACTGCGACTCGTAGAGTTCGAGGGTCTTCAGCACATCACAGGGTTCCCACTCGTACGACACGGCGACAGGTACGATGTGCAGGTCGGCCAGCGCCTTGATCTTGTCCTTGGGCTCGCTCATAGAGAACATCTTGACAATGCCCTGGTCGGTGGCGTCGCGCCCGTCCTTGGTACGGCCGTTGCGCTGGGCAATCCACACGGACTGGTGTTTCTGACAGATGGTGTAGCGGATGTACTCCGACAGGTGGGACGACACCCGGTAGAAGTCCTTGATGTCGCCTCCGGGACGCTCGACGCGGAACATCTTGTTGCACTTGCCTACGTCGACCACCACAGGGTGCGTCATGAGATTGGCGCCGAAGGTAATCTCGGTAGTATCGAAGCCGCTGATGACCAGGAAGTACTGCAGCAGACTGGCATCGAGCATGATGTCGCGATGGTTGGAGACGTAGAGGTAGTTCTCCGTGGGGCTCAGCCGTTCCAGTCCGGAACAAGTAAAATCCGTCATGCTGCGCTTGATGACCTGCTCGTTGACCTTGCTCATCGTGTCGTGCTGGAACTCGCGGACGGTGGTAAACGACTTGATGCGCTGACGGACGGCCTCGATGGGGTCGCCAGGATAGACAAACGAAGCCAGCAGGGGGAACACGTCGCTGTCGGCAATGCGTTGCAAGGCAGCAGGAACCTCGTCGCCTTCATAGGGACGAATGTCGTCGAATCTGGGGTCTGTATTCATTATTCAAACAAGTCTTTTAGCCATTTCAGAAACTCGTCCTTCCATTGGCGGCACTCTGGGGTACCTTTCGTCGAACTGGCACCAAAGCCGTGGCCGCCCGTCTGGTAGAACAGATAGCGGTGGGAAACGTTGTTGGCCGTCAGCGCGGAGTCGAGCAGCAGGGAGTTGTGGTAGTCCACTACGGGGTCGTCCTTGCAGTTGACCAGGAATACCGGCGGACAGTCGGCAGGGACATGACGTTCGAGCGACAGCAGGTCGCGCAACTCGCGGTTGCCCGTCCTCGAGTCGCCCAGCAGTCCGCGGCGCGAGCGCTTGTGGACGCAGGGTGCCGACATGGTAACAACGGGATAGATAGAGGCAACGAAGCAGGGACGGTCGGCCACGTCGAAGAGTTCGGCTCCCGACATGACCAGGTGTCCGCCTGCCGAGAATCCCATGGCTCCAACCTTGGTACTGTCGATGCCATATTCAGCGGCATGTTGCCGCACATAGCGCAAAGCCTGTCGCAAGTCGTCCTGCGGGTCAGGATAGCGATTGCCACGGAACAGCAACCGGAAGTGGGTGACGAAGGCAGGAACGTAGGCCGTGCGGTAGTCGAGCACGAAAGCAGTGATGCCAGCCTCGCTGAGCCAATGCCCCACGTCAGGCCCTTCGCCATGCGTGTCGTGCCAGAAATAACTGCCGCCAGGGCATACCACAACGGCGACATTGCCCTTGCCAGGGGCTACGTAGGGGGTCATCTTCACCCGGTGTCTGGTGTCAGTCCCCTCCCAGATGTTCACCTGGGCCAGGGTGCCCAGCGTGACAGTCAGCAACATCAGGATAGTTATGATTCTTTGCATGCGTTAATCTTATTAATGACAACATTGATGCCCAGGATGGCCTCGCACGTGGTAATGGCCGTCAACGGAACGCCACAGAATCCGTGCAAACCGCTGTTCTGTCCTGTCAGCAGCAGATTGGAAACCTTGGTAACCACCGGCACCTGCGACAGGGCGATGTTGCGGCAGTCCTTGCTATAGCCGCTGATGCTGCCATCCTTCACGGCATAGTAGTCGCGGATGGTCAGCGGCGACGCCGTGTTGACAGCCTCTATGCAGCGGGAGAAGCCAGGATGCATGTCCTCTATCTGTGCCAGCAGCTGGGCGGCACGCTCCTCCTTCCAACGCTCATAGTCGCTGCCACGACGGCCTGTGACGGTCTGCTCCCATGGACTTGCCATCTCAAAGGGCATCGGAGCCGTCACCAACACCTTGGTGCTGTACCAGGGCTGGTTCTCCTCCGGTGGGGTCATCATGAGGAATCCCAGTGGCCAAGACCTGTCAGTACGACTACAATTCCATACATCGGCATAGCGGGTCATGTAGTACTCTGAGTGGTTGATATAGGGAAAGGTTTCTGGCTTCAGCCTGATGTAGAGAGAGAAGGCCGAATGGCCGTTAGGGATGGCATTGAGGCGTTCCCTGTAGGCTTTGGGCAGCGCCTTCGCATCCATCAGGCTTAGCAGCGAACAAGGGTGAATGTCGGAGATGTACCAGTCAGCGGCGAACTGACGCCCTGACGCGGTGGTGAGCTGCGTGACGCGACGGTCCTGGACGTCGAGCCAGCTGACGGCATCGGCGGTGACCACCTGTCCCCCGTTTTGCGTGATGACCGATGCCAGCAGGTCGGCAAAATGACTGCTGCCTCCCACAAAGCGGCTGGCACCGTGAATATAGAGAGCGCTGATGATGGCATGTACGTAGGCTGGCGTCTGCCCTGCCCGTCCGCCATAAAGCGGATTCATGTAGGCCAGCACGCTGCGCAGTTTCTCGTCGTCCACATACTTGGCAATGAAGTCGTCGGCAGCCATCATGAAATCATCGGAACCCGTGAACAGGCTGAGACGCCCCTGTGAAGGACGAAGGTTGAAGAGGTCGACATGGTCGGCCATACTGAGTACGGCATCGGCATAGCGCTCAAGCGAGGCCCGCTGACCGGGGAAACGCGCTGCCAGGGAACTGACAAAGCCCTCCCTACCCTTGGCTATGGTGTAGGATGCACCATCCTCGGCAAAGTAGAGACGGTCGGTACAGTCGTCATCGACACCGCGCAGGCGCACCTTGTCGAGGATGCCCAGATAGCGGCACATGCGGTGGATATTGCCTCCGGGGTGCATGCCTCCCACGACGTGCATGCCCGTGTCGAACGTCTCGCCAAAGCGTCTGAACGACTGCAGACCGCCGCCGATAGCGGCATTTTTCTCGAGTACGGTGATACGAAGTCCCTCTTTGGCCAGAATAGCTCCGGCAAACAGTCCGCCAAGACCTGCACCGATGATGACTACTGACTCTCTCATACGCCGGTCTCCATAATTTGTTGATAGATACGTTCGGCTGTGAGCAACTCGCTGCAGGTCACTACGGTTCCCACGACGACACCCAGCATACCGTGCGAATTGATGTTCTGACCCGTCTGATACAGGTTGGGGACTTTCGTCTTGTGAGGAACCCTGCAGGCTGCACCCTGCGTGACGTCACGTGCCACGCCGTACATGCTGCCGCCTTCGGTTCCCGTATAGTCACGATAGGTCAGCGGCGTAGAGGTATAGTAGTGGCTGATGTGCTGGGTGAGTCCGGGGAACGACCGTTCAACGGCCTCAAGCAGCCGACAAGCCTTCTCAGCCTTGAAAGCCTCGTAGTCGGCTCCCCGACGTCCTACGCGCGTGTCGGTCCACCGGGCCACATCGTTCATCTGCATATAGGAAATGATGACTCCCGTAGTGGCATAGCGCTGACCGGTCTGCTGGCAGAAATGCATGTACAGATAGCCCTTGGGCCAAGACTGCGCATCGTACTGCTCACACGCCCAGGGCGAGTCGGCCAGATAGCCGTAATAGTTATGATTCATGTAGGGGACACTGTCCTTCTTAAAATCCAGATAGACGGAGAAGCATCCCACCGTCTGCGGCATCTGGTTGATGCGCGTCCTGAAGGCAGGACGTATCAGACGGCTGTCGACCAACTCGAGGGTGCGCATGGGATGGGCATCGGAGATGATGTAGTCGGCAGGGACGAACAAGCTGCCGTTAACCTCGGCACCGACGGCATGGGTATCGTCACACAGGATACGGGTCACCTTGTGACCGCTGAGCACCTGACCGCCATAGCGCCGGATGGTGTTGACCAGCGACGTGGCAACGGTGTCGCTGCCTCCCACAAAGCGATAGGCACTCTGGTTGTAGAAATCCATCACGAAGGCATGGGTGGAGAATGGCGTGCGGCCCTTCTGTGCAGCATACAACGGCAGGTTACCCACGAGCACCTTGGCCAGCAGCGGGTCGGTAATGATCTCGTCAATCACCTCGTCGATGGCACGCAACTGATATTCGGCATTCAGAGCCACATTGGTTTCAGCATACTTCATGGCATGCAGCGACGAAGCTCCTGCCACTTTCTCCACCAGGTCGAAATAGCGTTCAAGATTGGCGCGCTGACGAGGGAAAGAAGACGCCAGCTGACTGATGAAGGCTTCGCGCCCCTGGGCATAGCGGAACTCCTGGCCGCCGATGGAAACGACCTCGTAGCCGTCGGCATCCAATGGGGCAAGCGTCACGTCCTGCCTGACTTCGAGATACTTCATGACCCTGTCGAGCGTCTGCCCCTCGGCAGCGCTGCCAACAAAGTGCATCCCCGTCTCGAACGTCGCACCCCTCCGCGTGAAGCATTGCAGACATCCGCCCAACTGGGACGACTGTTCGAGGACGGTGACCTCGTAACCGTTCTTCGCCAGAATGACTCCACACGTCAGTCCGCCCAGTCCGCTTCCTATGATGACGACTTTCTGCTTACACATGTTGTTCTATCTTATTGGCTAAGTCCTGATATATTTCCTGATAACGTGACCGCATCCACGAAGCCTGTTGCCTGTAGTCGCCCTTTGCCTGCAACTGATGGCGCGAGACAGGGTTCATGACCTGAATGTGTATGGGGCTTTTGTTGAGTGAGTAGGTTCGTTTGGGCAGTACCTTGCCCGGACCGTAGAGACACATGGGCAGGATGTCGACACCCAACTGGTCGGCCAGATAGAATGCACCCTGATGAAACCGCAATATCCTGCAGTCCCTGGAGCGTGTTCCCTCTGGGTAGACGGCAATGCTATAGCCTCGTGCTATCAGGGACTGCAGCTGGGGCAACAGGGTCTCGATGCCCTCGGCCACAGGATAATACTCTGCATGCCGTATCAGGAATCCGTAGAAGGGATTGTTCCATACCCAGTCGTTGGTCAGGAATACGATTTTCGGCGTGAACACCAGCTGACACATCACGTCCAAATGGGACTGGTGATTGCAGATGACGAGATAGGGCTTGTCGAACGTCACGCCGTCAGCCACCTGATAGGAAAACGGAGCGCCTGGTATGCCGTGCTTCATCATGACAAAACGCGAAATCCAACGGATAATCTGGTGCAGGCGGTAACGCTTCTTCTCGGTCATTCTGCCCACCTTGGTATAAATCCACACGCAAGGCGTGATGATAAAGACGGAGAACAGGATGAAGAAGAACAGCGCATAGAATGTCCTGCCCCATCGTGTCAGGAAATGATACACCCTGAGAGGCAACCCTACAACCACCGCCAGCAGGCACAGGAGGGTGTTGAGCACGCTGATACGTACGAAGTCGGCAACGGGACGGAAATGGCTCACCCGCTCAGACTGTGGGGGATAGTAGACAAAAACGGGTATGGACACCAAGGACACCCCGTACCACGAGGCAAAGACCAGCAACTCCAGTTCTGCCTCGTAGCGTGATGTCAGAAGCGACAGTCCGCAGAGCTTCCTCAGCGGATAGAGCCTGAACCCCGACTGGGTGTCGGCAAGTCGCCGCCCTGTCTGTACGTAGAACCAGAAATTGGAAAAGCTGTTGGCGAAATTGCTGCCCTTGGAACGTACCACGCCATCGAGATTCCTGCTGCCAACGATGAGTGCTCCGGGATGTTCGAGACTGGCCTTGAGAAACGACGCGATGTCTGCCGCATCGTGCTGTCCGTCGCCATCCATCGTAATGGCATAGGCAAAGCCCATCTGCAGGGCTTTCTGGAAGCCGCGCTTCAAGGCATAACCCTTGCCGTGATTTTCAGGATACGTCACCAGCGTAATGTCAGCAAACTCCTTCAACACTTCGGCAGTATGATCGTCAGAGCCGTCGTTGACCACGATGACGTCACCGGCAACCTGCAGCACACTGCTGACCACGCGGCCTATCGTCCCTCCGTTATTATAGGTGGGAATCACCACGCAGATGCCTCTGTCGTGCAGCAGTTTCTTCTGTTCTTCGGCTTCATTCATGAGCGCAGACTTTGCAGATGATTGTCAACTTGGCGAAAAGGGTGTCGGCGGCCTCGACCTGGACCTGCATGCGGCAGCGTGCAGGTGCTTCATCGACCATGCTATATTGGAATATGTATTTCACACAGGGCGTACTCAACGGCGAGAGGGGAGCCACGAACTTGGCATTCTTGACGACCTGGATGGTACAGCCGGCCTGCAAATGGTCGGCCAGCAGCTCTGCAGCCATCTGGATGATACAGGCACCCGGTGTGACAGGGGCACCTGGGAAGTGGGCCTGATAAATGACATGGTGTTCATCAAGGGCTATGGTGTAGGCGACGGTATCGCCCTCCACCGTCTTGCCGGCTATGCTGTACAAACTGTTCTTCAACGTCATAAGCTATTTGTCCTCCTGTTCTGAATGGTTCATCGGTGTGAAGCGGTAGGTGATGTGGTGACGCGTGTCGTCATACGCCGTGTCGCCGCGTTGCAGGCCTGCCATCACCTCGTGAAGGTCCTTTCGCAACACGCGCCTGATGTACCACTTGTCCATCAGTCCCATCACGCTGTGCAGCTTGACTTTCTCCTTCTGTAGGTGATAAGTGAAGTCGAGCGCCGTCACGCCAAACTCATTGAAAATGCTGCCACGGACAACGTCACCGTCGTTGTTCAGCATGCACACGCCGCTGACGTAGCCTCGCGGCATCTCGATATACACTCCATAGCGTGCACGCTGTCCCGTACTGTCGGGGAAGTGACGCTGTGCCGCCGCCTGCCCCGCGACCGTCAAGGCCAACAGGACAAGCAACACGCGCATCTGCATACGTGATAACAGACTAACGCACGGCGAACTCTCTGGCTGGTATCGTTTCATTGAGGCGTATATTCTTCAGTTCTATCATCGTTCTGTCACCGTTCTTCTCGAGGAGCTCTACCTTGGACACCACAGACTGCTGTTTCTGGAAATGCAGGACTATCTGCTGGAACATCTGCTTCATGTTCTTCTTCAGCGGCAACAGCGTAGCAACGTACTCAGAAGCCGTTTCCTGAATGGTGGTCTTGAAACTCTTGTCATCCTGCAGGCACTTGCCCACCACGCTATTCATCATGATTTGTGCTATCTCCTTGAAAATCTTGTTCTGGTTCACGTCGATGACGTCACTCCTGGTGCTGTTCTTCAGCTGCACCTGACTGCCGTTCATGATGAAGACGTAGCTGTAAGGCGTCACATACTCCCACCGCAACTTGTCGCCGCCCTGATAGCACATACGACCTTTCGACACCATCTGGTCGTTGAGCAGCTTGAGCTGCTTGGTCTGCACAAAGTCGCCCTGCATCGTCTTGATGGCAGTTGCAGCACGGTTAATCCTCTGCATAGCGTCATGCTGGGCTGACAGGTAAACTGTCAGCAGTAGCAAGAAACAGGTCAGTATCGTTCGTTTACTCATCACTTTGCAATTAAAAAACAACCTATCATGATAAACAACACCCCAATCCACCTCGTGAGCGACACTTCCTCGTGGAAGAAGACAATGGCGGTCACCATGCCGAAGACAAAGCTCAGACTTGCCATCGGATAAGCTACGCTAAGCGGGAAATTCTTGATGATATACATCCACATCAAACTACTAATGGTGTACAGTATGCCACAGACAGCCAGCTGCCAATTGACCAATACCGCCAACCAGAACTGCCTGTTCCAGGCGAAGGCAGGCAAGCGCATCAGAGCCAGTTTCAAGAACACCTGCCCCATACAGAGCAACAGGCTCTGCACAACTGCTAATATGATTATTCTCCACATGTCAATACAAAAGCTAAAGAATGAATGGACGGCAGCGACTCGCTGTTTCCCAGACGAGCCTGCACGTCGCGATACCACGGCGTCGATTCCTCATGAATGCCGACGAGCACCGTCCTGGCCTTGCCGCTGCGCAACAGCAGCTGGGCGTCACGAACAGCCCATTCGAGCGACTCTCTGCCGTGGGCGTAGGTCACATTATACCCGTGGCAGCCGGTCCTGATGGCTATGGCGCTGCCCAGGGTGTTGTGGGTACTTTGCATGAAGAGCGTCTGACGGAGCATCACTTCGCCCTCCTCGTGCAGTTGGCGCAACAAGAGCTCACTATTCTCCCAGCAGCCCAGCGACGTGGCCGTGACGATGGCGTCGGGGGTCTCGATGCCTGCCTGCTCCAAAGCCTTGAGCGATGACAGCAGACTGCTTTTCATCAGCCGTCCCATGCGCCGCAGCTCAATAGGCTTCACATAGCGACGCACCTCGGCCAGCTCGTCCTCCGAGGCAATCTCCACACGAGCCAGCTCGCGAACGAGCGGCGACGGATGGACGTCAGCATGCTGTGCGACGGCAGCTGTCGTCTCACAAGCGGCGCTGCCTTCTGGCTGTACGGCCGAAAACAACAGCGAGCTGTCGTTGCCGCCAAAGCCGAACGAGTTGCACAAAACGTGGCGCAACGTACGGTGTTCCAGCCGAGCTGTTGGTATGATGCCCTGCGCCATCGGGTGTTGCCAGCCCAAGTTGGGCGGTATGAAGCCATGCTGCATGGCCAAAAGACAGATAACGGTCTCGATGGCTCCTGAGGCACTGGTAGTATGGCCGGTCAGCGACTTGGTACTCGACACAGGGGGCAACTCGCGACCGAAGACACGCTGAAGGGCAATGCTCTCAGCGAGGTCGTTGTCGGGCGTTGCCGTACCGTGGGCATTGACGTAGTCCACGTCAGCCGGTGTGATGCCAGCCGAGGCAATAGCCTCGCTCATGGCGCGAAAAGCCCCTTCGCCGTTGGGCGACGATGCCGTCTGGTGCCAGGCATCGCAGGCATTGCCAAAGCCTGTCAGCCAGGCCTGAATGTCGGCACCGCGATGGCGTGCAGCGTCCTCGCGTTCCATGACCATGTATGCCGCTCCCTCGCCCAGGTTCAGTCCTGCGCGCGTATCGTCGAACGGCCGGCAGCGCTCACGGTCCACAATCATCAGTGAATTGAATCCGTTGAGATGGAAGCGTGTCAGCGCCTCGCTGCCTCCGGCAATGACCACGTCGGCCTGTCCTGCCTGGATCATTCTTGCACCCAGTATCAGCGCATTGGCAGCCGACGAGCAGGCTGTGGACAGCGTGGTACAATCGTCAATCAGCGGAAACCCGTTGGCGATGGCTTTTGTACAGCTGCCGCAGTCGTGGGTCAGCATGACGTCCAAGTGTTCGTCGCTTTCGGCCAGCGTATGGAAGTACTGTTCCGTACGATCCATTCCGCCTACGGTGGTACCCGACACCAGCAACACGCGCCGGCCGTCCGCTTCCTGCAGTCTGGCATCACGGATGGCCTGGCCGACCGCCAAAATGCCCATGAGAGTAGTGCGCGACGGTGTAGGCTTCAGGTTGTCCAGATGTGGATATTCGGCGGCAATCATGGTCTGCATCTCGCCGTTCGACAGTTTCACCTCTCCAACGGGCAGTTCATGGTGCGACGAAGGCAAGTGGCACATGGGACCGATACCCGACACGCCATGCAGCAGCGACTGCAGCACGGTATGGCGGTCGCAGCCTATCGCTGAGACGATGCCCATGCCTGTTATGACGACGCCCTTGCCCATGATGCTTATTTCTGACGGTTCTTGCTGACATATTCGGCCATGGTCCTGACGCTGCTGAAGATGGCCTTTCCCTCAGCGGGATTCCCCAGCTTGATGCCGTAGTTCTTCTCTATCAGTACGATCAGTTCCAATGCGTCGATGGAGTCCAGCCCAAGTCCTTCGCCAAACAACGGTGCATCGGCATCAATATCGTCAGGCGTCATCTCTTCCAGATTGAGGGCTTCAATGATTTTCTTTTTCAGTTCTAATATTAATGTTTCCATTTGTTATGGGTATGATTGTTATTTGTTAGGGTTCTTTGCTATAGTCAGGTCGGCAATGAAGTGCCTTTCGTCCTGACAGTCTATCCAGCCGCTGACGATGTGCATGGCATCCCGGTCGGTCGCCGTTGCCGCCAGTATCTGCCGCATCAGCAGATCGTTGCGACGGCATAGTTGGTAGAGCGACGTCTCGCCGTGGGAGCCAAAACGAATAGCCACCTCGCCCGTCACCATGTTGGGCAGCGTATAGACAAATGCCGACGGACTGGGAAAGCGTTTCTCCTCGTCTCTGACCGAGGCCCAATAGGCCCTGTCGGCTACGATGGACGAGGTGTGGTTGAACAGCACCATGGCGCAGTCGCCGCAATCGCGCTGTCCGTTGCCGTACGCCGCACGCAGCAGCAGTTCGGCTGCCACGAAGCCCAAACGGCTCAGAGCGTCCATCTTATAGTAGCGGGGATAGTCGCCGATGTATTGCCGGTAGAGGCTGGTGACCAAGCCTCCGTCCGTGCCGTCGCACGGCAGCAGACTGCCGTCCACCCAGGCACCGTCGGGAGTGATGCGGACGGTATGAAGGGGAACCGGCACCTGGCAGCCGATGGATGCCGATGTCTGAAAGTCCATGGATGCCGGCGCCTGGCCAGCGATGGGCGCATCGGTCTGTTCTTGTCCGCTGACGGGTTGTTTCGCGAGCCGTATGGCGGCGTTGCAACCACCAAAGCCAGATATCATCTTGACGAAGCTGGTCTTGTGGGTGACGGCCGGGGCTGCTACCACATTGACATGTCCCGAGACCCCCAGTTCCTCAAAGCCCCTGGTGGCCAGGATAGTGTTGTCGTCGACGGCCTTCATCGAGAGAATGGTCTCTACGATGCCTGCTGCACCCATCGTATGTCCCAGATAGCCTTTCAATGCATTGACCGGAACGGCACCCAGTCCTGCGCGATCTATGGCCACAGACTCCATCTGGTCGTTATACATGGTCGCCGTACCGTGGGCATTGATGAACGCCAGACTGTCGGCATCGGCGTCGCCGACCACCGACAGGAGTGCCTGCAGGGCACCCTCGCCGTTCTTCGACGGTGAGGAGATGTGGAAGGCGTCGTTACGCACGGCACCACGCTCAACGGTCCACGATGATCCTGCCGACTCAATGGTCCTCGATGCTCCTGCCGACGTGGGCAGGGATTGATTGCCAAATATGACGGTGCCTGCCGACGTGGGCAGGGGACGATTGCCGAAGATGATGGTGCCTGCCGCCTCGCCTAGGTTCAGTCCCGTCCGTTCTATGTCGAAGGGACGGCAGTCATCGCAGCTGAGTGCCTGTAGTGACTGGAAGCCTGAAATGGTAAACAGGCTCTGCACGTCGGCGCCACAGACAATGGCCGTGTCGTACTGGTGAGCATCCAGCAGGCGCAGGGCCAGGACAATACCTGCCACGCCCGATATGCACGCGTTGCACACCACGACAGGTTCCGTGCTTACCCCGATGGCGCGGGCAATGTGCCCGGCGGCGACACTGGGCGACAACGCGTCGTCCTGCGGAGTGACGGCGTCGTCCTGCGGAGTGACGGTGCCGTCCTCCATCAGTTCGATGTTCGCCTTGGTGGTACACAGTATGAGCACCACGCGACGGTCTGCCACATCCACCGTGGTTGCCTCAAGGGCATTGCGGATGGAGCGTACGGCCAGCGACTCGAACCGGGTCAGTCCTTCCACGGCCAACTGCCTGCGCTGCTCTTCCGTGAACAGCGATGCCGTAAAGGGCGGCACCCCTGGCCAGCGATGGTCGTAGCGCTGCAGCGACGAGCGACCCGACTTGACGGCCCGGTAGTTTTCCGCCGTGGTGAATCCCAGCGGCGACAGGATATTGTCAGCCCAGCAGTATATCATATGTCCACTCCCCATTTCACCTTCCACTGCTTGTAGAACGGCGGATTGTCCCACACCAGCCGATAGTCCTTGTCCATGAACACCTGCACGGAATGGCCCGTTGCCGCCAGACTGCCGTCGGCGGTATCGTACACCTCGTAGTCGAACACGATCTTGGCAGCCGCCGTAGGTCGATAGATGATGTCTATGCGCGGTTTTGCACCGTAGCGCAGGGCTTTCTTGTATTGGAATGTCAGTTCCACCAGCGGGGCGAAGTATCCCTGCTGCATGAACTCCATGTAGCTCAGTCCGTACTGCTGTCCGAAGGCCTCGCGGGCATCCTCGAAATAGAGTGCGTAGGAACCGTGCCACACCACACTCATCGAGTCAACCTCGCTGAACCGTATCTCTATGTCTTTCGTTGTTCTCAGTTCCATGGCCGCTTCAGTCCTCCTTCATCGCTATTTTCATTTCGGCCGTCGCCAGCAGCCTGTCGCCGCTGGTCACCGTGGCCCCGACGAGCGTCATGCCCATCACCTCGGCCCGCACGTCAACGGTCGTCGTCAGCACGTCGCCCACCTTGGGCAGCTCCTTGACGTCCAAGTTCTTCACGGCGCCGATGAAGCCTATCCGCACCGATCCGTCCCCGTTGTACCTGTTGGCAAATCCCATGCGTGCCGCACAGGTCTGGGCAATGTTCTCCATCAGCCCGCAGGCATTCATGGTCCCGTTGTCGACAAACAAGTTGCCGTCGCGCACCACCGTCTCGGTGACGGTACGCACATCGTCGATGCTCACCAGCGATCCTATCATGACGAACGGCTCCTGCTGGGGCAGCAGCTCGTGCACGTCGATGTCGCGCAGGTTCTGGGGTATGGCATTATTTGTTTGCTGTTGTGTCATGTCCAAAAGTCGTAATAGTTGTACCATTGTGTGGGATACTGTCGCACCAAGCGCTCCAGTTCTGCCACGTAGGCGTCGGCCAGCTGCTCCATCTGCTGCCGCCGGGGCGCCTGCCTGTCGTAGGTGAGCGGCGTGACGTATATCCTGTAGCGCTTGGGGGCGGTCTTCATCACGTGGACCGTCAGCACGTCCGTCTGGTGGAGCACCGCCACATGGAACGGTCCCTCGGGGAATGCTGCCTCAGCGCCCAGGAACGTCTTGGTCAGCTGCTTGGCCGAACCCCAGATGCGGTCGGCGGGGATGCTGACAATCTCGCCGTCGGTCAGGGCCCTGTTGATTTCAAACAGGTGTCCCATGTCCTCCCTGACGGAAAACATGTGGATGTTGGAACGGGCAAACATTTTGTCCCTGTTCTCCATCACCGTCGACTTCTCGCCGCCGAAGAGCAGCACGTTCATGGGCTTGTCCTTCGAGCTGAGCGAGTAGCCCGCAATCTCGTAGTTGCCCACATGCGAGCTGAACTGGACGAAGCCCCCGGGCTGTCGTGACAGCCGCTGGAAGTGCTCGAAGCCCTCCACCTCGATGTCGAACGTCTTGCCGGCATACATGGCAAACTTGTCAATGACCGCCTGGGCAAAGATGCAGTGGTTGTCATAGGTCTTGCGGAACGCCTGCCAGGGGCGACAGCCCATCCTCTGCCGGAAGTAGCGGTAGATGGGGCGGAAACCCGGTCTCAGCAGGCATGGCGGTACGACGAAGACGCTGGCAAAGGCATAGAGCAGCCTGACGTCGACGGCCTTGAGCATGGCAATGAGCCATCGGTGCATCCGCTGGCTGCCATACGTCGTGCCGTCCCATTTCCTTGTCTCCGCCATGGACGTCACGTGCCGGTTACTGGTTCACCTTGCGCTCAATGTAGTCGCAGAACTGGTTCAGCGTCTTGACGTCCTGCATTTCCTCAGGGACGATCTTGAAGCCGAAATTGCGCTCCACGATGACCACAATGTCGACGAAGTCAAGGCTGTCGATGCCCAGGTCCTCCTTCAGCAGGGCCTCGGGCGCTATCTTCTCCTCGTCAATCTCGAGGTCGTCAATCAGGAAGGCTCTTACCTTCCCCTCAATGTCTGTTCTTGTCATATCGTTGTTGATTTATATTTCCTTAATTATTACTCTCACCTCTTCCATCTCACTTCTTCCATCTTCCATCTCACTTCTTCCATCTTCCATCTCACTTCTTCCATCTTCCATCTCACTTCTTCCATCTTCCATCTCAACTCTTCTTGACGACCATCAGCGAGTGTCCCATGCCGAGGCTGTCGTAGATGTGTTCTACGTCGAGTCCGGCATCGTGGATGCACTGCTCCAGGTCGTCGGTGTTGAACATCTTGGAGTTGCCGTTGGCCATGACGGTGAAGTAGAGGCTGGTCATGGTCAGGCTCAGCGCCGCCGGTTCGAAGCGCTGGCGGTCCCACAGCGTTTCCATGATGTAGAGGCGCGTCGCGGGAGTCATCACCTGGCTGGCACGCAGCAGGATGTCCGTCGCCTGCTCCATGCTGAAGCAGTCCAGGAACTGGCTCATCCAGATGGCGTCGACGCCACCCTCTTGTCGGGGGAATGCCGACGTCGGGGCGAGCAGGTCGATGGGCGATGCATGGATGCGCTCAGCCCCGGGCTTGCCGGCAATGTTGTCGCGCATCATGGCAATCTGCTGCGGCAGGTCGAGCACGGTGACCTGCACGTCGCTGTCGTAGCCTACGCATGCCAGCGCCCACTTGCCGGTGTTTCCGCCGACGTCGTAGAGCGTCCTGACGCGGCGCTCGTCGAAGAGGATGTGCAGCGCCTGGGGGAATGCCGAGTCGCTGTAGAAGTGGTCGAACTCCAGCCAGCTCTGCCTGACGTGCGGGGGCAGCGACGACAGTCCCTCGTAGATGGTGGGCCAGGGTCCGAAGTGGCTCAGTCCCTCGGGCTTGCCGTTGAGCAGCGATTCCTCGAGCCGGAAGAACGCCTCGTAGTTGACGTCGTGGTTGAAGTTCATGTCGACGTGCACGGCGGGGTCGTTCAGCAGGAACCATCCCGTCTTCGACAGCGTGTAGCGCCCGCTCTCCTCGTCCACCAGCACGGTGCCGATGCAGAGCGATGCCTCCAGGAGGCACTTCACGGCATAGTCGCTGAGGCGGGTGGCGGCAACAATCTCGCCGCGCGTCATTCCGTCGGCCGACTGCCCGATGGCTTCGAAGATGCCGAACTTCACCATGAGTCGCGAGGCCTGGAACACCACCGGTCCCCAGGCGATGAATGCGGCCTGGTTTCTGGCCTCAATGGCCGTCAGCCGGTCGTGGGTGAATCCTTTCAAGCCTTTATTCAGTTTCATCTCTTTCCTTATTATATATAGAGAGAGCTCTTAATTATATATAGAGAGAGAGCTCTTACATCATACATCTTCCGTCTCACTTCTTCCATGTCCTGATGACCAGGGCGCTGTTGGTGCCGCCGAAGCCGAACGAGTTGCTCAGCACGGTGTCGACGTCGGTGTCGACGGTCTGCGTGGCAATGTTCAGCGGCTCGGAGTACTCGTCACGGTTCTCCAGGTTGATGTTGGGCGCCACGAAATGGTGGTGCATCATGAGCACGCTGTACACCACCTCGGAGGCTCCGGCCATCCAGCACTCGTGTCCGGTCATCGACTTGGTGGAGCTGATGAGCGCTCGTCGGCCGCCGAAGAGCTTGTTCAGCGCGATGGCCTCGTACATGTCGCCCTGGAGCGTGCTGGTGGCATGGGCGTTGACGTAGTCGACGTCGTCGGGGCCGATGCCGGCGTCTTGCAGGGCGCGCGTCATGGCGATGACGCTGCCGCCGTCGCTGGGCTCCGAAATGCCGCCGCCGTTGCCCGAGAATCCGTATCCCGCCAGCTCGGCCAGGATGGTTGCCCCGCGGGCCACGGCGTGGTCGTAGTCCTCGAGCACCAGTGCCGCAGCGCCGCCGCTGGGTATGAGTCCGTCGCGGTTGCGGTCGAAGGGCCGGCTGGCACGTTCCGGTTCGTCCATGCGCACGGAGAAGGCTCCGAGTGCGTCGAACGTGGCCATGGCGTAGTAGTTGGTCTCCTGTGCGCCGCCGCAGAGCACCATGTCCTGCAGTCCCTGGCGTATCAGCATGGCGGCCAGTCCGATGGAGTGGCTTCCGCTGGCGCATGCGGCGCTGACGGTGAAGCTGGCGCCGCGCAGGTGGAAGATGGTGCTGAGGTTCATGTTCACCGTCGAGTTCATCGACTGGAATATCAGCCCGTAGCCCAGCATGGCTGAGTCGTGTTTCTCGTCCATGATTTTCGAGGCCTCGATGACGGGTTTTGCCGACGAGTCGTTGCCGAAGATGCATCCGACCTCGTTGTGCAGCAGGTATTCGTCGTCGATGCCTGCCTGGCTGAAGGCCTGCCGGCTGGCCATGTAGGCATACTGGGCCTCCTCGGACATGCCGGCCCGCGTGTGGCGGTCGAGCATCTGCTTGGTGATGACGGCGGGCGGGACGATGCCCGTCAGTGCCGACCGATAGCCGTAGGTGAGCCGCTCGGGCTGCAGTCCGATGCCCGACCGCCCCTCGTAGAGCGACTGCCTGACCGTCTCTATGTCTGTTCCCAGGCACGACCATATCCCCATGCCTGTTATCACTACCCTTCTCATATATTTTTTTCCTTACATCTTTACGTATACAGTCCGCCGTTGACGTTGACGACCTCGCCGGTGATGTACGCCGCGTCGTCCGACACGAGGAATTCGACGACGGCAGCCACCTCCTCGGGGCGGCCGAAGCGTCCCACGGGAATCATCCGCCGCAACTCGTCCTCGGGCAGGTCGCGCGTCATGTCGGTGGCTATGAAGCCCGGCGCCACGGCGTTCACCGTCACGCCGCGCGGGGCAACCTCCTGGGCCAGGGCCTTCGTGGCACCGATGAGTGCCGCCTTGGCCGCGCTGTAGTTGGTCTGGCCGGGCAGTCCCTTGACGCCGGAGAGCGACGCGATGTTGACGATTCTGCCGCCTCGGCGCCTGGGCATCATGTGCTTCAGCAGCCGCCGCGTGACGTAGAAGAATCCGTCCACCGTCGTGTCCATCACCCGGTGCCAGTCGTCGTCGGGCATCATGAACATGACGCCGTCGCGGCGGATGCCGGCATTGTTCACCAGCACGGCAAAGTAGTCGTCGGGATGTTCTGCCTCCCAGCGGTCCATGGCTTCGTCAACACTCTGCTTGTCGGCGACGTCGAACGACAGCAGTTCGGCGCGTCCCCCCTCGCTCTCCACCAGCCGGCGGGTTTCCTCGGCGGCCTCGGCGTTGTGGTGGTAGTTCACCACGATGGGCATGCCCGTGTGCGCCAGCCTGACGCATACCGCCCGGCCGATGCCCCGTGAGCCCCCTGTTACCATCATATATTTCATAGGGCTGCAAAGTTAAGCATTTTTTACAAAAGAGCAAAACAAATAGCGAAAAAACTACGCCCTGCGCGGCGGAATGAAATTTGCAGAAAAGAATTCAATAAAAAAAGCGGGCGGAGAGGCGTCGTTCCGACTTCTCCGCCCGCACGAACTGTCAGCACTGGCGCTGGTGGGCTGAACAGTTCCCCAAAAGCTTTAAAATAATTATCGTTATCCCTCAGCGCCATTATCACCGCCGCCGGGCAGACCGCCACCACCGGGCAGACCGCCGCCGCCGTTATCGTCGTTGTTATCGCCGGAGCCGGAACCGCCGTTGTCATCGCCGGAACCAGAGCCGCCGTTGTCATCGCCGGAACCGGAACCGCCATTATCGTCGCCGGAACCGGAACCGCCGTTGTCGTCGCCCGAACCCGAACCGCCGTTATCGTCGCCGGAACCCGAACCGCCATTGTCGTCGCCGGAACCCGAACCGCCGTTGTTGTTGTTCGAACCGGAACCGGAGCCGCTGCCGGATGACGAGCCGCCCTTGCGGGCCAGAATCTGGCGGTAGTGCTCAATCTCGGCGTTCAGCAGGTCGATGATGGAGCCGAACGAGTAGCCTGCGGGAACCTCGCAGATGGCCATGGCGTTGATGAGCTTCACCACGTCGCGGTAGGCCGCCTCGCACGCCAGTCGTTTCTCGCGGACGATGCCCTTCTGCTGGCCGGCCTGGGCCTCGGTGCGCTCGTTCATCTTGGCCAGGAAAGCCTCGTTCTTCGTCTTCAGGTCGGTCAGCCAGTCGTCCAGGCCGGTGGTCGTCAGGGCCGTCTGGGCCTCGGCGTTACCCTCTATCTCCTGCACCATCTGGCTGATGGCCGTCGTCTCCTTCATGTACTCGTCGGCGGAGTTCAGCGTGTACTTGTCGCGGATGAACGCCAGCTGCTTCGCGGCCGTCTGCTTCGTCTGGTTGGGCGATGCCGTCATGGCCTTCAGCGCCTGCAGATAGGCCGACAGCGCCGAGTCGCGCAGCTTGTCCAGCTCCTCCAGGTCCTCCGTCTGCGCCCACTTGCGCGTCTGTGCGTAGGCGTCGTCATAGGCCGTATAGGCCGTGGTGTAGGCCGTCCACACCGTGCCCATCGCCGTGGTCAGCGTCGAGTCGGCAGCGATTTTGTCCTTCATCTGTCCGAAGAATCCCAGCGCAGTGGTTACATCCATGCTGTGGAAGTCAATAGAATTGATTTGTTTTGCGTTTACATTCATATTAATTAAGTATTTAGTTAAAAAAAAGGTTTTGCCTGTTATTGAAGCCTTTGCCGAAGTTCGGCAAGCATGCCGGAATAGTTTTTATCATTTGCCGAAGTTCGGCAAGCATGCCGGAGCGGTTTTTCGCCCCTGCCGAAGTTCGGCAAGCATGCCGGAGCAGCTTTTCGTCCCTGCCGAAGTTCGGCAAGCATGCCGGAGCAGCTTTTCGTCCCTGCCGAAGTTCGGCAAGCATGCCGGAGCGGTTTTTCGTCTCTGCCGAAGTTCGGCAAGCCGTCCGGCGGAGGCCGGCCACTATCTTTGGGGTTCGACGTGTTCATATCGCTCTCACGTTTCGTTCTTGTTTTCTTCTTTCGTCAAGCGTAAAGGAGGGCGGAGCCGTCCGCCGTGGCGCGAGCTCCGCCCTCCCGTTTTTCAGTGCATCGACGGATCAGAGAACCGTCCCATGGTCTATAACCGTCCCATGGTCTACCCGTCCCATGGTCTATTCCTGCACCGGCGCTACGGTGTACGTCCACGTGTACTTGCCGCCGCTCTCGCTACGGGCGCTGCGGGTGACGGTGAAACCCTCGGCGGCGAGGACGCTGGCGTCGGTGTTAGTGGCTGGGGTTTCGCCATTGCCTGGCTGGTAGTTTCTGCCCATCAGTCCGAAGAAGTCGGTGGCGGTGACGGTGACGGTGAGCGTGCCGTTGCCGCTGAGATACAGGTAGCCGTTGGAGTGGATGGCCTGGCCACCTCCCTCCGGGTCGGTGATGGTGATGCTGTTGGCGCCTTCGAGGACGACGTTGAGCGTGCCCTCGCTGTTCTCTTCGTTGATAAACGGATTGAGACATGTGGCGGTGACACCGCTCAGGACTACGCGGTCGTTACCCCAGAGGGTAATGGTTTGGCCCTCGTTCTCGCCGCTGACGGTGATGTTGACGTCGCTCTTGAAGCTATATGTTCCGTACTCCGGCTCCACGGGTTCCTGCGTATTGTTGTCGATGACGGTGAACGGCGTGTAGGTCTCGGCGGCGCGGTTGACGTTATATACCTTGGCGTAGAGCGTCTTGCTGCCCAGGATGACGCGCTTGTCCGTGCCGATGTAGAAGTGCATGCCGGGGAAGCCCTCGTCGCCGAGTCTGAACCATGCCAGGAAGTGCAGGTTGCCGGCTTCGTCGGTCTCGATGCTGACCGTATTCCCCTTGTCCAGTCTGACATCGTAGGCCGTCTCGGCTTCGAGACCCGTGACGGTGCAGTTGAAGAAGGCCGTGCGGGCTGTGAGCGTCACGCTGGTGCCGGCGCCGAACGTGCCAAAGACTTCGGTGTTGGTGGCCATGAGGTCGTTCAGTTCCCCGGTGGCGATGCCCATCTGTTCGCTTATCAATTCCATGTGGCCGTTGGGATACGTCTCCACCTTGATGCAGGTGCTGCCGTCGGGAATCAGCGTGGCAAACAGGCCTTCGAGCGAGCTCAGGTCGAGGTCGGGGGCGGACTCGTTCCACTTACTGACCGTGAGGTCGCCGCTGAACTCAGCCGTGGTGCCGTCGGTGCCAATGGTGCCGATGGCGAGCTGACCCTGGATTTCGTACCAGTAGTCGCCTTCTACAATGTGCTTCTGGCCCCTGACAAAAAGCTTGTCGCCCGCCGTGAACTTCAGCGTGCGCGTCGTGCCGACCTGCTCCACCATGGCGCGCGTCGTGCCATCGTCGATGCCCGCGCCCACAGTCACGTGTACCTTGCCAACGGCCTGTGTCGGCTGCTGCTCCGGCTGCTGTGGCTGCTGTTCCTCTATGACGTTATCCTCGCTTGAGCATGCCGTCATTCCCATCGTAAGGGCTGCGGCCATGACCAGCCAGCCCGCTGTTATCAATGTCTTTCTCATCTTGTCTGTCATGTTTATGGTTCGTTACTCCTCTTCCACCCAAGTCTCTTCCGTGTAAGTGGCATTGAGGGTGGCGCTGCTACCGCTGATTTTCTCGCCGCTGCCTGAAAGGATGCCGCAGCGCTGTTTCAACTGGACGACCTTCGTCGTCGGATTCTGATAATCTTGTCTTTTCATTTTTTTCTTTGTGTTCTTTTTAATTGTTGTTGTTATAAGTTAGAAAAATGTGATTTCCTTAGTCCATACGCACGGCGGAGCGGCTCCCCCCGTCCGATACTCCGGTCCGGGAAGAGCCGCTCCGCGCGCTCCTTCCTTGGTGTCTGTATGTCCCTGTTTCTGTGTCATCTCGGCGTAACTTTTTCGAAAACCGCGTGCAA
>JAFWOP010000003.1 GCA_017545365.1 Bacteroidales bacterium
ATACACCATCTTGCTGGAACTGGAAAGGATTCTGAAGAAAACCGAAGATAAGAAGAACAAGATACCCGGCATCACCATCTATCGGGCGAAACTCCTTGCCGAGAGCCCCTATGAAATAGAATATGTGAATCCATACAATGGTAAGAAAATGTCTGTCATGCTGCGCACGGATTATGACGAGGAGGTCATGAGGCTGCTGGATGCCATCGGACTGAAAAGGTAACCCGGATTTGGGTCACCCCGTTGCGGAAAACAGGATACGCATCGCAGTGTTCAACCTGTCAGGCTGCGAAATGCTAAGCGAAGGCATAGAATGCCCCGCCCCCAACGGCGACGGATGTACGAAAACAATCAACGTCCGAAGCCTTCCGCCCAGAGCCTACATACTATGCGTCACCCCCGAATACGGCGCCCCGCAGGTAAAGAAACTAATTATCAAGTAACCCTCTAGACAAAGAACAAACTGACCCCGGCCACGCTGATAAGCGCGCCGAGCACCTCGCGGGGTGTCACCTTTTGGTGGAACAGCCAGGCGGCAGGGGCGATGATGAAGATGGGGGTCAGCGCCATCAAGGTCTGCGCGATGCCGGTGCTGGTGTAGAGTGTCGCCAGCAGCGACATACTCACCCCCACAAAGGGACCGAATATCATCGAACAGAGCGCACACAGCATCGCCTTGCGGTCGTGCACGGCATGGTTCAACTGTCGCTTACCGTCCTTAGTAAAAAGAAGCAATGCCACCGAGAATCCTATGATGCCCATGATGGCACGTATCATCGTGGCGGCGAAGGGCATCGACAACGATAATGGGATATTAAGCACCGCCTCGGCGGGCACACTCTCGGGCGTAAGCCCGTGGGCTAAAAGGGAAGCGTTATAATGTTCCAAACCCATCTTGCTCAGCACCAAACCTATCCCCTGCCCCATGCCGGCACCGCAGCCATACAGCACCCCCTTCAACGGCAGCTTCAGCCGCCACGCACCCGCCTCCTTTCCCTCCTCTGAGGGGGACTGCTTCGACAGCACCGACATCCCGATGCCCACCAGCGTCACCGCCATGCCCAGCAGTGCCAAAGCCCCCATCTTCTCACCCAAAAGGAGGTAGCCGGTGATTGCTGCCGTAGGAGCCGAGAGGGTCATGAAGAGCTGCCCAAAGCGTGAGCCAATCAAAATATACCCCTTAAACAGGCAGTAGTCGCCCAACACATAGCCCACCACGCCCGACAGCAGCAGCCATAGCCATGTGCTCCCGTCGGCATAACGGGGATAAGGCACTCCCAACGTCAGCCACAGTGTCAGCGCCAGCGCCACCAACGACATCGCCATACGGCACACATTCAGCGGCAGCGACCCAATACGCTTCGACGCCACCTCGGCAAACAACGCCGTCACCGTCCACGACAGCGCCACACAGATAGAGATTATCTCACCTTTGAACACAACGATATAATTCGTTAATGTGTTAATTCGTTAATTCTTGAATCTTTTAATCGAGCCAAGGACTGACACATTAACACGTTAGCACATTAACACGTTCTAATTCTCAATTCCCAAAACCTGCTCCGTGTGGTTCTTGGTGTCCACCTTGCCGATGGCATCCACGATAACTCCTTTTTCGTCGATGACGTAGGTGGTGCGCAACGTGCCCTCCGTCTCCTTGCCGTACATCTTCTTCTTGCCCCACGCCTCATAAGCCTTTAGGATGGTCAAGTCGGTGTCAGCAATCAAATGAAACGGCAGCTCATACTTGGCTATAAAACGCTGATGCGATGCTGCCGAATCACGGCTCACTCCCAGCACCTCATACCCCAAAGCAATGAAACGCTCGTAGTTGTCCCGCAGGTCGCAAGCCTCGGCCGTGCAGCCGGGGGTGCTGTCCTTAGGGTAGAAATAAAGCACCAGCTTCTTGCCGGCAAAATCATTCAAGCACACTTTGTTGCCATTCTCGTCGTAGCCCTCGAAATAGGGTGCAACAGTTCCAATTTGTAACATAATAATTGATAATTACTTTTCCTAATCGTTGATATGTTGATACGTTGATATGTTGTGCGGTAGCCAACTTCCAACTTTCAAAAACGGATAACGCAATTTCCAACACATTATTGTTTCCGATGCACGATGTTTTGACATCGGACACAAAAAACGAACAAAAAAACGTTATTCCAAAAAAAATGTGTACCTTTGCAACGATTTACACAGAACGACTAACAAACCCAAAGACTCGAACGAAAAGTAACAGAACAGATTGTAACAAACTGACATATTAACATAGCGTTTGCTATTGTCCCGACCAGTCTGAAACGTGGAAAATTTCAATCAAGGTCAATCAGGAAAGACAATGTGCAAATGCTCGCCGATAAGCGAGCATTTTGTCTATTCCTGAAGGTACTTTCCACGGCCGCAGACTGGAGACGAGATTGCTCGCCTTCTTTTTGTCTGCGGTCGTCGGGGTTTATATGGGGATTCGGTAGCCAAGCGCACAACAGTAATCACTATGCAAATACACATAGGCAACCTAATCCGCGACGAACTCCGCCGCTCGGGACACACCAATCAATGGCTCGCCGACCAACTGAATATCGACCGTCGCACATTACAGCGTCTATACAACAAGCCATCCATCGACACCCAACAGCTATTCCGAATTAGCAGAATACTTGGGAAAGACCTATTTAGCCACTACTCTAAACTACTATAGAGTATGGCGGATATTGCCACATGGCAACATCTGCCACATCTTACACAGATAATAAATAGTACCTTTGCACCCAAATTAATCAAATCTAACAAAGATGAAAAAAGTATTGTTTTTTGGTATTCTACTAATCAGTAGCATGATGATTTTCTCAAATTCTGCCAATGCACAGACGCGCAAAGAAAAGAAAGCCGCCAAAAAGGCAGAATGGGAATTCCAACAGAAAGTAAAAGAATTAGAGCGTCAGCGTATGCTAGACTCAATTGCTAACCTCTCTGCTCCGGCCAACGAGGTGTTCCAGCAGGACATTCCATGCTATGCCGAAAGTCGTAGCGACAAAGAGTACTTTCGTGAGATGGGCGAAGGTGAGGACACAAAGCGCAATGTGGCACGTCTCAATGCCGTAAAAATGGCTCAATCAATGATGCGTGAACGTCTGGCCCATTCTGTGAAAGGCCTCAGCACCGACTATTCAAAGCTAGTGAACAAAAGTGGCAAGGATAGCGACCTTGAACAGATAATCGAAGGAGAGATGATGAACGTGGTTGATGCCGCACTCAAAGATGCAGACAACCCCTGTGAACGCTGGTCTCAAGACCGCTCAGGCCGGCATCATGTCTATTATGTTATTGAGATAAAAAAGAACGATATAGCTGACAGACTAGCAGATGCTGTTAGCAATAATGATAAACTTCGGGCAGAATTTGACCGCGAGCGCTTCCGCCAATTTGCTAAAGAGTATATGCAAGGATTACAAGAGTATGAGGATGAACGATAGTACTGCCTTGGCACACATATTTAGACTGGTTCTACTCGGACTGTTTCTATGTGGTGGTATGGTCTGTGCCCAGACAATACCACCTAAATGGCTCAACAACGGACTGACCGACCTCCATTTCTCGTATGTCGAAGTAGTATCGGGTGATGCTTCCAATGTCAATGCCGCTCGTGACAAGGCTGCGTCCGTCATAGTCCAACGCTACAACCTTACAGCCGGTGCCGAGGTGAAAGTGCATGTGGAGAATGGTAAAATCACCAGTAATGGTGGTCAGGATATGATTGTGTCTGCACGCATACTGGACGAATATGTCGAGGAACTCGACTATGATGGTTGGCGTGTCTATCTGCTTGTGCAAACCCTCAAACACCCTCAGTATAGTTTTGAAAATCTCACAGTCACAGACCAGTACCCTTTCAGTGCAAGGACTTTCGTACCTGGCATGGAGCAGTTGTACAAAGGCCAGAAAACAAAAGGTCTACTATTTATTGTCGGAGAGGCGGCTTGCTTAGGCGGCATAGTGGTAGCAGAGAGCTTACGGTCCAACTATGTAAACCTAATCAATAGCACACACAATACACAACATAGGACCAACTATATTACCAATGCCAACAACTGCACCAATGTTCGCAACGGCTTCATTGCTGCAACCGCTATTGTGTATGTCTGGAATGTAGTAGATGCTCTGGTGAGCAAGGGTGCCAAACATGTCGAGACCTTGGCTCTTTCTCCTTATACGACCCCAGAATCCACAGGCTTGATTCTATGCTTTAACTTCTAAAACATAATATAAATGAAGAGATTATTTGTAATTCTAACCATAGGTGTCAGTCTGATGGTTCTCACCTGTTCTTGCAATAAGATACAATATGACTTGTACGGGAACCTCAGTGGCTCAGTGATTGATGTTGATAGTGGCGAACCTATTACCCAAGCCACTGTTACCCTCTCTCCTGGTGGTTTGAACACCTACACTGGCAGCGATGGCCACTTCGCATTCAACGGAATAGATGCACAACAATACACTATCACGGTACAAAAAACGGACTATCAGGCCAACCGCAAGATCATTGAAGTCTTGGCTGGAGAGACGGTAAACGTGAGCATCACCATAAAAAAGAAACAATAAACAACAGATTATTATGAAGCGGAAGTACATTTGGACAGCACTAATTGCAGTTTTTGCAATCTTCTCTCTTGTATGGTATGGTTGCACAGAAAAGGAAGAGGACATTCTGGGCTCCATCTATGGCACAGTAACCGATTATGCCACTGGCGAACCCGTGGGCAATGTCAGCGTAAAACTACGCCCCTCTGGCGAGGCTACTCTGACTGGCAACGATGGCTCCTATGAGTTTAAAGACCTGAGCACTGGAAAATACTCGCTGTTCCTCAGCAAGGCATTATATGCTGACCACGACGATGACTACATTATCGATCTAGAAAAAGGTAAGAAGGTCAAGCGTGACATTCAGATACGCAAGCAGATGGCTTCATTGCAAATCACCGACATGACAGGAAAACCGCTCGACACTCTTGACTTCGGTTCTGAGGAATCCGTTAAAGTTAAAACATTCAATGTCTTTAACGATGGCACAGAAAGCCTCACCTGCACGGCCACCTACGATTGCGAATGGATAACCAATGTGTCGGGATTAGAAAATACAATTCAACCGGGTGAGACTAAGGCCGTCACTGTCCGAATCGACCGCATTGCTCTAGACGATGGGGAGAACACTACATTTCTGTATATCACTTCCAACAACGGCAGTAATGAGATTGTGGTCACAGCCACCTTCTTAGGTGCAGCAGCTATCACTACTGTCGAGGCTTCTAACGTCACAGCCAATTCCGCCACCGTCGGAGGTGACATCACCGATGATGGTGGCAGACCTGTAACTGTTCGTGGCATTTGCTATGGCACTTCGCAGACTCCCACCATCGACGGTGACCATACCGAGGACGGTTCTGGCTCCGGCTCATTCAGCCACAACATCACTGGACTTTCTTCTTCTACTACTTATTACGCCCGTGCCTACGCCACCAATCGCAATGGCACATACTACGCTTCTAACATTATTAGTTTTACTACCCAAGACGGGCTACCGACGGTGACAACAAGCAATGTTACAAACATCACAGCCACTACCGCCAAAGGTGGCGGCAACGTAACTAATAACGGAGGCTACAATGTAACCAGCCGTGGCATCTGCTGGAACACCATGGGCAATCCCGACCTCAGCGATCAGCACACAACCAATGGCTCAGGCGATGGTTCTTTCACTAGCAATATGACAGGACTATCCGTTGGCACCACATACTATGTACGTGCCTATGCCACAAATCAGTATGGAACTAGTTATGGGCCAGAGAAAAGTTTCTCAACTAATGGCGGATTGCCTATTGTAACCACCGCTACAGTGAGCAACATTACCGCCACTTCGGCAGCGTGTGGTGGCAATATCACCAGTGACGGCGGATTTCCCGTTACGGCACGTGGGGTATGCTGGAACACTGTAGGCAATCCCGACCTCAGCGACAGCAACCATACCACTAATGGGTCAGGCATCGGTGCTTTTACGTCTAATATCACAGGGCTGAATCCTGGCACTCTCTACCATGTCCGTGCCTACGCCACCAACAGCACTGGTACCGTATACGGTGCTGAACAGACCTTTACCACCAACAGTGGCCTCCCTCTTGTAACCACCGCTACAGTGAGCAATATTACCGCCAACTCTGCAGCTTGTGGTGGTAACATCACCAGTGATGGTGGGTTTCCCGTGACGGCTCGTGGGGTATGCTGGAACACCGTAGGCAATCCAGACCTCAGCGACAACAACCATACCACTAATGGGACAGGCATCGGTGCTTATACGTCTAACATCACAGGGCTGAGTTCTGGCACTCTCTACCATGTCCGAGCCTACGCCACCAACAGCACTGGTACCGTATACGGTGCTGAACAAACTTTTACCACAAGTAACGGTGCTGTTTCAATAACCCTGTCTGCTGCCACCAATATCACAGCCTCTTCAGCTACTTGTACCGCAACCATCAGTGGCGACGGTGGCTCTACTATTACAGGACGAGGCGTTTGCTGGAGCACCTCACAGTATCCTACATCATCGGGAAGCCATACTGCTGTGGGAACAGGCACTGGCTCATTCACTGCCTCAATAAGCAGCCTTTCGCCCTCTACCACTTACTATGTCAGAGCCTATGCCACTAATGGGACTGGCACTCACTACTCCAACCAAATCAGTTTTACCACGAATGATGGAATGCCCACAGTCACTACTGGTACGATAAGCAACATCACAGCAAACAGTGCCGTATGCAGTGGCAATGTTACTTCTGACGGAGGATTCCCCGTTACAGCCAAAGGTGTCTGCTGGAGTACAACTCAGTATCCGACCATATCGGGCAACCATAGCAACAGCGGCAGTGGTACAGGGAATTTTAACAGCTCAATGAGCGGACTAACGACCGGCACCACCTACTATGTCCGAGCCTACGCCACCAATAGTACTGGCACAGCGTATGGCGCACAACTGAGTTTCACAACAGGCAGTGGTCTACCATCAGTAAGCACAACCGCGCCTTCCTTGTCTGGCAGTACAGTAGCAACAGGTGGTAACGTAACTTCTGACGGAGGATTTCCAGTAACTGCACGTGGAGTGTGCTATGGCAATCTTCCCTATCCTGATTTGACCAGCACATACAACCACACTACCAACGGTACTGGCACGGGTTACTATTCTTCGTCATTCTCTCTCCCTACAGGCAGTGGTAGATATTACATTCGTGCCTATGCTACCAATGCCAATGGCACTACCTATGGAGCACAAGATTCCATTATCCAACCGTATGATGAGTTGCCCACTTTCCAATATAACGGACATACTTACCGTGTGGCCCCTTCTTCGACCAATCGATACGTATGGTCGGCTGCAAATGATTATTGCGACAGCCTGACTTACTTCGGATATTCTGATTGGAGATTGCCCACATTGGCAGAACTTCAGCAGATGTATTCAGATAGAAATGCAATCGGAGACTTTAGAACACAAGACTACTGGAGTAGCGATGCTTGCATGGAAGGAGGTTATAGTGGGCATAAGGTCGTTTTGTTCAGTACTGATTCATATGGTGGGTATATTTACTGCCGTACTCATTCAGGTCCTGGTGACAATCGAGCATATTATCGTCCAATCCGTGTTGAGAATTAATATGTGTGTCCTCAGAACTATATTGTATTCCTCATAAACAATAAGGACAATAATGCTAAAGAAGATCATTCCAATGAAAATCATGAATAAGGCGGCAGCGCTTCTATTAGTCTTGTTGACAAATGGGGCAACAGCTCAGGTGGACAGCAGTGACTTTTACCAGCAACGGCAGCAGATGCGGGAGCGGTACGAGAGGCAGAAAGGGCTGGCGCGGCAACAATATGGCGATGCTCGGCGGAAGGCTGAGGCGGAGTATGCGGCGTTTCGCAAGAGAGCCAATGAGGAGTATGCAGCGGCAGCCGGGCATGCATGGACAAAAATAGGCGTGGAACCGGCCATCCCTAAACCCAAGGAGCCAGAACCGCCCAAGCCTCCAGAGCCTCAACCCAACAAAAAGCCTTCCACAGACCCTCTGCCTAAAGGCGAAGTGGTGACACCCCCTATCAAGGCCGACCCTGTCCCTTCCCCGCCTATCCCAGAGCCCGAGCCTTCTGTTCCGACAGTCTCATTCGACTTCTATGGCTCAACATGTAGCGTACACGCCAATAGCAATGACCTTCAATTCAAGCTACCCTCTTTGGACGAGAAAAGCATCTCCAAGGCATGGCAACAGTTGTCACAAGAGAAATACGACGGCCTATTGCACGACTGCATTGCCCAACGAGAGGCACTGCGCCTTTCGGATTGGGGTTATATCTGTCTGCTAAGAAGCATGAGCGGGCAGCTGCTCGGCAAAAACAGCAACGAGGCTGTTCTCTTACAGATGTACCTGCTGGCGCAATCGGGCTATCGGGTACGCATAGCACGCGAAGACGATCATCTGGTATTACTCGTTCCTTTCGACCATACCATCTACAACTACTCCTACATCAACATTGATAACATCCGGCACTACGTGCTTTCGAACCAGAAGGGCGGCTCCGTCCATGTGTGCGAAGTGGCTTTCCCGAAAGAGCAGGTGGCCAAACTTCAGATGAACCAACTGCCCAAACTGAACAGTGGGAAGAATCGAAACCGAACACTACAGTCCCAAAGATACAGCGCAATGAAAGCTACCGTCGAAGTGGACAAAGGCCTTATCGACTTCATGAACGGCTACCCATTGAGCGACGCATGGGAATACTACGCACTCGCTGGACTGAGCGACGTGGTGAAGTCCACTCTCTATCCTGTACTGCGCAGCCAAATCAGAGGCAAAAGCAAAAAGGATGCCGCAGAAATGCTGCTTAACTTTGTGCAGACAACTTTCGACTATGCTACCGACCAAGACCAATTCGGCTACGAACGCCCTCTTTTTGGCGATGAAAGTATCTTCTATCCGAAGAACGACTGCGAAGATCGCTCCATCTTCTACAGCATACTGGTTCGCGACCTGTTGGGATTGGATGTGGTACTGGTTCATTGGCCTGGTCATCTAGCCACAGCAGTAGCATTCCCTGAAGAAGTGGCAGGCGATTATTTCCCATTAGACGGTCATAAGTATACCGTTTGCGACCCAACCTACATTGGTGCCTCCATTGGTCAAACAATGCCACAATTTAAGGAGGTTAATGCAAGACTGATAAAACTATAGTTTTACAAACTCAAGGTCAGAATCTTATGGTAGATTATCGTTGCTAAAAAAATATTTGGAGAATACGACGGCAATGCCATTGTGAATTTCTAATCACTGATGGCGTGCAGAGGAAGAAGAGGTGAAGAACCCACGAAGAAAGATTCAAGGCACAAAAGCGACAATAGGCGGAACTGAACAGCTTCGCCTATTGTCGCTTTAAAGATATTTGTTGTTGCTACGGTCACGCGAATATATTTTCTTCGCTGCCCTCCTGCGGCCCAAACAGAACCTCTTATTCCAACACGATGAAACGCTAATAGTTGTCCCGCAGGTCGCAAGCCTCGGCAGTGCAGCCGGGGGTGCTGTCCTTGGGGTAGAAATATAGCGCCAGTTTCTTACCAGCGAAGTCGCTTAGACGCACCATGTTGCCATTCTCGTCATAGCCCTCAAAATAGGGCGCAGGAGTCCCAATCTGTAGCATAATGTACTTATTATTTTTCGCTCTAGTATAAAGTATGACTGATTTTTTTCCAATCTTTCCCATTGTCGCGTCCCTCCGGGACGCTGAGTAGTAGGGTTTTCGTTGACCCCACACTGCGTTCCTTGTGTGGGGTTATTGAAATTCAGCATCTTCGAT
>JAFWOP010000101.1 GCA_017545365.1 Bacteroidales bacterium
GTAGTGATTAGTGAATAGATAATTGTTCTGTTTGCAGCATACAAGACTATCGTCTGAACTCCTGAACTCCTTAAAAGAGCCCTCCTTTCCCCCCACCTCCCCTCCCTCACGGGAGGGGTCGGGGGTGGGTCTTTTAGGCCAGCAGCTCGCTCGGCACGCGCTTCAGCTGCTTGTTCGTGCGGACGTACTTCAGGAGGTCGGCCTCGGGACGGAAGCGGATGCCCACCTTCTTGATGTAGCTCGACGGGTCGAAGCTTTCGGCAGGGATGACGCTCTGCGCGAAGCACTTGCTCTGGAGGTTCGCCTGCAAGGCACCGATCTCCTCCAGCACGATGCGCTGGCCCTGGAGCAGGTGCGTCTTGATGAACTCCTTCGCGGCGGTCAGCACCGCTACCACGTCAGCCTTCGTCACGGTAGTGGCAAACTGGATGTCCTCGGCGAGGCTCTTGAAATCATAGTCGCCGGTCTTCACGGCGCGGTTGGTGGCGTAATCGACGCCCTCGGCACCTCTCGGGTTGGTGCAACCCACAATTTGATAAGTAATTGGCATAGCTTTTAGATAGTTAAGAGTTAAGAATTAAGAGTTAAGAGCCTCTCCCCATCCCTCCCCTGAAGGGAAGGGTGCTCCGGCCGGTTGTTTCACCCCTCCTTTAGGAGGGGGACGGGGGAGGCTTTTCTGGTGCAAAGATAATACATTCTTTTTTGTCAGTTTCCGATGGCAGCGAGAGCCCTCTCTCACGCCGATTACGCTGCAAGAGCAGCGTAATCTTCTTTGTCAGGCATCGGGCCGAGGAAGTGGAGGATGGCAGCCACGTGGGCGGGCAGGAACTGCTTGGCGGTAACCCAGGGGCAGATGTCGCTCAGCACGTCGGAGAGATAGACGTTGCCGTCATCGCGTGCCAGCGCACGGTCGTCGTCCGAGAGTGTCCCCACCGGCTGCCGCGCATGGAGGAGTTCGTAGTGTAGCGCCTTGCGAGCCAGCTCGCCCTTCGGCTCTTCAGGATGGTACGCCTGTGCCAGCTCGCGCTTCAGCATCGCGCGCGGGGGCGTGCAGGCGTCGATAGAAAAGGTGTAGGAGCGCGTGCGCCCCTGGCAAGGGAAAATAGTGTAGTACATTTCAGTTCATAGTTAAGAGTTCATAGTTAAGAGTTTATAGTTCATAGTCGGTAGTTAAGAAAAAGCGCAGGGGAACAGGCCTCCCATCCCCCTACGCTATACGAGGTACAAAACCGAAAATGACCTCTTGACCTCATGACCTCATGACCTCTGGCATCTTACTTTCCCGGGATGGGCGATGCCTCCAGCTTCCTGTAAGAACCCTTGTCGATGCGGACTATCAGCCCCTGATTCACCCAATGCCGTAGCATCATACGCGTGGCATTATAGGCACTGTTCCCTCCGCGCAGGGTGACAGCATCGGAAATCTTGAATTCCTGGGGCAGGCGGCTGTAGTAGGTGTCGTTGCTTCCTGAGCGCTCCCTGTCGCCAGTTTGATAGTCTTCGGATTCGTAGGCGGCTTCGATGCGGGTGCGGAAGTAGAGGAGCAGCATGTCCAGCGTGTAGTCGGCAAGGGTGTCGAAGAGCGTCAGCATGGCATCTGTCTGATAGGCCTGCAGGGCATCGTTGAGGGCGTCGGGGTGCGCCTCCAGATACTCCTTTGCCGTCTGGCAGCCGTCGGCCCATGCGGGCTTCTCGCCCTCGTTGTCGTCGAGCTGGCGCAGCAGGTCCCCGGCGTAGGCGCAGAGCATGAAGCAGGCGGTGTAGCGCATGGCTGTCACAGGGGCACGCATGCGCAGGCGGGCACGCGCCTTGTCATCGTTCTTCAGCGTCTCCAGGCGCACGCGCTCCAGCCACGCGCGGCAGCGCTTCTCCAGCAGGGGCAGCACCAGATCGCCCTGCATCAGCTCCAGCACCTCCGCCACGCGGGCGATGTTCTCCTCCGCCTGCTGGCTGCGGCTCTGCGAGTCCGCGAGGGGGGTGTACGTGTTGTCAGGCGTCCTGCCGATAGCCAGACGGGTGATGGCGCCGTTGGTGTAATTGCGGTGCGCGCGGTAGAGGGCATCGGGCGTGCAGCAGAGCGTCATGTTCCATAGCACCTTGTGGATGACAACGCCCGTCGATTTGCCGTTGGCAAAGTCCGTCGAGTAGGAGCCGTTGTCGTACGCATCGCGCTGGAGGACAGACGTGTTGGCCCACGCTGCCGAGCTGTTCTGCGACAGTTGGTCTGCCTCGGAGGTGTAGCTGTAGAGGTGCTTGCCCTGGCTCTGCTGCAGACGCGTGAGCAGCTGCGCGATGGAGGTGCGGAGGCTCTGGCAGCGGATGAGCACCTTCGGGTCCTGGGGCTGCTCCTTGGCGTTCTTCCTACGTTCGCGCAGCTGCAGATACTCCTGCTCCTGGCGGAGTGCCTCGTCGTCCTCGCGGATGAGCTTGCCCATCCAGAGGAGGTACAGCGCATCCAGCTTGCTCTTGTTGGATGCCGCCTCGCCCACGATGTAGGCGGTGAGGTTGAGGTGGCGCATCTCGCCGTGCACGTCCAGACGGACACCCGTTGCCAGCGCGCCTATCATGGGCCCGATGCCGATGAGGGCGGGCATGTGCATGGTGCGGGGCAGACCCTCCAGCGAGTCGCGCACGCCCATGGCGAGGGCAGCAGAGGGGATGCGGTTGATGTAGTGCTGCTCGTCGCGCTCCTCAGCCTCGTCAAGTGCCTGCACGAGGCGCAGGTTGTCGGCATTCTCCGCCTTGATGCTCAGCAGCACCTGATGCAGGCGCGGCGGCATGCGGGTAATCTTTTCCTTCAGGGCGCTGTCGATGCACTTCATCTTCTCCTCCTGCGGGAAGCCGTCGTAGCAGGGTATCACCTTGTCCAACAGCTCACGCGAGAAGCCGCAGATGTGCCTGAGGTTGCATGCCAGCTCAAACGTCAGCGTGTCGCGGTTCGACTTCACCGGCTCCTGCCCCCCGTAGTGAATCGTCCACCACTTTTTAATAATGGTACTATAAGGGATGCCCAAATAAGAGAGAATACCCCCTCCCTGCTCCCCCGTAAGGGGGAGAGAAGACCCACCCCCGACCCCTCCCGTGATGGAGGGGAGTGGGCTGCGCGGTGACTCTGCGCTAACAAGTCTCCCCTCACGGGGAGATTTAGAGGGGTCTTCCTCCCCTCCCTCACGGGAGGGGCAGGGGGTGGGTCTTGAGGTTTTGGGGGTGGGTTTCCAGATGGCTTCATCGAGGTAATAGAAATACTCCTTGCTGACAAGGAACGAGCTGCGTGCCAAGTCCTTGCAGACGCTGTCAATCTCCACGCCCAGCACGTCAGCCACGCGCTGCTGGTTGCCCGCGATGTCGAGGGCAGGGTCACACACCGCCACGATGCGCAAGCCCTTTGTCGAGGGCGTCAGATGCACTGCAAGGATGGGAAGAAGACCCCCTCCCTGCTCCCCCGTAAGGGGGAGAGCCTCACTACGTTCGGGAGCTGGCGCGCAGCTCTCCCCTCCCTCACGGGAGGGGGCGGGGGTGGGTCTTTCTATTAGCGGCTTCACCTTTTCCATGTATAATGAAAGGGGGTCTTCCACACCATCGATGTCCACCATAAACAACCCGCTGGGCTGGGCATCGGCATTCTTGCGGCGCCCGTGGGGAAAGTGTGCCTGCCACGTGATGACGGGCAGACGCTTCTTCAGCTTGGCGCGTGCCTCGTCGTCCTTCTCGGCTGCAATCTGCTGGAGCAGCCTGCCCAGGGCCGGGCTGCACGTGTAGTGCTCAAAGAGCGCCTTCGTGCAGACCATGCCCCGGCTGTGGACGTTCGGAAAGAAATCGAACCGTGCCATCAGGCTGCCTCCTTTCCGTTCTGGGGTTCGTAGTCGTACGCCAGCCAGTCAGCCATGTCGCTGGCCTCTTCCTCCAGCATGTCGGCGATGTGCTCGGGCAGCTCGCCGGGGGCAAACTGGAACTCGGCAATCCACTTCGACTTGTAGCGGCGCAGCGTGCCGTGCGTGGTGCTGAACACCGGCGCGGGCTTGTGGCGATCCGTGTTGTTGAAGAGGCGCACGATAAGCTCCTCGTTACCAAACTCGTCCGTGGTGGCACGCACCGATGCCTTGCGGACATTACCTAACTCTAAACGAATGTCATTCTTCATAAAGCGATAACATTTTGAAGGTTAAACGAATGTGTTAAGATTAGAATTTGTTTGCGTTGCGCAGCACGGCCTTGTTGTACACGCGGCTGCCCCAGCTGTCGGTAGTCAGCTGCAGATCGCCCTCGATGACGTCGCCCGTGCGGATGCCCTGCGCGATGAACTGCGTGGCATGCTCGCCCGACAGCGTCGCCATCTGCCGCTGGTAGAACTCCCCGTCAGCCCACTCCACGAGCACGTCGAGCGCCTTGTACGGGTTGCCTGTTGTCTTACTCACACCCTCGCGGAGGGTGCCAATCATCTTCACTGTTGCCTGAATGTTCATAATCGTAATTCTTTTTATTTAGGGTTAAACTATCGTGGACTCCCCAGGGTGCGCACCGCTCTGAAATCCGATGCAAAGATAGGGGCATTCCCTGAGCCGGCATGAGAAAAAAATCGGTCATTATCGAACGACCGACAATGACCGAAAAAGACCGAAAAAACAGCCGTTTCCGAGGCTTTTTTAGGTCAGGAACTGACGGAATTCCTCCACCATGGCATCGAAAATCTCCCCTTGGTAAACCAGTTGCGCCGTGTTGGTGTTGCGGCTGAACGTCGATTTGGCGCAGATTCCGCCGAATTCGCCCTTGAACTCCTCCCATGTGGGGCGGCGTATCACCCCCGCGACTTGCGCTGCCGCGACGGGCATCACCACGTCCTGCGGCTTGGCCTTGCCCTCCATCAGCTGGCGTATCCTGCCGATGACCTCGGCAGCCTTCTCCTTATTATATACGGCAGCGGCAAAGCTGGATGCCGCCTCCGCCGTACCCTTCGCGGGCTTCTGGGCAGAGGGCTTCTTATCCGTCACGCCTATGTGCACGTGCGCGTTGTCGTGGATGTCGAACATCGGGCCGTTGAAGGTCACACTCCCGTTGAACGTCACCCCCAGCGCCTCGCTTGATTTCCTCTTAGTTTTCTTCTTAGTTTCCATAGCTGCCGATGTTGACGTTGTCGTTACCCCTGATTTCGTTCATAGGCCCCTCGAAGACAGGGCTGTTCAGCGTAATGTGGTTCACCGTCGTCGCCTTGTCGCCGTGCAGCTCCTGCACTTTCAGGCGGATGTCCTCGCGGAACTTGCGCGCCATGTCGCGCTTCAGCATGGGCTCGATGAGCTTGCGGGCGTCGTCGCGCTCACGCGGATCCTCGCAGGCGGCAATCTGCTCCACCAGGCCGTCGTACGTCACGCGCTCCGTCCAGCCGTCGTTCAGCCTCGCCCGCATAGCGCCGTTCTCAGCCTCCAGCTGCGCCACACGTCGCCGAGCCTCGCGCAGCCTGTCGCAGTTCTCCACCACGTCGTTACAGTAGTTCGTCACCAGCCAGCGCCGCAGGTCACCCAGCAGCAGCATCGCCTGGCGCTTGCTCAGGTTCTGGACGTTCTGCCCCAGCGCGCGCACACTGCTGCGCGACAGTTCGTCCATCATGTCGTCAATCAGGCCCAGCACCGTGTACTTGTCAGCCTGTTCCATCACACTCAGCACCCGCAGGTGCATGTCCGTCATTCTAAGCCCGTTAGTCTTTTGCGCGAAACGAGCCAGCTGCATCTCTGCAGCCCATTTGGCTTCAATAGTTTTCATAGAAAAATCCCACTTGTTTGACACGGCAAAGATACACCATTCCCCCCACACCGCCAAGCGAAAGTGCAGAAAGTTATCCACAATTTCGAAGATTATCCTAACCCCCTAAAACGCAGCGGCTTTGCGTCTGAAAATCGCCTTTCGAGAACCCAAAGTGGCACCTCCGTTCGGCGGATGCACAAGCTGTCACGCTTCCAGTTCGCGCAGCAGAAGCGTGCTTTGGGGATAAGATTTTTCCTGTAGAGGTCATGAGGTCATGAGGTCAACAGGTCATTTTCGTTTTAGTATTCCGGGGGAGAGAGGAGGAGAAGAGGCGGGGAGCGGAAAACCGTAATTTTCGGTGGGCAATTTTTGAGTGTATTATTATTTATATATTTTAATTATATATTATATATATAATATA
>JAFWOP010000028.1 GCA_017545365.1 Bacteroidales bacterium
CATCGAAGATGCTGAATTTCAATAACCCCACACAAGGAACGCAGTGTGGGGTCAACGAAAACCCTACTACTCAGCGTCCCGGAGGGACGCGACAATGGGAAAGATTGGAAAAAAATCAGTCATACTTTATACTAGAGCGTTTCGATTATTTGTTAACGATATAATTGTTTAATTATTGTGTTTACTTGTCTTTCATTCATTATTTGGATGATACCGTCTGTTTTGTCTGGCTTAACTTGTATCTTCTTTCATCATTTCATGATTTTTTAGGTTAATAATGTTATTAATTCACTGGAATTCCAATTACTTGTTGAAAACTTTCTTGTTTTTGTTTTCTGATGCAAAAGTACTATACTCCAACGGATTATTGTTTTGCATATTCTATTGATTTCTTGACAATAATATGGAATGTTTCAAATTATTTGCCAATATGTGCCAAAAATGTTGTATCTTTGCAATCGCGTAAATCGTTAATACATAATGTGAAGGATATGAAAAACACCGATGTTCAAGTAATTGACAACCAAAGCAAGCAAAGCATGTTCCTTTTGGACACTTCAAAGAGCAGCGTTTTCGAAAGAGATTTCTCCGTTATCATGACTATGGAGCCTCTGAAGAAACATATAGTGTTCGATGTCCCATTCCAGTCGGAGGAACACCGTCTCATGCTTGTAACCAGTGGCGAAGCCAAACACACTTTCAATTTCCGCCAGTTCCATATCAAGAAAGGAGACTTGGTGCTGATGCCACAGAATTACATTATGTCTATTGACTCCATTTCTTCCGATTTCGATGCTAAGACACTTTCTTTCAAGTTTGTCTCAGCAGAGTATGCTGGGCTTATCGGCTTCAACATTGTGCATTTGGCATTAGACGAGAAACAGCAACAGGTGGTTCTCTCCTTTATCCGTTTAATCGCGCAGATTGCGGAACTCAGCAACACTACAACTAATGTCATTGAGCATTTGGTTGTTTCGCTGCTCTACTTTATCAAGAAAATCAAGGTTGCGCAGGACGGCAACGGAGAGACCATAATGATGAATTCGGCAGAGGTGCTCACAAACAATTTCCTTCAAATTTTGACTGAATTAGGTGCCCCAAACCGCCACGTGGCTTATTACGCCCAGCGTCTTAACGTATCCGAAAACCACTTGCAGACCACCATTAAGAAACAGACCAACCTCACTGTCATGCAGTGGGTCAACAACAAGACTATCGCATACATCAAGATGTATCTAGGTGACAAGGGAAACAACTACACGTTAAATCAAATTGCGGAGATGGTAAACCTAGGCGAAGACACCAGCCTTATTCGTTTTTTCAAGAAAGAAACCAACATCACGCCAACCGAATACCGCGCACGGTTCAGCAACGGATAAAGAAGGTGGGCCGCCACCAGCATCGTCAGCCGCCACGCAGGTAACGCCATGCCCTCAGATATTTGTCAGTGCGGGCGACATCGGCGGCGGTTATTTTCGGCAGTCGCCGGAGATCCAGATTGTCTTCGTTTCATTTGTGTTCAAGAAGGCACATTCTCACAAGTATGCCGTTTGTCGTTTTCAACCAGAAAGGTTCACAGAACCTTTCCTTCACCCGCCTTGTCGCCGTTGCTCGGCATTCGCCACACAGGCTATCTGCAAGGCTTTTGGGTAAAGGTAGAAATTAAAAAATAGAAGGGCGGTGCCAGTTTTAGTTTTTACCTTTAAATTGTGCCAGCACCACGCCCACGATGACTATGGCTATGCCTATGGGCTTGCTCCACGACCACTGCTCTTGCCCTATAAGCAGGGCTGCAATCAGCGAGAAGACGGGGATGGCATTGGTGAAGATGCAGGCGGGGGTGGCCCCCAGCTGTGCGATGCCGATGTTGTAGAACACATACGCCAGCGTGCTGCAGAAGATGCCCAGCACCAGCAGCATCACAATCATCTTGCCCGAATAGGAGAGCAGCGGCAGGCTTGCGCCGTCGAAGGCCAGCATGAAGGGGATGAAATAGAGGCAGCCGAACATGTTCTGATAGGCAGTGATGGTGAAGGGCTTGTAGCGGCCCACCAATTTCACCAACACGATGGTGAAGAATACGGCAATCAGCACCGCACCTGCCAGCCATGCCAGCCCCACAGGGTTGGCGTCCATATTCTCTTTGCCGCCAGGCAGCAGCATCACCGACAGCCCTATGAGCGACAGCACGATGCCGATGAGTGTCATGACCTTTATTTTCTCCTTAAAAGCTATCGCCATGCCAAACGGCACAAACAGCGGTATAGTGGCCACTACGATGGATGCCATGCTGCCGCTCACCAGCTGCACCCCGCTGGTCTCGCAGATGCTGTAGATAAACGGCTCGAACAACGCCAGCAGCAGGAACCACTTGAGGTCGCCCTTCTTGATGGGCTCCAGTTTGTGGAACAGCAACAGCGCGGGAATGGTGACCACTGTTGCCAGCAGTAGTCGGAAGGTGAGGATGATGAATACGGTGATATGCTCTTCGGTGGTGAAGAGTTCCTTGGTGATAATGAAGCTCACCCCCCATACGATGGCGGCGAGGGCCAGAAGAAAATAGACAAGGGACTTTTTCATTGGTGGTAGTGTTCTTGAGTGTGTTAATGCGTTATTGCGTTAGTCGAAAATTCTCAATTCTCAATTTAAAGGTATGCTGCCGCCCAAAACTTCATAATTCTTACTTCTGAACACTAACCCCTAACCCGTTATAGTTTGAATTCATATATTCCCTCTTGTGCCTTGCCTTTATACAGGGTGAGGGTGCGCAGGAGGGTGCCGTGGGGCAGGTGGAGGGGATGCACGTATAGCGGCGACTCGGGGGTGGGGTCGCTGCCGTCGGTGGTGTAGTAGACGTAGGAGCCAAGGACTTCGGTGGTGATGGTGACCAGCAGTCCACCCGCTTCGGCGGTCTTGGTGACGGTGGGTTTGAAGGAGCCGGAGCAGCATTCGTAGCCGTTGGTGCGAAGGCGTGTCTTGTGGTGCTCTATCTTGCGTTGGAACCGTGGCCAGTCTTTGTTTTCGACGGGGCTCCAGAAGCATTCGGCCAAAGCGCAGAGGCGCGGCAGCAGCTGGTGCTGTGCGTCGGCATAGGTGGCGAGGTAGTCGGTCCAGAGGAGACATTCGGCTCCGCGGATGTATGACTGTGCGTTTTCGGTAAGGTGTGGCGGCACGGGGTCGTATTGATAGGCTTTGTAGAGGGTGAGGTACAGAGGGAACGCAGGAGGCTGGTGGCTGGAGTCGGCCTGATAGTAGTCGAGGCTGCAGTGGTCAGGGTCGGCGGCGATGACGGAGTTTCCGCGCAAGGCTGCTGCGAAGGCGTTGCTGTCGCCGTGCCATGCCATGATGACGGCATTGGTGCTCAGGTTGGGGCATTCTGCCACCTCGTCCCAGCCGATGAGATGGCGACCTTTGCGGGCCAGGTGCTCTTCCACGGTAGTGATGAACCAGTGGTGCAGCTCTTCTTCATTGCCGAGACCCAGTTGGCGGATGCGGTTGAGGCATCGAGGACAGTGTTCCCAGTTTTCCTTATAGGGCACGTCACCCCCGATGTGGATGTAGTCGGCAGGAAAGAGGGAGCACACTTCATCGAGGATGTTGTACACGAACTGCATGGCCTCGTCGTTGCCGAGGCAAAGGACGGCTTTGAGTGGCCAATAGGGGCCCAATGCCACCGAGTAGGGGTGGTCGTCGCAAGCGAACTGGGGGTAGGCGGCAAGGACTGGTGAGCAGTGGGCCGGCAGTTCTATTTCGGGGATGACCTGTATGTTGCGTTGTGCGGCATATTCAATTATTTCGGCCACATCTTTGCGGGTGTAGTAGCCGCCGTAGGTGGGTTCCTCACCCACACGGGCGGGTTCTTCGCTGCCCCAGGGGCTGCGGGTGCGGTCCACACGCCAGGAGCCGATGTCGTTCAGCTGGGGGTAGTGCTCTATTTCCAGCCGCCAGCCCTGGTCGTCGGTCAGGTGCCAGTGGAAGCGGTTGAGCTTGTAGGCGGCCATGAGGTCGAGGTGTTTCTTGATTTGCTTGACGGTGAAGAAGTGGCGGCAAACGTCCAGATGGCTTCCGCGCCATTCGAAGCGGGGGTAGTCGAGGATGGTGCATTCGGGCATCACGATGCGGCGGTAGGACCTTTTCTGTATGTCGTCGGGGAGCATCTGGACGAAAGTTTGGTAGGCGTAGAACAGTCCAGCCTCGGTGTTGGCACTGATGAAGATGCCGTTGGGCAGCACCTGGAGGAGGTAGCCTTCGTCGCCGATGGCGGGGTTGAGGGTGTCGTTGACCGAGAAGGTGATGCAGTCGCGGTCGGGTTTGCCGATGAAGGCGGGCCGGACGTGCATCTGGCGCAGAGAGTTGGCTATGTATTTGGCAGTTGGGGTGTTCTGTCCGAGTTTTTCGAAACAGAATTTGGTGCTGGAGGAGAGGGTGAAGGTGCGTCCTTTCTGCACCATGTAGACGGGCTCAGGGATGATGGCATACTCCTCAACCACCACACTGCGGCCACAGGCCGAGGCAAGCAGCAGGCCGACGAGCAAGAAGAATGGGTGCCAACGTGTCATAAACTCAATTTTAAATTGCAAAAGTACTAAAAAGAATTGAGATATGATGTGTGAGGTTTGATAATTAAGAAGATTTATATGTTTTTTGATATGAATTGTTGGGCAGTGTGCAATTTTTTATTGTGGGGAGCGTTATTGGTAATGAGAAGTGAGGGCGAAAGATTGCCAAGGTTGAGGGTGAGGCTGGTGTATCAGACTAATGATTAATTGTTAATTCTTTAGACATGAACTCGTTAAAGAAACTGTTCTCAGATACGATGATTTACGGTGTGAGCAGTATTGTGGGCCGTTTTTTGAACTACCTGCTCGTCCCGCTGTATACCTATAAGATTGCTGCCACTTCGGGTGGCTATGGCATTGTCACCGAGATATATGCCTATACGGCTCTGATGTTGGTTATCCTCACCTTTGGCATGGAGACCACCTTCTTTTATTTTGCCAACAAGTATCGCGAGCGGTCGGACACGGTCTTCTCTACAGCCCTGTCGGCGGTGGGCAGCGTGTCGGCATTGTTTCTGCTGTTGCTCTTCTGCTTTATCAAGCCCATAGCTCACGGGCTCGGCTACGACGCGCATCCCGAGTTTCTGACCATGATGGGGTGTGTGGTGGCGATTGATGCTTTTCAGGCGATACTGTTTGCGCTGTTGCGCTTTCAGGGTAGGGCTATCAAGTTTGCCTTTCTGAAGCTTCTGAACATCTTCTGCAATATAGGGCTGAACCTCTTCGTATTCCTCGTGGCACCGGGCCTTTATGAGTCGCACCCACAGCTTATGGGGTGGTATAATCCCGACTACCAGGTGGGTTATATTTTTGTGGTGAACCTCATCTGCACGGCGGGCATAACACTAGGGTTCTTGCCTGAATTGCGCAAGCTGCGTAGTGGGGTGGACTGGAAGGTGTTGAAGGAGATGTTGCACTACACATGGCCGTTGCTGCTGTTCGGTATTGCGGGTATATTGAACCAGGTGGCTGACAAGATTTGTTTCAACCACTTGGTGCCAGGCCAAGAAGGCAAGGTGCAGTTGGGTATATATGGTTCGTGTGTGAAGATAGCCATGATTATGGCTTTGATTACGCAGGCGTTCCGCTATGCCTACGAGCCATTTGTGTTCGGTGGTGGCAAGGACCGCGACAGCAAAGAGACGCAGGCGTTGGTGATGAAGTATTTTGTCATATTTGCCCTGCTGGCCTTCTTGGCAGTGATGGCTTATCTTGACATCTTCAAGTATTTTATTGCACCCAGTTATTGGGAGGGGCTGCGCGTGGTGCCCATCGTGATGATGGCGGAGATATTTATGAGCATCTATTTCAACCTGTCGTTCTGGTATAAGCTGATAGAGCAGACATGGTGGGGAGCGGTGTTCTCGGCCATAGGGTGTGTGGTGCTGCTGGCCATCAACATCATTTTTGTGCCGCAATACGGCTATATGGCTTGCGCTTGGGGCGGTTTCGCGGGCTATGGGGTCTGCATGCTGCTCTCCTATTTCGTGGGGCAGAAGAAAAGCCCTGTGCCCTATAAGGTCCTGCCCATCCTAGGCTACTTTGCTTTGGCATTAGGGCTGTATGGTCTGAGCGTCTGGCTGCGGCCGGAGACCCTCGTGTGGCAACTGCTGCTCAACACCCTGCTGCTGCTGGTATATGTGGCGGTGGTGTGCTATTGCGAGCGCGACCTGATAGGCTCGGCCTTGAAGCGGTTGCGCCATAGGAAATGAATGTGCTAACACAGTAGAAAGCTTAACACATTAACGTATTAACACGTTAACGCATTCAAAAAAATCAGTCCTCCTTCTCGGGGCTGAGGGTGGAGTAGAGGCTGTAGAAATCGGCGATGATTTTCTTGGGTTCGAAGTTCTTGCGCTGCAGACGTCCTTTTTCGATGAGTTCGCAGCGCAATTGGGGCGAGTCGATGATGCGTTGCAGCTGCTGTGCTATCTCGTGTGGGTTGTCGGGCGAGGCGTAGAGGGCTGCATCGCCGCCAGCTTCGGGCATGGACGCGGTGTTGGAAGTGACCACCGGAGTGTCACAACACATGGATTCGAGTATGGGGATGCCGAAACCTTCGAACTGTGAGACATAGACGCTGGCTATAGCGTTGGCATAGAGGGCGGGGAAGTCGCTGAAGTCGGCATCGGAGATGATGTGGACGCGGCTCGAAATGCGTTTGCGCTTGATTTCGGAATTCAGCTGGTGGATGTATCCGCCATGAGGATGGCCGACGATAACGAGGTGAATGTCGTCGGGCAGTTCGGTCAAGGCCTGCACGGCGGCAACCTGGTTTTTGCGGTCTTCGATAGAGCCTACACAGACGATGTATCTCTCAGGAAGTTCGTAGGTGGAGCGCACTTCGGTCTTGACCTCCTCGGTGACAGGCTGCCAAAAGATGTCGTCGCAGGACTGGTAAATGACTTTAATCTTGGATTCTGGCACCTTGAGGTAATTGACCAGGTCGCTCTTGGTCTGCTCGCTGATGGCGATGACCACGTCGGCGATGCGGCAGGCATGGCGTTGTTTGATGCGGTGGGCGATGCGGTCGAAAGCCTTGTAGTATTGTGGATAGCGCCATACGATGAGGTCGTGCATTGTGACCACCTTCTTGATGGAATGGGGTATGCCGTGGGGCAGTTCGTGGCTGAGGCCGTGGAAGATGTCCACCTTGTCGCTTTTCAGATGCATCGAGACACCATAGCTGCGCCACAGGTTGGGGAAGTAGCGGTCAATGCCTGATGGCTGGCGGGTGGAGATGTTGGCAAAGCTAGAGAAATAGCTTTTGTATTCGCCATTCATCACCGGAGAGTAAAGGAACGAGCGCACCCGGTTGTGCTGTTGTGCCAGGCCGCAAATGAGCATTCGGCTGTAATTACCCAGGCCTGTATAGTTTTGAAACGCTCTTTTAGCATCGAAGCCTATTATCATTGTATGACGTTTAAAGTTGAATACTTAACGGTTAACGTGGTCGTCAAAAATTTTTTGCAAAAGTACAAAAAAAAAACGTATCTTTGCAAATTCTAAATCAAAAAAAATGATAACATTGTCGGCAGTCATTATCACACACAACGAGGAACGCAATATCGAGCGATGCCTCAAATCTTTACAGGGAGTGGCGGATGAGATTGTGGTGGTGGACTCCGGGTCGACTGATGGCACGGCGGATGTTTGCCAACGATGCGGTGTTAGGCCAATCACCCACGAGTGGGAAGGCTATGCACAGCAGAAAAACTATGCCAACAGACTTGCCACCGGCGACTGGCTGTTGAGTCTGGATGCCGACGAGGCCCTCTCGGACGAGCTGCGCAGCAGCCTTGTGGCATTGAAACAGGCAGACATGGATGGCGGGACGGCGTATGAAGTGGCGCGGCTGACCAACTTTTGTGGCCATTGGGTGCGTCATTGCGGCTGGTATCCCGATGCGCGAGTGCGTATGTGGCAACGCGGGAAAGCACAATGGGAGGGCAGCGTTCATGAACAGCTGCGCTTTGCGTCGCCTGTGCGTACGTTCAGACTCAAGGGCGATTTGTTGCATTACTCCTATTACTCCTTGTCGGAACTCTCCGAGCGGCAACCGAAATACTACCAGCTGGCGGCCCAGGAAGCCTACGCGCAAGGTCACAGGGTGGGTGCGGCAGCCCTAATGCTGAAACCGGCATGGTCTTTCGTTCGGGACTATTTTCTTCGTGGTGGCCTGCTGGACGGAGTCACTGGCTATGTGGTATGCCGCATGAATGCCCACTACACCTTTATGAAATATGCCACATTGAAAGAGATGTCGAATAAAGTCGTTAATGTGTGAGCCGAAAGCCGAGAGTACCGTTGAATAGAAGAAATGCAGAGTGTTAATATGTTTCTATGTTTAAAAGTTTTAATGTTTTCGTTTTAGTGTAAAGTATGACTGATTTTTTCCTTATTGGATTGAGAGTGTTGATTTCTCCGCTTTCGCGATGCTCAGCTATCGCAAGCCCACAGGTCTTTCTTCACTCCGAGACGTTGAGAAGGAGGCATTTTACCTACCCCACACTGCGGAATAGAGGGGTTGTTCCCTTTATTGCATAAGAGCCAATGTTTTAAAAGTGCGAAGTCGTTAGGCCCTTGCCTTTCTAACTGTTAAACTTTCGAGCGAAAAGAATCTTTTAAACTTTTTATATGCTGGATTATATCGTATTATATACTTTTATTATAGATGCCTGAGATAAACGATAGCAATCGTCACCTGTTTGACGAATACACATTGGCTGAGAAGCAGCGCCTTTATGAGTCGGCAGCGGAGTTTTTCAGCGAGAACAAGCGGCAACTATTTGACCGCCTGGTGAAGAACCGCACCCGCCATATATGTGTGGTGCTTGAAGATATTTTTCAGTCGCACAATGCAAGCGCAGTGCTGCGCAGCTGTGACTGCTTCGGCGTGCAGGATGTGCATGTGGTGGAAAACCACAACCGCTATGCCCCCAATTCGGATGTCTCGATGGGGTCGGACAAGTGGGTGGACTACTATAAGCACTCCGACATCCGTCAGACCTACGACTATCTGCGGTCTAAAGGTTACCGCATTGTTGCCACGCTGCCTCATGAAAACGACGTGATGATTACTGATATGGACATCTCACAGCCGACGGCCCTCGTCTTCGGCACCGAACTTACAGGCCTCACTCAAGAAGCGATAGACTTGGCCGATGGTTATGTCAAAGTGCCCATGTACGGTTTCACCGAAAGTTTCAACATTTCGGTGTGCGCTGCCCTCTCGCTATTTTACCTCACTGAGAAAATGCGGGCTGACAACCGTATCGCCTGGCAGTTGGACGAAGAAGAACAGATAACCCTCAAACTCTATTGGAGCATGCAGGTAATACACGACGGTCGCCGGGTGATGGAACACCTGATGCAAATGACGAAAAGCTAAAGTTCAACTGGGAGAAGGTTCCAACCCTCAACTGTAACTCTTATGAAACGCCTTCTGATAGACCTGAGCATCCTGCGCCACCCATACTGTGGGTTGGGGCAGATAGCCTTGAATTATGGTCGCTGGTATGCCCAACATGCCGACGAACTGCCGGCGGAGGTCACCCTGCTGGTACCCAAAGCCTTTATGGGTGCATTTGGGCAGAGGGTGCGTTATCTAGAGGCTAAAGACTGCTATAGGTTCATGCCGTGGCTGATGCCGCGGTACGACATCTGGCAGTCCATCCACCAGCTGTCGTCCTTTCGCCCCATGGCATACGACACTTTCCGTTTGGTCACCATACATGACGTGAACTTCATATATGAGAAGCAAGGCAGGAAAAGGGAGCGTTACAGGCGTCGTCTGCAGGAAGAATGCGACCGGGCGGACTGCCTCCTATTCATTTCGCATTTCGTTGAGGAAGACACCCGGCGACATATCGACTTCAAAGGGAAGGAAACACATGTAATATACAATGGGGTAGAGGATATGCGTGAGGGACCCCAACAAAGGCCCTCCACTGTGGATGCCACTAAGCCGTTCCTGCTGAATATCGGGGTCGTCAAGCCGAAGAAAAACAACCACGTGCTGCTGCCCATGATGGACCTCATGCCAGACTATCAGCTGGTCATTGCTGGGGATGACAGGGGTGCTTACGCCCGACACCTCCGTGAGCAGCTGCCTCAACATGCCAATGTGCGGATGCTAGGCACAGTGGACGACACCCAGCGCCGTTGGCTCTATGCCCATTGCGCAGCCTTGGTCATGCCGTCGCTCTACGAAGGCTTCGGACTCCCAGTCATTGAAGCCATGCAATGGGGCAAGCCTGTCATCTGCTCTCGGATGACCAGTCTGCCCGAAATAGGAGGCAGCCATGCCTTTTACTTCCCATCCTTCGAACCAGAAGCGATGGCACAGGCAGTCCGAACGAGCATGTCTCAAACCGACATCGTGCGCTCACTTGAAGAGCAGCAATATGCTGTAAGTTTCAACTATTCACGTCATCTAGAAGAATACTGGAAAATAATATCCAAAATAATTTGCCCATGTAACAAATAATTCGTATTTTTGTAAGTTCAAATGAAGAGCATAATAAATAATTAATAACTTCAATATGAAAAAGATAATCATTTTTGCCGTATTAATTGCCATGTGTCATACCATGGCATTCGCTCAAAAGGATAAGAGTGTAAAGGAAAGTGAAGTGCCTGTGCGCTATATTAAAGATTTCCAGTCTCAGGTCAGCAATGTGAAAAATGTTACATGGTCTATGGCTCTTGACAGTTCAGCCTATATGGCAACATTTATCAACTCCGATGGTGAGCGTCAGGCCATCCGTTTCATGCCTAAGGGTACGGAAATCCGTTACTTCATCGATGAAAAATACTACCCCCATGCCATCATGGACACGGTTGCCTCCATGTTTCCCAAACACAAAATTACAGACCTCTACATTCGCAACCTCAAGAACAAGATGACCTATCAGTGCCGCATAGCCCGTGTGAAGTGCTGCCTTTTCTGCAAGAAGGAAGTCGACCCCAAGATTATCTCCTTTGAGACTAATTCCAAAATTATAGAAATTATTGACGAGCAGTAGAGTTGATATTGTTTAACAAAAGAAGGGAGGCTCATGTGAGCCTCCCTTCTTTGTGTATACTCAGCATGAGCATTGTCTAACGGATGCAAGTTCCGAGTGAACCCTAATAGCAGGAACCATATAGCCAAGAGCAAGGGTGTCCGTTGCGAAGTGGAATCTGAAAGAAGTAGGCGGCAAAGCACTGGCTTGACGGACAGAAACTTGATATGAAGGCATTTGCCTGTGGGTAAGGCTGCCAAAGAAGTTAAAGACCTATAGCTATTCAGAATGGGTGGTGTAAATCAAGCAGGTATAAGTGTGAAAGATTATGTTCTTAATCGGGGAGGTCCCATGGACGCATGGTGAAGATAAAACTATTCTATGTACCATAGCGGAGTAAGGTTTGTCATGAGAAGTCAGCCGAGGTCATGGTATGTCTGATAACGAGTTTGCCGAAGTACGAGCAAAAGGCAGGAATCCTCACAAGGACAGAAGGTCCGAACCGTGCAGCGGATAAGTAATTGCTGGTTATGAGTACCTAAGAGACAGTTACTCCGTAGGGAGGCTACCCCGTAGAAAGTATGACGGAATTAAAGGATAAGCGGGGAGCGACGTTTGGTATGAGGTAGCCGCAGACAACAAGACGCACGCCCTCGGAGGTGTCAAAGCACGGAACCGCCGTATGTGGAACCGCTTGTACGGTGGTGTGAGAGGTCAGAAAACGAAAGTAGGAAGAAAACTACTTCGTTTTCCTCCTACTCGATTATTAAATGCAATTCCTGCTTGGTAGCTATTCCACATTCAGCAGGTAGTAGTTTTTCTTTCCTTTCTGGACTAGGATGCTTCCGCAGGAGAGAATGTCGGAGGTGCTGAGACGGCAGTCTTCTCCCACTTTGGCCTTGTTGACGGAAATGGAGTTCTGTTTCAGTTCGCGACGGATTTCTCCTTTGGATGCGAACATGCCCACCTGGGCAGACAGGTCGACGAGGCTGATGCCTGATTCGATGGTGCTGCGGCTGACGGTGAACTGGGGTACGCCTTCGAAAATAGAAAGAAGCGTAGCACGGTCGAGTCCGTTGAGCTGTTCGGTGGTGCCTTTGCCAAAGAGGAGTTCGGAAGCGGCGACGGCAGTGTTGTAGTCTTCCTCGGAATGCACACGGCAGGTGATGTCCTTGGCCAATGCACGCTGCAAAATACGGCGTTCGGGAGCTTCAGCATGATGCTTTTCAAGGGCTTCTATCTCCTCTTTCGAAAGTAGGGTAAAGATGCGGATATATTTGGCTGTGTCCATGTCGGAGCAGTTGAGCCAGAACTGGTAGAATTTGTAGGGACTCGTCTTTTCGGGGTCGAGCCATACATTGCCACCTTCGGTTTTGCCAAATTTGGTGCCGTCGGCCTTGGTGATAAGGGGGCAGGTGAGGGCGAAGGCCTCACCCCCTTCCATGCGGCGGATGAGTTCGGTGCCGGTGGTGATGTTGCCCCATTGGTCGGAACCGCCCATCTGTAGTTTGCACCCTTTGGTGCGGTAGAGTGTGAGGAAGTCAAAGCCTTGGAGCAGCTGGTAGCTGAACTCGGTGAACGAGATGCCCGTCTCCATACGTTTTTTGACGGAGTCCTTCGTCATCATATAGTTGACGGTGATGTGCTTGCCTACGTCGCGTATGAAGTCGAGGAAGAGGTAGTCCTTCATCCAGTCGTAGTTGTTGACGATTTCAGCTCCATTAGTGTTGCTTTCGAAATCAAGGAATTTGGACAGTTGTTTACGGATGCAGTCGACATTGTGTTGCACCTCATCCACAGTGAGCAGCTTGCGTTCGGCTGCCTTGAACGAAGGGTCGCCAATCATGCCCGTAGCCCCACCCACGAGAGCCAGGGGTTTGTGGCCAGCCATCTGTAGGTGTTTGAGAAGCATGATGCTGACCAGATGTCCGATATGTAGTGAGTCGGCGGTGGGGTCGATGCCTACGTATGCGGTGGTCATTTCCTTTGAGAGCTGTTCTTCCGTGCCGGGCATCATATCGTGAATCATGCCCCTCCAGCGAAGCTCTTGAACAAGATTACTATTCATTATTATATAGATTCGTTTTATTAGTTAACTTCATAAAAATAGAGGTACTGAGTTATGCTGCCCCGTACCTCTATTTGTTATCGGATTATTTCGATTGTAAAATCAAATATTACTATCTTACGACAAGTTTAGAAGTAGCGCGCTGTCCACCGATGATCACGTTGACCAGGTACATGCCCTTGGGAAGGTTCTGGCAATTGATGTTGCGGGTGTATACACCTTCGCCCAGATGACCCAGATTCTCGCTATAGACGGCCTTACCGTTAATATCATAGATGCGAACCACAGCGTTGCCGGCATTTGTCACGTCAATTTCCATTGTGGCATTGCTGACGGCAGGGTTGGGGTAGAAACGGACAGAGTTGTTACCGGTAGAAGCAACGGCGGGAATGTCAAGGGTCCCCTCATAGTCTTCGGGATAGACGATCTCGTTGGTGTGATCCACCACATGGGTGCTGTCCATGAAAATACCGCGTCCGTAGGTGCCGAAATACATGGCATAGGCATACTTGGTGCGGGGGAAGATGTAAGGAACCTCGGTAACGCCATCGTGGCCGATGAATTTAATTCGCGGCAAGTTGCAAGTGACCTGATACATAGAGGTAACAGGTACGCCCTTGAAGGCACCATAGGGCTGCCAGTTGGGGGTAGTGATGTTGGAAGAACGGAAAACACCGTCTTCCGTACCCACATAAATCTCACCTGTGGTGTATTCAATCATGGCACTATAGGCAGGCATGGTGGTGGGCAGTGGGATGTAGTGTATTGTATAGTTGGGTTTGCTGGCATTGTCGATGTACACCACATTGGGGGCATCGTTGCCAAAGCCGTCAAAGGTGAGGACTATAGCGTCCTTGCCCTCGCGGGGATCAACGCTGATGGACGAAATACGGCGGCCAAAGAAATAGCTGTCGTTCGTGACCATCATGGTGTCGGTGACGGTTACGCGGTTGGAAACGTTGTAGTCCACCTGTCCACGGATGGTATGGACGGCAGCCCTGTAGTCGGCGCTGTTCAATCCGTGTACGCGGGCGAGAAACGACTCTCCGCGGCTGTCGTCCTCAACAACCACAAAGGCGCAGTCGCCATCCTTCGACAGGGCAGTGTAGCGAACAAAAGAGTGGGGATGGCTTGAACCATTGATGCCGTAGATGTGGCTCCAGAAGCGGGTGTCGTTGTCACCGTCAAAAACCTTGCGGAAGTCGGTGGGGAACCAGCAGTATGACACATTGGTGTTCTGTGGCATGTTGGCCTCAGTGGTCACGGCGAGAAGACGGCTCAAGTAGGGGAGATGGACTGTCTGCACCATCTCGTCACGGATGATGAAGCTGTGGTCAAACACATGCCAGAAAGGATAAGAAGCATGCGAGGGGTCAAGCACCAACATAGAGTCGCCGGCGTGAATCATGTCTCTGGAGGAGTGCAGCGTATCGATAACACCGTCACGTTTCACGAAACTCAGGGTGTCGATAAGGAAGGTGATGCTGTCGTTGGTGAAGGTGTTGTTTTCGGTCTCCCACAAGTATATCTGTCCGATTGAGGGGCCGCCAGCCACCAGGTCGGACATGAACGACTGGTCCGAAGTCCAAGTCTGGGTATTGGTGTAATTGGAGAAGTCGCTATATGCGCGGCCAATAGCTCCGTTGGAGGAAGAAACGAAGATGGTGCGGCGCGAGAGTGGTGAATATTGGGTGAAGCGCGAAGCTGCCACCAGGCCGCCGTTGCCTTTCCAAATGACGTTGGCCATGTGGTTGGTGAGCGAACCTTCGCGGTCGTACCAAGTGGTGGAAGCGTCCCCTCCGTTGTGTGCCACACGGGCTTCGATGAAGGGGCAGGCGTTGCTGTTAGCACCGCTGATGATGGAACCGTCAGGGCAGACGGCCAGTGAGTTAATCTGGACGCTGTTCAGTCCGCGATTGTAGTTCTCATAAAAAGAGTGAGAAGCCGTGGGTGTGTAGTAAACGCCGCCGTCGGTGACGATGTAATAGCCCTCGTACATCCCTTCGGACTCACCATACCAACGGGTGTCGGCCACAATCTCGTGAATGCCGGAATGAACGAATGCTGCGTTGGAATAGACGGTGGACATATAGTCGCCGTAGTTGAGCTGCATCTCATTATACGAAGTGCTGGTCCACTGGTAGGGAGAGCCTTCCACATAACCCTTTCCAACCCATACGTTCGCACCGCCCAAAAACACCTTGGTGGGGTCGAGGGGGCTTACGCATACGGTACCGCAAGTCTTTGCGGTAGCAACGCTGCTGAACGGGGTGACGGTGGAGCTCGAAAGGAGTCGCCAGTTGTTGGTGTTGCGGGTGAGGTACAGTCCGGTCATCATGCCGTTCTGGTCGGAGACCATTGCGTAGAGGTAGCTCTCATCAGACGGAGCAAGAGCCAGGTCGATGTTGCTGGCGTTGGAGCCAAACGCGTCGCAGCTCCCCGTGATGTTCACAACGGGCGAGTTGGCGATGACATCGCTAATCTTATAAAGGTTGCCCTTGCTGGAGAAAAAAGCCCTGTTGAAGTTCTGCGACACAGCCACGTCACGGACAGCACCCTCGAAAATGCGGATGGGGGCGTTGTTCATGTCTGAAGGCTGGTTGAGAGTCCAACGGAAAAGGCCTGTCTGGGTGGCAACGAAGAGGTAGGTGACCCCCTGCGACACCATCATGTCAATGTCATTCACACTTGCGAAGTCGGCCTCCAGGTCGGTGCCGGGGTTCGTGTTGTTGACAAGGGTAAAGTTCTGGGTGTTCATGTCGAAAAGGAAGATGCCACGACCCAGGGCTGCCATCTTATTCAGTTTGTTGCCTTTGTTGTAGAAGCCCTCACCGGTGGCGACGAGCAGAGTGTTGTCGTCCAGCTTAATGAGCTTGCTAATGGGCAGTGTCAACTCCTCTCCGTTGATGAAGCAGGGGACGTACTGCCATACGGTGTCCAGAGTGGAAACCAAGCGGCTATAAAGACCGCCAGTGGCTGCCCCAGCATAGAGTAGGACGGAATTTTCGTCCGGGTGGCCAGCCACGACCAATGAAGTAACACGTCCGCCGATATTGTCGGGGCCGATTTCTACAAGTTTGTTGCTTTCATAATTTGCCTTTTGGGCCGCAGCAGTGCCCGCCAGGCACACACAAAAGCCCACAATCAAGCCGAGAAGTACTTTTCTACTTTTCATAAGAAGTTAATATTTAATTAGATATTCAATTTTCTTATATGCATTTTAATTAGCAAAGATACAATTTTTTTTTGTTCTGTACAGCTTTTCTGCCAAAAAAAAATAAAAAAAGTCCGACAGAGTACCCCATGACTGTCAAAAATCCGAACCCATACCAAACCAGGGTCCCTTGTATTAGGGCGTTTTTTCATGTCTTTGTGTGAAAAACAAAAAGTTTTCGTATACTAGCATTCCCGAACTGTAAATATGTGTGCTTGACACCTGTCGCAAGAAATTGATATTAAACATTATTGTGTTACCAATTAGTGATATATGTCAATGAAAAAATGTGCTCTTATGCAATAAGTGACTGATTTTTCAACGGCCTCAAAGAGGCTGAATTTTAAGGGGACTTCTATAAATCACCTCGTAAAGGTGTGACCATTAATAACACCGTACAAGCAATGTGCGGTGTCGCGACCGAATGGGAGCAACATCGCACATTGCGCAGTGCGGTGATAGTCAGAGCCTAACAAAACTGCGTCTTGTAGAGACATGACAATGAAAACAAATAAATAGAACTCACCACATGCTTATTACGAAGATTGGCAAAGGTGTAAATAACTAAAGAGAACTTCCATATAATTGCCTTGAAGAGGCAGCCTCTCAATATCCCCACACCACAAGGGTGGGATTATCAAGCTAATATATCTCAGCGTGACGAGCTGAAGAAAGTCCTGTGGACTCTCGATGGCTGGGCATAGCGGAAGCCGTGAAGTCAACGCTTTCAAAATTGAATACCACTATTGGAACAATAGTGTATAGGCTGCTAGTTATTAAACCATTATCTGATAAACTCAAAAAAAAGTATAATTTGGCAATAAAAAAAAATGCTTTGCGTTATACGAAGACGAGTTTTAAAAAACAGAATGATTTTTTAATGGTTAAATCAATGCCGCGATGGTATTATTTTAAACGATAAGTTTTAGTTGTCAACGAATCAACAAATCAACAATAATAGTATAATGGAAGAATCTGTCAACATTCAAGAACTGAACGATCGAATTTCAAGAGAGAGTGCCTTTGTCGATGCCCTTACCATGGAGCTGCGCAAAAACATCGTCGGACAAAAACACATGATAGAAAGTCTGATGATAGGTCTGCTCAGTAATGGACATGTCTTGCTGGAGGGTGTCCCTGGTCTAGCCAAAACTTTGACAATCACTTCACTTGCCAACGCTATTGATGCCAAGTTCAGCCGCATCCAATTCACCCCCGACCTATTGCCTGCCGACCTGTTGGGAACCATGATTTATAGTCAGAAGAGCGAGTCTTTCAATGTGAAGAAGGGTCCCATCTTCTCTCATTTTATCCTCGCTGATGAGATCAACCGCGCCCCTGCCAAGGTGCAGAGCGCATTGCTGGAGGCTATGCAGGAACGCCAGGTGACTATCGGGGAGAATACCTACAAGCTGGAGGAGCCGTTCCTCGTGATGGCCACGCAGAACCCCATCGAACAGGAAGGGACCTACCCCTTGCCTGAGGCTCAGGTAGACCGCTTTATGCTGAAGGTGGTTATCAGCTACCCCCAGAAGGCAGAAGAACGTCAGATTCTGCACCAACATATCATGGGCGAATTCACCAAACAGCAGCCTATACTGAAGCCTGCCGACATCATCAGGGCTCGCGATATTGTCCGCGAGGTGTACATGGACGAGAAGATAGAGAACTATATCACCGACATCGTCTTCGCCACCCGATACCCGGAACAGTACCAGCTGAGCAAGCTGAAGGGGCTTATCAGCTATGGCGCGTCGCCGCGTGGCAGCATCAACCTGGCGTTGGCATCTAAGGCTTACGCCTTCATGCGTCGCAGGGGTTATGTCATCCCCGAAGATGTGCGCGCCATTGCCATGGACGTGCTGCGCCACCGCGTGGGTCTCACCTACGAGGCCGAGGCCGAGAACGTCACCAGTGAAGAGGTGGTGGGCGAAGTGCTCAATAGAGTGGACGTGCCTTGAGAATGACCGATAATAAAAAGTAAAAACTAAATACATGTGATGGGGCGTGTCGGCCTACCTTTTTGGTTTTACCTTTTACTTTTAAAAACACGGTCAAGACTATTTTGTGAATTGAGAAGTTTTTTAATTATAATGAAGTGGAAGAACAGTATAGCGACATAATAAAAAAAGTCCGCAAGATTGAAATCAAGGCGCGCGGGTTGTCGAGGCAGCTGTTTTCGGGCGAGTACCACAGTGCCTTCAAGGGCCGCGGCATGGCTTTCAGCGAGGTGCGTGAGTACCAGTATGGCGACGATGTCCGCAGCATTGACTGGAATGTGACGGCAAGGCTCAACCACCCGTATGTGAAGGTGTTCGAAGAAGAACGCGAGCTGACGGTAATGCTGCTGGTCGACGTGAGCGGCTCCAACCGTTTCGGCACCCATCACCAGTTCAAGGAGGAACTGGTGGCCGAGGTGGCCGCCACCATCGCTTTCAGTGCCATTCAGAACAACGACAAGGTGGGTGTGATTCTTTTCAGCGACCGCATCGAGAAGTTCATACCTCCTAAGAAGGGCAGCAGCCATATCCTCCGCATCATCCGCGAACTCATCACCTTCCGTCCACAGTCGGGCGGCACCGACCTCTCCGAGGCACTCCGCTATTTCTCCAATGTGATTAAGAAACGTTGCACGGCATTTCTGCTCAGCGACTTCTATGACGACGACTACACCGATGCCTTGAAAATCGCTTCGGGCAAACATGATGTGGTGGCCATACGCATCGCCGATGAGAAGGAAGCGCATCTGCCCGACCTCGGCCTCGCCAAGTTCTATGACCCAGAAACTGGCGAGACGATATGGATTGACACCGCCGATCGCGCCATCCGCAACGAGTTTGCCTACCGCTACTCCTCCCATGTCAACAAGGTGGAGGCGACATTGAAGAAATACGGCATCGACCAGACGGTCCTTTACACAGGCGAAGATTATGTGAAAGAATTGAAGAAACTATTCGAACGCCGTGGGGCTCCCCTAAGAAAGAGTTAAGACGTAGGAGCTAAAAAGTAAGAAGGTGGCCGACGCGTCCTCTTTTTTACATCTTACTTCCTACTCCAGTTAAGATTCAAGCATTTATGAAGAACATATTTTTTTGCATACTTTTGACAATAGGTGTGGCAGTGCAGGCTGCCGCGCAGGACTCAATACTGGGGGGTGCGATTCCGCAGTATCAGTTCCGTTTGGACAGCACCACCATCATGCTGGGCGACCAAACGGTGCTCTACATCAGCCCTGCCCCTTTCTACCCCTCTCTCGAGGAGCTCTCGGCCAACGACATCGTGGCACTGCGCCAGTGGACAGACACCGTGGGCGGCACCTTCTGCACCGCACTCACCTCTTTCGAAGAAGGTGAACACTGGCTGCATGTGGGGCGCGACTCGGTGCTGCTCACCGTTAAGGATGTCCCTAATGTGGACACCACCAACACCAATATCAAGGACATCGCCAACATCCTCCGCCAGCCCTACACCTTCGGCGAGGTGGCTAAGGTGGTGGGCATCGTGCTCGGCATCCTCGCCCTGATTGCCGCCATCGTATACGTGATAATCCGCATGCGCAAACACAAGCCGCTCATCGCCATACCGCAGGCACCTCCTCTGCCTTCAGACACCCGTGCCCTCAACGCCCTTGAGGAGCTGCGCCAGCAGCAGCTGTGGCAGCAGGGTGCAGTGAAGGAGTACCATACACGTCTCACCGACATTCTGCGCAACTATCTGGAGGAGACCTACAGCATCCAGTCGACCGAGATGACCTCCGACCAAACCCTCGAGGCCTTCCGCGCCTGTAGTGCCTACAGCGACGAGGCTGCTGCCATGCTGCAGCAGATTCTCCAGACCGCCGACATGGTGAAGTTTGCCAAGTCGCAGCCCCTGCCTCACCAGCACGACCTCTCCATGTCACAGGCCACGGCCTTCGTCCGCGCCACCGCCCCTAAGCGTGAGACGGCAGAAGACAACGCTCCCAATACCCAGTCAAACCCTTAATTGCCACCACTCATGAAGCTCACATTCGCACATCCCTATCTGCTACTGCTTCTGCTCGTCGTACCACTCATGGTGCTGTGGTATGTCCTGCGTTACCGCAAGCAGAAACCAGCGCTACAGTTTTCTAATATCACTCTTTTCAAAGGTGTCCGCAAAACCTTCCGGCAGCGTGCCTACCCGCTGCTCTTCGTCCTCCGCATGGTGGCGGTGAGTGCCATCATTGTGGCACTGGCGCGCCCCCAAAGTAAGCTCAGCCGTCAGGAGATGAAGGTGGAAGGCATCGACATAGTCATGGCCATGGATGTCAGCGGCAGCATGCTGGCCGAAGACTTCAAGCCCAACCGTCTAGAGGCCGCCAAAAAGGTGGCATCCGACTTTATCGACGGCCGCAAGAACGACCGCATGGGCCTAGTGGTCTTCTCGGGCGAAGCATTCACCCAGGTGCCCCTCACCATCGACCATCATGTGCTGCACAAGCAGCTCTATGCCATCAAGAGCGGCATGGTCAAGGACGGCACCGCCCTTGGTGACGGCCTTGCCACCGCCATTAACCGCATCAAGGACAGCGAGGCCAAGAGCAAGGTCATCATCCTCTTGACCGACGGTATCAACAACCAGGGTGCCGTTGACCCACAGAGTGCCGCCGAGATTGCAGCCCTATACAATATAAGGCTTTACACCATCGGCGTTGGCACCCACGGGCTGGCTCCCTATCCCTTCCGCGACCAGTTCGGCAGGGTTCACTATCAGAACATTCCCGTGGAACTGGACGAGCAGCTGCTGACCCGCATGGCCCAGTCCACGGCTGACGGACGCTACTTCCGTGCCACGAGTAAAAGCTCCTTGGAGAAGATTTTCAAGCAAATAGACCAGATGGAGAAAAGCAAAATAGATGTCACCCAGTATGCCCAGACCAAAGACGAATACCTCGGATGGCTGATTGTGGCGGCTCTCGCCCTGCTCCTCGAAGTCCTCCTCGGACTGTTCTACTTCCGCAGCACACCCTAAGTTGAAAATTAAGATGATGTGCTAGCCGACTCACCAATTAACTAAACAAAGCATTAACGAATTAACAAAGATGATTCATTTCCAACATCCCCGAATACTATGGCTCCTGCTGCTCATCCCCCTTTTTGTGGGGGCATGGGTCTGGCAGCTGTATCGTAGCAAGCAACGGCTCGAACACTTTGCCGACCGCGGCATGTTCGGCCGCCTCATCCCCGATGCCTCCCCCTGGCGTCCTACCGTCAAATTCAGCCTCATCATGCTGGGCGCAGCATTCCTCATCCTAGCCATCGCCAACCCCCAGGAAGGCAGCAAGATGGTCAAAGGCGAGCGCATGGGCAGCGATGTCGCCGTCTGTCTCGACATCTCCAACAGCATGATGGCCGAAGACATACAGCCCAACCGTCTCGAACGCAGCAAACGCACTGTCGCCAACCTGCTGAGTGCACTGGGCGGCGACCGTGTGTCGCTCATCGTCTTTGCTGGTAGCAGCTATGTGCAGATGCCACTCACCAGCGACTACAGCGCCGTGAAGCTCTTCCTCGACCAAATCGACTGCTCGCTCATCAGCGTCCAGGGCACCGCCATCGGCGACGCCATCGACAAGGCCATGGAGACCTTCGGCTATGGCGACCCCGACCGCGAATGGGTGAGGAACAAGGGACGTGCCATCGTGGTCATCTCCGATGGCGAGAACTTCGAGGACGATGCCGAGGCCGCCGCCCGCAAGGCAGCCTCCGAGGACGTGCGTGTCTGCACCATCGGCATGGGCCTCCCCGAAGGCACCCCCATTCCTGAATACCGCGGGGGGCAGCGTGTCGGCTACAAGCGCGACGCCAACGGCAACACCGTCACCACCCACCTCGACGAGGCCACCCTCACCGCCATAGCCCATGCCGGCAAGGGCATCTATGTCCGCGCCAACAACATCAACTCCGGCATTCAGGAAATCACCAAACTCATCGAAGGCCTCGAAAAAGACAACTTCGGCGAGACCCTCTTCTCCGAATATGAAAGCCGCTACCAGTACCCCCTCGTGGCAGCCCTCGTCTGTCTGCTCGCCGAACTCCTCATCTTCGAGCGCCGCAACAAGAAGTTCAACTTAGACAAACTCATGAACAAAGAATAATGAAAAGCACGCTACATATCATCCTTATTGCACTATTCCTCCTGCTCCCCGCATTGTCGGAGGCTCAGAGCAGCCAGGTGAGGAAGGAGACCCGCAAAGGCAACCGCGAATACAAGTCGCAGCACTACGACCGCGCCGAAGTCAACTACCGCCGTGCCCTTCATAGCGACAGCACCGCCTATCGTGCCCACTACAATTTGGGCAACACGCTCTACAGGCAGAAAAAGTACGACGAAGCTTCGCAGCATTTCGGACGTGCCCTCGAATACCCCGATTTGGACAAGAAAACCCGCAGCCGCATCCTCCACAACCGCGGTAATAGCAGCCTCATGGCGGGTCTCCAGAAAGAGAACCGTGCCGAAGGAATGCAGCAGTTCCAGCAGGCCGTCAACGACTATCAGGAGTCGCTCAAGCTCAACCCCAAGAACGACGACACCCGCTACAACCTCTCCTATGCCAAAAAGATGCTGCAACAAGCACAGCAGCAGCAACAACAGCAGGGTGGCGGGCAGAACGACCAGCAGGACAAAAAGGATAAGAACAAAGACGGCAACAAAGGCCAAGACCAGCAGCAGGACCAAAACAACCAGCAGCAAAACCAGCAAGACCAACAGAAACAAGACAAAAAACAGGACCGCCAGCAGCAAAAACAACAGCAGCAACAGCAGCAACAGAAAAAACAAGATGCCGAGCGTATCCTTGAGGCGGTGAAAAACAACGAGAAAAACACCATGAAGGAAAACGCCAAAAAGCTGGAAGTGGCCTCCCCTGGTAGAATAGAGAAAGACTGGTAATATATTATCATACGATATGACACAATGACACACATGGCATATATGAAAAAAGCTCTTCTAATAGTAATTACGCTCCTGCTGACCCTCCCCTTGTCAGCACAGGAACTCACCGTCCGTGCCCCCGAACGGGTAGGGGTGGGGCAACGTTTCGAAGTGCGCTACGAGGTCAATTCGCGTGCCAACGACTTCCGCGGGCCTAACTTCAAAGGCTTCTCGGTGCTTTCAGGCCCCAACGCCTCCCACATGTCCAGCACGTCGATTATCAACGGGCAGATTACCAGCTCTGTCACCACGGGTTTCACCTATATCGTCCAAGCCGACATGGAGGGCACCTTCAACGTGGGAGGGGCCAGCTGCTCGGCCGATGGCAAGCGGGTCTCCTGCCAAGGGTTCACCATCAAGGTGGAGAAAGGTGCGCCGCAGACCCAGCAACGCAACGCCCGCAGTTCGGCTGCCCAACAGCATGCTGCTGCACAGCCCTCGCAGTCAGGCAATATCGACAACCGGTCGCTCTTTGCACGTGCCAACATCAGCAAGAGCAACCCCTATCAAGGCGAGCAAATCATCCTAACCTATAAGATTTACACCCAGGTGTCGCTCCAGCAATACCAAATCGACAAACTGCCTGGCAACAAGGGTTTTTGGAGCGAGGACCTCACCAAGGATGGGAGTGTCAAGCAGTATGAGGAAACCGTGGATGGCCGCCGCTACATGGTGGCTGAAATCCGCCGTGGAGCCCTCTTTGCTCAAGAAAGCGGCAAGCTCACCATCGAGCCTCTCGACCTCGATGTGCTGGCCCTCGTCCAACGCCAGCGTCAGCGCACAGGTTCTATCTGGGACCTCTTCGACGACCCCTTCTTCAACCCCACACAGGCCGTCCAACGCCATCTGCAGACCAACAGCATCAACGTCAGAGTCAAACCTTTGCCCGAATCGCCCAAAGGCTTCAAGGGGGCGGTGGGCAGCTTTGCCGTCTCACGCGATGTGGACACCCGCGAGGTACGTGCCAACGAGGCCATCACCTACCGCCTTACCATCAGCGGCAGCGGCAACCTGATGCTTATCGATGCGCCTGATATCGAGTTCCCCAAAGTCTTCGAAGTCTACGACCCACAAATCAACGACCATATCAACCGCTCCAGCTCCGGCATCAGCGGCAGCCGCACCTTCGAATGGGTGCTCATCCCCCGCAATCAGGGCGACTACGAAATTCCCGCTTTCGACTTCGTCTCCTTCGACCCCAACACCGGCCGCTATGTCACCAAGCATGTCGATGCCGTGAAGGTACACATCAACAAGGGCGACCCCAAGTCGATGAAGAACGTCACCAGCAACAAGACCGACGTCAAGCTGCTCAACTCCGACATCAACCACATACACACAGGCTCCACTACCTTTGCACCCCTCCAACAGGCGGCGCGCCCCGCATGGTGGTTCTGGACACTGCTGTCGTTGATAGTGGCCGCCGCCGTCGCCGCCATACTCTATTACCGCCGTCGTCTGGCGCAGCAGCAGGATGTTGCCGGCATGCGTCTGCGCCGTGCCACCAAGGAGGCACGCAAACGCCTCAAGAAGGCCGCCCTCCACTTGCACGACGGCGACGACAACCTGTTTTACGAAGAGATATACAAGGCTATCTGGGGCTGTCTGGCCGACAAATACAACATCGAACTGGCAAGCCTGAGCAGCGACACCGTGAAGGAATGCCTTGTGGAGAAACAGGTGTCCGAGTCCCAACAGGAACTCATCATGAAGACGCTGCACGACGTCGATTTCGCCCGTTTCGCACCTGGCGATGCCACCTCCAAGAAACAGCAGATTTACGACCAGGCCCTGCAAATGATAGTAATGCTTTAACCCATTCCCATAGTAACCCATATATGAAAAAACTCATCTCCATAGTATTCGTCATACTGGCAGCTGGCACCGCCATGTCACAGTCTTTGCCCCAACTGATGCAGAAAGGCAACGATGCCTACGGCAAAGGCGATTACGAGGCCGCAGCCAAAGCTTACAACGACATCCTCAGTTCCGGACAGCATTCGGCCGAGCTGTATTACAATCTCGGCAATGCCTATTATCGTCAGGACGAGATGGGGCAGGCAATACTCAACTACGAGCGTGCGCTCCGCCTCAAGCCTCATTTCACCGACGCTCGCCAGAATCTCGAGCTGGCCTATTCCAAGACAGAGGACAAAATTGACGAGCTGCCCCAGGTGTTCCTTGCACAATGGGCCCGTGCTCTGGTCAATTGGTTCAGCCCTAACGGCTGGCTGGTGGTGCTGCTTGTCCTAGTGGCGCTGCTGGCACTCCTCGTGGTCTTCTTCTTTGTGAGTACCGACTACGTGTGGCGCAAACGCTCGCTCCTCGTGGGGCTGCTGCTCTGCCTGATATTGCTGCTCGCCACAGCTTGTACTGTGGCCTCCCATGTCCAGTACAACAGGCACGACAAAGCCATCATCACCAACCCCATGATTGTGATGAAGGGCTCACCCGAGGCCGGCGGAATAGATAAGATGGTCCTCCACGAAGGCACCAAGGTGACTGTCGACGAAACCCTTGGCTCCTGGCACAAGGTGCATATAGCCGACGGCACGTCGGGCTGGGTGGAATCGTCGGATGTCACAATTATTTGAGAATTAAGAATTGGCTGCCGCACACGGATAACGCTACCCCCTAAACGCTAACCCTTAACCCCTATATCCATGAAGAACCTTTTTTGTCTTTTAGTATCTCTCCTCCTGATGACTTTCACCTACGCTCAGGAGAAGGTGGAGTATGTCGACGACGAAGAATGTGGCTGCGAGCTGGTCTTCATCGACGGCATACAGACCACCCAGGATGGCGACCGCTTCGGCTTCAAGCGCGAGGACGGCACCATCATAGTGCCTAACAAGTACATGTTTGTCGACCATTTCCATGGCCCCTACTGCAAAGTGTACATGAACTATGACAGCTGCGGCCTTATCGACCGCGACGGAAAGGAGGTGATTCCTTGCCTCTATCAGAATGTCTTCTACCCCACCGACGGCATGATAATGGTGCTCAACAATGAGGGCCTTTACGGCTTCTTCGACACCCTGGGCGTGCAGCACATCCCCTTCATCTACCGTGCCGCCTCCTCCTTCAACGAAGGCTTGGCGGTCGTCGGTGTCGACATCGACAGCACCCTCGTCCAGTATGGCTTTATCGACCACGACGGCAAGATGGTCATCGACCCGCAATACGACTACGCCTTCCCCTTCCACGAAGGGGTGGCCGTGGTGAAAAAATACGACCGCTACGGTATGATAAACCATAAGAACCGCGAAGTCTTCCCCATCAAATACGAGATACTCACCTCCATGTACCTAGGGCTCGTCTTTGCTGGCGACGACAGCGGGCTGGCGATGTACAACAGCAAGTTCAAACGCCTCACCGACCCGGTCTACACCTATCTCGTGGGCAATACCGAGGGCCGTATCTTGGTGATGCGTGACGGCAAGTATGGCTACCTCGACGAGAAGGGGAAGGAGGTCATCCCCTGCCAATACGATGAGGCGGGCCTCTTCGACCAAAGCCGTGCCCTCGTCTCCTTGGGCGGCAAGTGGGGCATCATCGACCGCACTGGCAAAGTGGTGCTCCCTATCGAATACGACAACAGCCGCATCCGCGCCGAGGCCTATCGCTACCACGACGGTTTGGCACTCATTGAGAAGGATGGCCGCTATGGCTACTGCGACATGGAAGGCCGCCCCGTCATCTGGCCCTGCTTCGAGCGTGCCTACCAGTTCTCCGACGGCCTCGCACCCGTCCAGTTAGGCCGTTGGGGCTATATCGACACGAAGGGCGACTTCTTCATCCCGCTCATCTTCGACATGGCCTCACCCTTCGAATACGGCCGCGCCGAAGTGCTCTACCAAGGCGAGATACACAAGATGAACACCGAAGGCCGCTGTGTCAAAAACTGCAAAAACGCACCCAAGTCATGGAGAAATTAGCCACCCACGACGGTATCGTCACCCAAGTCTCCCCCGGCGCGCTCAAAGTGCAGATGCACGTCGTCAGCGCCTGCTCCTCCTGCGAGGCCCATGCCCACTGTGGCTTTGCCGAAAGCCGCGACAAGATTGTCGACATCCAAACCCCCGACTGGCAGCAATACCATGTCGGTGATGAGGTAAAGGTCATCATCCGCGCCGGCCGCGGCCTTCTGGCGGTGCTCGTCGCCTACGTCTTCCCGGCCCTGCTTCTGCTGGCTGTCTTCATCGCGCTCACCCTTGCCCACCTGCCCGAAGTGTGGGTGGCCATCGTCACACTCCTCGCTGTCGCCCTCTACGGCGGGGTGCTCTACCTCTGCCGCCACCGCCTTCAGCGCCGCTTCACCATGTCCGTCGCGCCTCGCTAGCCCTCCCTTCATCCCGCATAGGGTTCGACTAGGGACGAAGCAATATGCCCCAAGGCTTTTTTTAAGGTGCTAACGCCTATAGAAGTCTTATAGAAATCTGTTACTTGACGAAAAAATGGCGTAACGGCAGCCTGTGGCGAGCGGTGTCGCGTCAGCCTAAAAGCCTGACTTCAGGCCACCTCATGCTTGATGGAATCGCTGTCGCTTGTGCAGTGAAATGTTGTTTTTCGTCGGTCGGTTTGTGAATTAATTTTTTTTTGTATCTTTGCATGATTGATTAGGTAATGTTCATCGCTTGATGTGCGTTGGTAGTCAATATGTTGAGAGGTTGTTGCTATGCCTCCGTTTGTTTTTGTTGTGTTTTTTTAAAGACTTAATGGATGAAAAATATAGTACTTTTTTTTCTCTTGATGGCTGCTGGTTTTGCTACCACTACCGTTGTGGCGGAACCTGTTGACAATCAGACGGCTCGTCGTGTGGCTACCAATTTGTACAAGGTGAAAGGGTTAGGGGAGGTCGAGCTTGTCGACATCTCTTCGTCGATGCCTTACCGTGAGTTCTACACTTTTGTGGCAGAAGAGGGTATGGGGTTTGTCATCGTCGCTGCCGACGACTGTGTGCGCCCCATCTTGGGCTATTCTACCTCCGGCACTTTCCAAACCAAGGATATGCCGTCGAATGTCAGAGGGTGGCTGGAGGATTATGAGTCGCAGATACGTTACTGCAAGCAGGTGCATGCCGCCCGTCAGGGGGCGGCGGACAGCACACCGCAAGCCGACACGATTCGGGGCTGGTGGAGCAGCCTTCTCAACGCTGTCCCCCCGGCTCCGAAGCTGGCTACCGCCGTGGCTCCGCTGATTACCACCCAATGGGGGCAGGGTCAGCTGTACAACAGCTTCTGCCCTTACGACAGCACCTTCTTCGACCGTGTGGCGGTGGGCTGTGTGGCCACGGCAACGGCGCAAGTGATGAAGTATTGGGGCTATCCTGCTACCGGTTGGGGGTCTCATTCTTATGTCCACCCCACCTATGGCACGCTCGGTGCCAACTTTGGCACCACCACCTATTCGTGGAGCAACATGCCCGACAGCCTCACCTATTCGAGCAACTATTCCCAAATCAACGCCGTCGCCAGGCTGATGTATCATATCGGGGTGGCCATAGAGATGCAGTATGGCTCGTCGGCTGTAGGGGGCAGTAGTGCCTACACTTTTACAGAGGGGTCCACCGTGTCGGAATATGGCACGACGGCGGTGCCTTGTGCCGAGAATGCTTTGCGCTATTATTTCAAGTATCGCAGCAATATCGCCCACATCAATTACGAGGATTACGGCGACCACCTCTGGTCGACGCTCCTCACCAATGAGATGAACCAAGGCCGTCCGGTCATCTATGCGGGACGTGACAGCACGGGCGGGCATTCGTTCGTGTGCGACGGCTACGACAGCAACGGCCTCTTCCATTTCAATTGGGGCTGGACGGGCAGGTGCGACGGCTACTACGCTATCGGCAGCCTCAACCTGGCAGTGTCCACGGCCACAGATACCAGCTACCACTCGTATAATATCCGCAACGGGGCTGTTATACGCATCTCGCCCAACTATGATTTCGATTCCACCACAGTGGTGTCGGCCATCGTCAATACCGGCTCCATCGGCTTCGGCACGGTGTCGGGCGGCGGCACCTACATGGGTACCAACACCACCCTCGTCACCCTCAACGCCACGGCGGCGGAAGGTTGCCGTTTCGACTACTGGTCCGACGGCTACCGATACAACCCCCGCACGTTCTATGCCAGCGGCGGCACCTACTCGCTTAAGGCCAATTTCGCACCCCTTCAGGGCGACACATTGAAATACTGCTCGGCACGCAATCTGGCCAGCTACCAGTCTGCCTCCAACACGGTGTGGGGCATCAAGCTGCCCGCGTCGTGCCTCACTGCCGGTCATAACCTCACAAAAGTGCAGCTGTATGCTTATTCTGCGGGCAGCTACACGTTGAAGGTGTATACCGGTTCGTCTTCTTCGCGCACCCTGGTTCATTCACAGGGCTTCACAGTGCCCGCCACATTGACGGACAGATGGGTTCAGATGTCGCTGACCACCCCCGTCATAGTCACTGGCACCCAGCCGCTATGGATTGTATTTGAAAGCAGCGCGCCATACCCGGCGGCCGTGACCTATTACGCGGGCAACAACGATAGCCGCCTCTGGGGCAGCTCGCTGTCCACATTCCCGTTGAATTTCAGCTTCATGATTGCCGCTCTCTTCTCCGACGGAAGCTCAGGTTCGGTTGCCTCACAGGACACGGTGTCGTTCTGCGGCACGGCATCTTATGCCGCCTCGTTGGGTATGGGGCTGCCGACCGGCTTCGACTGGGGCATCAAGTTGCCACCGTCCATGGTCAGCCATCAGAACTATGTCTCCCAGGCGATGCTCTATGTCCCCTATGCGGGTACATATACCCTCAATGTCTACCGCGGAGTTGCTGCCAACGCCTCCACTCGCCTGGTCTCTCAGACTATGGTGTTTGATGACAGCTGTGCCGATACTTGGCAGGCCATCCGCCTGTATGCCCCCGTCGCCACCAGCACCACGCTCCCCATCTGGATTACCTTCCACAACGACGACGTGGCCTATCCTGCCGCCACCTGCGCTTATACGGGCGACAGCAACAGCAGCCTCCTGTCGGTCGACAACGGGGCCACATGGCTCTCGCTGAACACGGCCACCCACGGTGCGGCGAGCGGCTCGTGGATGATTCGGGCGATACTCTCCGACTCCTACTCTTCTTCTATGAGCATGTATGGCCCAGATACTGTGGGCGTCGGGGTTCCGGCCACTATCAAGGCCTTCGCCTCTTCGGGTTCGGCCATCAGCTGGACCCTGGAGGGTGCAACACCCGCCACGGCCACCGGCGCGACAGTCACAGCCCTATGGCCCACGCCGGGCAGCTATCATGTGGCATGCCAGGTCAACAGCTCTGGCACCATATTGAACGATACCGTCGATGTGACGGTGGTGGACTGCGGTGTGACTGCTTTCCCTTACACCATGGGCTTCGAGGTCTCGGAGGGATTGCATTGCTGGAATATGGTGGATGCCGACAACGACGGCTACGGCTGGCGTAAGGGCGCGGTGGCCTTTGGGAGCGCCAACGCCCACGGCGGAAGCGACTTCTTCGTCTCGGCATCCGACATCAGCTATCACCCCGGGCTCACGCCCGACAACTGGCTGGTGTCGCCCCCAGTCCATCTTGATTCAAACTATCTGTATACCCTCACCTGGTTCGACGGGGCACTGGACAGCTTGCACCATGCCGAGCATTATTCGGTATACGTCTCCACCACGGGCAACAGCCCTGCGGACTTTGTCGCCGCCCCCATTTTCACGACCACCCTCACCACCCATGCCTACACCCAGCGGAGTGTAGACCTGAGTGCCTACGCGGGGCAGACGGTCTATATAGCCTTCCGCCACCACAACACGGGCAACAACTTCTGGCTGCGTTTGGACGACATCACCATCAGCGAGTCGCTGCCCCCCACCACCTACACCATCACGGTGCTCTCCGACAATCCGGGTATGGGGTCGGTCAGCGGCGGCGGCAGCTTCCTTGAAGGCACGGTCACCAGCATCATGGCTGCCGCCTTCAGCGGCTTTCATTTTGTGCAGTGGAACGACGGCAACACCAACGCCGTCCGCTCCATCACCGTCACCGGCGACGCCACCTACACGGCATTCTTCGCCGCCAATGCGCCCGAGACATACACCGTCACCGTCTATTCCGACAACCCCACCATGGGCATCACCAGCGGCGGCGGCACCTTCGCTTCCGGCACCACCACTACCATTACCGCCACAGCGCTGAGCGGCTACCATTTCGTGCGGTGGAACGACGACAACACGGATGCTGTCCGTACCATCACCGTCACGGCCAACGTCAGCTATATAGCCTATTTTGCAGCCAATGCGCCCAACACCTACACCGTCACCGTACTTTCCAACGACTCGACGATGGGCACCGTGGACGGCAGCGGCACCTTTGAGGCAGGCATCGCCACCACCATCACCGCCACAGCATTGAGCGGCTACCGGTTTGTGCAATGGAACGACGGAAGCACCAATGCTATACGCGCCATCGTCGTGACGGCCGACGTGGTGTATACCGCCTACTTCGCACAAGAGGAGACACCTACCTATACAATCACTGTCATGTCGGCCAATAACGACATGGGCATAGCCAGCGGCGGCGGCACCTACCCCCAGGGTACGGTCATCACCATCATGGCAGAAGCCCTTCCGGGGTATCGGTTCGACCGTTGGCACGACGGCATCACCGACAACCCTCGTTCCGTCGTCGTCACTTCCGATGCTACGTACGTAGCCAACTTCGTTGCCACTCAAGGCATTGGAGAGGTAGATTATACCTACCGAGCGGTGGCATTGCCCAATTACACTATCATGCTTGATGGGGTGGCAAACCAGGCTGTCGTCGTCTACGACATGATGGGCCGCCGACTCTGCTCCCAGCATGTTCAAACGGAGCAGGTGAGCATCACGATGCCATCGGCAGGGGTCTACTTCGTCACCGTGGGAGCCTCCGCACCCCGCCGTCTGGCGTTGGTCAGGTGAATGCTAAGTAAAAGATAAGGGTCGAGAAGTAAGAAGTTGGCTGTTGCGCCTCCTTCTTACTTTTTCATTGTATGCTGCCACCCCCGGAATAGCTCTGACGCCTAACCGCTAACTCATCCTCCCCCTTATTCACATTGTGCCGTTGATTATTTTTTATAGAAAGGCGCGGCTGTTCCAATAAAAAGATATAATTTTGCAAATTGAAAAATAGAATCATTGCGCAATGAAACACAACCGTTTAAACCCCTCTTGGCTCGCCTTTGTCGGCCTGTTGGCATTCTTGCTTGTTGCTCCGTTATGCTCACAGGCTCAGCTTACTACATCTCATCCTCAGAGCGAGCACCAATACAACGACGACATCCACACCTTCATCGTCAAGCGTCTCCGTCAGACCACTCAGCAACGCGAAAAACAAATGAACAAGCAGATACAGCAGCTGCTTATCAACCTCCCCAATGCCGAGAAACTGTACGACGAGACCTTCGTCCGCATCACCGCCTACGCCCAGGAGGACACCACCGAGGAGGGCAAACCCGAAATCAATTTCGTCTACAACATCTCTTATAACTGCCACCACTTCGAGGGTACCGAGGACGACTATCCGTCGGGTGCATACCTGTGGTCCACAAGCAACAGCTGCCGCGCCATCTGCAACCTCACCAAGAAGATGATTGACGAGGAGCTGAGCGACCTCTTCAATGCCGGCAGTCATACCACCATCACCATCACCTCCACCACCGACGCGGCCGAAATCGCCCATATCGACTATAAGGGCGAGTATGGCGACTTCCGCTATATGCCCGCCGTCTTCAACGACGAGAACGTCCGTATCTCCGTCGACCAGAAGGAGGGCATCACCACCAACGCGCAGCTCGCCTATATCCGCGCGCAAAGCGTCCATTCCTATCTGGAAGAGAATATCAACACCCTCAAAAAGACCGATAACGAGTACCTCTACACCACCCGCTGCTTCGACATGACCGGTCCCCATTACCGCCGCAGCAGCCTCCAAATCGTGGTACACGGGGCCTTCGACGCTATGGCCAAAAGCATGGAAGCCGCATTGCTCAACGACGAGTATGTCGACTTCAACATCCCCTCCATCGAGGAGAACAGCAACAGCAAGACCTACGCCCTCATCATCGCCGATGAGGAATACACTGCGCCCCTGCCCAACTGCGACTTCGCCACCAACGACGGCGACGTGCTGCATCAGTACTTCATCCACACCCTCGGCATACCCACCCGCCATGTCAAGGTGCTGCACAACGCCGGTCGTCAGGAGATTTACAACGAGGGCATCCATTGGCTCAAGGACATCATCCGCGCCCAGAGCGGCGATGTGCATATCATCATCTACTATGCCGGCCACGGCATCTGCAACGCCAAATACTCGCCCTACCTCATGCCCAGCAACATTGACGTGAGCCGCATCAGGGCTTTCCGCAGCAAGACAGGCACCATGCCCGACGGCATCGAACTCAAAGGCAGCGATGCCGAGAAGGTGCTGAGCCAGTGCATCTCGTTCGACACCCTCACCGGCTGGTTCAAGAAAGTGCAGGCCCTCAGCTACACCTTCATCATCGACGCCAGCTTCGACGGCCACCAGCGCAGCGGCAAAGAATTCTTCAACATCAAAAAGGAGACCAAACGCTACCGTGCCCCCCGTGTGCGCGACGACATTGTCATCTTCATGGCCGCCAACGGCGACAAGACAGCCTACTCCTTTATTGACCAGCACCACGGCTTCTTCACCTACTATATTCTCAAGGAACTCAAAGCCTCGCGTGGCGAGATTACCTTCCAGCAGCTCTTCGACAACGTCACCAAGAACCAGGCCTACGAGTCCTCGCTCCAAGGCAAGCTGCAAGAACCCAGCATGATTATCGGCGGCCAACTTGGCGAGAACTGGGGCGACCGCACCTTCTTGAACAATTAAAAATTAAGAATCAAAAAGTTGCGGAACCTGTTTTTCTCAAGATAAATAAAGATACTAGTTTTTTGTGGGGAGAATAAAATAATTTCCCCACTTTTTCGTTACTGTGTAAATATAATAACTAACATTAGAAAATATTACCATCATGAAGAAGATTTTAGTTGCCACACTCTTGCTGCTTATGACGGCTGGAGCAACTTATGCCCAAAACAACTTCCGTGGCATTGTCAGATTCAAACTCGAGAGCTCAGGCAAGGTCGATGTGCAAATCAAACCCGAGAATTCCACTTTCGAAATTAAGGTGTTCGACAACAAGCTGATGGTTGGCACAACAATCCAGAATGGCTACAAGACCATCATGGCTCAGGACCTCAGCCCCATTATCAGCTATCTGGCCGCCAATGACATCGAGCTGGAGTCCTACACTGGCGACGGCAAAATCCTTATCCGCAACGAGGTCTCCCCCGACTCGCTCCGCAGTCTGGAGGAGAAGGACGAGGTGCCCGGCCACTTCTACTATGAATATGTCGACGAAACTCAGCAGATGCTCGGCTACACCGCCAAGAAGATGATTCTTCACAACTTCGACGACGAAGGAGTTGACCATCCCTACACCTGCTGGTACACCACCGAGATTGGCCCCGAATACTGCCTCCTGATAGGTCAGGTGAAAGGCTTCCCCCTGGTTTATACCCAGATGGGTTCCGAAGGCCGCGCCATCACCTACACCGCCACCGAGGTGGTGAAAGGCAAGGTGAAAGAGGCCGAATTCCTTCCTCCAGCAGGTTATAAGGACATGTCCGAAGAGGAACTGGAAGCCCTGAGTGAAGAAATCAACAGCGCAGCCGAACTGCTCGAATAGCAACAACCTACTACACTTTACCACCCTTCCCATACATGCCTTCTCAGAAAAACCAGTCAAAGAAGAATAAACGGAAACCGAAGCCCACAGGACGGCTGAAAGAGTTTTGGAAAACCCAACGCTGCCGCCGGCTGCGGGGGGCATGCTATATGCTGCTTGCCCTCTTCCTGCTTGTGGCCACGGTCTCCTTCTTTGTCTGCCGACCCAACGAGAACTGGCTGGGGAAGGGTGGCTACAAGCTGGCCCAACTCATCGTACAGAAAACCTTCGGCATTGCCTCCATCGGCTTTTATTTCATCCTCTTCCTCTATGGCTTACGCCTGTGGAAGATTAACCCGCTGCCGTGGAAGAAGACGTTCTGGTCCACCCTCTTCTGGATGGTATGGCTATCATCGGTGCTAGGCTATTGCTCTGGTGTGTGGGGCAAAGGCAACTACTTGATAGGCAACCTTTGCGGTGTGACGGGCGACTTCATAGCCTCGCAGCTCTATATGCTCATCAAGTGGGGCGCGCTGGTGCTCTTTGCCTTCGTGGCCGTCGTCTACCTTATCTTTGTCCATAAGGTGCGTTTCAGAATGCCCAAGGTGCAGCTCCCACAGGTGGACATCTCCTCCACATTGGATGAGGTGAAATCCTCTGTCGGCTCACTCTTCGTCCGAGAAGACAAACCCTCAGAGCCAGCAACACCCGAACCCGCCGCTCCCGAGCCTGCCAAACCCACCGCTCCCCAACCTGCTCAGAACCCACAAACCAACCGCGTGACGTTCGACATCAACGACCAGTTTGTACAAGTCAACCGCAAGGCGCAAGCTGCATCACAACCCTCAAACGGTGGGGACGATGGTATTGCCTTCAACATCGTTGGTGCCGATGCCGTCCAGTCCGAACCCCAGCCCGAGGAGGAACCTGCCCAGTACTCCGAGTTCGAGAATGTGCACACCGAAGCACACTACACCGTAGACCAACTCTACGACCCACACCTCGACCTCAAGCAGTATCAGATGCCTACCACCGACCTCCTCACCGATTGGGAAACCCGCAACGTGAAGGTGTCGAAGGAGGAACTGATAGCCAACAAGGACCACATTGTCGAAACCCTCAAGAACTACGGCATAGAGATTGTGGAAATCTCCGCCACCCCGGGGCCCACGGTCACCCTCTATGAGATAAAGCCAGCTCCCGGTGTCCGCATCTCCAAAATCAAAAGTCTGGAAGACGACATCGCGCTCAGCCTCTCTGCCCTCGGCATCCGCATCATCGCCCCCATACCGGGCAAAGGCACCGTCGGCATCGAAGTGCCCAACGCCAAGCCACAGATTGTTTCGATGAAGAACATGCTGGAGTGCGAGGCTTTCCGCAACAGCGGGAAGATGGAACTGCCCATCGCCTTCGGCAAAACCATCAGCAACGAACCCTACGTCGCCGACCTCGCCAAGATGCCCCACCTCCTCATGGCGGGAGCCACCGGCACCGGCAAGTCCGTAGGTCTCAACGCCGTCATCTCTTCCCTGCTTTTCAAGAAGCACCCCTCGGAGCTCAAGTTCGTCATGGTCGACCCCAAGAAGGTGGAACTCTCCCTCTACAACAAAATCGAACGCCACTATCTGGCAAAGCTGCCCGACAGCGAGGAGGCCATCATCACCGACGTGCGCAAGGTCGTGCGCACCCTCAACAGCCTCTGCATCGAGATGGACCAACGCTACGAGCTGCTCCGTCAGGCGGGTGTGCGCAAGATAACCGAATACAACGACAAGTTCATCCACCGCCACCTCAACCCCGAAAACGGGCACCGCTTCCTGCCTTATATAGTCCTTGTTATCGACGAGTTTGCCGACCTCATCATGACCGCCGGCAAGGAAGTGGAACTGCCCATCTGCCGACTGGCTCAGCTGGCCCGCGCCGTGGGCATCCACCTCATCATTGCCACCCAGCGACCCACCACCAACATCATCACCGGCACCATCAAGGCCAATTTCCCAGCCCGTATAGCCTTCAAGGTGACCAGCGGCATCGACTCCCGCACCATCCTCGACTGCAGTGGCGCCCAGCGGCTCATCGGGCGGGGCGACATGCTCATCTCCCTTGCCGGTTCCGACCTGGTGCGTATCCAGTGCGCCCTCATCGAGACTGAGGAAATCGAGGAACTGGCCGACTTCATCGGCTCCCAGCGCGGCTACCCCGACGGATTCCTCCTGCCCGAGTATCTCGACGAAAACGAGGAACCCAACAAAGACTTCGACCCCAAACAGAAAGACGAGTTCTTCAACGACGCTGCCCGTCTGGTGGTGGCCAGCCAGTTCGGCTCCACCTCCCTCCTGCAACGCAAGCTGCAGCTGGGCTACAACCGCGCCGGACGCATCATCGACCAGCTCGAGGCTGCCGGCATCGTCGGCCCCTACAACGGCTCCAAAGCCCGCGAAGTGCTGGTGCACGACGAAGTGCAGCTCGAAGAAATCCTCCGCAGCCTGTGACGGACAATTCAGAATAAACACCAAGAAATATAACACTGTATCAACATAAAAGAGTATCAGCATATATGAAAAAAGTACTATTCCTCTCAGCCATAGCGGCTCTTGCGCTCTGCACCTCTTGCAACAAAGAGAAGAACTGCCGCTGCACCGTCGTCGGAACCCCGATTGTGCGCGTAGTCAGCATCAATTCGGGCAGCTGTGACAACATCTCACATGCCAGTTATCACGACGACCTCGACACGCTCCACACCGAGTACATCCTCTGCACCGACTACAACTTCGAAGCCGATTCGCTTATTCAAAACCACTAACACCCTTTCGTGCCATGAAAAAGATTTCCCTTATTCTCTCCTTGGTGGCTTTGCTTCTTGTCACCGGCTGTTCAAAAGAAAAGAGATGCAAATGCACCTATGACCGTCTCGACGCCCACAACCGTCCCGCCGTCACTTATATCCATGCCAAGGCAGGCTTCAGATGCAGCGGCATCACCAAGCTCGGCTATGAACGATTGAGGGGCGGCATATTGGTCCGCGAACTCGAGGATGTAGTTTGTGAGGAGGCCACCGATTGAAACCCTATCGCAATAAGGCCCTCCGCATCGCTGCCCTCGTGGCCCGGATGCTGTTAGGCATCTTCTTCATTTGCTCGGCCGTCGCCAAATTAATCGACATCGACCGCTTCGAGGTTCATGTCTTCTCCTACAATATCCTGTCGCTCAACCTCTCCTTCTTGGCAGCACGGCTGGTCATCGTCTGTGAGCTGTTGGTGGGCATAGGTCTTATGGCCAATGTCTTCCACCGCCTGGTCAACGTCTGCACCCTGCTCATGCTGGTGGGGTTCACCATGTTCCTCGGCTATGCCGCCCTCATGGGGCATACCGACAGCTGCCAGTGCATGGGCCCGCTTCTCGAAATCAGCCCCACCCAGTCGATGCTCAAAAACGCCCTCCTTATCCTTCTGATGCTCTTTGCTATGGGCTGTAACCCCTGGAAATGGAAACCTCGATGGTTTGTGTGGCTCCCTGTCGTAGTGGCCACCCTGGTGACCGTCTTCTGCATCTCTGCCCCCGACAACTGGCTCTTCCCTGCCAGCGACGAGGTGTATGATGCCGATGAATTCGCCGAGGCCATCGAACCCGATGGCGCGTTCTACCCTCTGCGGCTCGACCAGGGGCGCCATGTGGTCGCCTTTCTCACCCCAGGGTGCCAGTTCTGCCGCATGGCCGATGAAAAGCTGACCTACATCTGCCGTCGCAACGACCTCGACAGCTGCTCATTCCTTTATCTCGTCCCCACCTCCGACACCACCGTCGCACCCCTCACCATAGACTCCGCCACATTCCTGCGCCCTGCCCACCTCCTTCCGGTGATGACCTACGCCCTCATCACCTACGGCCAGCGCCCCTTGGTGTTCCTAGTCAGCGAGGGAAAGGTTGAGGGAACATGTCATTATCGCAATATCGACGAAAAACGCATAGTTGATTTCCTTACCCATTAAGACCATGAAACGTATCCTGCCCCTTGCCGCTTTCCTGCTGCTCATCCTCGCGCTGCAGTCGTGCAACAAACGCTGCCAGTGTGTCCGATATGATGGCGGCATAGTCGAATACACCGCCGAAGAGCTGGAAGCCGAAGGCAAGACCTGCGCCGAAAAGGTGTATTATCAGAATTTGGCCTCCCAGTACTATTCCCTCTGCGAATGGCAGTAATAGTGGTGCAGCCCATTTTCGTCACCCTGCAGCCTCGTCCCGTCACAACCACCGCAAGGGAACAGCACCGCCCTTTTTGAGATTTTATTAAGTCATGTGTAGGGTCGTTTTAGGATAGATAGTCCTAAAACGACCTTCGCTATAACCTGGCTTTCTCTTAAGGAAGGCGAGGGCGGTGCTATGGTGTTGGTGATGAATAAAGAGAGAGGCCTCAATTTTGGGGTCTCTCTCTTGGTTGTTGTGGAGTAGAGAATGTCTCTTCTAAATCTTGTTTTAGCAGAGGGCAAACACTGTGTGATTTGCCTTCTGGGTTCAGCTTGGCGCAACGTTAGTTCTTGCCGATGGTGATTTCGATGCGGCGGTTCTTGGCCCTGCCTTCTTTGGTTTTGTTGGACTCGATAGGCATGGTGTCGCCTTTGCCGATGGCGTTGATGCGTTTTTCATCGATACCTTTGGCAACGAGCATCTTCTTGATGTTGTCGGCACGTTTCTGTGAGAGGGTGAGGTTGCTGGCGGGCTTGCCCACATTGTCGGTGTGGCCGGTGACTGTGACGACGATTTCGGGGTGCTTGTCCATCACGTCCTTGAGGTTCTCCCATGAGTCTTCGTTGAGTTCGCCGAAGATGGGCATGTCTTTGCCGGTCTCGAAGTAGGCGATGTCCTTATATCCTGCCACGAAAGCTGCTTCTTCGCGTGCGCGCTGCTCGGCTTTGGCGCGTGCGCGTGCTTCGGCTTCAGCGCGAGCGCGAGCTTCCGCTTCAGCACGAGCCAGGGCTTCTGCTTCGGCCTGTGCTTTGGCCAGGGAGTCGGCTTGTGCTTGTGCGCGGCGGCGTGCCTCGGCTTGTGCGTTGGCTTCGGCCTGGGCACGTTCACGGGCGGCGGCTTCGGCCTCGGCTTCGGCTTTGGCTTTGGCCAGTTCGGCAGCGTGGACGCGGGCCAGCGAGTCGGCTTCGGCCTTGGCTTTGGCTTCAGCCTCGGCGCGGGCGCGTGCCACGGCTTCTTCGCGGGCTTTCTGCTCGGCGGCCAGACGTTCGGCTTCGGCCTTCTTTTCGGCTTCTAAACGCTCGGCTTCGGCTCTGGCAGCTTCGGCGGCGGCAGCGGCTTCGATGGCTTTCCAGTCAACGTTCTTGCCCATACCGAAGCGTAGGCCTATCTTGATGCCGACTTCCAGCGGGTGGACGGCACTGACACGGTCGGTGGCAAAGGTGGGGTTGTAGCATAGGGCGACGTTGGGCTGTTCGGGGGCGGTCTGGTAGGTGTTCAGCAGATGGCTGGCGGCTTCTTGCTCGGTGTTGATGTCGGCAGGGCTGTAGCAGCCGTAGATGCCGAGGTAGAGGCCTGCGGTCTGGCTGAGGTTGAACACGAAGCCGAGGTCGGCATGGAGGGCGTAGAAGTACTTGTCGAGGTTGAAGGAGTTCTTCAGGTCGCCCGTATAGGTGCCGAGGTCGTGTTCATGCATGTCGGTGTAGGTGACGTTGGTCTGGGGCATGTAGGCCGTGGTGGTGTAGCGTCCTTTGACCACATGGTAGTTGGAGCGGAGGGGGTGGTTGAGGCTGGCACCTAGTCCCATTTGGAAAGCGGATGATACGCTGATGGGTGCGCGGATGATGAGTTGTAGGGGGATGGAGAGGTTGATGACGTCCTGGCGTTCGCGCCAGTTGTGGAAGTTGACGTTCACATCGGAGTTGTAGTAGGCTCCGGGGAGCTGGACGTTGGGGATGTTGTAGCTGTAGCTGTACTCGGCTGCGCTGCGCAGGGTGCTGGCCTGGATGCCCAGGGCGAGGCCGAAGTGGTGGTTGAACATGTACTGGTATTGCAGTTCGAGCAGGCCGCCCATGCCGATGGAGTGTGTGCCGTCGGCGGGTTCATAGAGGAGGGTGTTGATGCCGCCTCCGAGGTTGGCCTGAATGTTGCTGATATGGTCGGTCATTTGTGCTCTGGCAGGGAGCAGCATGGCCACAAGGGCGAGGGTAAATATTATTTTCTTCATGGCGATTACAATTTAAGGGTTTTGGCGGAGACACCGTCAACTGTTACAAGGTAGGTGCCATGGGGCAGGGCGGAGAGGTCGAGGGTGTGCTGACGGCCGAAGAAGGAGCTGCTGAGGAGCAGGATGCCGCGGTCGTTATAGACTTGGAGGGTGTGGTTCTCGTTGTCGAAGCCTTGGAGTTTGACGGTGGTGGTGGTTACAACAGGGGAGGGGAGGAGGATGATGGCCTTAGAGGCGGGCATGGCGACAAAGTCGCTCTTGGGGCATACCATGGCCTCGTCGTCCTGGTTGGGGTTGACGATGAGTGAGTAGTCGCCCGTGAGGCCGCCGATTTCCTGATAGTAGGGCTTGGTGGCACCGGGAATCAGTTCGCCGTTGTGTAGCCATTGGAAGGAGCGGAAGCGGTTGGGCTGGCCGTCGAGTCGTCCGCTGTTGTCGATGCTGATGACGTCGTCGAAGGTTTGGACGAGGTAGTTGTTGGGCATGTTGACGGTGAAGTGTCCGACATACTTGTGGGGGTCGTTAGAGGTACTCCAGATGGTGTAGTAAAACTCGTAGGTGCCTGCTGGGCAGTTTGGGGGGAGGGGGATGCTTATCGAGCTGTCGGTGATGGTGCATGGATAAAAGTTGTGGAACCCTATTGCTTCGTATTCGCCGGGGTAGGTGATGAAACGACTTTCGCTTGGTTCGCCTTGTAGGATGTGGTAGTGGAGGGTGATGTCTTCGCCTTGGCAGAAGCCGTAGCGGTCGGCGACCAGTTGCTCGCCGTTGGGTCCGATGGTGTCGAGTATGAGGACGGGTATGATTCGTCCGGGTTTGTGGTAGACGCTGTCGGTGATGACGAAGTAGTTGGCAGTGTCGTTGCCAGTGAGGGAGAAGTGGGCGGTGATGACTTTGTTGTCGCCGATTTCAGGGCTGTCGAAGTTGGCAGAGGCGATGAGCTGTACGTCATCTTCGTTGAATACGTTGTCAAGTTCGACGTGGGTGATTTGGGCAGAGTCGGTGCCGTCGTACTCTTTGGCTTCTTTGATGTAAAGAAACCAGGGGAGGGCATTGCGTTTGGTGATGCGGGCGTGATAGGCGCGGATGTCGATAACCGAGTAGTTGGCAGCCTGGGGGCCGTAGAGAGTGTGGGTGACGGTGACAGGTTTGAAATTAGCGGCATCGGGGTCGTTGAAGTGTGCGGTGACGGTCTGCATCACGGTGTCGCCGTCGACAATACCGCTGATGACACCTTCGTTGAGGACTGTGCAATCGGTGGTACGGTCATAGGGACGGCTGGCTTGGAGGACGACGCTGTCGGCAAAAAGCGGACGGGGCGTGATGTCGGCGTAAAGCGTGTCGTTAGAGATGAAATAGTTGGATGCGCCAGGCCCGCTGAGTGTGTAGTGGACGACCACGGGCTTGTGGGAGCCTGCGTTGGGATCGAGGTAGCGGGCGTTAGTTGAGATAGCTAAGCCGGGGGTCAGTGCTGGCGTGACGGTGCCCAAGATGACGCCGTGGGCAAAGAGGGTGCCGTCATAGACTTTGGCGGAGTCTACCGTGGTGCCCACAATTGAGAGTGTGTCAATCTGAGACCATGCCGACGGCAGCAGCATGCACACCAGGCTGACGAGCAGGGCGGCATGCTTGAGTTTTAATAAGGGTTGTTTGTCCATGATTTGTTTATTTTTAATGGTTATTATTGTTGAACGATTAGGCGACGAGTGACGTTGATGCCTTTGCCTGCGAAGCGGACGGTGTAGAGTCCGGCGGGGAGACTGGAGGTGCGGATGGTGTAGCGGATGCTGCCAGCGGTTTGCAGGGTGCTGGTGTGGATGACGCGACCCAGGTTGTCGATGATGCTCACCTCATAGCTGCCGCCGTTGCCCAGGTCGATGTTGATGTGGGCTTGGTCGCTGGAGGGGTTGGGGTAGAACTGGCCGAAGGCTTCTTCGCTGGTGGCTTCGGATATGTCGAGTATGGGCAGTTCGGGTGCAGTGCTGGTGTCGAGGGTGGTGTTGTCGGCATCGAAGAGGAAGGTGATGTCGGTCATGGGCCGCGGGTCGGTGGAGAAGTCGTAGCGCGAGCTGTCCAGTTCCATCAGTCCGGCGTCGTAGTAGAAGCTGTAGTAGCCTCCATTACGGGCGGTCATAGGCTTGGTGATGGTTTTATAATTGTCGGTGCTAGAATGGTTGCTGGTGACATCGAGGTAGTATTCGATAGTAATCATCGTATCGCGGAGGAAGATGTTGGTGTCAATAGAGGTGATGGTGGTGTCGAAGTCATAGTGGTGTGTGTAGCGATTTATGGTGTCGTAGGTGTAGACGTCGATGGTGTCGTGGATAATGGAGTCGTAGTAGGAGTAGGAATAGGAACTGTCGATAACGGTAACGGTGTCGGTGTAGAGAAGTATGGAGTCGACGATGAAGTGCTGGTTGTATTGGGTGTCGATGACGCGTTCGTTGATATTGGCGGTGGGCAGTTGGCAGGAATACTTGTTGCCGTTGGCGGTCATGGGGATTGTATCCCACCAGCCGTAGCTCCATATACCGTTGCCAGTGGAATGGTTGATACGGTAGACACAATAGGCGCTATAGATACCGTTGCGGTTGGTGATGACGGCACTGATGGGGATGTTGCTGCCACGCATATCGTTGGCGCAGCCCACGACGCTCTTGTGCAGTATACGGATGGGGTTGTCGGCCGGAATTTGCTTGGTGACGCAGTGGATGGCGCCGCCGGAGCCGTCAAAGTCGCGCACGTCGATGGGATAGATGGTGTAGCCGGGGTAGGCAGCTTTGAGCAGTTCGATGTTGTTGCGGTCCCATACTGCAGAGGGCTGGCCGTTGACTACAGCGGAGAAGCAGGGCTGGAGGATGAGGTTGTTGACGAAGGTGTGGTTGCTGTAGGTGCGGGTGTATTGATTGTTATATTCGTTTTGGTTGGCGAAGTTGGCACCGTTGTCCTTGCTGGGGAAGGGGATGGTGGTTTGGTAGTAGGGGCGGTCGAAGATGGAGGTGTAGGAGCAGAGGGAATCGATGTTGCGGGAGCCGGTGCGGTAGTCGGTCCATGTTCTGTAGGTGTCGGGCATGACGGAGAAGACGAAGCCGTTCTCTTCGCACATGTCGGCATAGAGGTCGATGTGGCCGGTGCCGCCGTCATAGCGGTAGGCGGGGAGAATGTGGGTCTCGCGTTGGCCGAGGAGGCTGCCGAGGATGCGGCGGGTCTGGGTCTGGGTGAGGCGGGGTTTGGAGGAGTAGTTGATGGTGCTGATATCGCGACCGTTCCAAGTCAGCTGACCGTAGGAGTCGTTGTTGTTCTCATAGATGGCGTCGCTGGAGAGGAGGAATCCTGCACCGTCCACGAGGCAGTTGCCGCCTTCCCATTCGATGGTGTTGATGTAGTTGGGGATGTTCATCTGGCGATAGATGAGCGAGGGGAGAGAGTCGTCGAGGGCGCGGCCGGGGTAGTATTCGAAGTCCATCATGGCCACGCTGTCTTGGTCGCCATAGTAGAAGCAGATGGGACCGCAGTCGCGGTACCAGAAGGAGTTGCCGGGGCCGACGATGAAGCGGACGTTGTCGTGGCGGAAGTTCTTGCGAACGAGGGTGCGGAGGACTTTGGCGGAGTCTTCAGCTTTCTCAACGCGCACCCAAGCTTCGGCATTGCCCCGCTGGATACCGTCCATAAGGCGGAAGAAGACGAGGCCGAAGGAGGAGGTGGTGTCCATCTCGCTTCTGTAGGGGCCGAAGAGGTTGAGGGACTGCCAACCGTTGGCCATGTTGTATTTGAAGTACTCAGCGACACCGGTGACCATGGGGTCGGCTGAGAAGTAGCCGGAGCCGAGGTTGGTGTCGGGGTAATAGCTGTAGTAGGGAGTGACGACGATGGCCTTCACCTCTTCCCACTCGCCGGGGAACCATACACGGTCTTCAGGCAGGGCTTTGGCATTCTTGGGTGCCGGGGCTGCCTCGCCGAGGGGGATGGAGCTCTGTTTGGCCTGCTGCGAGATGTCGCGTTTCTGTTTCATCTGCCTCCACTCTTTCATCATCTCTTCACGGGTGGTGGCGTGCTGGGCCATGGACGAGAATGCTACCATGGCGGCCAGCAGGGTAAGGAGTATCTTCTTCATTTATCTTTGTTGTTATGCCAGTTGGATGAGTGGCTTATCTTTTGAGGTTGAGGATTTCACGTGCTTCGTCGCTGTTGGCCACTTCGCGTCCGAGGAGTTTGGCCATGCGTACTACTTTGTCGACTAGTTCGCCGTTGCTCTTGGCAAGGACGCCGCGCTCGAGGTAGAGATTGTCTTCGAATCCGACGCGGACGTTACCGCCCATGACGATGGCGGGAGCTGCCAGCTGGAAGGCATAGCGGCCGATGCCGGTGGCGGTCCAGGTGCTGCCGGCGGGGATGTTCTTGACCAGCCAGCAGAGGTTGTCGACGGTGGCGGGGGTGCAGCCGGGTACACCAAGGACAAAATTGAACTGCATGGGAGCGCCGGGCACTTGGCCTTTGCGGGCCATGGTGAGGATGGTGTCGAGGTGACCCATCTCGAAGCACTCGTATTCGGGCTTGATGCCGCGTTCTATCATACGTTTGCCGAAGGCGCGCATGGTGGGCATGGTGTTGTCGAAAATCTCGTCGCCGAAGTTGCAGGTGCCGCAGTCGAGGGTGGCCATTTCGGGCAGGGGAGTAGTGTCGGTGCTCTGAAGGCGTTCTTCGGGGCTCATGCCCACGGCGCCGCCGGTGGAGGGGATGAGGATGACGTTGGGGCACTCTTTATAGATGGCCTCTTCACATTCCTGGAAGCGTTCGCGGCTCTGGGTAGGGGTGCCGTCGTCGTAGCGGACGTGGAGGTGGACGATGGCTGCGCCGGCATCGACGGCGGATTTGGCCTCGCGGACTATCTCTTCAACGGTATAAGGTACGGCGGGGTTCTGCTCTTTGGTTACTTCTGCGCCACAGATGGCGGCGGTGATAATCAGTTTGTCCATGGTATTGTTATTTTTAAATTAATAATGCATTTTAAATTAAATTGCAAAGATACGTTTTTTTTTTGTATCTTTGCAAAAATTTTTGCGACTATGTTGATACTCGGAATAGACCCTGGCACGCAAATATTGGGTTATAGCATGATTGACACCGACGGTCCCAAGCCTAAGTTGGTGGTCATGGATGTGCTTTATTTGCGTAAGATAGCCGACTTCCATCTTCGAATTCGCAAGATTTTTGACAGTACCCAGCGCATCATTGACTCGTTCCATCCCGACCATATTGCCATCGAGGCCCCCTTTGCGGGGAAGAATGTGCAGTCGATGCTGAAGCTGGGCAAGGCACAGGGAGTGGCCATCGGTGCGGCTATGAGCCGCGACCTTTCGTATTCGGAATACGAGCCCGCGGCTATCAAGCAGCGGGTCACCGGCAACGGCAATGCCGCCAAGGAGCAGGTGGCTATGATGCTACAGAGCGTGTTCGACTTTGAGTCGCTGCCCCACTACCTCGATGCCTCCGACGCGCTGGCGGTGGCCTACACCTGCTATCTCGAACAAACCGACCCCTTGGGCGAGCTGCGGCAGCAGCTGAAGCCCAAAGGCCGCGCCAAGACAAAGAAGCAGATGTGGGGCGACTATGTGAATGCTAACCTCGACAGAATTGAAAACTAGATAATAAAGTAGTCCGAAAAAAGATAATTGAATATGTCACAGCAGAAATCCTTCTCATCCAATTTAGGCGCTATTATGGCGGCCGTAGGCTCGGCCGTAGGCCTGGGCAATATCTGGCGTTTCCCATACATTTGCGGGCGTTACGGCGGTGGCGCGTTCCTCATCGTCTACCTCTGTTTCGTCTTCCTCCTGGGGTCGGTGCTTATGATGTCGGAGTTTGTGATTGGCCGACGTGCGCAACATACGCCGGTGAAGGCGTTCCAGACGCTGTACCCCAAGAACAAGGCATGGGGATTGGTGGGGCTGTTGGGCATTGTCACCAGTTTCTTCATTCTCTCGCAGTATTTGGTCATTTCGGGTTGGACCACCGGGTATGTGTGGAACTCGATAAGCGGCGAGCTGGCTCTGTTGGGGAACGACGCAGGTGCCATCAGTGCCTTCTTTACCCAATTTGCCACCTCGCAATGGGAGCCGGTGGTGTTCCTCTCGGTCTTTGCTGCTATCGTGTTGCTGATTATCTTGGGAGGTGTGCAGAAGGGTATTGAGAATGTGAGCAAGGTGCTCATGCCGGTGCTGGTGCTGCTGGTGTTGGTGCTTTGTGTCCGCAGCCTGACTCTTCCGGGTGCCGGCAAGGGCGTGGAATACCTCTTCTCACCCGATTTCTCCAAACTGACGGGCGAAGGTGTACTGGCTGCTTTGGGGCAGGCCTTGTTCTCGCTCAGTGTGGGCATGGGTGTGATGCTCGTTTACGGCTCGTATATCCCGGTCAATGACAATATCTTCAAGACCGCCATGTGGATTACGGCATGCGACACACTCATCGCCCTTTTGGCGGGCCTTGCCATATTCCCTGCCGTCTTCAGCTGTGGCTTTGAGCCTACCGGCGGTCCCGGCTTGGTGTTCCTGGTGTTGCCCAATGTGTTTAACATGATGGGAACTCCTGGCGTGGTGTTCGCCTCCATCTTCTTCTTGCTGCTGATGGTGGCGGCCATCACTAGCGCCATCTCGCTGCTGGAAGCCCTCACCGCCTGGTTCTGCGAACATACGGGAGCCCGCCGCCCGGTGGGGGCTCTGCTGTTTTTCGTCCTCACCACGGCGTTGGGCATTCTCTTCTCACTGTCGATGGGTTCCTTGTCGCATATCAAGATAGCCGGGCTTACCCTGTTCGACTTCGTCGACAGGATGAACAGTATCTATCTGCCACCTCTGTGTGCCTTGGGTACCATCATTTTCTTTGGGTGGGTGATGCCGGAGGAGGATGTGAAGGACGAACTCTCTAACCATGGCACCCTCCGGGTGGGGTACTACCGCGTGTTCCGTCTCCTTGCCCGCTATCTGGCCCCGTTGGCCCTGCTGGTGGTGCTGGTGTCGGGTATACTTCTTAACTAACAGTTTGACAGTAAAGACTAAGAGGTTATGTCAAAACAAGGTATCCGCTTCGCTCCGCCGTATCTGTTGTTGGTTTGTGTTGTCTCCTTTCTACTACTCCTCACGGGATGCCAATCGAAAAAGCCCAAGTTGTTCGATCCCTCGCAGGTGAACTTCGCGGTGGCATACAATCCCTATCTGGAGAACCAGTTCTATCCCTCATTGGTGCTGGGGGTGGCCAGTTTGAGCGACTTGAACTACGGTCTCACCGACACCAACGCACTCTTCTCCATCTCGGTGACGGCGCCGGTGAGCAATGCGGTATTGCGTATCACCATCGACTCCTCGAAGCTCAACTACGTTACCATATTTCAGGAAGTGCTGCCCACCAAGGACATGCGCTACACGTTCTACCCAACCGTCAAGTGGAAGTTCGACAAACTTTACCGTACCCGTCAGCAGGGCACGGCCGACCTCACCTTCACCTGCTATATCAACGACGAGGAGGTGGACATCAAGAACCTCCGCATCAACTACCGCTCCGCCAACGACTGCCTCCTCAGCGTGCGTGATGCCAATAACCACAATCACGACTATCGCTGGCTTTTTGCCGCCTACGTCAACGAGGAGCACCCTTATATCGACAGCATCCTTTCGGGGATACTGAGTCAGGGTGTCGTTAGTAAGATTACGGGTTATCAGGGTGATACCAAGAGCGTAGTGTCGCAGGTGGAGGCAATATGGTACTATGCCCTCGACCGCGGCATCACCTATTCCTCCATTTCCTGCACCGCCACTCCCACAACCCGCTCCAATGTGCAGCATATCCGATTCTTTGACGAGGTGTATAATTCGCGTCAGGCCAACTGCGTGGATGCCTGTGTCTTCTTTGCCTCCATCATCCGCAAGATAGGTCTCAAGCCCGTCATCTTTGTCGAACCCTGCCATGCCTATCTGGGCTACTATACCGACAAAGGCCGCCGGAATCTCCGCCTCCTCGAAACCACCATCACGGCGTGGGTCGATTTCCCAGCCCTGACCCGCGACTATAACGCCATCAAGGAGGCTAACCCCAACGCGCAAGGAACCGACCGCATCTCCCCCGCCATGAACACCAAGTACCTCAAGTACCTCACTCCTGACGAGAAGAAACAATGGGAGGAGGACAAGATGGACTTCGAGACGTTCAAGCGGGCCGTTGCACACAGCCTCTTCCTCAAGGCCTCGGAGTATGATAAGGACAACTACCAGAACAACAAGAAGCTCTTTGCCAACTCCGACAACATGCAGTATCAGCAGCTCGACATAGAGCAGCTCCGTAAGATAGTGCAGCCCATCAATTGAAAAAAAACGTGCAGCATATCAACACAATTATTATGAAAAAAACCACTTTTCTTTCAACCCTCGTTGCGTTGCTGGTGGCAGCGTGTGGCGGCTCACAGCAACCGTCAGTTCCCCAGTCGGAAGTTTTTCCCGACAATGTGTTCTGTATCAAAGATTATCTGATTTATGGCATTCAGGATCATGCCCAAACCATGTCTGCCGAATTGTTCAAAGGTTATGATGACAGTCTTTTGAATCAAGTCTTGCCTACAGGTGAAACAGAAGCAGGCATCAATGTGTTCCTTGTAAATCATGGAGAATTTGGTTACATCCTCTTTGATGCAGGCATAGGTGCTGACAAGGGTGGTAGACTTTTGGAAACTTTGGACTCGCTCGACATCACACCCGATGAAATAGCTGACATTTTTATTACCCACCTTCATTTCGACCATGTGGGCGGACTCTTCAACTCCGATGGCACTGCTGCCTTCCCTTCTGCCACATTGCATATTCCACAGCCGGAATATGATGTTTGGTTTTCGGGGAAGATGGGGGACACCAAGGTGGTGGAGATGATTGCTCGTTGCTACGAAGGACGCATCAGCTGTTTCACCCCGGGTGACACTATTGACAGTGTGGCAGGAATAATCACGCTCCCTGCATACGGACACACCACAGGCCATACCATCTATAAAATAGAGGATGTGCTTATCGCTGGTGATATTATGCATGCTGTCGCCTTGCAACTGGAGCACCCCGAGTTCTGTGCTCGCTATGATGCCGACCCCAAGCAGGCTGTTATTTCCCGTAAGGCAGTCCTCGACCGTGCCCGCGCTGAGCACCTTGCCCTCTGCGGCATGCACTTCCCAAGGCCGCTGGTTATTTATTTTTAAGGGATTCCTATCACTTTCCTAGCAATAATGCGGGTATGTGTAAATCGCCCGACGTATTTACAAAGTCTCTTAGTCCTCATCTAAAATAGAAAAAACATAGCCGCCCAAGACTCTTGGGCGGCTGTGCTATTTCTATGCCGAGACGGCTACTCGTTGCGGCCGCAGCAGTTCTTGTATTTCTTGCCGCTGCCACAGGGGCAGGGGTCGTTTGGGGCTACCTTCTTCTCCACGCGGACGGGCATAGGCTTGGGGCGTTCGCCGGTTTGCTGGCGGGCGGCCTGGTCCATGGCACGCTGGGTGTCGGTGGCTCCGTCGCTGGAGCGGCTTTCGCGCATGTTGCGGTTGTCGCGGCGCGGCTGGCGGGCCTCGTGCATGTCGTTTTCTTCCTTCACCGGCAGGCTGGCACGGATGAGGAAGGAGCTAATCTCGCGGTTGATTTCGAGCAGCATCTTCTCGAAGAGGTTGAAGCTCTCGAATTTGTAAATCAATAGGGGGTCTTTCTGCTCATAGCTGGCGTTCTGCACGCTGGTCTTCAGTTCGTCGAGCTCGCGCAGGTGGTCTTTCCACAGGTCGTCGATGATGGCCAGGGTGATGCCTTTCTCGATGCTGAGCTGCACTTCGCGGCCTTTGTTCTCGTAGCTCTTCTTCACGGGGGTGACCACGTTGAGGGTCTTCTTGCCGTCGGTGATGGGGAAGGCAACGTTGACGTAGCGGGTGTTCTCGTAGATGCGCTTGATGAAGGGGTAGGCAAGGTCGCTGATTTTCTGCATGCGCTCTTTGTAGGTGGAGTAGACGGCGTCGTAGAGTTTCTGCACGGCATCGTCGTGGCGGGCATTGAAGAGCTCTTTCTCTGAGAAGGGCACGTCGAAGGCGAACACGCGGATCATCTCCAGTTTGAAACCTTCCCAGTCGTGGTTCTGTATGGCATCGTCGTAGATGAGGGCGCAGGTGTCGTAGAACATGTTGCTGATGTCGATACTCAGGCGGTCGCCATAGAGGGCGTTGCGGCGCTTGTTGTAAATGACGGTACGCTGGTTGTTCATCACGTCGTCGTATTCCAGCAGGCGTTTGCGCATGCCGAAGTTGTTCTCTTCGACCTTCTTCTGAGCCTTCTCAATCTGCTTGGTAATCATGCTGTGCTGGATGACTTCGCCTTCCTGCAGACCCATGCGGTCCATGACACTGGCGATGCGGTCGGAGCCGAAGATGCGCATGAGGTCGTCTTCGAGGGAGACGAAGAAGAGGCTGCTTCCAGGGTCGCCCTGACGGCCGGCACGTCCGCGCAGCTGGCGGTCGACGCGGCGGCTCTCATGGCGTTCGGTGCCGATGATGGCAAGGCCGCCGGCCTCGCGCACACCGCCTTTAAGCTTGATATCGGTACCACGACCAGCCATGTTGGTAGCGATGGTGACATGCCCCGGTTCGCCGGCATGGGCCACGATGTCGGCCTCTTTCTGGTGCAGTTTGGCGTTCAGCACGTCGTGAGGGATGCGCTTCATCTTAAGCATCTTGCTCAGCAACTCCGAGGTCTCGACGCTGGTAGTGCCCACCAGTACGGGGCGGCCCAGGTTGATGAGGCGTTCGGTCTCGTCGATGACGGCCTTGTATTTCTCACGCTTGGTCTTGTAAATCATGTCGTCCATGTCGATACGGGCGATGGGGCGGTTGGTGGGGATGACCACCACGTCGAGTTTGTAAATGTCCCAAAATTCGCCCGCCTCCGTCTCGGCGGTACCGGTCATACCGGCCAGCTTCTTGTACATGCGGAAGTAGTTCTGCAGCGTGATGGTGGCGTAGGTCTGCGTGGCGGCTTCCACCTTGGCGTTTTCCTTGGCTTCGACAGCCTGGTGCAGTCCGTCGCTCCAACGGCGGCCTTCCATGATACGGCCTGTCTGCTCGTCGACAATCTTCACCTGACGGTTCTCGTCGACGATATAGTCCACGTCTTTCTCAAAGAGGGCGTAGGCCTTGAGCAGCTGGTCTACCGTGTGGACGCGGTCGCTCTGGATGGCGAAGTCGCTGTATATCTTCTCCTTTTTGGCGGCCTTCTCTTCGGGCGTGAGGTTCTCATGCTCCAGCTCGGCAATCATGCTTCCGATGTCGGGCAGCTGGTAGAAGTTGCGGTCTTCGCCCAGGCCGGTGAGGAAGTCCATACCCTTCTCGGTGAGCTCCACGGTGCGGTTCTTCTCGTCGATGACGAAGTAGAGGTCGTCGTCGATGATGTGCATATATTTGTTCTGCTCCTGCATGTAGAAGTTCTCGGTGCGCTGCAGGATGCTCTTAATGCCGGTTTCGGAGAGGAACTTGATGAGGGCCTTGTTCTTGGGGAGGCCGCGGTAGGCGCGCAGCAGCAGTTTGGCGCACTCCTCTTCGGGTTTGGGGTCGGGGTGCTCGGCGAGTCCGGTCTTGGCGTCGGCCAGCACCTTGGTCACCAGCACACGCTGGGCGTTGTATAGTTTCTCGATGACGGGCTTGAAGCGGTCGAACTCCTGGTCCTCGTCGTCTTTGCCGGTGGGGCCGCTGATGATGAGGGGGGTACGGGCATCGTCAATAAGCACCGAGTCTACCTCGTCGACGATGGCGTAGTTGTGGCCGCGCTGCACCAGTTCCTCGGGGTTGCGGCTCATGTTGTCGCGCAGGTAGTCGAAACCGAACTCGTTGTTGGTGCCGAAGGTGATGTCGGCATTGTAGGCGGCCTTGCGCTCGTCGCTGTGGGGCTCGTGCTTGTCGATGCAGTCGACCTTGAGGCCGTGGAATTCGTAGAGCATGCCCATCCATTCAGAGTCACGCTTGGCCAAGTAGTCGTTCACCGTGACCACATGCACCCCCTTGCCGGGCAGTGCGTTGAGGTAGACGGGGAGGGTGGCCACCAGGGTCTTACCCTCGCCGGTGGCCATCTCGGCAATCTTGCCGCTGTGCAGCACGATGCCGCCGATGAGCTGCACGTCGTAGTGCACCATGTCCCACGTAATCATGTTGCCGCCTGCCATCCAGCTGTTGTCGTAGATGGCCTTGTCGCCGTCGATATGCACGTTGTTGAACTTTACGGCCAGTTCGCGGTCGTGGTCGTTGGCGGTCACCACCACCTGCTCGTTCTCGGCAAAGCGTCGGGCGGTCTCCTTCACCACGCTGAAGGCCTCGGGCAGGATGTCGTTGAGCACCTTCTGGGTCTTGTCGTACGAGTCTTTCTCAAGGCGGTCGATGCGTTTGTATATCTCCACCTTCTCGTCCACCGGCATGTCGTATTCCTCCTCAATGCGTTGGCGCAGGGTGGCCAGCTCGTTCTCCTCGGCCTCCACCTCTTTGTGGATGCGTTCCTTGAATTCGAGGGTCTTGGCACGCAGCTCGTCGTTGCTGAGTTTCTGTATTTCGGGATAAACTTTCAGTGTGGCATTCAGTATAGGCTGCACCTCCTTGAGGTCGCGGTCAGCCTTTGTGCCGAATAGTCTTGACAAAAAATTAGCCATTTATACTTATAATTTTAATATACAAAAACATACATCGTACAGTGAGGTCTGCACAGAAATGCAAAGGTACAAAAAAAAAGTGATATAAATTAATTTTCGCTCTTATGTTTTATATGACTGATTTCCCACCAGCCTTGAAGAGACTGACTCTCAATAATGTTGCGAAAGTCAAGAGCAGAGCAAGTTCCACTTGCTTTGCCGAGATGCAGCGACGTCTCAGCAAAACACCGTAGATGCAAAGCGCAGTGCGTGACAGGAAATGCTTTCAGTCGGCATTTCGGAGAAATGCGACATTGGGAAAAGTGAGTAAAAAATCAGCCATTTGTTACAATAGAGCGTTATTATGTTGGATTGATAGAAACTAGGAATGTGGCCGACACATAAACGCATTTGGGCATCCCCACATTAATGCGTGGGGGTGGTTCAGTAGTGGACTTCGACTTGAACGCCGTCGGCGGCGATGAGGGTGTTGGGGAAGATGGATGTGGCTTCGGCTAGGAGGGGCTCGGGTTCTTTGTAGCGGGCGCTGATATGGGTGAGGAGGAGCTGCTTGGCGTTGGCCTTGAGGGCGAGAGTTGCGGCCTGCGAGGCGGTGCAGTGGAGCTTCTCGGCGGCGATGGAGGCGAAGGCATTGTTGAAGGTGCTTTCGAGGCAGAGGAGGTTGACGCCTTCTATATAGGGGAGGATGGCCTCGGTGTAGGCAGTGTCGGTGCAGTAGGCGTAACGGCGGGGCGGATTCTTGCCACGGGGTTTTTCTTCGATGAGGTAGCCGTAGGTTGGGACAGAGTGTATGAGGGGGAAGGCACGGATGCTACAGTATTTGTTTTCGAAGAGTAGGAGGGAGCCTTCGGTGTGGGAGAGCTCGTGATAATGTACTTCGAAATCGAGGTGGCTGCTCGAAATTTCCATGATGGTCTGCATGGCGCGGGCTATGCCGGCAGGGGCGTAGATGTCGACGGGTGTTTTGTGGTTGCAGAGGTGCATGCTGCTCAGCAGGCCGGGGAGCCCGAAGAAGTGGTCGCCGTGGAGGTGGGTGATGCAGATTTGGGAGAGGGATTGCATCTTCTGATGATATACACGTATTTGGGTTTGGGTGTTCTCGCCACAGTCGAGGAGTATGCGGAAACCGTTGAGGTTGACGATTTGTCCACTGCAGTGGCGTGCCGCGGTGGGCAGGGCGGCACCTGAACCGAGTATGGTGACGTAGTAGTTCATAGGGGATGTGTTAATGCGTGAATGTGTTCATGTGTGGATAGGATTGAAGGATTTACACATAACACATTAAGATTAGTCTCCATAATAGATGATGGCGCCGCTGATGGGGTCGAAGAGAGCTTTGAAATGGCAGCGGGGTAGGTCGATGATGGGGCCGAACTGTGCCACGGGCAAGGTGACCTGATAGTCGAAAAGCTCGCACTGAAGGGTGAGGAGTGCTTGAGAGGGGAGGCGGTATTTGAAGGAGCGGGGTTTGCCGAGGAGGGGTTTGCGCTGGCTGCTGCTGTGGAGACGCACTTCTTTGATGGATTGGTCGGGGCGGAGGATGCAGGTGACGGGCAGGGCATCGTAGTCGTCGCTCTCGCAGATGCCTTCAGCACGTGAGAAGTAGAAGAGCACCATCTGCTGGAGGGTGTCGCGGCTGTTGCTGGAGAGGTTGGGCTCGATGAAGAAATGGACGGTCTCGGTGACAGGTTTGCCGATGAATTGCGCCATAAGCACAGCTTCTTTCTCCTCGATTTGTTTGAGCATCTGTACCTTGCCTTCGGGGGTGTATCGGTCGGAGACGGTGATGTCGGCACGGGTGTCTTCCAGCTCGGCTATCTCTTCGGCTGCGGCCTGGGCGCGCTGGCGTAGGGAGCGGGGGGCCTTCTTGGTAGAGGTGCCGGTGGGGTGGCCTGGGCGGTCGCCTTTGACGTAGAAGGTGTCGGTGCGGTCGTAGAGGTTGTAGGTGGGCAACATCTTGTCGGCGGTGGCGTTATGCAGCACCAGCTTGGCATCGGAGGGGGTGAGACCATCGGCGGTGTCGGAATAGGTGATGGTGCTGGCGAGGGCAGCGGCCGCCTCTTGGGGAGTCATGCCGATGGAGCGCAGGAGGTGGCGGTTGTCGATTTGCAGCGATATGCCGTTGGGGGAGACAAAGTAATAGTGGTCGGGGTCGGCGGTGACGTTGTATGAGGCTTCGATGTTCTTGATGCGGTAGGGCTTTTCGACGTCGAAGTTGTCAAGAGCGAGCATCTCGGAGGCGTATTGGCTGAAGACGGCTTCGCTGAGGTCGTAGTACTGGTAGGTGACGTCGACGCAAATCTGAGTGAAGGGCAGTGCATAGTAGAGGCCGCCGTATGAGGCTTTGCTGTTGTCGCCCTGGATGGGCGTTACAGAGTAGCAGCCGGTGAGGATTAGTGTGGCCGATAAAAGGATGGAGAAGGTTATTCGTTTCATTGGGTATTATTTTTTTCTGATTAATAAGAGTCCGAGGAAGGTAAGCAGGCCGTTGAGCAGGAGTATCTCAAAGCCGAAATGGTAGCCCGTCCAGAGGGGTACATATAGTTTGAGCAGGTAGCAGATGACGGGTGCAAGGATGGCGACGAGCGGCACCCAGCGGTCACGGAGGGAGCAGCGTGTGAAGAGGCCGAAGGTGAAGAGGCCGAGCAGCGGGCCATAGGTGAAGCCAGCGATGTCGAAGAGTGTGTCGATGAGCGACTGGTTGTGGAAGGGGCGGAAGGCCATGATGACTAGGAGATAGAGGGCGGCAAATCCCACATGCACCCATCGACGGGTGGCGAAGGTTGACAGCTGGCGGTTGAAGAGGGTGAACGTGGGCTCGTTCTCCTTTTCGGCCTTGCCGAAACCGAGGAAGTTGTAGCAGAAGGTGGTGGTAAGGGCGGTGAGGGTGCCATCGGCACTGGAGTAACCGGCCGCCACCATGCCGAGGATGAATACGACGGCGGTGAAGGTGCTGAGGTGGAAGGCCACGGCGGGGAATATCTTGTCGCCCACCACGGTGCCGGCCTCGTTGACGGGCAGGGGGAAGCCGCTGGACTGGCAATAGGCGATGAGGGCAGCTCCGAGACAGAGGAAGATGATGTTGACGACGATGAAGAGTAGGCTGCTGGTGAGCACGTTTTTCTGAGCCGAGCGGAGCGACTTGCAGGTGAGGTTCTTCTGCATCATGTCCTGGTCGAGGCCGGTCATGGTGATGGTGATGAACATGCCGCTGACGATTTGTTTCCAGTAGTACTTGCTGGCGGTGGGGTCGGTTTCGAACACGCGGGTGTAGCCAGCCTCGGAGGAACGGCGCAGCAACTGCATGAGGTTGATGTCGAGTTCCTTCAGGATGAAGATGACGGTGACCACGGCGGCCAGTATCAGGAAGGTGGTTTGGAGCATGTCGGTCCACACCACGGTCTTCACCCCACCGCGGAAAGTGTAGAGGAGTATGATGGCTATGAATATCACTGCCGGCACCCAGAAGGGGATGCCCCAGGATCGGAAGACGAACTCGTAAAGCACAAAGACCACCAAGTACATGCGCAGGGCAGACCCCAGCAGACGCGAGAGAATGAAAAAGGCCGCGCCGGTTCTCTCGGATGCAATGCCGAAGCGTTGGTTGAGATAAGTGTAGATGGAGGTGAGGTTGAGCTTGTAGTAGAGGGGCAGCAGGATGGTGGCGATGGCCACATAGCCCAGCACATAGCCGAACACGAGGGGGAGGTAGGTGAACTGGCCGTAATAGACCCCGCCGGGCACCGACATGAAGGTCACACCCGAAAGGGAGGCCCCAATCATGCCATAGGCCACGACGAACCACGGGGATTTGCGTTGGCCACGAAAGAATGCGTCGTTGTCTGAAGCTTTGCGAGAGGAAAGCCACATGATGCCGAAAAGGAGTAGCGTGTAGGCGGCAAAACAGATGAGAATGATGGTTTCCAAGGTGTCTTTTTTTATTTTTTTTGGATTGCAAAGATACTAAATTTTTTCCAATTCCGTTTTTTTTTGTACCTTTGAACTCGCGAATTAGCGTGAAAAAAAGAGGAAAAGTAAGTACAATATATTATTATATAAGTAATTATGAATATTAAGCAGTTTCTGATTGCGACCTTATTCTTGGGATTATCGGGGTGTTTGGCAGCCCAAAATAACGACAATTTGCGTGGAAGAATCAACGATAGACCCAACCAGGCAGTGCAGCGCAGGCCGGATGCTCCGACCAAGGTGGACCAGCACATGCCCGACCGTCTTTCCGACTGCCAGCGCGACGGCCTTCATGGCGAGGTGAAGAATGTGCTTTCGGTGATGTATGAAGCCGACGGACGCGCCAACAACGCTGGACGCGGCAGCATCTTGGAACGCCTGAAGACCGTTTACAACCAGAAGGGGCAGCGCCGCAGCCAGTCCTATCTCTCCAACGAGGAGGACATGATTTTCAGAACGAAGTACAAACACGACGATTTTGGCCTGGTGACGCTGGAGCATATCCTCGACCCGGAGGAGAATGTGATAGGCCGCACCTATTATCTCTACGATGCCGACTTGATTCTGACCGAGGTGTACGTGGAGGACGAGGAGAGGCAGATAGAGAGCCGCGTGCTTTATAAATATGACGCCCAGGGACGTGTCAGCCAGTTGAGTTATAACGACCATGCCAACAATGTTTTCCGTCGCGAGATGTATATCTATGGTGAGAACGACAATATATACAAGACTGTCGTCTTCAATGGCGAAGGCCAGAAGGTGCAAGAAATTCGTTACGAATACGACGAGCACAACGAGCCTGTGAGTTCTACCCTCTACGATTACTACGAGGACCCGAACGAGCCTGAGCTGACGATTACCCTTTACGAGTACCGTTATGACGAGGAGGGTAACTGGGTGACCCGTTACGAGTATGTGCTAGACAACGACAAGAAGATTCCTACCTACATTGTGGAAAGGGACATCAAGTACTATTAATAGTTGCTTAGAATAATAATGACGGCCTCAACATCCTGTGTGCTGAGGCCGTCATTGTTTGATGGCGGTTGCCGCAAACGTCAGTCGGTCTGGTAGCCGAACTGCCGCAGGGCACGGTCGTTATTGCGCCAGTCCTTCATCACCTTGACGTAGATGTTGAGGAAGCATTTCTTGCCGGTAAATTCCTCGATGTCTTTGCGGGATTCGATGCCCACCTTTTTGATGGACATGCCTTTGTGTCCAATGAGGATGGCCTTCTGCGACTCGCGTTCGACATAGATGACGGCGCCGATATTGTCCACCCCTTCTTTCTCTTCGTAGCTTTCGACGGCCACCTCGCAACTGTAGGGAATCTCTTTCTGGTAATAGAGGAGGAGCTTCTCGCGAATGATTTCGCTGACGAAGAAGCGCATGGAACGGTCTGTGAGCTCGTCTTTGGGGAAATAGGGTGGGTTCTCGGGGAGGAGGTCTATGATGTGGTCGAAGATGGTGTCGATGTTGAACCGTTCGGTCGCTGAAGCAGGCACGATGACGGCCCGGGGTATCTGGTTGTGCCAGTAGGCCATCTTGTCGCGGATGGTTTGCTGGTCGCTGAGGTCAATCTTATTGATGACAAGGATAACTGGGGCCTCAGAACGGATAATCTTCGACAGCACCTCTTGATTCTTGAATGTTTCGCCAATCTCGGTGACGAGGAGGAAGAGGTCGGCATCCTCCAACGCACTGTGGACAAAGCCCATCATCTGCTCGTGCAGTTTGTAGTGAGGGTTGACAATGCCAGGGGTGTCGGTGTAGACTATCTGGAAGTCCTCACCGTTGACTATGCCCATGATGCGGTGGCGGGTGGTCTGCGCCTTGCTGGTGATGATGCTCAGCCGTTCGCCAACGAGGGCGTTCATGAGTGTCGACTTGCCGACGTTGGGGTTGCCGATGATGTTTACGAAACCTGATTTGTGCATGTGTGGAAAAGTAAAAGGTAAAAACTAAAACCTGGCCGGCACATGCTGGAACCAAAGTTTTAGTTTTTACCTTTTAGTTAATACTAGGGTTATTCGGCTTCGACTACTTCATTCTCGCCGGTAGCAGCTGCGCGGGTGCTGTTGACAACAACGACCTCGCTGCTCTTCGGGTTGAGGATTTCGTATTTCTCAGCGGCGATATCCTGCACTTTGCAGCGCTGTGCGATGTCGAGGTTGGTGATGTCGACCAAGATTTCGCTAGGCATGTCGGCGGGAAGGGACTTCACGTTGAGTCTCTTCTGCTTGTAAACCAGCTTACCGCCCTTCATGACGCCTACGGAGGTGCCAGTGGTGTGGACAGGAATGGACATGACGATGGGCTTGTCGTCGCTCAGCTCGTAGAAGTCGCAGTGGTAGACAATCTCGGTCACGGGGTGGAAGTCGATGTCTTTCAGCATGGCGCGGTGCTTGGTGCCGTTGAGGTCAATCTCGACGAAGCAGGGCTCCGGGTTGAAAAGGATGCGCTGGAACTCGGTTTGGGGGACGGCGAAAAGATACTGCTCGCCTTTACCATACATAACGCAAGGCACCTTGTCTTCACGACGCAAAGCCTTAGCATCTTTTTTCCCTACGTTCTCGCGGAGAGAACCGCTCATTGATACTATTCTCATTGTGTTGTTTGTTTTTTGGGGGAGACCCCCGGGTTAATATGAATTGTTGGTTGTTAAAATTGAGTTTTCAAGGTTCTATTACATCTTGTGGATTACACCCTTGTGGTGGAGGGTGGTTTCGTAGAGGTTGTCCAGCGACTCGTATTTGACCACGCGGCGGATGGCTTCGGCCAAGAGCCAGTCGCAGCTGAGGACGTGAATCTTGCTGCTTTCGCGCTTCAGCGGGATGGTGTCGGTGGTGACCAGCTCCTCAAGTGCGCTGTTCTCCACTTTCTCGATGGCGTTGCCGCTGAGGACGGGGTGGGTAATCATAGCACGGACGCTCTTGGCTCCGCTCTCCATGATGATGCCAGCGGCCTTGCAGATGGTCGAGCCTGTGTCGATGATGTCGTCCAACAGGATGACATGCTTGCCTGCCACATCGCCGATGAGGCGCATCTCGCCAATCTCGTTGGGCTTGTTGCGGTGTTTGTAGCAGATGACAAAACTGTTGTTAAGGGTTTTGGCATACATGCCGGCGCGCTTGCTGCCGCCCATGTCGGGGCTGGCGAACATGACGTCCTCGATGTCGAATTTCTCACGGATATAAGGCATGAACAGCGACGAGCCGTAGAGGTGATCGAAGGGGATGTTGAAGAAACCCTGAATCTGGTCGGCGTGGAGGTCCATGCAAATCACGCGGTTGGCACCCGCCACCTGTATCATGTCAGCTATCAGCTTGGATGCGATAGGCACATGCGGCTTGTCCTTGCGGTCCTGACGGGCGAAGCCATAATAAGGGATGACGGCGATGATTTTCTCGGCGGAAGCACGTTTGGCCGCGTCAATCATCATCAGAAGCTCAAAGAGGTTGTCGGTAGGAGGAATGGTGGACTGAATAATAAAGACAATACCACCGCGGATAGTTTCCTCGTAGGAAGGTTGAAATTCGCCGTCGGCATACTGGAAAATAGTGGAATTTCCCAGTGGAATGCCATATATTTCGGCCACTCTGCGAGCCAGATTCTCCGTTGCACGACCCGCAAAAATGAACACTTTATCAGAATTTTTTTCGCCCATTTTGTGTTGATTTTGAGACTGCAAAGATACAACTATTTTCTGACTTAAGAACTTTTCTCAAAAAAAATATTTGCCATGTGAGAAAAAAGTAGTACTTTTGCAGCCGATTTCGCGAGAGGAAATCACCCTGCCCGGGTGGCGGAATGGTAGACGCGGTAGACTCAAAATCTGCTGTCCGCAAGGACGTGTGGGTTCGATACCCACCCCGGGTACTCACAATAATAACGACGGTCATTTGGCTGTCGTTTTTTTGTTTTATTTCGGGTAAGCTACTCTGTGCGGTGCATTGTCCCTATTCCGCTGAGGTCAATCCTCTTACTACCTGTACACGGGCAATTTCTTTTGTCCCCGTCACAAAAAAAGACAAAAGAAATTCCCATAATTCAGAATTTATTGTTATCTTTGCACAAACAACAAGAATGAAGGTAACGTTTGAAGATACAGAATTAGAGAGTCTTGTGCTATCTCACCGTAGCAAGAAATACAAGAAATACCAGCGGGACAGCAAGTTTCTTGCAGCCCTTGACCGTGTGTATTTCTTGATGCAATCAGAAAAGGACACCCAAAGACTGGCGTATTATAGTTTCCTACATTATGAGAAACTAAAAGGTGTTGGGATGAGTTCTGTGAGAGTAATGAACGGCAGAGTTGAACGGCTGCTTTTCCACGAATACAACGAAGGCATCGAAATATCATTAATCGAAATGGACGAAACACACTATGGACAACGATAGAATCACAGGCTTCCGTGCGGTACATCCTGGCGAAATCCTCAATGAGGAATTGAAAGAGCGCGGAATTAAGCAGAAAGACCTCGCTGCAAAGATAGGCATACTTCCCAGCCATTTGAACGAGCTGATTAAGGGAAAGCGTAGTTTCACTGTTCCCATCTCTATGGCTCTAGAAAAAGAGCTTGGCATCCCTTATGATTCATGGATGAGGCTGCAATATAGCTATGAACACGACTGCCTTGTCCTTGCCCAGCGCGAGGTGGAGCACCAGCAGCAGACCCGTCGGGAAGGTGAAAACCTCCGCCGTGTGGCCGCGGTGCTCTGACCTAGGGTACAACCATAAGTCTGAGCATTTACTATTTTCGGGTGAACAGTTTGGTGCGGCGTTTCTCTTCTAATCCGCCGAAGCCGACCATCTTGATGTCTTCCATGCTCAGATAGGCGGTGCCGTCGGACATGCCGTCGTAATCCACTTTGTCTATCTCTAGTACTTCGTCGTTGTAATTCTTCACCCAGCCGTAGCATTCAAAGCCGTTTTCCAGCCTTACGACAGCAATCAGCATTTCTTGCTGGCAGAGATTGAGCACCACGTGGTAGAGGTCCAGTTCGGGCCAGTAGCCTTTAGGAAGGTCGTATTTGTCAGGCTTGGGCTTGATGAACTGGAGCATGTTCTTCAGATATATGGTGTGTAGCTGGATGATGTATGTGTTGTCGTTGTGCATCACATAAAAGCCGTCGTCGAGGTCTTTCTCGTCGAAGGTATGGACCAGGTATTCGTTGTCGGTGCATGCTATAATGTAGCCCACGCCAAATTTTTCATAATCATCGCGGTTGGTGTAGAGTTCGACTAATTCGTTTGTGTTGCATAGTTGCTTGATAATGTCGTTCATAGGATGGGTGTTTTATTGCATTCAAACTGCAAAGATACACTTTTTTCTTCAAATCATGAGTTTCTCATGGCAATAATAAGGCCTTTTCGCCGTTACAAGGACAGTATGAAACAGTTGTGTTTGAGCATTGTTGTACTTCTCCTTCTCGGCTGCGGCGGCAGGCGGGAGGAGTGTGTCGTAGCCGACTCTGTGATCTGCGATACTGCGGTCGAGGCCGTCCGACAAGAGGTGGTGCAGTATACGGCCACCGAGCAGAAACTTCTGGCTCTGGGCTTCGAAGATGTGCAGACGCTCGACACTACCATTCGGGTGCATTTGGTGTATGCCACCCCTGACAACTTCCTCGGAAGGGCGATGTATGACGACTTCCGCCGGGCCTTTCTGCTGCCCGTCATGGCGCAGAAGGTGGCTGCGGCTCAGCAGGCCTTGCATCAGGAACGGCCCGACCTCGACCTGCTCATCCTCGATGCTGTCCGTCCCCTGTCGGTACAATATAAGATGTTTCATGTGGTGGCAGGTACGCCCAAGAACCGCTATGTGGCAAATCCCAAGAAAGGTCCCGGCATGCACAACTTCGGAGCTGCGGTGGATGTGACTCTGGTCGACCGTCAGGGCAACTGGCAGCCCATGGGCTCCGACTTTGACCATTTCGGCCCCGAGTCCCATATCGACGGGGAAGACCGCCTACTGGCTGAGGGAATAATAACCAAGGAGGAGTACGACAACCGCCATCTGCTGCGCCGGGTGATGAGGCAACAGGGGCTGCTTACGCTAAAGTCCGAATGGTGGCATTTCAGCCTGATGCCCGTTTCGCGAGCCAGACGTGAATTGAAAGCCGTAGAACTATGATGCCTCCATATCGCGCGAGAGGAGGCGTGCAATCCGCAGTTGGAGATAGGTGTACCGTCCTTCGAAATGCTCATACACAGGTTTGAGCACATTCGTCTCGGGGTGTTCCTGCAGGTAGCTGAGTATCTCGTTCTGCTCTTGGGCATTGATGATTAGGTCGGGGGCAAGAATCCCTTTTTCCACAGCTGTTGCCAGATACCCTTCCACAGTGGAAACGGCTCTGAGCATCTCTCCCGCCACGTCCTCCACGCTCTTGCCCTCGGCAAAGAGGCGTGCCGCCTGTTGGAAGGCAGGCTCCTTGGGGTGCTCCATGTCGTAGCAGTAGTCTTCCACCATCTGAATGATTTCCGCGCCATAGCGGTTCGCCTTTGCCGCTCCCATGCCGGGTATCTTAAGCAGGGCCTTGCGGTCGCGGGGCAGCTGGTCGGCAACGGCAAGCAAGCTCTTCTGGGTGAGGATGACGTAGGCGGGCAGTCCATCTTCCTTGGCATGGGTGGTGCGCCATTTGGTGAGTATCTTGATGAGTTTGGGGTGCTTGATGTCGGAGTAGGTCTCTTCCACCCTGATACTCTTTTTCTTCTTGGGCTTTTCGAGGACAAAGTCCACCTTGCATTTCTGGTATGACGCAATGTCGAAGCCCTTATCATGCACCAGTTTCAGCACGGCCTCTTTGAGGAAGAAAGCGGTGTGGAACCGCTCGGCGATGTCGGCGAGACGTTTGCCCACCTCTTTGTTGTCGGTCTCCAAATTGAGTATCGGCAGCACCTTGTCGCCAAGGGTTGTAAGCTGTTCGAGATAGTAGGCGGTGGCCTTCTCTATCCGTTCGGCCAGCAAGGGCTTGCCGTCGCTCTCGGGCATCTGGCTGATGGCTATGAGTTGTCGGCGGAAACGTTCCGACACGGAAGCGAGGTTGCCGACCAGCGGGCATACCTGCTCGGTGAGCATGGCGGCCTGTTGGGGGTAGGTGTTGTGCAAGTGCTCTTGCAGCAGACGGTCCAGTGCCTCCACTGCATGTTGTATACCGCTGAAGTCGAACAGCTCGAACAGCTGGTCGTAATAGTACTGTGTGCGGCAGCTGTCCAGTTCGGCGGCAGCCTGTTGGGGGGAGGTGAGGGTGCTGTTAAAATGGGTGATGTCCTGGCTGTCAAACATGTTGCTCGCCGAGATGGGGGAGAGCAGGGTCAGCCCTTCGAGGCTGCGGCAGCGGCTCAAGGCCACATACACCTGTCCATAGGTGAAAGCAAGGGAGGCATCAACCTGCACACGGTCGAAGGTGAGCCCCTGTGCCTTGTGGATGGTGATGGCCCAAGCGGTCTTGAGGGGGTATTGCACAAAGGTGCCGTCGACGGTCTGCTTGATTTGGTTGTCCTTGGGGTCAATCTCGTAGCGTATGTTCTCCCATCTTTCGGGGGTGACAGAGATGGTGCCGCCCTCCTCGTCATCCACTATCACCACTTGTTGTGGGCTGCCATCGTCATCGTACTCGTTGTTCAACCCCCTCACGGTGCCTATCTTGCCGTTGTAGTAGCGGTGGGCACCGCTGCTGTCGTTCTTTACGAACATCACCTGTGCGCCCGGTTTCAGCACCAGCGTCCTGTCGGTGGGTGCCGAGCTGTCGGGGAAATTGCCGTCGACCACGGCGTTGAGGGTGAACGGCTTGCCCTCCAGTGCTTCGAGGCGTTGCCTGTTCACACGGTCGGCCTGGTAGTTGTGGGTGGTGAGCAGGATGGGTTCCGACAGGCCGTCCTTGTCCGGTGTGCCCACCCGAGTGTTGAGGGCGTCGAGGGTTGCCTGGTCGAAGTGATTGTCGCGTATGTTGTTCAGCAGCTGCACAAAGTGGCTGTCCTGCTGGCGGTAGATGGTGGTGAGCTGGATGGTTGTGTAGTGCAGCCGTTGCAGTGCCTTGCTGTGGAAGAAAAAGGGGGAAGGGTAGACGCGGTCCATAAAGGGCTTCTCTTCGTCGGTGACCACGGGGGCCAGCTGCTGTGCGTCGCCAATCATCAGCAGCTGCACCCCTCCGAAAGGACGGCTGCTGCGGCGGTAGCGGCGCAGGGTGGCGTCAACGGCGTCGAGCAGGTCGGCGCGCACCATGCTTATCTCGTCGATGATGAGCAGGTCCAGCGTGCGGATGATATCTATCTTCGACTTGCGCAGCTGCCGTTGCCCGTCGGGCAGTTGGTATTCTGTCACCAGCTCTGGAATATCGGGCAAGTAGGGGCAGAAAGGCAGTTGGAAAAAACTGTGTATCGTCACCCCTCCGGCGTTGACGGCGGCCACGCCTGTCGGTGCCACCACCACCAGACGTTTGGGGCAGTGCTCGGCAATATGGCGCAGAAACGTGGTCTTCCCCGTGCCGGCTTTGCCGGTGAGGAAGAGCGACATGCCTGTTTCGTACACGTACCGCTCTGCCAGTTCTATTTGAGGGTTTCTGGTCATGAATGTTTATTTTCTCTAGGCCCTCCTAGGATAGCCTAGGAGGGCCTAGAATAGCCTAGAATTATAGTCCTCCCTAGTTCAGCTGATAGGCACTCGGCGGTCCAATTCGAAGCTCATCGGCGACACTTTCAGCACCGGGGCAAACTGCAGCCGCTTCCATTCGTTGATGCGGACCTTGCGTAGCACCATGGCCACCAGCTCGGCGTCGTAGCCCTCTTCCACTATCTCCTCTTGGCACATCTGCTCTTCGATGTGCAGGTTGAGGATGACGTCCAGCACGCTGTAGTCGGGCAGCGAGTCGGTGTCCTTCTGCCCGGGGCGCAGCTCCGCCGACGGGGCTTTTTGTATGGTGTTCACGGGGATGCGGATGCCGTTGCGGTTGATATATTCGCCCAGCTCGTACACCTCGGTCTTGTAGAGGTCGCCGATGACGCTCAGGCCGCCGCAGCTGTCGCCGTAGAGGGTGCCGTAGCCCATGGCGGCTTCCGACTTGTTGGTGGTGTTCAGCGCCATGGCACCGAACTTGTTGGCATAGCTCATCACGATGGTGCCGCGGATGCGGGCCTGCATATTCTCCTCGGTCACATCCTCGGGGCGGTCGCCGAAGACGGGCTTCATACTTTCGCGCAAGGTGTCGAACATCGGCTTGATGGGCACAATGTCGTAGCTCACCCCCAAGTTGTTGGCCAAATCCACCGCGTCCTTCACGCTGTGGTCGGTGCTGTATTGCGAGGGCATGAGGATGCCGTGGACGTTCTCGGGTCCTATGGCGTCGGCAGCCAGGGTGCACACCAGCGCACTGTCCATGCCGCCCGAAAGGCCGAGTACGGCACGCTGTATGTGGTTCTTGCAGAAATAGTCGCGCAGCCCCATCACCAAGGCCTTGTACACCAGTTCGACGGCTTCGGGTTTCTCATCGGCACACTCGTCCATCAGCTGAAGGTCAACACTCTGGGCATGTGCCTCAAAATAGGGGAACTGACAGAGCACCGTCCCTGCGGCGTTCAGTGCCATGCTGCCTCCGGCAAAGAGGAAACTGCCTTCGCCGCCGATGCGGTTGACGAACACCAGCGAGGCGTTGAGGTTCTCCACTATCTTGTGCATGCGGTAACGGATGCGGTAGGGCTTGTTGTAGTCGAACACATTGCAGCCGCAGCAAATCACCATGTCGGGCTGGTCGATGTGGGTTTTCGAAAGCTCCTTGAGGTCCTCGTAGAAGCCGATGGCAATCTGCTGCTCCTGATACTGGATGAGCTGCACCCCTTCGCCGCGGACGAAATACTTCTGCTCGTCGGGGGCCAGGTATTTCTTGGTGATGATGCCGCGGATGGCGCAGTTCTGCACAAAGACGATGGCGTTGCACAGCCCCTTGTCCTGAATCTGGAGCGGCATGCCGATGAGGAAGGCGCGGTGCTCCGACTTCTGAATCAGCTCCTGCAGGCAGGCCTGTGCCCGCTTCTGTATGTCGGTGTAAGCCACCGAGCCGAACTGCGGGTAGCCGCAAAGGGTGCATGCGGGAAAGACAGTGAGCAGCGACTCACGGCTTTCGGGTTGGTCTAAGGCTTCGAGGATCCACTGCATGTTCTCCTCGGGATTGTTGGAAACGATGTCGTGCTGAACTATATGGATATTCATAAATCAATGTATTTGAAAATGCAATTACTAACGTCTACTCTCCCACTACATACTCGCCGACCGTCATGGTGTCGCGGTCGAACTGGATGCCGACCTTTACCACCTTGCGTCCTTCGGTGTGGAAGGGGGTAGCATATCCTTTGCGTTCAATCTGCTCAAGGGCATCCTGTGCGGTGCCGTTGGTCTTTAGCTCGAGAACATAGGTGGTGTCGGGCATTTGTACCACCACATCGGTCGCACCCTTTGCACATTTGACCTGTGTGCGGACATAGACGTTGAGCATGCTGAAGATGAGGTAGAAAGTGTACTCGTAGAAGCCTTCGTAGTTCTTCACGTCGGCGAGCTTCTTTTGGAACCCCTCCACATAGGGTATGCCGGCCAAAAAGGCCTTCATCTCGGCCATGGCCAGGTCGATGTCGTCTCTCTGCAGGGCCAGCCACAGCTTCACCGCGAAACCCTTCTGGATGTCGCCGGCACGCAGACCTGTGTATAAGGGCAGCAGACCTTCGGTTAGGCCGACATGCACCTCCTTGTTGGGGATTCCCAGGCGGTAGAGGTCGGCGTTGCGGTCGTAGCCTTTGATGGTGATGTATCCGCTCTGGTAGAGCAGTGGCAGGGCGGTGTCGAGGGCCTCGGTGGGGCGGTCGAATGAGGACGCAGGCTCCGTCATGTCGTCAAGACTCGTGATGTCGGTGCGGAAGTGCTGCATCTGCCGGATAAGGTGTGACGGAGTGCCGCTCTCAAACCAGTAATTGGCGATATTGCGTTGGTTGAAGCACTTCAACAGGCTGAAGGGGTTGTATACCTCCGGTGCCCTCCCGGCGAAACGGTAGCCGTCGTACTGTAGCTTCAGCCGGGCATGCATCTCCTCAGGCGTACACTCGTATTCCTCGGCCAGCATGGCAATGTCGGGAGCCATGTCGGTAATGAACTCCTGCTCGGTGATGCCGCAGAGCGCGGCATACTTGGAATCCATGGAGATGTTGGTGAGGTTGTTGATGGTGGAGAAGATGCTGAGCTGGCTGAACTTAGTGATGCCGGTGATGAAACAAAACCGTATCATGGGTTCGCTGGACTTGAGCGGTTGGTAGAATTCCTGCATCACGCGGCGGAATTCGGGAAGCCGCTCCTCCTCATGCAGCACGTCCAACAGCGGCGCGTCGTACTCGTCGATGATGACCACCACCTGCTTTCCAGTCTTCTCGTAGGCACGGCGGATAAGACCGCGGAGTATCTGCCCAGGAAATACCTCTGTATCAGACAGTCCGTACAAGTTTGCATAAGGCTCCAGCAGGAGTTTGAGAGTCGCACTTAATGTTTCCGTCGTCGGCATGTTCTTGGCATCGCTCAGGTCGATGTGTATCACGGGATGCTGCTCCCAGTCCTTTTCCAGCCCCATTATCTTCAGCCCTTCGAAGAGTTCCTTCTTCCCGTCGAAATAGGAGTGCAGGGTTGAGGACAGCAGGCTCTTGCCAAAGCGGCGCGGGCGGCTGAGAAAGACGAATTTGGTCTGAACCATCTCCCACACAAGGTCTGTCTTGTCAATGTATAGGTAGTTCCCTTTGCGTATCTCGGAAAAGGTTTGTATCCCAACAGGGTATCGTCTTGCTGCTGTGTCCATCATTGTAGTTATTTCTACCTATAACGCATCTCCTATTATTTTATTGTGCAGGGTCCTCTTTATTTCTTTTCATGCTATGTCAAAAAAAATGTGTATTTTTGCATCCGATTTCAAAAGGAAATCGCGAAGCGTTATGCTCGTCCAAGCTGGAAGAAACGTGAGAAATTTCAAGAACTGCAAGGACAAGTGTCACGGTTCACGTGTTATGCGTGGACTGTTTGCATCTTCTCAGTTCAAGGTAATTCTCACGACCTCTTCCAGAAGAAGCGACATACGGTGCCACGCTTCTTTTATTATCCGGCAGCGGCACCGAACCGGAGGAAAAGTAACTGTTAAACAATTTACTATGAAACGTGTACTATTCTTTGCAGCACTATGCTGCGCCATGTTGTTCCAAACCCTGAATGCCCAAGAAATCACCGACCCTCAAACCTTATACCGCCGTGGCGGTAAAATTGTTTCAGATGTAAGGCCAATGAGCGGATATGACGATGCAACCTTGCAAGCAATCCTCGGTGAAAGAGATTTTGATTTGTACAGCCACAATCACAAGCTTTACACCAAAGGCAAAACCTTGACCACAATTGGATGGGTTGGGCTACCTGTCGGAGGTTTTTTATTCTTAATAGGGCATATACACAGCTATTATTATTACGACAGCCCCGATAAATATTTGACGTCTTATTTGGCGCAATTGTTTGGGTATGTCATAACGGGTGTCAGTTGTGCGCTTCTGCCGACGGGGTATACTATAAAAGGTGTTGCGGCGGGCAGAATCTCCCGCATAGCCGAAGGATATAATGCAACGCACAACAAGGGAACAGAATTGTCCCTGTCGATGTCGCCTACGTTGATGAACAATCACGGGCAAATTGCCCCAGGTGTGGGACTAACATTGCGTTTCTGACAGGGGCGTTCGGCATCCTTGGTGTCTTATGGTCAAGTTGTGCAGACTTTGGGGCAGTGCCCCAACTGCCTTTACTCTTTTCAAGGGGCGGAAACGCCCTTTTTCAGTTTGTTGTCAGGTCGTTATGGGTTCGTTCTAGGATGCGGAATCCTAAATGTAACTTAGAATAATCCTAGAAGGATCTTAGTTGGGGCGAAGGTGCTTCGTCTTCCGTCTCAAGGTGTCCTTGTCTGCCCGTTCTGCTGTTGTCGGTGGTTCGCTGTGGATTTGTTTTTAACACACGTTTTTTGTTACGGATTTAAAAAAAAGTAGTATCTTTGCATTTCAAACGGCTTGTTAATGCAAATTGGTAATCCTTAATAATAACTTAAAAATTACAACATTATGAAGAAAGTTTTCGTAGTTTTAGTGGCAGTTTTTGCCCTTGGTTTTGCAGCTAATGCACAGGATGCTATCGGTCTCCGTTTTGGTGGTGGTACCGCCCTTGGTGCCGAGGTCTCTTTCCAGAAGGGCTTAGGCTCGAACCGTCTGGAACTTGATTTGGGTGTCAGCCGCTCGACCGACAACTATTTCAACCTCTGCGGTATCTATCAGTGGAAAGGCAACTTCGTTGACGATTGGTTTGGCTGGTATGCCGGCCCCGGTGTCAATGTTGGCTACTGCGGCAACCACGGTCTGGGTCTCGCTGTTGTCGGACAGTTCGGTATCGAGTTCAACTTCCACAACTTCCCCTTCCAGCTGACCGCCGACGTGCGTCCTCAGTTCGAGTTCCTGCTCCCCGATAACTGCGGCTACCGTGGTTTCGGCTGGGGCGGTGCTCTGGGCATCCGTTACAAACTCAACTAAGAATAGTAGTTATTTGTATGTATGAAGGGTGTCGCCATTGGCGGCACTTTTTTTTATTATATAGAAAAAAATATGTATCTTTGCAAAATATATTTTGCCGAGTATGTATACATTGACAGTTGACACATTAGATAGAATATTGTTTGATAATCAGCCGTTTTCAGTTCCACAGCAGGTGTTGGCGGAGGTGGAGCGGTGTTATCATTTTTTGGAAGAATTCTCGGCCGACAAGGTGATTTACGGCATCAATACTGGATTTGGCCCTATGGCGCAGTGGAAGGTGGAGGACGAGGATTTAGTCGCGCTCCAGTATAACATCATCCGTAGCCATGCCACCGGGGCCGGAGCTCCCTTGGAGGACATATATGTGAAGGCCGCCATGCTGGCGCGTGTGGGCACGGTGCTGCAATGCCGTTCGGGCATCCATGTGGATGTGGTGAATCTGCTCGTCGAGTTTATCAACCGTGGCATCTACCCCTTTATACCCCAACATGGCAGCGTGGGTGCCAGCGGCGATTTGGTGCAGCTGGCGCATATCGCCCTGACCCTCATCGGTGAGGGCAAGGTGCACTACCAGGGCCAGTGGCGTCCCACCGCCGAGGTGATGAAGGAGTGCGGCTTGAAGCCCCTGAAGGTCTACATCCGCGAAGGCCTCTCCATCACCAACGGCACGTCGGTGATGACCGGCATTGCCGTCGTCAACCAGCACTATGCCGAGCGGCTGCTCGACTGGGCCACGCTGGCGGCAGTGTGGATGAACGAGATAGCCTCGTCGTATGACGATTGGATGTCCGAGCCGCTGAACGAGTGCCGTCGCCATGAAGGACAGCAGGTGATGGCTCAGCGCATGCGCGACATCGCAATGGGCAGCCAGTGCCTCCTCAAGCGCGAGCATGCCCTCTACGACAGCCGCCACAACGACGAGAAGGTGTTCAAACACAAGGTGCAGGCCTACTACTCCCTGCGCTGCACCCCCCAGATACTCGGTCCCATCTACGAAACGCTCCAGAATACCCGCCGGGTGTTGGAGGAAGAGCTCAACTCGGCCTGCGACAATCCTATCGTCGACCCCGTCACGCGCAATGTCTACCACGGTGGCAACTTCCACGGCGACTATATCTCACTCGAAGAAGACAAGGTGAAGATTGCGTTGGTGCGTCTGGCCATGACCTCGGAGCGTCAGCTCAACTACCTCTTCCACGACCGCATCAACGGCATCCTGCCCCCATTCCTGAATATGGGCGTGCTGGGGTTGAACTACGGCATGCAGGCCTGTCAGTTCACCGCCACCTCCACCACCGCCGAGTGTCAGACACTGGCCATGCCCAACTATGTGCACAGCATACCCAACAACAACGACAACCAGGACATCGTCAGCATGGGCACCAACAGCGCCCTCTTGTGCAAACAGGTGGTGGACAATTGCTTCCAGGTGATGGCGGTGCAGTATATCGCCCTGGCGCAGGCCACCGACTGCCTCAAGATAGCCGACAGGCTGAGCCCTGCCACCCGCCGCCAGTACGACAGCGTGCGTGCCCTGGTGCCACTCTTTGTGGAGGACGCCCCCTTCTACGACCGCATCGCCCTTGTCGAAACGATGCTCAGGGGTGGTAAGAACTAAGTAGTAGTGTATTCATTTTAAATACGTAAGTAATAGACATGTACGCATTGGTAACAGGAGGCTCCAGAGGCATTGGCCGCAGCATCGCGCTGCGGCTCGCCAAAGAGGGCTATCATGTGATAATCAACTACCAGTCCAACCATCAGGCCGCCCAGCAGACCCTTGCCGACATCGCCGCCAACGGCGGGGTGGGGGAGCTGCTGCCCTTCGACGTGGGCGACAAGGCCGCGGTGGAGTCTGCTTTGGACAGCTGGCATGAGAAACACCCCGACGACTATATCGCCGTGTTGGTCAACAATGCCGGCATCCGCATGGACAACCTGTTGGTGTTCATGCAGGACGAGCAGTGGAGCCATGTGCTCGACACCAACCTCAACAGTTTCTTCTACATCACCCGCCGACTGGTCAGGGACATGCTCACCCACCGCCAGGGCCGCATCGTCAACATCTCTTCCCTTTCGGGGCTGAAAGGGCTTCCCGGCCAGGCCAACTATTCGGCAGCCAAGGCCGCCCTCATAGGTGCCACCAAGGCACTGGCACAGGAGGTGGCCCCCCGCAAGGTGACCGTCAACGCGGTGGCCCCCGGATTCATAGCCACCGACATGACCAGCCAGCTGCCCGAGGATGAGCTTAAGAAGATGGTGCCCATGGGCCGTTTCGGCAGCCCCGACGAGGTGGCTGCCGCCGTCGCCTTCCTCGTCTCCCCCGAAGCATCGTACATCACCGGACAGGTCATCTCCGTCAACGGTGGGCTTTACTAAGTTGCAAAGCATTAACTTCTAACCTTTGATTATTAACATCTAAATCGTTCAAATATCATGAAAAAGACATTCTTTCTCGTAGCAGCGCTCCTGATGTCGTTTGCTATGATTGCACAAGAGGAAACAACCGTCAAAGTCCCCACGGGCTATCAAGGATTTCTGGAGCAAGGCTCCATCTACCGTCTGGCCGACGATGCCAACACCACCATCGGTGTCTCCACCACCCATGGCTTCTATTTCAGCGGTCACACCTTCGTCGGTATCGGCTTTGGCATCGAGGGTGGCGACAACTTCTTTGCAGTGCCCGTCTACACGGCGGTGAAATACAACTTCGGCTATTCCAAGACCGTCACCCCCACCATCCAGGTGCGTCTGGGTTCCTACCTCTCCGACGACCCCGGCACCTATGCCGATTTGGCTGTGGGTGTCCGTTTCGGCTCCAAGCGCGACTTCGCCGTGAACATCATGCTCACCGGCACCTTCTATGAAGGGATGAAATATCAGGACAGCTACTGGGACGACATGGTGGGCTCAGTTGTTTACAACACCAAGGTGTTCAATCCTTCGGGCATCGGCCTGCGCGTGGGCATTGAGTGGTAACACTAAATCATCATGGGTATGAAGCGTAGGGTCGTCATCACCGGAATAGGAATATGGTCGTGCCTCGGCACCTCGTGCGACGAGGTGCGGCAGTCGTTATATCAAGGACGTTCGGGCATCGGTGTCGAGCCCGAGCGCATCGGCTACGGCTATCAGTCGTCGCTCACAGGCATTGTGCCTCACCCCGTGTTGAAGGGTGTGCTCGACCGTCGGCTCCGTGTCGGCATGTCCGAAGAGGCCGAGTACGCCTTCATGGCCAGCCGTGAGGCTTTCGCTCAGGCGGGAGTCGACGAGCAATACCTGCTCGACAACGAGGTGGGCGTGCTTTTCGGCAACGACTCCTCCGCTAAGGCGGTGGTCGAGTCGGCCAACCTCATGGCTGAGAAGAAAGACTCCATGCTCCTGGGGTCGGGCTGGATATTCCAGTCGATGAACTCCACGGTCAACATGAACCTCAGCACCATATTCCACCTCCGTGGCATCAACTTCACCGTGAGCGCCGCCTGTGCCAGCGGCTCCCATTCCATCGGACTGGGCTATATGTTCATCCAGCAGGGGCTGCAGGACATGGTGCTTTGCGGCGGAGCGCAGGAGACCAACTACTACAGCATGGCCTCGTTCGACGCCCTCTCGGCTTTCTCCAAGCGGATGGACGACCCCACGCGTGCCTCTCGTCCCTTCGACCGCGACCGCGACGGTCTGGTGCCTTCGGGCGGTGCTGCCGCATTGGTGCTGGAAGAATATGAACATGCCAAAGCCCGCGGTGCCCACATACTGGGCGAGGTCGCCGGCTACGGCTTCTCCTCCAACGGCGGCGGCATCTCGCAAGCCAGCGACACCGGCTCCGTCATAGCCATGGAGCGTGCCATGTGCGATGCCGGCGTCACACCCGACGACATCGACTATGTCAACGCCCACGCCACCTCCACCCCCCAAGGCGACAAGAACGAGGCCATCGCCCTCGCACACCTCTTCCACGGCCGGCGCGCGCTCATCAGCTCCACCAAGTCCATGACCGGGCACGAGTGCTGGATGGCAGGGGCCAGCGAGATAGTCTACTGCCTCCTGATGATGCAGAACGACTTCGTCGCCCCCAACATCAACTTCGAGAATCCCGACGAACAGAGCGCCAAGCTCAACATCACCCCTCGCACTGTGGAAATGCCCCTCCGCACCATCCTCTCCAACTCCTTCGGCTTCGGCGGCACCAACAGCGCACTGGTGATATGTAGATAACGCAACAACACAATCAGCATTCATATATGAACCTCTCACCAGCATTAGAAAAGGCATATTTAAACGACCCCCTCTCCGCCCGTGAAGCTCAGCAGATGGCAGAGTGGATAGCCTTCGGCCCGGTCATCTTCCAGGCCTCGCGCATCATGGTCAAATGGGGCATTCTGGACATGCTGCGCGACAGCGACGGAGGCCTCACCCTCGAGCAGCTCGTCGAGCGTACCGGCAAGAGCCGCTACGCCATACAGGTGTTGCTCGAAGCCTCCCTCACCATCGGCACCGTCATCCTGGCCGCCGACCAGCAGCACTACCTGCTCGCCAAGACCGGCTGGATGCTGCTCGCCGACCCTCTGGTCAAAGTCAATATGGACTTCAACCACGACGTCAACTACGAAGGCTGGTTTCGTTTGGAAGAGTCACTTGACGAAGGCCGTCCCGTCGGGCTTGAGCATTTCGGTCCCTGGCCCACGGTCTACGAGGCCCTCTCCAGCCTCCCGCCGCAGGTGCAGCGCAGCTGGTTCGGCTTCGACCACTTCTATTCCGACCACTCCTTCCCCCAGGCCTTGGAGGTGGTCTTCCGAGAGCCCGTCGCCACCCTCCTCGACGTAGGCGGCAACACTGGCCGATGGGCCCTGCAGTGCGTGGCGCACGACCCGCAGGTGCAGGTCACCATCATCGACCTCCCCCAGCAGCTGCAGCTCATGCGGCAGAACGTCTCCGGCCATCCCGGTGCCGACCGCATCCAGGGGCATCCCATGAACCTTCTCGACCCCGCTTCGCCCTTTCCCACCCACTGCCACTTTGATGTCATCTGGATGAGCCAGTTTCTCGACTGTTTCGGCGAAGAGCAGATAGTGAGCATCCTCTCTCGTGCCGCCGCCGTCATGGACAGCCACAGCCGGCTGCTCATCATGGAGACCCTTTGGGACCGCCAGCGGTTCCCCGTCGCCTCCCTGTGCCTCACCATGACAAGCCTCTACTTCACCGCCATCGCCAACGGCAACAGCCGCATGTACAACACCCCCGACATGGAACGCCTCATCGCTGCCGCCGGCCTCAGAGTAGAACGCATCGTCGACAACCTCGGCCACGGCCACTGCATCATGGAGGTAAGAAGTAAGAAGTAAGAAAAATGTCTGGTTGTCTGATTGCTTGATTGTCTGAGTAATATGACCGCGCCAGCCACTCAAGCATTAACACATTCAAGCATTAACATATTCAAGCATTCAAGCATTAACACAATCAATATGACCCGTCAAGAACTAGAACAACAGATTATCGACTTCCTAGTAGAAGATTTAGAAATAGACCCTCAAAAAATCACCCCCGAAGCCCGCCTCAAAGAAGACATCGGTATTGACAGTCTCGACTTCGTCGACATCGTAGTCATCGTCGAGCGCAAGTTCGGCTTTAAAATCAAGCCCGAGGAACTCACCAACGTGAAGCTCTTCAGCCAATTCTGCGACTATATCGAGTCAAAAACCACCAAATAACGCAGTCCTCCTTGCCCTATCTGACACATACCCAGTGGTCGGGTCGCACCGACGGAACCCCATGGATGCAGCGGTCCCTCATCAGCCTCTACAGGGTCTTGCCCCTGTGGGTCCTCTATGCCGTCATGGCATGGGTGGTACCCTTCTACATGCTCTTCAACCGCGAAGGCTACCGCGCCATCTACCAGCTCTTCCACCAACGGCTGGGGCATTCCCTCGTCCGCTCCTTCATCCTCACCTATTGCAACCACTTCCGCTTCGGACAAGTTGTCCTCGACCGCTTCGCCGTCTTTGCCGGCAAGCAGTTCAGCGTCGACGTCGACGGCATGGACCATTTCGACCGCCTTGCCCATGCCGAGAGCGGCTTCGTCATCCTCAGCTCCCATGTGGGGTGCTACGAGGTGGCAGGCTACACCCTCACCTCCCACGACAAACCGTTCAACGCGCTGGTCTTTGGCGGTGAGACATCCACTGTGTCGGAACAGCGCAACCGCGTCCTCAGCGGCCACAACATCAGCACCATCCAGGTCTCGCCCGACATGAGCCACATCTTTGCCCTCAATGCCGCCCTCGACCGCCACGAAATCGTCAGCCTCCCGGCCGACCGTCTCTTCGGCTCGCGCAAAACGACCCTCTGCCCCTTCCTAGGTGCCCCCGCACCCTTCCCCGTCGGGGCTTATGCCTTGGCGCGGGCCAAGTCGGTACCCCTCCTGGCCATCTTCGCCGTCAAGACCCGGCTTCGCCACTACCACATCATCGTGCGACCTGTTGACAGTCCCGCCCAGTATGCGGAACAGCTCGAGCAGGTGGTTCGGCAATACCCTACCCAATGGTTCAACTTCTTTGACTTCTGGACAACCGACACACACTGACCCATGCAGCCGACCGACATAGACATCCTCACACTAATCCCCCAGCGGCCACCCTTTGTGATGGTTGACCGTCTGCTGCATTACGACCCGGTTCACACCGTCACCAGCTTCACCGTATCCTCCGAAGGCCTCTTCGTTGAGCAGGGGTGCCTCACCCCGCCGGGCATCGCCGAAAACATAGCACAAACCTGTGCCGCCAGGATGGGGTATATCAATTATCTGGCGGGCGAGGCAGTCCGGCTGGGAGTCATCGGGGCCATCCGCAACATGCGCTTCCTCCACCTCCCACCTGTCGGATCCACCCTTACCACCCGCATCACCCTGCTGCAAGAAGTGTTTCAAATGACCCTCGTAGATGCCGAAGTGCATGTGGACGACACCCTCGTGGCCTCAGCCCAGATGAAAATAGCCATCGTTTAAAACAGATATTAAGTGTTAATTAATCAAGCCCTACCACATGACCCATACACAGCCCCTTACCGTACGTTTTAGCGAAGTCGACTCCATGCATCTGGTATGGCATGGCAATCACCTGCTCTATTTCGAAGACGCACGCGAAGGCTTTGGCCGTGCTTATGGGCTCGACTACCTCACCATCCGCGATGCCGGCTACTATGCACCCTTGGTCGACGTTGAGATACACTACCGCCGCCCCATCATCTATGGCATGACGCCCGCTATCACCATCGCCTACCAGCCTACCGACGCAGCCAAAATCATCTTTAATTACACCATCTTCAATACCGACGACAACCAAGTGCTGGCCACCGGCCGCACCGTGCAGGTCTTTCTCGACACCAACTACCAGCTAGTCTGGTCCAATCCCCCCTTTTACGAACAATGGAAGCAGAAGTGGTTATCAAAATAGCTGACAACATCATCTCCCCCTTGGGCTCCACCACCGCCGAGAACTATCAAGCCATCCTCTCCGGCCGGTCGGCACTTCGTCTGTACGAAGGTCTCTGGGGTTTGCCAGAACCTTGTGTCCTCTCGCTTATCCCCCGTCAGCAGTACCCGACCCATGACGGTCACACCCTCTTTGAAGAGCTGGCCATCTGCTCTGCCTCTTTGGCACTCGATGGCTGCGGGCTCGACCCATCCTCCCCTCGTGTGCAGTTCGTCATCTCCACTACCAAGGGCAACGTGCACCTTCTTGGCGAGCAGCCCTCCTCCTATGAGGCCGACAGGGTGCTGCTGCCTGTAGCCGCACAAGTCATAGCCGACCATTTCCACAACCCCATGCCCCCAGTGGTGGTGTCCAATGCCTGTACCTCCGGACTCACCGCACAGATAGTGGCCATGCGGCTGTTGCAGCAGCACTATTGCGACTATGCTGTGGTCATTGGGGTCGACATCCAGTCGCCCTTCATCGTCTCAGGATTCCAGTCGTTCAAAGCCCTTTCGCCCGCCCCCTGCCGTCCCTACGACCAAGGGCGCACAGGTCTCAACCTGGGTGAAGCCGCCGCTACTATTATACTCCAGCGGGTTTCTGCCGGCAAGGCCGACGGCTGGCAGCTGGTGCGTGGGGCAGTCCGCAACGACGCCAACCACATCTCGGGACCCTCGCGTACGGGCGAAGGCTCCTACCAAGCCCTGCGGGCAGTCCTGCAGGACTCCGACCCGGCGCAGCTTGCCTTCGTCAACGCCCACGGCACCGCCACCCTCTATAACGACGAGATGGAATCCATCGCCATCACCCGTGCGGGACTCTCCGAAACACCTGTCAACAGTCTCAAAGGCTACTATGGCCACACTATGGGTGCCGCAGGGGTATTGGAGACTCTGCTCTCCATGTGTGCCCTCGACCATCATACCATCCTCCCCACCCGCGGATTCCAGGCTCTGGGTGTGTCGCACCCCATACAGGTGACCACCACCCCGCAGCCCACCTCGCTCACCTCCTTCGTCAAACTCCTCTCCGGTTTTGGAGGCTGCAATGCGGCACTCCTCTTCAGAAAGTAAAAGGTAATAAACACTAACACCTCAACCCTCATGTATACCGTCCGACTTACCGACCACTCGCTGCACCTCAACGACCAGCCCCTCCACTGTCCCGAAAGTGGGGCCGCGCTCCTCAACCACCTCTATCGCACCCATATCGCCGACTACCCCAAATACCATAAGATGGACGCCCTCTGCCAGTTGGGGTTTGTTGCCTCCGAACTGCTGCTGCAGGCCGAAACGCCGGGCGACCCTGCCCACCGTGCCTGCTTCGGCACCGCCGACCGTGCCGTGCTGCTCTTCGGGCGCGCGGGGTCGCTCGTCGCCGACACCCAACACCAAGACACCATCCGCGACCCACAAGCCTATTACCCCAGCCCGTCGGTATTCGTATACACCCTTCCCAATATCGTCACCGGAGAAATTGCCATCCGCAACCGCTATTATGGCGAAACCGACTATATCCTCCTTCCCGAGCCAAACCCTGCACTTATGCAGCCCCACATCCGTGCCCTATTCCTCGACCACGGCACCCAGTCGGCTCTCGTGGGCTGGGTCGACCGCCCCTCGCCCGACACCTACAGTGCCTCTCTCTCCATTGTTCAAATGGGAGATTTTTTAATACGTTAAATCCTCAGTCAAAAGATTCAAGCATTTACACATTAATACATCAATAATATGGAAGAACTCATTCAACAGCTCAAACAAGAAATCATCCAAGCCCTGAACCTGGTAGAGATTACGCCCGACGACATCGACGCCGACGCACCTCTTTTCGACGAAGGGCTGGGGCTCGACTCTATTGATGCCCTCGAACTCATAGTCCTCATGGAGAAGAACTATGGCATCCGTCTGCAAGATCCCAACCAAGGCAAAGAAATCTTCCAATCGGTCTCCGTCATGGCCGACTACATAGCCAAACACCGCACCCGATAGCATGGAACCTATCTGGATAACAGGTGTCGGCATCGTCTCCGCCATCGGCGTGGGGGTGGAAGCCACCCGCGAGTCGCTGTTGGCATCACGCACGGGTGTCGGTCCCCTGCGCCATCTTGCCACCACCCACCACGAATTCCCGGTAGGCGAAGTGGCGTTGAGCAATCAAGAGATGGTGCGGCGTGTGGGCATAGACCCGCGCACCCCCACCACCCGTACTGCTCTCATGGGCATGATGGCGTTGGGCGAAGCCCTACGCGACGCAGCCCTCAGTGCCGACGACCTCAGGCAGGCGGGCTTCGTCTCCGCCACCACCGTCGGCGGCATGGACCAAAGCGAGCAGCACTACCTCGACTTCCTCTCCAACGACGACTACAACCAGTATATAGCCACCCACGACTGCGGGGCCTGCACCGAGATGATAGTCTCACCCTTCGGCACCCCCGCCTTTGTCACCACCCTCTCCACTGCCTGCTCGTCCGCGGCCAATGCCGTGGTGGTAGGGGCGGAAGCCTTACGGCATGGCGACGTGTCGTGTGTGGTCGTGGGAGGCAGCGAATGCCTCACCAAGTTCCACCTCAACGGCTTCAACTCGTTGATGATACTCGACCGACAGCTCTGTCGGCCCTTCGATGCGCAGCGTGCGGGGCTCAACCTGGGAGAAGGGGCGGCCTACCTGGTGCTAGAAACCCGTTCCCATGCCCTGCGTCGTGGTGTTCGTCCACTTGCCATCCTTTCAGGTTACGGCAACGCCTGCGACGCTTACCATCAGACAGCCTCCTCACCCGATGGTGAAGGAGCCTATAGGGCTATGCTTGCCGCCCTAAGGATGGCACAGCTACAGCCTTCCCAAATCGACTATGTCAATGCGCATGGCACCGGCACCCCCAACAACGATGCCAGCGAGAGTGCTGCCGTGCGACGTGTGTGGGGCGATACGCTCCCCCGCATCTCCTCCACCAAGCCCTTCACCGGGCATACCACCAGCGCATCAGGCACCATCGAATTGGCGATATGTATGCTGGCGATGCAGCACGGGTTCATACCGCCCAACCTCCATTACCAACAACCCGATGAGGCATGTGTCGCGCCTGTGACCCAACTGATGGTCAACCAATCCTTGAAGCATGTGCTGTGCAACTCCTTCGGATTTGGAGGCAACGACACCTCAGTCGTCATCTCCGCCCCCACCGAAGAAAGGGCATTGCCCACCATCCCCATCACCACTACATACATACTCTCAGCCTCTCAAATATCGGCACAAGGAGCTTTAGACGACCAATGGATGACCCATCCCCAGCCGTTGTCAGCACCCCTCAACCACAGTCAGGACCCCGACTTCCGCCCCTTTGTCTCACCTGTTGAGGCACGCAGGATGGGGAAGATACTCAAACGCGCCCTCGCCACCTCGCTGACGGCAGTGCAGGCCGCAGGGGTAGACAGCGTAGATGCGGTAGTCACAGGCACGGGTCTGGGATGTGTCGAAAGCACCGAACTCTTTCTGGGACCCCTCAGCCGCGACGGCGAGCAGCTGCTCAAACCCACCCACTTCATGCAGTCCACCCACAACACCATAGGCTCCTTGGTGGCCATCCGCATGGGCTGTCATGGCTACAACACCACCCATGCCCACAAGGAGACATCGTTCGATAATGCCTTGTACGACGGCTGGCTTCAGCTGCAGTCGGGCAATGCCCACCGCGTATTGGTTGGTGCTCATGACGAGCTGACACCTTCCTATTTCAGCCTGTTGGCCAAGATAGGCTTTCTGGGCCAACCGGGACAGGCTGCTGGCGAATCAGCCGCGTCGTTCGTCCTGTCCGACCAACAGGGGTTGGGCAACCAGCCCTTGTGCAGGTTCCACGGGGTGGCGCTATCCTACAAACCTGATGCCGACAGTTTGCAACACCAGCTGCAGTCGCTGCTCCTCCATGCCGGCATAACCCTCGACCAGGTGGCAGGGGTGATGACCGACCTCAACGGCAACCCCGACCACGACAGCCGCTCGCTCCGCTATTACCACAGCCTCTTCGGCAGCCGCCCCGCCCTTTGGTATAAACACCTCTTCGGCGACGGCTACACCTCTTCGGCCTTGGGACTCTATGCTGCTGTCTGTTGCATGAGCCACAAGAGCATACCCCCAGTCCTCTTTGTCTCCAACCCTCCCGCCGGGCCGCTGTCCGACCCGCAGGCCATCCTCCTGTATAACACCTCCGATGGGGGATGCCACACCCTTACCCTTCTGTCAAGAATAGACGCAATAAGATAATCAAACAAAAAGTAGAATATGGCAAGACTGTTGATACTAGTAGCGGTGCAGACCCTGTTCCTCTCAGGCGGACAAGTGCTGCTGAAGTTGGGCATGGGCAAGCTGCCTCCTTTCAGTTGGACGTGGGACTATTTCCGCCAGTTGCTCACCGACTGGTGGCTGCTGGCATGCGGAGTCAGCTTTGGCGTTGCCACAGTCCTTTGGCTTTACATCCTTCGCCATTTCCCCTTCAGCCAGGCCTACCCCCTTACGGCTTTGGCCTACCTTTTTGGAATGGTGGCGGCCATCGTCGTCTTCGGCGAGCAGGTGCCGTTGGTCCGATGGGTCGGGGCCTTGCTCATCGTGGGCGGGTGTATGCTGGTGATGAAATAAAGTAAAATAAGGGTCAGTGGTTAGCGTTGAGAGAGACTGCCGCACCCGGAGCCCTCTAACCACTACCCTCTAAACTCTGAACTAATATGAAACCCTTGTTCACAATTGTCGGATACCTACTGCTGTGTTTGGGAATCCAAGCACAGGAGGGACAGCTGCTGTCCGCCGAGCGGCGCACCGCCGTCATGGGTCGTATCACCCAAGCCACTACCGCCATACAATCCATGCAGTGCCGTTTCACACAGACCAAGCAAAGCCCCCTGTTGGCTCAGGCCGCCGTGGCGCAAGGACGCATGTCCTACACACGTCCTTCGTCGCTCCGTTGGGAGTATACCACCCCCTACGACTATGTGCTGGTGGTGGAAGGCGACTCGGTGAGCATGACCTCACAAGGCAAGAAAACCCCCTCGGCTGCATGGAAGTCGGGCGTGAAACGCATGACCGGCATGGTGATGAGCAGTCTCAACGGCCAACGCCTCTTCGACGAGCACCTGTTCGACATCTCGCTCTATGAATTGTCCGACAGCTATCGTGCGGTGATGAAACCCAAGCGGAAAGACATGCGCCGCATGTTTGCCTCCATCACTTTCACCTTCAACAAACAGAGCCTCTTGGTCGAGCGGGTGGAACTATCCGAAGGCGAAGGCACCGTCACCACCTTGCAGTTCGAAACGTTATCCGTCAAAAAAAGTAATAAGTAGACTGTTATGCAACTGTTGGACCATCTGTTTCTAGTCAAGTCGTTGGAGACCGTAGGCGGCCATACCCTCAAGGCCAGCCTGCTCCCCGTCGAGGACCATCCCATCTATCAGGCCCATTTCCCCGGCCAGCCGGTCACCCCCGGTGTGTGCCTCCTGCAGGTGGTGGTGGAGTTGCTCCAGCGTGCCTTTGACGAACAATTGCAGCTGCTTGTTGTGAACAATGCCAAATACCTGGCTCCCCTGATACCCGGTGAGGGCCATGCGGTGGAATGCGAAGTCCGTTTCGACCCTGAAGAACTCACCGCACAGGCCGTCGTGTCCGGCTCGGAGCATGTCTATGCCAAATTCTCCCTAGCCATGGACCGTCCTCATGCACCCTCAGCAGAAAGGAGCGAGCCATGATAAACTACTGCATCGTCATACCCACATACAACAACCAGGGGACGCTGGCACAGGTGTTAGACCGTTGCTTGGCGGTGACCAGTCATGTGATGGTGGTCAACGACGGAAGCACCGACGACACCGCCCGCCTCCTAAAGCCCTATGCCCAGCGAGGGGTAGTGGTGATAGACTATCCGCGCAACCGAGGCAAAGGATACGCGTTGCGCCGCGGCCTGGGGCAAGCTCGTGACATGGGGTACGACTATGCGGTGACACTGGATGCCGACGGCCAGCATTTCCCTGAGGACGTGCCGCTATTGCTGGCACCCTTAGAGGCAAGCCAAGAGCCACTGCTGGTGGTGGGCGCGCGGGCCTTCGATGCCGACGGTATGCCACAAGCCAACCGCTGGGCCAACCGATTCTCCAACTTCTGGTTCCGAGTGCAGACCGGCATCAGCCTTCCCGACACCCAGTCGGGTTTCCGTGCATATCCGTTGGGCAGTCTGCCGCCGCTCCGCTACCTCACCCGCCGTTACGAGTCGGAGCTGGAACTCCTGGTGTGGTCCGCCTGGCGGGGTGTGAAGCTGCAAGCAGTGCCGGTGCGAGTCTACTATCCCCCCAAGGAAGAGCGGGTGTCCCATTTCCGCCCATGGGCAGACTTCCTCCGCATTACCCTGTTGAACACCTTTTTGAGTGTGGTAGCATTGTGCTTAGTCTGGCCTTCCTCTCTGCTAAGGAAAAGAGAGATAAAAGAAAGTAGAAATGAAATATAGTAAAGCAGGCGAAGCTGCCCATTCATAACGCTCAAATTGATGGTAACGAGGTTTATATTACGATTGCACGACTTCCTGATGAAGCATAGGCGGATGGCCTTATGGCTGACTGCCTTGGTGCTGGTGGGCTGTGTGCTGTTAGGGCTCAGGCTGCATTTCGGCGAGGATGTGGCCGACTTCCTCCCGCGCAGCGGGGCGGACGCGCGCTATGCGTCGGTCTACGAGCAGATGGGCGACGCGGGCCGCATCACCATCATCTTCCGTCCCGAGGAGGGGCTGGACCGTGAGGTGTCCGACTCCCTGCTGGCCGAGGCGGTGGATGCTTTCGGCTTCGGTTGGGAAGAGTTGGGTGGTGAGGAACTGGGTCGGTGGCAAGGGACTGCCGACGAAGGGCAGCTGATGGAGGCGATGGACTTTATGCGCCATCATGTGGCGTTGTTCCTTACCGAGGCGGACTATGAGCGTATCGACTCTCTGCTGGCACAGCCGGGCTATGTCGACACTTGTATGACCCATGTGCGCAGGATGCTCTCGTTCCCCATGACGGCATTGGCTACGGAGGCGGTGCGGGCCGATCCGCTGAACCTCTTCTCGCCAGTGCTGCAAAGGCTCCAGTCGTTGTCGCCAGCCGACTTTTACGAGGTTCGCGACGGCTACCTCTTCGACCGCGAGGGAAGGGCATACGCCTTTATGCTGTCGCCTTACGCGTCGAGCGACACACGTGCGGGCAGCCGTCTGTCCGCACGGCTGAGTCAGGTGGCCGACAGCGTGATGAAGCAGGTGCAGGGGGTGAGGGTGTCCGCGGTGGGGGCTCCGCTGATTGCGGCTGCCAATGCCGAGCGTATCAAGAAGGACAGTCTTTTGGGCGGCCTGGTGGCGTTGGTGCTGATTGTGGTCATATTGGCATGGGCCATGGGTGACCGACGCAACATATTGTATCTGGCCTTTGCCGTGGCGGCGGGCTGGCTTTTTGCCTTAGGGGTGGTGTCGCTGCTGCGCCCATCAATTTCTATTATAGTTATTGGCATCGGGTCGGTCTTGTTAGGTATAGCGGTGAACTATCCGCTGCACTATCTGGAGCATCTGCGCTCCCACCCCGACCGACGGCTTACGCTTAAGGAGATGGTCGAGCCACTGCTTACGGGCAACATCACCACGGTGAGTGCCTTTGCCTGCCTGCTGTTTGTAAAGGCGGAGGCCATGCGCGACCTGGGGCTGTTCGGTGCGCTGATGCTGGTGGGCACCATCCTTGTCGTACTCACCATCCTGCCCCTTATCGCTTCGACCGGGAAGGCGAAGGATGGGAGGGTTGCGAATGGGTTCAGGCTCAGACGCGCCTTGTCGGGGGTGTCCGATTCGCACAATAATAGGTTTACACAACATCCTCTGTTGGTTTCTTTGCAACCGTCGTTCAAAAAGGTGCTGCTGGTCGTGGTGGCGGTGCTGACGCTGTTTTTGGGGCTGCGAAGCGGTAATACCCGGTTCGACGACGACTTGCACAACATCAACTATATGACAGCCCAGCAGCGTGACGACCTGGCCCTGCTCAGCCGTCCGCTTGCCAATGGCGATTCGACCGACGTGGTCTATTGGGTGTCGGAGGCCCCCACCTTGGACGAGGCCTTGCAGGCTTGCGAGCGGCACGGCGGTGAAGGGGTGATGGAGGAGTCGAGGGGCGCCTCGCTGCTGCTTCCCTCCACCCACCGTCAGCAGGAGGCGTTGGAACGTTGGGACTTGTTCCGCCGACGGCATGGCGGTTTGGAGGCCGAGGTGCAGCGGGCGGCAGCACGTCAGGGATTCGCGTCAGGGGCTTTCGAGCCTTTCGTAGCCGAGCTGACAAACACCTACCAGGTGATGCCGCCTGAGGCTATGACCTGCCTCTGCGGCCTGGCGGAGAACTATCTCTTGACCGACGACACCAGCGTGAGGGTGGTGAACATGCTGCATGTGCCTGTGGCGGAGGCGGAGCAGGTGAAGCAGACGCTTCGGGAGCGTTGGGAGGGCGATGCGGGTCTGTTTGCCTTCGACTTGCACGATGTGGGGTCGCATCTGGTTGCCGCATTGAACGGTGACTTCAACTATATTCTGTTTGTTTGCGGGCTGGTGGTGTTTGTGTTCCTCTGGCTGTCGCTGGGCCAGCTGGAGCTGGCACTGGTGTCGTTCCTGCCATTGGCAGTGGGCTGGCTGTGGATTTTGGGGCTGATGGATTTGGCAGGAGTGAGCTTCAACATCGTGAATATCATCTTGGCGACGTTCATCTTCGGACAGGGCGACGATTACAGCATCTTTATCACCGAGGGGCTTATGTATGAGTATGCCTACGGCCGTCAGCGGCTGCGTAGCTACCGCCATAGCGTGGTGGTGTCGGCGTTGCTGATGTTTGCCGGTATGGGGGTGCTGCTCTTCGCCCAGCATCCGGCGTTGAAGTCGCTGGCGGTGGTGGCGGTGATGGGTATGGCGGTGGTGATAGTGATGGCGTGTCTGCTGCCCCCGGTGCTGATGGGGTGGATGACGCGCGCTGGCGGCGAGCTCCGCCGGGTGCCGGTGACGCTGAAACGGCTGTTGAACACATTATGGGCAGTGGTGGTGCTGGTGGTGGTGGCCATGTTGGTAGCCACGCCGCTGACCCTGCTATTCCGACTGGTAGGAGGGAAGAGCCGTCGCTGGCGGCTGCGCTTCCATAAGCTGATTTGTTGGTGTTGCCGTCAGGGCCTCAGGCTCCTGCCGGGGGTTCGCCACAAGGTTGTGAATCCCTGTCATGAGACGTTTGACCGGCCGGCGGTGGTGGTGGCCAACCACCAGTCGCACCTCGACCTGCTGTGCACCCTGATGCTGACGCCCAAACTGGTGGTGCTGACCAACGACTGGGTGTGGCGTAACCCCATCTACGGGGTGGTGATACGCTATGCCGACTACCTGCCTGTGACCGAGGGCTATGAGGCACTGTTGCCCCGCCTGCGCGAGCTGGTGGGCGAGGGCTACTCGGTGCTTGTGTTTCCCGAAGGCACCCGTTCGACCGACGGCACGGTGGGACGTTTCCATAAGGGGGCGTTCTACTTGGCGCAGCAGCTGCAGCTGGATGTGCTGCCTGTGCTGGTACACGGGGTGCAGCATGTGATGCCCAAGAAAGACTGGCTGCTCAGCGAGGGGTCCACGACCATATATGTGGAGCAGCGTATCAGTTATGAGAGCTTTGCCGACGCCGACCTGCAGCAGCTTACGAGGCAGATGCGGCACTATTTCACCGACCGTTATGCCGCACTGCGCAGAGAGCTGGAGGACGAGGCCTATTGGCTGCCAATGGTGCGCTATCAATATTTGTATAAGGGGCGTGAGGTGTCGGCGCGCTGCCGCAGGACATTGCGCCGGTGGCAGAGCGAGGGTGCCGCACCCATGAAGGAGGATTTGACGGTCCTTGAAGGTAAGGAATGGCGGGAACTGCGGCTGCCAGCCTATTCGCAGCAGGGCGAGCTGGCACTGCTGGCCGCCTTGGCACATCCTGACAGGGAGTATAGGTGCCGCATTGATTCGGAAGATGACTACAGGGTGGCCTCTCATTGCGCCCTGCTGCCAGATAATTTGCACTTTTATTGTCCGTCGGCTGCCGACGAGGAAGGAGGTGCGGTATGAAGAGCCGGTGTGTGGTGATAGGCAGCGGACTGGGCGGCTTGGCCACCGCCGCCGTGCTGGCCCGCGAGGGCTATGAGGTGACGGTGGTGGAGCAGTCGCACCGTGTGGGTGGATGTCTGCAGTGCTTCAGCCGCGAGGGGTCACGGTTCGAGACGGGCATGCATTTTGTGGGCAGCCTCGACGAAGGACAGGTGTTGAGGCATTACCTCAACTATTTTGGAATCGGAGGACGGCTGACCTTCGACCGGTTGGACACCAAGGGATATGACGTGGTGGGCCTCCAAGGCGAGCGTTTTGCCTTTGCCAACGGGCACGAGCCGATGGTGGAGGCACTGGCGGAGCGTTTCCCCCATGAGCGCGAGGGGCTGTGGCTCTTCTGGCAGCTGGCGGACAGCGTGGCGCAGTCGTCGCCCTACTACCGTCTGCCCGACGGCCACGACGAGGTGCGGACAAAGGCAGGCGATTTCCCGTCGTACCGCCTGTTTTCTACACCTGTGGACGAAGTGCTGGAATCCGTCATCGGCGACCCGCTGCTGCGAGAGGTGCTGATGGGCAACATATCGTTGTATGCCGCGCGGCGCGGGGTGACACCCTTCTCCACCTGCGCCTTCATAGCCAATTTTTACAACAACAGCGCATTCAGGATTGTGGGAGGCAGCGAGACGATAGCGGACGCACTGGTGGAAGTGCTGTGCGGTGCTGGGGGTACGGTGCGTACGAACAGCCGTGTGGTGAAGGTTCGCTGCTCGGGGGGACGCGCGCAAGGTGTGGTGCTGGAAAACGGCACTATGCTGCCCGCTGATGTGGTGGTGAGCGACGTGCATCCCAGCCAGCTGAAGGACTGGTTTGAGGAGCATGAGCTGCGCCCTGTGTACCATTCGCGCATCGGCACGATGACAAACACCACGTCGGCCTTCTCGCTGTTTGTCAAGTTCAAGCCTCAGAGCATGCCGTATATGAACCATAACTATTACGGCTTTGCCTGTGCGTCGCCGTGGGAGATGGCATCGTACACCGAAGAGGACTGGCCGAGGGGCTATCTGTATATGCACCACTGCCATCAGCCCCATCCCCAGTGGGCCGACAGCGGTGTGGTGCTCGCATATATGTCCGCTAGCGAACTGGCCCAGTGGCACGACACGCTTACAGGCAGGCGCGGCAGCAGCTATGAGGATTTCAAACAGCGCAAGGCGATGAGGCTGCTGGCTGCGTTGGAAAAGGACTTCCCCGGCATCGGCAGTCATATAGCAAGCTATTATACCGCCACCCCGCTCACCTATCGTGATTATACGCTGACCCCCGATGGGTCGATGTACGGACTGGAAAGGGACGTGAGGAAGGGGTTGGCTGGCCGGGTGGACTACCGCACCAAGATACCCAATGTGCTGCTGGTGGGACAGAATATCAATGCCCACGGTATGTTGGGAGTGCTGGTGGGGGTGCTGAAGGTGTGTAGCCATATCTTGGGCGATGAGACGGTGACACGGCAGATGGTGGCAGTGGGTAGGCATGAGCAGCCTACCGGGCCCACCACTTTGGTGATGGGCGGAGGACTGGGCGGACTGCTGGTTGGTGCCCTGCTGACGAAGAAGGGGCAGCGCGTGACCCTGCTGGAACGCCACCACGCAGTGGGCGGCGGGCTCTGTTCGTTTACGCGTGGCGGCATCAGTTTCGCAACGGGAATGCACGTGTTTGGTGGCTTTCAGAAGGGCGGACTGATGGAACGGATATGTTCCTATCTGGGTGTCATGGGACAGCTGGACCTCCGCCTGTCGGGCGAGGGCAGCGTAGACGAGGTGGTGGTGTCGCCTACGGGCGTTCATTATTGCATACCACGTGGCCGTGAGGCCTTTGTAGACTATTTCAGCCACCTCTTCCCGCATGAGGCCGACGGCATACGCCGTTATGTGGACGCACTATACAGGCTGTCACAGGAGGAAGACCTCTTCTATTTGCGCGACGAGGAGCATACGCCACTGAGCCACAGTGAGGAATTTTTGTGGCCGGTGGGCAGATTCATCGAACATTACATATCCGATGCCGACCTGCGGGCGGCGTTATCCTATCTGGCTCCCCTATATGGGGGCGTGTGGGACGAAACGCCCGCTTATGTCCATGCGTTGGTCAACATATTGCATATTGAGGGGACTGCGCAGTTCGCCGAGAGGAGCAGCCAGATGGCAGAGGTGCTGGCGCGTATGATATGCGACGGTGGCGGCACCATACGGGTGAACGAGGCAGTGACGGGTTTCACAGTGGAGGACCACCGTATCGGCCATGTGCTTACGTCGGCCGGAAGGACCTACCGGGCCGATAACTATGTGAGCGACCTGCCAATTCACACCCTCCTTGCCCTGTCGCCACCGAATGCCTTCCCACGCTCATATCGTCAGCGGTTGGAGGAAGCTCCCGACAGCTATTCGGCCTTTAAGCTATACGTGCGTTTCAAACCCTCCTCGCAGCCCCACCGGCCCAGCCCGCTGTACTATGCCGCTGACAATAGGGCGGTGTGGGACTGTGCTGCGGCATCTGAGGATGTATGGCCCCGCTGCGCCATGGTCCTGATGCAGGCCTCGCAGCAGGAGCCAGCGTTTGCACAGTCAATGACCGTGATATGCCCGATGACATACGAATGGGTGGCCCAGTGGGAAGCGACCACCATAGGACACAGGGGCGAAGCCTATCTGAAGTGGAAGCAGGCGTGTGTCGACCGGGTGCTGATGCTGCTGGAAGTGCTGATGCCAGGCCTGCGCAGCCATGTCGAAGGGGTAGAGGCCTCGTCGCCGCTGACCATTCGCGACTATCTGGGCAACCGGCACTGCGGCATGTATGGTCTCCATAAAGACTGCAACAACATGATGCAGACGCAGCTCGCAGTGCGTACCAAAGTGCGCAACCTCTTCCTTACCGGGCAGGACGTGAACCTGCACGGCATGTGCGGTGTGGCCGTCACCGCCATAGCCACCGCCGAAGCCCTGCTAGGCGACAGCACGTTGCGAAGGGGAATAAAAGAAGTAAGAGAGCCGAAGGTCGCGAACTCCTCTGAATAAAGATAATAAAGTGAGCAATGTGTGAATTAAAGTAAAAGGTAAAAACTAAAAGAATGTGTTAACGTGTGAATGTGTGAATGTGTTAGTCGCTGACGCATCAAAGATTAACGAATTATCGAATTTACGCATTCCTCTAACCTCTAACTTGACAATCAAACAATCAAGAATATGGACAGAATAAAATTAAAACTCATTTACCCCCGATGGCAGAAGTTGCGTGGGCAGACCACCTTCAACCTGCCCCCTCATGGGCCGGTGGCGTTTGCTGCCACGCTGCCAGACTATGTGGAGGTCTCATTTGTGGATGAAAATGTGGAGGAGATAGACTTTGACGACGACTGCGACGTGGTGGCACTCTCGATGATGCTGAGCACGCAGGTGAAGCGCGGTTGGGCCATAGCCGACGAATACCATCGCAGAGGCAAGCAGGTAATGGCCGGCGGCATCTCCACCATGCTCCATGCTGAAGAGATGGTGCAACATGTGGATTCGGTGTTCCTCGGGGAGTCGGAGGGGCGGCAGGAACAGGTTTTCGAAGACTGGCGATGCGGACGCCTCAAGAAAGTGTATAACTACATGGGTCAGATGCCGCCCATCGAAACCGTGGGGCCCTGCAGACGCGATCTCTACAAACGCCACCTCTATAACCACAAGGGCGTTCAGATGGTAGACCTCTTCCATGCTTCGCGCGGCTGCCGTTTCAGCTGCTACCCGTGTGCCGTCTCCTATCTCGGCGGTCGCAAGTTCCGCCCACGCCCCATCGACAAGGTGGTGGAGGATATGGCAGCCATCGACAACAACCGCCTCTTTATCGTCGACAACTCGCTCGCCCAGAATAAGGAGTGGGAGATGGAACTGTTCAAGGCTATTGCCCCCCTGAAGAAAAAATGGATTAGTCACACGATAGAGGACGACCCTGTGGTGCTGGACCTTGCCTCTAAGGCAGGAGCATGGTATGTCTACCAGGCTGTGTACGACACGTCGGACTATATCAAAGAACGTGTGAAACGCTATCACGACTACGGCATCGGGGTGGAAGGCACCATCCTGCTGGGATTGGACAACCAGACGGAGGATGACTGCAAGCGGCTCATCGACTTCTTGGGCGAGATAGACCTGGACTTGGCGGAGTTCACCGTGCTCACCCCGTTCCCTCATACAAAGGCCTATGACGACCTGCTGCGGCAGGGACGCATTTTCGATTTCGACTGGGACCACTACAATGCTGGTCAGGTGGTGTTCCAGCCCCAGCATATGTCGCCCGAACGGTTGCAGGATTTGTATGACTATGCGTGGAGGAGCTTCTATGCGACCGAGAGCCAGGAGCAGAAGATGTTCAAGCTTTTTTACAACGTGGTGGCCCGCGAGATGGAAGACGGCACCTACCGCCCACGCAATCGCGCACTGGCCAACAAGTCGTTTGGAAAGGATGTTGTACGTAATATTGCCAAGAAATGAAAGTATCAGAGACTTACTACGACGAGATATTCCCTTTCCGCGGACAGTGGGACATGCCCTCGACCTGCGGACTGAAGATTAGGGAGGCTGACGGCAGGACCTATGTCATAGTGACAGAGCTGTATCAGGACAACCCAGGTACCTCGGTTACCTATGCTGGGCGCTCGTTGGCAGAGCAGATTTGCGAACAGAAACATCTGGACGTGAACCAGATTGTTTATTGGGAGTGTAATCCCGACACCAATTCCAAATTGTCGTTCTACGACGAGGAGTATTTCGAGGTGACTTTCGATGAGGGACACCCGCCCGCCTACCGCCGTCTGGAACGCGACGAGGTGGCGAAAATACTTGGTGGACAATGAGGCGGAGTCTGCTTTGTGTGCTTTTGGTCTGGCTGGTTGGTCAGCCGCTTCAAGGACAACAGGCGTTCCCCCTATGGCCGGAGGCTGAGGGGGCAGCCAGCAAGGTGACCATCACACCGTACGTGGCCGAGGGGTCGCGGGCAGCAGTAGTGGTGTGTCCGGGGGGCAGCTACTTCTGGCTTGACTACATGGGCGAGGGCATAGAGGTGGCCCAGTGGCTTCAAATTCATGGGGTATCGGCATTTGTACTCAAGTACCGAGTGCCGGGATGGTGGGCGTGGTACACCCATTACCGCCTCGTGTGCAGGGGAGTGCGCCACCCCGATATGTATGACGATGGTCAGAAGGCGTTGCGCTGGGTGGCAGACCATGCGGCAGAGTATGGCATAGACACCGCCCGTATAGGAATGATGGGTTTTTCGGCTGGCGGACATCTGGTGCTAGGCCAGGCTGTGACCACCACGGGGCAGAGACCGGCTTTCGTGGCCGCAATATATCCGGTGGTGACTATGACGGGAGAGTATGTCCACAAGCGTTCGCGCAGGGGGCTGATGGGTGAATGGGGCCAGTATGACAAGGATTTGCGCGAACAGCTCTCAATAGAACGTCAGGTGCCGCAGGATGTCCCGCCGATATTTTTGGTGAACTGTGTCGACGATCCCATAGTGGATTATCACAACGCCCAGATGCTGGCCGACACACTGGCTGCCAAGGGCATCAGCCACCGTTTTCTGCAGTATAGGCACGGCCGTCATGGTTTTGGAGTGAGCGACGTGTACGGCACCCCCGAATCGCGGGGGTGGAAATACGAGTTCCTTCGATGGCTGGGTCAGTTATGGTAACCCCCTATTTATTTTTTTGAGTCTATAATAAAGAATGTGTTTATGCGTTACTAACTACTAAAAATAAAAGATATTGCTTGATTGCTTGATTGTGTTAATGCTTGAGTGCTGCCGCCCCTTATGAATTGAGAATTGAGAATTTGCTGCCGCCTTATGAATTGAGAATTGAGAATTTGCTGCCGCCCCCTCTAACCTCTAACCAATTATTCAAGCAATCAAACAATCAAACAATCAAATTATGATGAATTCAGACATAGAATACCAGTCCCCCGAACAAATCAAACGCTTTCAGGAGGCGAAGCTGGCCGATGCGTTGGCCTACTTGGAGGCTCATTCGCCTTACTATCGGCGCATGTTTTCCAGTTATGGAATTGATATACATAAAATCAAGTACCTCGAAGACCTTACGCGCATCCCATTCACTGAGAAGAAGGACCTACAGCTGTTTAACGACGACTTCCGCTGCTGCCCGCGTGAGCGCATCATCGACTACATTACCACGTCGGGCACGCTGGGCGACCCAGTGACCTTCGGCTGCACGGAGAAAGATCTCCAGCGGCTGGCGTATAATGAAAAGAAGTCTTTTGCCTGTGCCGGTGTGAGACCTGGCGACATCGTGCAACTGATGACGACGCTCGACAAACGTTTTATGGCGGGGCTTGCGTACTTCCTCGGTCTGCGCGAGTTGGGGGCATCGGTGATACGTGTGGGTAACGGCATCCCCGAATTGCAGTGGGACACGATACGCCGTCTTCAGCCCGACACGATTATGTGTGTGCCTTCGTTTATATTGAAACTGGTCCAGTATGCCGAAGCGCACCAGATAGATTATCGCAACAGCAGCATACGCCGCATCATAGGCATCGGAGAAGGGCTGCGCGAGCAGGATTTCAGTCTCAACCTTCTAGGTCGCCGCATCAAAGAGAAATGGGACGTGCAGCTGTTTGCCACCTATTCGTCGACCGAGATGGGGGCTACGTTCTCGGAATGCCCCTACGGCATGGGCGGCCATGTACACCCGGAGTTAATAATAGTGGAGATAATAGGCGACGACGACCTGCCGGTGGCCGACGGGGAGTCGGGCGAAGTGGTGGTGACCACGTTGGGGGTTGAGGGTATGCCGCTGCTGAGATTCCGCACGGGTGACATTGCTGCCAAGCGGGTGGAGCAATGCCCCTGCGGTCGCAACTCCTACCGCCTCACACCGCTGCTGGGCCGTAAGAACAATATGATTAAGCTGAAGGGCACCACACTCTATCCGCCAGCCATTAACGATGTGTTGGACAATACCGACTATGTGGAGAACTATGTTGTGGAGGTGAGGACCAACGATGCAGGAACCGACGACGTGGTGGTGAAGATAGCACTGGAACACACCCCTGATTTTGATGTGGTGAAGACTCTCAAGGATAGTTTCCGCTCACGCATCAGGGTGGCTCCAGAGATTGAGGTGCTCCCATCGGAACAAATCAGGCAGATAGTATTCCCTCCCAAGAGCCGCAAACCGGTCAAGTTTATCGACCTGCGCTCTTAGGAGTCTGAAAGTGTATGTGCAATAATGCGTAAATCGACTAACGCTTTTTTCAAACATGGTTCCCTACTTGTAAACAGTACATTTAAAGCATGAATTTCGACGATATAAGGCCCTATGACGACAGCGAGATGCGTGAGGCACTCCAACGCATCGCCCGCAGCCCCGAGTTTGAGAGTGTGGCAGCCTATCTCTACCCCTCAACCCCATTGGAACAGGTGAAGGGAAACTTCGTGGCTATCAAGACCATCGAACAGCTGCAGAGCACTATCATGTATGACCTTATCAAACATGTCATAGACACAACGATAACCCAGTTCACTTATTCAGGGGTGGAGCAACTTGCCCCTGGACAGAACTATCTCTTTGTGTCGAACCACCGCGACATAGTGTTGGATGCCAATCTGTTGGTATATGTGATGTATCTTCACAGCTTCCCTCCGATTCAGATTACCTTTGGGGCTAACCTGATGAGCCATCCTGTGGTGACGGACATTGGCAGGTGTAACCGTATGTTCAAGGTGGAGCGGGGAGGCAGCCCCAAAGAGTTCTACACCAACCTCCGCCATGTGTCGCTGTATATGAGGCATGTGCTGGCTGATAGGCATGAGTCGGTGTGGATAGCCCAACGCAACGGTCGTACTAAGGACGGCAACGACCAGACCGAGGTGGCGTTGGTCAAGATGCTAGGCCTCTACGATTCAAGACCTACAGCCGAGACCTACAGCTCGCTGCGTATCGTGCCCGTTACAATATCCTACGAGTGGGAACCCTGCGATTTCCTTAAGGTGCGCGAGGTCTGCCTGACGCGTCAGCAGGGCAGCTACACCAAGCAAATGGGCGAGGACCTGGTGAGCATCCTCACCGGCATCCGTTCGCCCAAGGGGCAGGTATACATTTCGTTTAACAAACCTATCGATGCCGACGATCTACGTTCCCTGCCCGATGGAGGCAGCGCATTGGCAGAGCAGCTGGCCCAGTTGCTCACCAGCCGCATCAGTGATGGCTACCACTTGATGCCCACCAACTATGTGGCGTATGACCTGCTGCATGGGGGCATGCGTTATGCGGGCCACTATACGTCTCTTCAAAAAGAGGCTTTCATCGACCATATGTCGCAGATGCCTGCGGTTGACGGCATCGGTATGGAAACACTGCGTCAGCAGTTTCTCACCCTCTATGCCAACCCGGTTGAAAGAGCTGCGCGGTAGGGCGGGTGTCGTCACTATGTTTACTTGAAAAGAAGTTTTTCTGTTTCTTCCCATAACCATTGAGCCTGCTGTGGGTTTTGCCAATGGTGGGGGAGGAGGCTGTGCCCGTGGCTATGAAAGAGCAGCAGTGGTGCAGGCTGTTGCAAGGTGTCTGTTTGGGGGACGGCAGGAGATGTGTGCAGCAGTGCGTTGACGGCTGGCACCGCACCTTGTTGGGGGGTAAGGGTGAAAGGGCGGAATATAAGGTCGGTGAGGGGGTCGAACCAGCGGTCGAGGTGTATCATGCGGCTGTTCACGATGCCAGGGTCGGTGAGGTGGATTACGAAATATTGTCCCATGCGGCGGTGAAGTTCTTCGGCAAAGAGCATCACTGCCATTTTGCTGTTGGCATAGGTGAGTAGCTGGCTGTAATGGACGGGGTCGGGAGTGAGGAAATGGTCGTCAAGATGTGCGATGTGGCAGGAGAGGGATATGGTGAAGACGATATGGGCACCAGGATTCATGAGTGGCAGTAGGCTGCGGGTGAGGAGGTATGTGCCAAGGTAGTTGGTGGCGGTGACCAGTTCGTGACCCTCCGGGGTGGTGCGATAATGGCGCTGCATGGTGCCTGCGTTGTTGAGGAGACCGTCGATGCGGATATTGTCGGAGGCAAGTGAGCGTACAAAGGCTTCTATAGAGGCAGGTGAGCTGATGTCGAGAGGGCGGAAACCATCGTGTTCGGCTCGGCGCGAGGTGCCGATGACGGTGTGACCTTCTTTACGGAGCATCTGCACGGCGGCATTTCCTATGGAACCGGTGGCTCCTGTCACGATGATGTTCATGAATGGCGGAGAGGTTGGCGGGTTGAGAACTTTGTCCAGATGCGTGTCTCCAAGTGGTTTGGGAGGAGCTTGAGAAGGAGGGGTGCCAGATAGTTCATCAGACCGGGTTTGACGGTTCGCCGTTTTCGGAACATGCCTTTAAGAGCGCATCTTACGAGCCATTGAGGGGAGCGGATGAGTCCGATTTTGGAGAACAGGGAAAGTTTTCGTGAATTAAGGTTGTAGAGGGGGGTGGCTATGGCGGCGGGCAGAACGGTGGTGACCCCCACATCGTAGGGGCGCATCTCGAAGTATAGCGACTTGGAGAAGCTCTTGAGATAAGCCTTGGTGGCAGCATAAAGGGTGATGCCGGGAGTGGGCAGCTGAGCAGCCAAGCTGGAGACGTTGATGATGTATCCCTGACGGCGGAGCTTCATGTCTTGACCAAAAAGAAGACAGAGACGAGTGGGGGTGAACACGTGGAGGGCAAGCATGGCTTCGGAACGGCTGGTGTAGTCGGGGGTGAGTTCGTGAAAGAAGAACATGCCGGCGTTGTTGATGAGAATGTCAACTTGTAGATGCTGTTTGCCGCACCAATCGTAAAGCAGTTGTGCGGCATCGGGGGTGGCGAGGTCTTGGTAGTGGCCAATGGCGTTGACGTGATATTGCTGAGAGAGTTGAGCTGGAAGAGTGTCGAGCAGCTCCTGTTGGTTGGAGACCATGACGAGGTGATGTCCGCGTTGGGCGAGCTGGCGGCAGTATTCTAGACCCATGCCCGAAGTGGCTCCTGTGACAAGTGCTTGCATTTGTTAGATGGAGTTAGATAAGGTTGAGGGCGCGTTCGATGAAGCGGTTGAGAGGAACGGTGGCACGCCATGCCTTGACGACGTGGTCGAAGAACTGGTCAGAGCCAATGAGATTCTTCTGCATGGTGTGCATGCTACAGTAGTCGCGGTATTTGAGCAGGTCGATATCGGGCCAGTCGGAGGGGTAGCCTTTGGGCGGGCGGCTGAGTTTGCGGCTGGTGAAGAAGCTGTCGCCATAGTATCGGTGATAGTCTTTCTGTGCGAGGATGGCCTTGAACTCGTCGGGACAGTAGAAGATTTCTTGCCGTATGGCGGCAAGCTGTGCGGGTGAAGGCATAAAGATGCCGCCGCCGAGAGAACAGCCGCCCTCTAGGCCATAGTCGCCCTGCCCTAATTGCAAATAGTAGCCTGGCACACACTGCGTGCGGTCGCCGCCGACAGGGAGGAAGCAGGCGATGTGGGTCTTGTATGGGCGTTTGTCGGTGGTGAAGCGGAGGTCGCGGTAAATGCGGTAGACGCATTGTTTGGCCTGTAGGTTGCCCAAGGCGGGGTCGAGAGGCATCATGACGTCGATAAGTGCTTGGGTGAACTCGACAAACTGGTCACGAATGGCCGTCCAACGCGACTTGTTGTCGTTGAACCAGTCACGATTGTTGTTCACCAACAAGTCGTCGAAGAATGGGAGGGTGTCGGGGTGGATATTCATTTAAAAATTAAGAATTGTGCATTTGAATTTGCAAAAATACAAAAAATATTCGTATCTTTGCATCCTCATTTGAAAAAAAATCGTAAATTAAAAATGGTAATACTATGACAGAAACAGTTAAAACTCTCCGCGACAGTGCTGCCATGCGTTGGATTGCGCTGTTGCTGCTGGCGTTGGCCATGTTTTGCAGTTACATTTTTATGGACATTCTGTCCCCAATTAAGGACTTTATGCAGACCGAACGGGGCTGGGACAGCGCCGCCTTCGGGCGTATGCAGGGTGCCGAGGTGTTCCTCAATGTCTATGTGTTCTTCCTCATCTTTGCGGGTATCATCCTTGACAAGATGGGGGTGAGATTCACTGCCGTACTCTCCGGTGCGGTGATGCTGGTTGGCGGCATAATTAAGTATTATGCTGTCAGCGATGCGTTTATTGGCACCGCTACGGAGGCTTGGTTCACCAATCACTTAAACTGGAATGGCGAGTTGCCGGTTATCGGAGCCATTCTGCCCTTCGCGGCTGGGATGCCCGCTTCGGCCAAGTTGGCGGCCTGCGGCTTTATGCTGTTCGGCTGCGGCTGCGAAATGGCCGGTATCACGGTGAGCCGTGGTATTGTGAAATGGTTTAAAGGACGTGAGACGGCTTTGGCAATGGGCTCTGAGATGGCTTTGGCCCGCTTGGGCGTTGCCACCTGCATGATTTTCTCGCCCTACTTTGCCAAGTTGGGCGGCGAAATCCATGTCGACAACTCCGTGAAATTCGGCGTGGTGCTGCTCTGCATCGCCCTCATCATGTTTATCACCTATTTCTTCATGGACAAGAAACTCGACAGCCAGACCGGCGAAGCCGAGGAGAAGGACGACCCATTCAAAATCAGCGACCTGGGCAAGATTTTCTCCAGCCTCGGTTTCTGGCTGGTGGCCCTGCTCTGCGTACTTTATTATAGTGCCATCTTCCCCTTCCAGAAATATGCCGTCAACATGTTGCAGTGCAACTTGACGCTCAACCCCGCCGCCCCTGGCACCTATTGGGCGGGTGAGTCGGTGACTATTGTGCAGTACATTATCATGCTGGTCGTGGCCGTATGTGCTTTTGCAAGCAATTTCTCTAAGAAGAAAGGACTGAAATTCGGTCTGATGGCTCTGGCCGTGGTGGCACTGGTGGTATATTGCTACATGGGTTATATGCGCGGCACTGCCGAGACTATCTTTGCTGTGTTCCCGCTGCTGGCTGTGGCCATCACGCCTATCCTTGGCAACTACGTGGATCACAAGGGCAAGGCCGCTTCGATGCTGATGCTCGGCTCCATCCTCCTTGTGATTTGCCACCTCACCTTTGCCTTTATCCTGCCTGCCTTCAAGGGCAATGCAGTGGGTGGCACGGTAGTGGCTTACGTCACCATCCTTGTGCTGGGTGCAAGTTTCTCACTCGTGCCCGCCGCCCTTTGGCCCTCTGTGCCTAAGCTGGTTGACGAAAAAATTATCGGTTCGGCTTATGCCGCCATCTTCTGGATTCAGAATATCGGCCTGGGTCTCTTCCCCGCCCTCATCGGTATTGTGCTCAACAAGACCAACGAGGCTGGTACCGCTGCCCATGAGCTCGACTACACCATGGCACTTGTGATGCTGGCAGCCCTCGGTATTGCAGCATTGCTGATTTCGATATACCTCAGAGCCGTCGACAAGAAGAAAGGTTACGGTCTCGAAGAACCGAACATTAAATAGCGATAAGAAGTAAGAGCTAAGGGCTAAGAAGTGTGACAGAACCCTGTCGGCTGATTAGTTCTTAGCTCTTAATTTATAGTTCTTAATCCTTATACTATGCAAACAGTAACATTAGGCCGTACGGGGCTCGTGGTGCCAAAGAATGGTTTCGGAGCACTGCCCATACAGCGTATCAGCCTGGTCGAGACAGTCCGTCTGCTGCACAAAGCATTGGACTACGGCATGTATTATTTTGATACCGCCCGCTTTTATACCGACAGCGAGGAGAAGATTGGTGCAGCTTTCGGCGACCGCCGTGACAAGGTGATTATCAGCACCAAGACGGGTGCCACCAAGGTGGAGGACTTCTGGAATCAGCTGGAGACCAGTCTGCGGCTGATGAAAACTGACTATGTGGACCTATACCAGTTCCACAACCTCCCGTTCTGCCCCAAACCGGGCGATGGCACGGGCCTCTACGAGGCAATGCTTGAAGCCAAGCAGCAGGGCAAGATACGCCACATCGGACTGACGAACCACCGTATGGCGGTGGCGCGCGAGGCTGTGGAGAGCGGGTTGTATGAGACATTGCAGTTCCCCTTCTCTTACTTGGCTAACGAGGCGGAACATGCCTTGGCTGCGAGCTGCCGCGACCACGGTATGGGATTCATTGCCATGAAGGGTCTGGCGGGAGGTCTTATCAATCACGCCGCCACCGCCTACGCCTATCTGGCACAGTTCCCCTACGTGGAACCCATCTGGGGCATACAGCGCGAAAGCGAGCTGGACGAGTTTATCTCCTTCCAAGAGAATCCGCCGGTGCTTGACGACGAGATGCGAGCCCGCATCGAGCAAGACCGCAAGGAGCTGTGCGGCGATTTTTGCCGTGGCTGCGGCTACTGCCAGCCTTGCACTGTGGGCATCGAGATTGAGAGCTGCAACCGCATGTACCTCTTCCTGCGTCGTGCACCCTACAGCGTCTACCTCACCGACGAGTTCAACGAGAAGATGCAGAAGGTGAACGACTGCGTGGAATGTGGTCTCTGCAAGGAACGCTGTCCCTATCATCTCGACATCCCCACCCTGTTGAAGCGCAACCTCGAAGACTTCAACCAACACTGGGCCCGCAAGGCGCAGTTGAACCCGTAAGGTGAAGGGGAAGTCCTGTGGGCTTTCCCGATAGCGAAGCGGAAAAGAGAAGGAGTCCCCAGTGGGGAGTCCGATAGCGAAGCGGTGAATAAAACGCGGTTGCCTTTTGCCAAAAAGCAAAGGCCCGCCGATACGAAAAATGTCGTTTGTCGTTTGTCGTTTTTCAATGTTTTGGGAAAATTTCCGCCGTGTTAGCTGACGCTGACGCGGCTTTGGCTCGGTCTCAAGAGTAAATTCTCGGACGCTCGCCCTCCGCCGTGTTTGCTTAGGCAGACGCGGCTTTGGCTCGGTCTCAAGAGTAAATTCTCGGACGCTCGCCCTCCGCCGTGTTTGCTTAGGCAGACACGGCTTTGGCTCGGTCTCAAGAGTAAATTCTTGGACGCTCGCTTTCCGCCGTGTTCGAATCGGCGGAAGGCTGCTTTGAGGCAGCCTACAACCGCGAGGGTTGTTTCTCCGCTAACGCTATCGGAATAGTCCACTGGACTATTCCTTCACCTCATCTACGCATTTGTTGGAAGAACCATAAAATAGAAGACAATCGTCCATGCATAACCGTAAAAAAACAACTTTTCGTCATACATTTGTGTTTAATTCAAAAAGTTTTTTTATATTTGTATGGTAAAATCAGTCAGGATATCATTCCGACTTTTGTTATAATACATACTAAATCATAATGTTATGATGATATTATCGTTTAAAAAGAGTGTCCGGGGTGTCGCATTATTATTGCTGACGGCAGTCTCAACAATCGTCCAAGGGCAGAACGACAGCTTAGTTAGGGAGTATCAATCCCCTTGTCAGAGTGAGTGGACCAAGTACAACAACCTTACTGAATGGGAAAGCATAGTAAGGAGCAACAATCAAAACCATGTAACCTATATCCATGAGAAAACAATAAGTGGGTTAGGTCGCCATATATTTGTTGTAAGGGGAAATAATATGACTCCTGTGGCTGCTTTTTCTGCAGTATTCGTTGATTGTTGTCCGGGTTGTTTGTGTTCTACAATTTCTATTTCAGACATGAGGCTGTTCGATGGGACTTGTTATTTCTGTGGCAAGGTTGTTACCCCTAAGCTAAACCTAAACGGAGAGCATATAACCATGGGTTTTGTGGGACGTTTTATAATAAATGACATGCTGTATGGATATGGTTCTGTGTATTATCAGACCTTTTCAGAAACGACACAATTAACACGGCTTGCAATCAGTAAAACCGATGAAACACCAGTATTGATCAGTGCAATCGGAACTGAAAAAACTAAAAAAGTTGCCTGTATTTTAGAACTAGAAGACACCGGGTCGACATGGATAAAAAGGATTGACACCATATCCGGAAGACCCGAGATTGTCTTCTCGGACATCATGACATTTAAGGACAGCATAACGCTGTTGGCCCAATACACCTGCGGTAACGACAACTTGCCAGAATCCTACGATTACGACATTAATCACCAGATATTCTTGTTGGATAGGTTTGACCTTGACGGCTGCAACCACACCTACAATCCAATTTCAAGCCATAACATGTTTAGATATAACATGTTCTCGAACGAAAACTACTTCTTTCATTACAACAATGCTCCGATGAGACTGTTCCACATCAATGACTCGTATAATATGGTCGGTGTTGCTTTTGGAGTGGAAAAGTGGGACGGGAGCATGGGAGGAATCCGTCTATTCCTGTTTCACAACGCACAGCAATACAGCAACAGCCTCTTCTATCAGACAGGTCTACATGCAGTAATAAAAGAAATTGGGAATCTGTATAATACCAACAAACTATTTGTATTGTCGACAGACAACACACACACAAATGGCCTAATAACCATACCTGTGCAAAGTGGGTCGTCTCACATTGTTACCTGGCTGACAAATGGCTCATACACGTATAACTCGCTAACGCAAAAAATATTTGGTGCACACATAGATATATCAGGACATGACAATTCCTTTGGGTTCCACCTGTTTGACCAAAATATCAATCAATTGTCTTTGCCGTCATGTTTCGATGTGACAAACAACCAATATGAGGTCATTCCCGGACGTCATGCCAACCCTCTAGAAATCACTTGGAAATACGGTAAAAAGGTTATTTTTGAATGGGAAAAGTCAGAAACAAACACAATAGACATCGACCTAGATATTATTTGTAATAATTGTAATGAACGTTTTCGATAAGCCGGGAGTTGCCAAAGTTGAGCGGGAAACAAACTTGTTTGGTTCCCCGAAGCCAGGCAACGTAGACGAAGTCAACGCAGACAAGCTTGCTTGTATGCTGAGGCGAGAAAACGACGGCCCAGAAGAAACTAACAATAAAAAAACATTGATATTATGAAAAAGATTGTTTCACTTATAGCAATGGCAGTCCTGCTGACGGCGGAGTTGTGTGCACAGTCATATACAACATGGCCGACACCTTCGCGGGATACGCTGTCCTGCGGACGGCAGAGCAACTACTACTACAGCAGGTGGCTTGACACTACCGAATACTATCTGCAGCCTCCTTGGAATCTTTGGATAAGATCAGGTAGTAACATGTGGGGGTCAGGTGCGTACAACGAGATAAATGGTTGTTGTGATAATTGTATATATATACAGCGGAATGAGGTTTCCCGGCCTATTCGTATCAAGGGCCTGTGGGCGATGCTGGAGCACAATAGACGAGGCGAAGACTGGTATTACGGTGATGTTTATATTGTAGACACGAATCGACTGCCGGAATACCTATACCTTTATGTGCGAGACACGAATGTGGAAATTCCATCCTACGAAAAGCCAAATTCGAACTTTGTGAGACGTGTGGCGACGGTGCGTTGGGACACGGCACAGCCCAAAATGATGTGCATAAGACAGGATGCCGAAGGGTTGTGTTATAGAAAGTACTGTCAGGTGTATGAAGCGTTGTTGGACACGGCTCTCACCTTGTCCGGTGAATTATGGATTGGCGGATCCTCCAACAGCACCTCGTATGGCAATGGACTTATTCCCGGTACAAATATATCTAGTTATCATTTTGACCACATGCCATCCTTATATAGATTCTTCTACAGTTGTGATGTGATTAATACTCGATGGAGCCATCATATATACAGCGAAAACCCCGACGGCCCATGGTTTTATTGTCCAGGAGGTGGTGAATATACCGAATTTGGTCCCTTTGGATACATCCTTGACGAACAGCAGTGGCTTGTAGAGGTGGCGTCGGCAGACAGTGCGCGAGGCTTCGGCACACCTAGGGCATTCTATCCCGACTCTTCCTACACGACCATTCGCGCCTTGGCCAAGAGTTGTTATCAGTTCAGCCATTGGAACGACGGGGTAACCGACAACCCACGCACCGTGTTCGTGATGCAGGACACCACGTTCACCGCCTATTTCGATACAGTATCTGTATACAACGTTGAAGTGGGCAGCAATGACGACAGCATGGGTTACGCGGAGTTGCTGGAAAAACGGCCACCATGGGACGATTACCATTTGACACAGGATGATCTCTATAGGGATCCATACGAATTAGGCATACTAAGCAATTACTATAGACGTGGAAGCGACAGCACATATTGCAAAGGGGATCCTGCCCAGATGCGTGCCCATGCAAGAGACGGGTACTACTTTTGGTATTGGAACGACGGCATAGCGGTGAACCCGCGTTTCGTGGCGGTGACGCAGGACACGCAGTTCACAGCCATCTTCTCGCAGGATACGCCACCACCCACATGCAGGGAAGTGAACGGTCTGGAGGCAACGGTCGACGACGACGGTCGCGTGAGGCTCACGTGGGCGTCGGGAGTGGACGTCCTGCATGTGGGCTGGGAGGTTGCATGGGGCTTGGACGGGACACCTGCCTACCAGTGCAATACAAGATTATGTGGCACCGCAACGGTGATTGATAGTTTGGAGAAAGGACAGTGGTATGTGGCATACGTGCGGGCAATATGCATGCACGACAGTACGGAGTACTACAGCGACTGGTCACGTGGCGTGAGGGTGTATATCCCCCTAGATATTAAATACACCGTGACGGCTGAAGCAAACTATGAAGAACGCGGATATGTGGCAGGCGGGGGAGTGTATGAAGAGGGTGCATTGGCAACACTGACCGCCTATGCTGTGGAACCCTATGGTTTTCTACAGTGGAACGACGGGGCAACGATGAATCCGCGATATGTGGAGGTGACGCAGGACACATCGTTCACCGCCCTGTTTGTAACCCAGGAGGGAATTGCAACAGCGGATAGCCTCGGCAGTGCTTTCATTCTGTTGCCCAATCCCGCATCGGGCAGTGTGCGCTGCGTGTTGGAGGGAGTTCCGTTCCCCGGCGGGGTGCTCACGATGGCAGATGCCTCGGGTCGTGAGGTGATGCGCAAGAAGCTGCTTCCGCAGACCATCAGCCACACCATCATGCTGACAGACTATCCAAAGGGGGTCTATTTTATTACCCTCACCACAGCGGAGGGAAGTTCCACCCAGAAACTGATAGTGGAGTAAACCCTAATGACCGACTTGGGAATAACGCGTTCCCTCGTTTACACATTCAGAAGTGATGTCCACTACTGTTATCTGAGTGTCGTCGGCTCGGAAGAGGATGTTGTAATGGTTGAAGGTCATGCCGTAGACGCGGTCGGGGTCGTGCTGGTATTGCGGACGGGGGTTGTGGGCTAGCACATCAAGCAGGGGCTGCCGAAGGTCGGCGGGCAGACGTTCAAGCAGGTCAGAAGGGCAGAGCACGTCAAGCAGTAGGTCTGAAGGCTGGGTGGCGAAGCCGCTGCGGGCATCGGGGTGGCTGTCGGCGTAGGGCAGGTAGGGCTTGATGTCGTAGATGGGGGTGCCGTCCATGAGGTCGGCACCGCTGACGTGCAGCACAGGCCCTAGCTGTTCATTCATCTCCACCTTCACCAAACGAACCGATGAAAGTCCTATGGGGTTAGGCCGGAAGGGGCTGCGGGTGGCGAAGACGCCCATCCTCTCGTTGCCGCCCAAGCGGGGTGGCCGCACGGTGGGCGACCAGTCGTCGCGTACTGCTTGGCTGAACTGCCAGATAATCCAGATATAGTCGAAGCCTTCAAGCCCCCGCACGGCTTCGCGCACGCGGTAGGGCGGATCGAAGATGATGCGTCCCGGTGTGTCGACGATGCCTGCCTGACGCGGGATGCCGAATTTGGAGGGGAAGCAGGTCTCGATATGTGCGATGGGTTGCATGGCAGAGGGGGTCTTATGCTAGTAAAACTAGTAATACTAGTAGTGCTAGTAATACTAGTCATGCTGGTTATTCTAGAATGTCAGGTAGGGTGCCAGCCAGTACATAAGGCTGGCACTGAGGATGCCGATTCCCGCTCCGGCTAGGACGTCGCTGGCCCAATGGCGGTTGTTGTACATGCGCATCACTCCGATGCCTGTGGCTACGGTGTAGCCCGCAACGGCTATGGCGGGGTATTCTTCGCCGTATTCGCGCCGTAGGATTTCGGCACCGAGGAAGGCGGTGACGGTATGCCCTGAGGGGAAGCTGTTGTACACTCCGTCGTAAGGCCGTTCGACGCGGAGGGCATGTTTGAGGCCGGTATTGACGGAGAAGGCAAAGAGGGCGGCACCGGCTTCGAGGCATACGAGGTCGCGCCAATTGTGTCGGCTTTCTATGTTGCAGGCCTTGAGAATGAACACTGAGGCAAGCGTGGTGTACTGTAGGTAGTTCTCTACTTCGAAGCGCGGGTGGCCGTCGTGTTGCAACCAATTGTTGATGTTGTCGTCGAAGTGGGTGTGCAGCGGCGTGAAAGATATGGCGGTGCCTGTACCTATCAACGCTGCAGGGGCTATTGATTGCTGCCATGTGAAAGCATGGGTGGAATGGCAGCGGAGTGTGTCGCTACGCTGTGCATTGGCCATGGGGCATGAAACCGTCAGCAGGAGGATTGCTATATAAACTAAAGCCTTTTTCATTTCGTTATGCTCAATATCCCTTCCCTAAGAATGGGTACTAAGGGACAGGTGTCGTGTTGGAATGCGAATTCGATGTCCTTTTGTGCGCCGAATCCGATAAGGCGCTGCACATGGCTCGCGTGGAGCATGGAGTATTCGTATGGCCGGTTGTCGCACATCCGCCAGAAGTCTAGTGCCATGTGAACGGCATCGTGGCTTGAGGCATAAGCCCCGCTCTCTATCAGCCGCTGGCACAAGGCTCCTGCAAAGAGGGTGTCTTCGATGCTGAAGTCGTTCTTCCAGCCACTACAGAGGATGACCAAATCTTGTGGCTCTATCAGCAGCTGGTGGGTGAGGGCAGTGATGTTGGCGAAAGCTCCTACGAGGGTGCGTTCCGCATCGCTGCCGCGAAGTATGCACACGGTGCCGTTGGTGGTGCTGTAGGCCATCTTTTTGCCACGGAGGTCCATGGTGAGGTATTCGGTGGGGGAGTTGCCGCACTCGGCATCTTTCACCTTCCTGCCACCCCGCTCGGCGGCACTGATAAAGCCAAGGGCCTTGTAGTGGTCAAGCCCTTCTAAACTATCAAGTGGCACTATTGCCTCCACCCCCGCTTGGAAGGCAGCGCAGATGGCCGTGGTGGCGCGCAGGATGTCCACAGCCACCACGGTGTGATGCTCGCGAATTCCGCGGTAGTCGTATAATGCCGGGGTGAGCGAGAGCTCAATCTTTGAAACACGCATCTCCAAATACTTCTTCAGTAACTGATGAACGTTCTATGCTGCCGTCAGGGAAGATGGTGAAGCCGTAGAAGCTGGGGTTGGCAGATATGTATTGGTCGTGGCGGAAATACCACCGGCTGGCGCCTGTAGGAAGGCTCCGAAGCACAAAGTCGCTCATAGCCTGCAACAGGATGCAGCGATGGGCAAGGCGGCTGTTGAAGCCGGTGCGGTTGATGAATTCGATGTCGGTGCTTAGCTCCACGGGGGCACCTTTGGCATCCACAGGCTGCATCTTGCTGCCCCTCACCCAGCTATGCATCAGCTCTAAGCCGGTCTTGGTGGAGCGGAGGGTGTACTCGGCGAATACCACCACTTCGTTGACTTCAGGCTCCTGCCATTTGTGAATGGAGATGAGCAGCACCGCATCGATGCCGTAAATGGTGGAGAGGAAAGTGAGGTCGTCATGAGCCAATTGCTTGTATTCCTTGCCGATGGTGTCGAGGAGGACATCGGTGGCAAGGGGAGAAATAAGGTAGTAGCCTTGGTTCACTAGTGGCTCGGAGATGGACTGGCGGACAAATTGAGCAGCCTGCGTGAGCTCGTCTGCCAGCAGACGGTCGTGTGTGGTCTTCGGAAGCGGGCGTTGGGCCTTGTCCATCGTGGGGGCGGCGAGGATGACAAAAGGCTGCTCCTTGTAGAGCTCCTCGTAGGTGGCAATGCGCTTCTCGCTCTTGCAGGAGCAGAGGATTAGAAGCGTCATCAACGGTATGAGCAGGCGTATATGTTTCATAGGGATAGTCTATTCTTGGGTTTCTTTTGATTTCCTTTTCGTGTCTTCTGCTTCTTTCTTGGCTTTGGCAGCTGCTTGGGCCTCTTTCTTCTTGGCTTTGGCTGCTTCTTTCTTGGCCTTCTCGGCTTCTTTGGCTGCCTGTTTGCGAGCCTTTTCGGCCTCCTTCTTGGCGGCAGCCTTCTCCTTCTGGGCCTTCTCCTTGGCTTTTGCCTTGGCCTTGCGTTCGGCTTCCTTGGCTTTGGCCATCTCGGCCTTGGCTTTCTTTGTCTCTAGGGCCTTCTGCTCTTTCTCCTCCTTCATCTGTTGCTTAAGGAGGCGTTGGTATTCAGGGTCATTGTCCAACTGGCGCTGGAAGGCCTCTTCTTCGGGTGTGAGGGTTACCTTGATGGTGTCGAGTGTCTTGATGTTGATGCGCGAGGTGTCTATATGGCTCACGGCTTTCATCCCGGGGGTGAGCACGCTGATAAGGTAGTCGACATAGGCAGTGCTGTTTGGGAAGAAGACTTTCTCGTTGTTAAACATCACGTTAGCCTGTTCGATGCAGCCCAGCCGTGCCAATGCCACTCCATAATCGGCGTAGAGCCCCGGGTGTAGCGTCCCTTTCTCCAAATTGTAGTTGATGGCTTCGGCATAGGCCTTGGCCACATCGCGCAGTTTGGACTCAGTGGGTTGGAACATGTATTGTGTCAGCGGGGCAGGGTTGACGACGAGCTGCCCCTCGTTATAACAAGCTGATGCCAAAAGTGCTACCAATAGCGATACTAAGATGAGTTTCTTCATTTGGGAGTGTCTCGTTTAATGTTCATAAAAATAAAACGGCAACCTCATAAGCCGGGTTCTGTTCTGCCGCATGCGGCAGTCTCTATCATTAATCTACTGCCGGCGTCACCGCCGGCCTCTATCAACCTACCCCCCGACATCAGGCGAGCCGGCCCTACAACTGTCGGTATATTTGGTCTTTCAACCCATAAGGTTTGCCATCGGGCACCATTGCTGATGCCCGTCGTGAGCTCTTACCTCGCGCTTGCACCCTTGCCCGTAGGCGGTTTGTCTTTCTGTGGCACTTGCTGTCGGCAGGACGCTTGCCTTCCTGCCGCCTTCCCGTTAGGAAGTATGGTGGCTCGTGTTGCCCGGACTTTCCTCTCGCAATACCCGCAAGGGCATTGCCAGCGATAGAGTCAGTTGCCGTTTATTTCAATGTACTGTTTTCTTCTTTCAAACTGCAAAAATACGTTTTTTTTTTGACATGGGTAAAAAAATGTGCAAATCACTCGCAGAAGGATGCTCCGCCAACCATGGTGCAATGCCTCGCACGAGGCTCTCAAAAGAACTGATTTCGTTAATGCGGCATTTGGCGGAAGGCTGGGCGGTCCAATGCCGTATTCCTCATTTTATAGTTCCTCCGACCATTCCACTTTCGTCGCGGTGTGACACCAGTTTCACCTTTTCTACCCTCTTTTCCCTCCATTTTGGTTCGTTCTATATATGGTTTCATTTTTTATTATGAAACGAAATCGTAGCAAAAAAAGAAGTGTAACAGTAATAGAGTAATGGCGATATCCAGAGTTCGCGGTGGGAGGGGTGCGACGTTTTAGTCCTTTTTATGATAGGCGAGGGCGAAAATGTGGTAAACTGGATATTGCTGAACTATAATAGTTTATCGTGATGAAGGTGAAAAATGTGAGTGGTGACTATGTAAAAAGTGATTTTTTTCTTGTATTTTTGCAACAAAATGGCCTTTTTTCGGTCTTATATATATGTTAAACGATCCGGAACAAGTCGTAGCAGCCTGTAAGCGTAAGGACCAAAAGTCCATGAAACTCCTTTATGAGGAGTTGTCGCCGGTGATGATGGGTGTGTGTATGCGTTATGCGCGGTCGCGCGAGGATGCGCAGGATTTGCTCCACGATGGTTTTGTAAAGGTGTTTGAGCGAATAGGTCAGCTTAGGAATGCGCAGGCGTTGGTCAAGTGGGTTTACAAGATTATGCTCAGTGTGGCGGTCAACCATGCGCTGGAGAACCAGATGCTGGTGTATTGCGATTTGGAGGAGCGTGACGAGCAGAACGATTTTATAGAATTGGAACAATGGGATTTTGACCGAGAGACGACAGTGGAAAAGATTGTGGAGATACTGCAAACCCTTCCCGAGCCTTACCGTCTGGCTTTCAACATGAGGGAGGTGGAAGAGATGGAGTATAAGGAAATCTCGGAGAAGATGAAGGTGCCAGAGACCACGGTGCGGTCGTATGTGCATCGGGCTAAGAAGATGATTAGAGGGCGGTTGGGCGTTACACCCGAAAGCTCTTCTATGGATTGATAAACAATTAACGAGGATATAATATGAATGACAAGTTGAAGAATTACAGAGCGAACCCCGACCCCGAAGTGTGGGATCGGATTCAGAAGACCATCCGCCGCAAGGCTATCCGCCGTCAGGCGTTGACTGCGGCTGCGGGGGCTGTCATTGTTGCCTCTGCAATAGTGGCAACGGTCAATTGGCCTTCGGAGATGTCAGCCCCGGCCGCTCAAACGGCTCCACAAGTGGCACAGATGAATACTGAACGGCTGAATGTTCAACCAATTGCTACGCCTGAGCCGGCTAAGGCTGAGGCTGCAAAGCCTGTGATAGTGCAACAGCCCTCAGAACCCGTTTCCCCGGTGGTGGAATCCTCACAGGCTCCGGCGGTTGCCTCGCAGCAGGAAGCCAAGGCCGAACCCCGGCCTGCGGTTGTAAAGGAGGCACCTGTAGCGCCGCTGACGTTGCCAAAGAGCGAATCGGTTGCCGAGCCAGCACCAGTTGTATCAGAACCCGAACCCCAGCTTGTTGTAGAGCAGCCTGCTGTGAATCCACAGCCCGCCAAGTCGTCCAGCAAGTCGGCAGTGGTAGTGCCTAATGAGGATACTATTCTGTGGTTTCCCAATGTCTTTATCCCAGGTTCGGACGATGAGGAAATCAACATCTTCCGTCCGCGGATGAACCATGCGGGCGACGTGGTCAGCAACTATAAGATGGCTATCTTCAACCGTGGTGGTACGCAAGTGTTTATAAGTAGCGATATCAATCAAGGCTGGGACGGCACATTCCGAGGCCGCGAGATGCCGCAGGCCACGTATGTGTATATTGTCTACTTTACCGATAGGGATGGCTTCCGCCACCAACGGAAAGGCACTATCACTTTGATTAGATAGCAAATAAGTCTGTAAGGAACATTGTCATCACTATAACGCACGCTGCCCTTTCTTCCGAGCTGTGGCATTGGAATGAAAGGGCAGCGCGCTTTGTTTAGAGGCTTCTGAGCCAGCTGATTTCCTGAGCCCAGATGGCCGGGTCGGGAGTTTCGAGTATGATGGGCATATTGTCGAAACGGGGGTCGTGCATGAAGCGGGTGAAAAAGTCGCGTCCGAGGTGGCCGTTGCCGAGGGTCTCGTGGCGGTCGACATGCGAGCCGGCACTTTTCTTGCTGTCGTTGAGGTGTATGGCTCTAAGGTATTTCAGCCCTATGATGCTTTCGAAGTCGTCGAAGCAGAACTGGTAGCCCATTTCGTTGCTGAGGTCGTAGCCGGCGGCGAGGGTGTGGCAGGTGTCGATACAGACGCCTACGCGGCTCTTGTCGTCGATGCCTTCGATGATGCGGGCGATATGCTCGAACTTCCAACCGAGGTTGGTGCCCTGTCCGGCGGTGTTCTCGATGACGGCGGTGACGCCTTCGGTCTGCGCCAGGGCGGCGTTTACTTCGCGGGCTATCTGGTCGAGGCATTCCTCTTCGCTTATCTTGTTCAAGTGGCTGCCGGGGTGGAAGTTGAGCATGGTCAGCCCCAGCTGTTGGGCACGTTGCATCTCGTCGAGGAAGGCGTTGCGGCTTTTCTGTAGTGTCTCCTCGTCGGGCGAGCCGAGGTTGATAAGGTAGCTGTCGTGGGGCAGCACGTATTGCGGCTCGAAGCCACGCTCTTTCAACAGTTGTTTGAATCCGTTGATTTCTTCCTGTCCGAGGGGTTTGCTCATCCAGCTGCGCTGGTTGCGGGTGAAGAGCGCAAAGGCATTGGCCCCAATGGCTTCGGCATTGAGGATGGCGTTGCTCACACCGCCCGACGCGCTTACATGTGCTCCGATGTATTTTGTCATATTGTATGTTTTTTGTTGTTTTGGACTGCAAAAATACGCATTTTTGCGGAAATGAAAAGATTTATTTATACTTTTGACGGAACTCGGAAGGCGAGATGCCCTCATGACGTTTGAAATATTGCCCGAATGACGACTGGTCGGGAAAGCAAAGCCTGTCGGCTATCTGTTGCAATGTCAGGTCGGTGGTGAGCAGCACATTCTTTATGGTACCAATCAGGAAGCTATTGATAATCTCTTTGGGTGACTGGCCCGTCTCTTTCTTGCAGACTGCGAAGAGGTAGCGCTCCGAGATACACAGTTTTGCTGCATAATAGTTGATGCTGCGTTCGCCCGACGACACCGTATTGCTCACTAACTCGTAAAAGCGGTTCAGTATCATACGACTGCTGTGGCTGCCGTGTTCCTGTGGTACTTCGGTATGGGGGGTGACCGCATTGTAGATGGTCAGCAGCAGGTGGGCAAGGCTTGCTGTGATGGCCTTGTGGCGTGCGACGAGCGACGGGTGTTGGATGGACACCCTCAGGGCTTCGTAATCCAAAGCCATGAGTCGAGAAAAAGGCTCTTCCAGCCCCTTGTCGGTCCAAAACTCCGACTCCAACGAGCCAAAGTCGGCTTCGGCACCCAGCAGTGTGTAGACGACATTCATCAGCGGTTCGTCGAAAATGAGAATCTCCATCGCCATGTTCTTGGTCGATGAGACAACCCTGAATTGTGCACCTTCGGGTACGACAAATAGTGTGTCCGTCCCAATCTTGTGTTTCTTCAGGTTGAACAGCACCTTCGCGCTGCCCTTAAGCATGCGACAGAACCAAAACTCATTGATACTGGTTTTTACAATATCGTCAGTATCAGTTGGTTTAAGGATTATTATGTTGTAGTTCATGATGCAAAGATATGACTAATTCCGAAAACATACAATATTGGTCCGATTCTGCATAGTGTAATATGGATAAAAGGTGCTAATTTTGCAGGATGATTCTTGAATGGATTTAATATGTAAATGTATGAAATTTAGGTATTTTATATTTGTGCTTGTGGCAATGATGCTGCTCTATTCGTGCAAAAACGGCGAAGTAGAGAATGAAGAGTCGGCCAAAAAATATGAATTGCTCACGGTCGCAACGCAAGATTACACACTGAATGCGGTATATCCCGCCTCGATTCAAGGCGAGCAGGATATCAAGGTTATCCCCCGTGTGGAGGGCTATTTGCAAGGGGTGTATGTGAAGGAGGGCGACCGGGTGAGGTCTGGGCAACTGTTGTTCCGTATTGATGATGTGGCTTACCGTTCGGCGGTGGAGTCTGCCAATGCCAATGTGCAGATGATGACCGCTACACTCAGCCGTGTGCAGCTGGAATATAACGGAAAAAAGTCGCTCCACGATAAGGGGATTGTCTCCGATTTTGAGCTGTCGCTCGCAGAAAGCGACCTTGGTGTGGCGAAGGCCAATCTGGCAGCGGCAAAGGCAGCACTCGTATCTGCACGCAACGATTTGGGGTATACTGAGATACGCAGTCCTTCTGACGGCGTAGTGGGTCGCATTCCTTATCGCAAAGGAGACCTTGTAGGACCCTCCATTGTGGAAGGTCTCACTCAGGTGTCCGACAATCGGCAGATGCGTGTCTATTACTCGATGACAGAGAGTCAGGTGATGCACTATCTCTCGAACTACAAGAGTTTGGCAGAAGCAGTCAATCAGATGCCCGAATTGTGGCTGCAGCTGCCCAATGGTACCACTTATGAATTGCCTGGTCATGTGGAGAGTATCAGCGGAGTAGTGGATGACCGAACGGGTGCCGTTTCGGTGTGTGTCCGCTTTGACAACCCCAATGGTTTACTGCTTAGCGGTGGTACAGGGAAAATTGTGATGCCCGTAGTGAGGGAAAAAGCTATCGTCATTCCCCAAGAGGCTACCTATGAGATTCAAGATAAAGTATATGTGTATAAGGTGGTTGAAGGAAAGGCCGTGTCGGCTATCATCGAAGTGGAGCCGCAAACCGACGGCAAGAATTATTTGGTGGTCAGCGGACTCATGGAAGGGGATGTGATTATCGCCAAAGGAACAGGGTTTGTGCAAGAGGGTGAAAAGGTTATTAAAAAGGAGAATTGATAGTTATGAATACCAAGACATTCATACGTCGTCCGCTGCTCTCGATGGTTATCAGTATAATCATTGTCCTGCTGGGTGTGATTTCGCTGTTGACGCTTCCGGTGGAACGCTATCCCGACATAGCGCCGCCGGCCATCTATGTGTGGGCGAGTTATCCCGGTGCAAGCGCCGAAACGGTTCAAAAGAGCGTGGTGATGCCGCTTGAGGAGGCTATCAACGGCGTGGAGGGAATGACTTATATGACCTCGTCGGCAAGCAACGGCTCGGCCAGCATCACCATTTACTTCGAGCAGGGCGCCAATGCCGACATGGCCGCTGTGAACGTGCAGAACCGTGTCATCCAGGCGCAGGCTCAGCTGCCCGCCGAGGTGCTGCAAACGGGTGTGGTCACCGAGAAACGGCAACCGGGCCAACTCCGCATCATCGCGCTGGAAAGTCCCAACGGCACCTACGACGAGAACTTCCTGAGCAACTATTTCTACAACAACCTGCGTCCCGCCCTGCTGCGCATCAAGGGTGTGGGCAAAGTGGAGGTGTGGGGCGCGCAATACGCCCTGCGCATCTGGCTCAAGCCTGACGTGATGGCGCGCCACAAGCTGATGCCGAGCGACATATCGGCTGTGCTGGCCGAGCAGAACATCGAGGCCTCGGTGGGCTCGCTGGGCAGCAATTCCGACAATGTGTTCCAGTATGTGCTGCGCTATACGGGTCGCAAGACCGAGGTGTCGGAGTTCGAAAACCTTGTGATTGCCTCGCTACCCACTGGCGAGGAGCTGCTGCTGAAGGATGTGGCGGATGTGGAGCTGGGACAGTCGGATTACGACTACATCAACAGCATCAACGGACATCCGGGCGTGATGGGTTCGGTGAGTCAGATGGCCGGCTCGAACGCCACAAAAATCAACCTCGAAATCGACAAACTGTTGAAGGAGACCGAGCGTTCGCTGCCCAAGGATGTGAAAATCGTCACCTTCGACAACACCAACGACTTCCTCTTCGCCTCCATCCGCGAGGTGATACTGACGCTCGTCATAGCCATCGTGCTGGTGCTGATTGTTGTGCTCTTCTTCCTGCAGGATTTTAGAGCCACACTGGTTCCCGCCGTCGGCATCGTTGTCTCGCTCATCGGCACTTTCGCCTTTATGAAGGTGGCTGGCTTCTCGGTTAACCTGCTGACACTCTTCGCGCTGGTGCTGGTCATCGGCACAGTGGTGGACGATTCCATTGTGGTGGTGGAGGCGGTGAAAGCCAAGTTTGACGAGGGCTACACCTCTGCCCGCAAAGCCTCGGAGGACGCTATGAGCGGCCTCGCGACAACGCTGTTCACCACCACGCTGGTCTTCATGGTCATCTTCATCCCCGTGGCTTTTGTGGGCGGCACTACGGGCATCTTCTTCAAGCAGTTCGGCTTGACGATGGCCGTAGCAGTGGGCATCTCGCTGCTGAACGCGTTGACGCTGAGTCCCGCGCTGTGCGCCCTGTTGTTTAACACGAATTCCCATATAATTGCCCATAAATTAACGGATAATTCGCGGAAATTTACGTTGACAAAAACTCTCGGCAAAATATACAATGTTGCGTACAATTCGCTGCTGAAACACTACCTCTCCGTTGTCCAGCGGCTGCTGAAACGCAAGGCGTGGGTGGCAGGCGGTGTGGCGGCAGCATTGCTGCTCTTCGGCATTCTCTTCAAGGTGGTGCCCACGGGCTTCATTCCCAATGAGGATATGGGCACGCTCTTTGCCGACCTTACACCGCCGTCGGGATATACCGCCAACAAGACCTTCGACCTGATGAACCGGGCGTGCGACAAAATCCGCGAGTTGCCCGAGGTGCAGGATGTCGGCGGCGTGGTGGGTGTCGGCGCTGGCGCCAACATCTTCGTCCAGCTGAAGCCGTGGAGCGAGCGCAAGGGCAGCGACCATTCCTCTACCGCCGTGATGGAAAAGATAAGCGAGCTGATGGCCGAGGAAACCGAGGCGCAGAGTTTCGTCTCCGAACCCGGAATGGTGGAGGGCTACGGTGGCAACGGCGGCTTCGAGTTCTCGGTGCAGGGCCGCAACGGACAGGATGTGAAAACGCTGCACGAGGTCACCACCCGTTTCGTCGAGAAGCTCAGCGAGCGCCCTGAAATCGGCGAGGTCTATTCGAGCTACGATGTCAACTATCCGCAGTACCGCGTGGATTTGGATGTGGCGCGGTGCAAGAAGATGGGTGTTGCTCCCTCTACCGTCCTCAACGAGATGGGCGCTTATCTGGGCGGCGACTATATCTCCAACTTCAACAAGTATAACAAGGTCTATCAGGTCGATTTGCAGCTCCGCCCCTCCGACCGCAACCGTCCAGAGTCGCTGGCGAGCCTCTTTGTGCGTTCCGAAAGCGGTGAGATGATGCCCATCAACCAGTTCGTCACCCTCACCAAGGAGTATATGCCGCAGTCGCTGAACAGCTTCAATATGTTCCGCAGCATCGATGTGTCGGGCAGCGTGGCGCAGGGCAGCAGCTCGGGACAAGCCATCAAGGCCATCCAGGAAACCGCCGCCAAGGAGCTGCCTGTGGGTTACAGCCTCGAGTTCGGTGGCATCACCCGTGAGGAGAGTCAGACTTCCAGTCGCATCATATTCATCTTCTTTATTTGCATCGTCTTCGCCTATCTTGTGATGGTGGCCCTCTACGAGAGCTTCTTCATCCCGCTGGCGGTGATGCTGTCGGTGCCTTTCGGCTTGGCAGGCAGCTTGCTGTTCGCCAAGTTGTTCGGTGTCGAGAACAACATCTATATGCAAATCGGCATGGTGATGCTGGTGGGCCTGCTGTCGAAAACGGCCATCCTTCTTACCGAGTATGCCTCTCAGGCGCGCCGCGAGGGGCTGACGCTTACCGGTGCGGCACTCCGCAGCGCCAAGGTGCGACTGCGCCCCATCCTGATGACTTCGCTGACGATGATTATCGGTATGCTGCCCCTGATGTTCGCCTCGGGCGTGGGTGCCAACGGTAGCCGCACCATCGGTGTCTGCGTGGTGGGCGGAATGCTTTTCGGCACCCTCGGCCTGCTCGTCGCAGTGCCGCCGCTGTTCGTCGTGTTCCAAAGGCTGCAGGAGCACGTCGGCCGCACCGCGAGGAAAGAGTCCGCGCAATAAAAACGCATGGAGGACGTTACTATGAGTGATTTTAATTCTTAAATGTATAACAATATGAAGAAAATCTTTTTGCTCGGCGCGATGGTGTGTGCCCTCGGAATGATGACCGCCGAGGCGCAAACGGAGACTAAAGGCTCGGTAATGACCGTGCGTGTTTGCGACATCGACACAACAAAAGCCGACGACACAACACTCGTGGGGTATGTGTTCATGGAACATTATGAATCAACGTCCATTGACCGTTCCGGTAAAGAACACACATTTGAGATGGCAGAGTACACCCCGACGATGGAAGAAGTGCGCGAAGCGGAAAAGTTGCTCCTTAAAAAATACCCGACAATAATGCCTGGCAAGAAAGACAAGCTGGGCAAGGTGACACGTCCGCGACTGAAATCGTATGTCAGGCAATATATCTTTGGTGTGGCATCCGACGGCAAGCGGTATGTTTGGGTGAATGCTGTGTCAAAAGAAGAAACATGGCTAAAGGATGAGTTGAAAAAAGGAACCGTCCATGTCCGCGATGGAGGCAATTTCTTTTGGCATACATTGTTGAATCTCGACAACGGGACGATGGTCTCCAACATGGTCAATGGCGAGGCATGACAAACCAATGCACGCCAACCCCGACCTCTTTTGACACCGTCTGGCGTGGGACGCGAAAAAGGAATTTTAAACGATAAACAATATGAAGAAAATCTTTTTACTCGGCGCGATGGTGTGCGCCCTCGGAATGATGACCGCCTGCAAGAGCGGGACGACAAATGACAACAACAGCGGTTGGGTTGACCTCGGATTGCCCAGCGGCCTGCTGTGGGCAACGTGCAATGTGGGTGCGGACACACCCGAAGAGTTCGGCGACTATTTCGCCTGGGGCGAGACACAGCCCAAGGACGAGTACACGTGGGACAGCTATCGCTTTGGGAGCGACCAGACTCATCTCACGAAGTATTGCAGCCAGCCGCAGTATGGCCTCGACGGATTCACCGACTCGCTGACAACCCTCGAACCCGAGGACGACGCAGCCGCCAGCCTCGGCGACGGTGCGCGCACCCCGACACGCGAGGAATGGCAGGAACTGATGGACAACACCACCAGCAAATGGATGACCCAAAACGGTGTCAAGGGAATCAAGTTCACCGCCGCCAACGGCAATGCAATCTTCCTGCCCGCCGCTGAATGCAAACCACACTACCACGACAACACGGGCTATTACTGGTCGTCCACGCTCATCCCCGATGTATCCTTCGGCCCATACCTTTTCGCCTTCGCAGAGAACGGCAAAGAGATTAACGACAACTTCTTCCGCTGCTGTGGGTTCACGGTTCGTGCCGTCCGCGCCAAATGATTTTGA